>JBOGBI010000001.1:0-1483 GCA_051656145.1 Mycoplasmoidaceae bacterium
AATATTGTCATTATTTTCATTTTCAGAATTCTCAAGAGTAATTATTTGATCTGAAGTTATGTCAATTGATTCATTGCTTTGAGCATCGGTATTAATTTCTTCATTATCAATTATGTCTTTATTAAGTTTTTTCATACATACCTTATAGTTTTAAATAAAATTATTTATACATAAATATTATACAATAATATAATAAAAAATAAAATGATATAAGAAAATAATGTATAGTTATAATATTATATATAAGGCGGTTATGTTATGGAAATTATCAATGAAGTTAATAAAATTTTAAAAGATAAAAATATTAACATTGTTTTATCAGAAGCAAATATTAATAAAACTTTTAAAGAAATAGGTTTGGATTCACTAGCTTCTATGACAGTGATTGTTGAACTAGAAGAGAAGTTGGGAATCTCAATACCAGATGAAAAACTAATGACAATGAAAACTGCGAAAGATTTAATAGAAAGCATTGAATCAAGTATTAAAAAATAAAAAAATCACTCAAGTGATTTTTTTATTTTTCATATTTTAATATTCTTTTAATGCCAATCACTTCATCATTTTTAAATTCTAAAATAACTGCAGAAAATTGATAACTATCTAGATTTGGTGCTAATTTAAAAAATTGAATTTCTTCTTTGAACATTTGGATAATTGTTTCTGGTTTGGCACCGATAATGCCTGATTCGCTACCTGTCATTCCTACATCACTAATATAAGCTGTTTTATCTCTAATCTTTTCATCTGCAGTTTGTACATGAGTGTGAGTACATAAAATAGCATCTACTTTACCTTTAAAATTTAAAAAGAATGCATTTTTTTCACTTGTTGTTTCGCTATGAAAATCAACAATATGAATATTTGATTTATCTTCTTTTAGAATTTCATCCATTTTATGAAATGGATTTGTTTGCATATCTTTGAAGTTTAATGATTTACCTAATAAATTTGTTATTCTTATTTTTTTATCTTGAAATAATATTTCTTTAGAACCAACTCCAACATCATAAAATTCAAATTCTTTACTCAAATTAGCTGGTCTTATAATATTTTGCTCATTTAGAACAATTTTACAATCTTTTTGTTTTCAAGTATGGTTTCCCATTGTAAAAAAGTTAATTCCATAATCCATTAATTTTTTATAATCAATAAAATTCAGCCCTCTGCCATCTGTCGTATTTTCTGCATTCGCAATGACATAATCGATTTTTTCGTTTTTAATTATTTTTTTTACATTGTCTTTGATGGCTCTAATCCCATCTTCACCAGATATATCACCAATGAATAAAATTTTCATCATTGATCCTTCCTAAGATAATAGATAACAATTATGTTATCGATATCAAAATATATTATAAGTTATATAGTTTTATTATTTTAAAAAATATTTATAATATAATTTCTTTAATATGAAAAATGAAAATGATAAAGTCCAAGAGTTTGATGAAACCCTTAATGAAGAAGAGCAAAAAGTAATAGA
>JBOGBI010000002.1:0-3126 GCA_051656145.1 Mycoplasmoidaceae bacterium
TATAAAGGTGATATTTCTTCTCCTTTAACTTTTAATGTAGAAAACATTTCGAATGTTACATTATATTTTGTTGAACAAAAATTTTTAATTTCACTTGCATTTTTAAATTCTTGTTTGAATTGATCAGAAGGAAATCCTAATATACATAATCCTTGATCTTTATACTTTTGATGAAGTTGTTCTAAGCCCTCATATTGCTTTGCAAAACCACACTTACTTGCAACATTAACTATTAAAACAACTTTGTTTTTGTATTTAGAAAAATCAATTTCCTCTCCATCAATATTTTTCATTTTAAATTCATATAAATTCATTTATAACTCCTTGGTAGATATTCTTATTATATCTAAATATGATAATTTATTATTTCCGATAATTTTTATTTTATATTTTTTCATTGGTGTAACTACAACATCAATACTAATTCCATCTTCATTTATAATTTCTGATATTTTAAATTTAAAGTTTTCATGATTGTAGCTTATACATTCAAAATCATAGTTTTTATTAAAATTATTTTTAGCAGTAACTAAATAACAATTATCATTCAAATCTTCATCAACAATAAAAGCAAAATTTTGATTAACCTTTCTTTCGTCAGAAGAGTACAACATTTTACTATAATCAGCATTGCCATCAAAATATGCATTTGAAGTAAGTCTGTTTTCAGCTTTTTTAGTTTCTTCGACATATTCTTTATTGAGTTTGTTGCTTTGCATAAATTCATCAATAGCTTTTTTATATGAAGAAACAATTGTTGCAATATAATGAACTGATTTCATTCTTCCTTCTATTTTAAATGAAGCAATATTTAGTTTTAATAATTTATTTAAATCTTCAATTAAATTCATATCTTTTGCAGACATTGTAAAATTTTCAATTTTTTTTTCATTATTGCTAACTTTGTAATTTCATCTACATGAATGAGCACATCCACCAACATTAGAATCTCTATACGAGAAATTATTAGACATAGTACATCTTCCAGAATATGAAATGCAAACAGCGCCATGAATGAAATATTCAATTTCAATTAAATCTTTTGTATTACTAACTATTTTTTCTAAATTACTATAATCAACTTCTCTTGCTAAAACTACTCTTTCTGCATTGTTTCTTTTTCAAAAAAGAGCAGACTTAGAATTTGAAATAGATTGTTGAGTAGAAATATGAATTGGCATATTAGGATCTATTTCATTAATTGATTTAATGATAAAGGGATCTGCACATATTATTCCATCTACTTTACATTCAGAAATTTTTTTAAAGTAATTAGCGAAGCCAGGAACATGAGCATTTCTACATATTATATTTAACACAACATATACTTTTTTATTATTCTCATGAGCATATTTTGTTATTAATTCTATTTCTTCAATATCAAAGTTTGATGCTCTTGCTCTTAATGAATATGCTTTTGGGCCAATATAAATAGCATCCGCTCCATAATTTAATGCAATTATTGCTTTTTCATAATTGCCTGCTGGAGCTAAAAGTTCATGCTTATTTTTCATAATCTTCCTTTTCCATTTGAGGCATTTCTTTAAAGCTGCCTAAAAAAGATTTAGAAATAGGAAATTCACTTTCCAAATTTTCTAATTCTTTTAAATCATTTTCATTAATTTCTAAATTTGTAATTATTTTTTTATAAATATCAAAAACTTTTAAAGTTCAATTTTCATCTCTAAAAATGTTATCAATTAAAATGCTATCTAATTGAAAATTGTCTAATTCAGGTATTAAATCATATATGCATAATGTAAAACCAGAATACATGTGTGTGCCTGTTTTGTCTTCCTGGATTAGATTTGGCATTTTTCTTTTTTCTTCTTGAATTACTAAGTAATTTAAATTATCTAATTTTTGTTTCTTTAATTCTAAATATTTTTTAAAATTAGAAACCATTGGCCATTTTGAATGCATAAAAAATGTGAATCCATGTGCTTGAATTTCAATTTCAATATTATCTTTTTCTTCTAGTATTTTTTTGATTTCAGGTTTTGTCATTTCTCTTGCTAGAGATATTTTTTGAATATTATTTTTTTTAAAAAAATCTAATTGTCCATAATTAGTATTTAGGGTTTCTGGATTATAGTGAAATTTAAATTTAATTTTTTTTTCATAACAAATTTGTAATACAGCATAATCATGAAAACATAATTCATCAATGTTTATCTTTGATAAACTATTTAGTAAATTTTCAAGCATTGGAATTTCTTCTTCAGAATATAGGTTATTTAGAACAACAGATATTTTTGAATCTTTTTTTATTTCAACTATTTTTTTTAATGTTTCTAAATCAATATATTTATTAAATCTACAAGAAAAATTATTGATACCAAAATATAATAAATCAACTTTTTTATCTATTAGTTTTTTTGCAGTTTTAAAATCATCACATTTAATAGCTATCTTCATAATTCTTCTTTCTTTTGCAAATTGCAATTCCGTCATCAATATCAATTATATATATTTCTCAATCATTTAATTGATTTAAATATAACTTAAAATCTTCTGCTTTTTTTAATAATGATTCACTATTTCTTGTTTTATTAATAAACTTTAAAAAGATGTTGTCAATTATAATGTATCCATCTTCATTAAGAAATTTTGAATATTTTTCAAATAAATCTTTTTGTTTACTTTTTGGTCCATCCAAAAAAATGCAATCATATTTTTTATTTGGGGAATATAAAAATGCACATTCATTTATAAAAATTAAATTTTTATTTTTTATATTTTTTAAACAAAAATTATATCTATCAATATCTTTTTCAATTGAGACTATTTTCATATCTGGTTTTTTGTCTAAAAAAAACATTGAACTATAACCCATGCCAGATCCTATTTCTAAGATTGATTTTATTTTTTTATCTATTAAAATTTTTGCAATATATTCTGCAGCCCCATCTCTTAAAATTGGAATATTATTTTTAATAGATATTTCTTTTATTTTTTTAAGATCCATTATTTTTTCCTAAATATCTATTTAAAATATTAACAGCACTTAAAGAATCTTTTTGATCTTTGATCTTGCTATTTTTATAACCAATATTTTTTAATAAATTAATAGATTCTTTTGTAGAGTTTTTTTCATCTAATAAAATAATTTCAATATTATTAATA
>JBOGBI010000003.1:0-1676 GCA_051656145.1 Mycoplasmoidaceae bacterium
AAATGATATAAACAATTATGGTATTTATTTTCTTGTTAATAGAAGAGAAAAAATAGTATATATTGGGCAAAGTGATAATATATATAGTCGTTTATTACAACACAATAGAAAAAAAATAACTTTTGCAGAAGCATATGCCATTACATATGAAAATAATAAATTATCAAAAACATTTATTGACTATTTAGAATATTACTACATCAATAAATTTAATGATGGTGATGCATGAAAAATTGAAAACATTCAAGAAAGACTTAAAACTCCAAATCTTGTAGATAGTGAACAGAAAAAAATTAATAGAATGATTGATGATATCAACTTCTTACTAGCCTTTGTTGATTTGCATGCTGAAAGAAAAAATTCATATAGATCTATTAATGATCCAATGAGAACTATGCCAATTGAAACTTTACCAAATAAAGATACCTCAATAGAAAATATAAATAAAACTATTAGTATAGTATCAGAACAACCAAAAACTAATAATGATGAAATAAGAAATTATAGCCAAACAAAACCTATTTACTCAAATAATAATAGAACTTTAAAAACTGAACCAATTGAACTTAATACAAAAACTAATGTATCAAATACAAATCAAAAAGTATTTAATTATAAAAACTGTAACATTACTTATGATAATGGTGAAATAACATTATTAAATGGAAGCATTATATATGGTCCAAAGAATTTAAAGAAAGAAGAAATTCAAAATATAGATTGATTAAATAATCTATTTAATAAGTGAGTTGATACTTTATCTAAATGGTTAAGTAATCAATGAGTTAGACCAATTGGTGATAATGCATATCAACTATTAAAAAATGTAAGAATTAATTCACCATCTTTCTCTGGTTGCTTAGCTTCCGCTTCGCATAACATGAATGGATGAACAATATTTAAAGATAATCAAAATAGAACACTTGATGAAGTGTATAGAGGTTAAAATAATAAGTATATTATTTTAAATTCACAAAAATTTAATTTCAAAAGCAGAGGTTTTTATGAAGGATTATTATAAAATATTAAAAATTGAATATAATGCAACACAAGAAGAAATTAAAAAAGCATACAAAAAATTAGCTAAAGAGTTTCATCCTGATCTTAATAAATCTGCAGATGCAGAGGATAGATTTAAAGAAATAAGTAAGGCATATGAAATTCTTTCTGACAATGAAAAAAAAGAAAAATATGATTATGAATTCTTTAATAAGAAAAATCAAAAAAATGAATATGTTAATCCTTACATATCAGTATGTAGATTTTGCGGAAAAGAAACAGCTTTTTATTATAGCACTAGCCAAATTATAATTTTTTGCTTATTACTATTTTTATTTTTTCCATTCGGAATAATATATGCACTTTTTGCTTCAAGAAAAACATGTATGTTTTGTAAATCACAGAATTAAATTAAAAAATACAATTCTTAAATTGTATTTTTTAATTACTGTAATAATTTTTTGAAAACTTCAGCATTGTTTTCTTGGAAATCTTCTAAAGAATTTATTTCTTTAGTTGAATTAAATTCTTTTATTTCATCTTGATAAGCACTATAAATTTCTTTATTTCTAGGATTAACTGAATCTCAATCCATTTTTCTTTGAACAAATCCTTTTACAAATTTACTTATTAATTCACAATATTTATCAAAAATAGTAAAATCAATTTCTTCTAAG
>JBOGBI010000004.1:0-1668 GCA_051656145.1 Mycoplasmoidaceae bacterium
TTATTAAATATAAAATCAGAATAATCAAATAAATTTTCAAAATTATTTTTTATATTCTTTCAAATATCTTTTTCTTTAAGTTCTTTATTTATTTTTTCATGAGTTATTCCTTCAATCATAACATCATTTATTATTTCAATATTTTTGAATTTTTTATTAATAATATTTGTAAAAAAATTGTTGCTATTTTCTTCTATATAATTTACTTTAAATAAGTAATTAAAATTTTTAAGATAATTTGTTTTATTTGTTCTTATTTTTAAAAGGAAATAACCATTAGTGTCTTCTTCATTATTTGAAACAAGTTCCATAATATTAATGCTATTCTTATTTACATTTTTTATAAAGTTTATTTTATCTTGTATATTAAAATTTCCATTGTAATTATTCACAGTATCTATTGTATTTCATTTAGGAATTGTTGCTACAACATAAAATATACCGTCATCATTATTTGGTTTATGGTTTATTGTTTTTCTGTTCTCATAAATATTAAAGTTTCTTAAAACTTCATCAATGTTGTAAAAAGTGTGTTTTAAATAATCAAATAGCTCTATATTTTTAAATAAATCTTTTTCTATTTCTTGATTTAAAATATCATTAATAAAATTTGCTAAATCATTATTATTTACAAATATAACATTTTGCCCATCATGAATTAAAATATCTTCAACATTGGCATCTAATTTAATTGGAATGCATTTATTAAATGAATTTTTAATTTCAATATCTTTTTCAGAAAAGTCATTTCTATAATTTATTTTATATTCTCCAAAAACATCACTTGTTTTTGAATTTCCAGCAAGTACTTTAGATTCAAAACTTTTTAATTTATTTTCTATATAATTAACTTTAATATTTAAAGTATTTTTATTGCTATTGACATTTAAAAAATCATATTCATTTAAAAATGAATTTCCATTTCAAATCACATAATCTTTTCCTTCTGAACCATTAATGCTAATATTAGCAATAATTTCATTATTTTTGAACCAACCAATTATTCTTTCATATAGTAAATTTATTTCATCAACAGAATAGCTTTCATTATTATTTTTCTGTTTAATTATTTTGCTTTGTATTAATTTTTTTTCAAGACTTTTTAATTCATTTTTATGATTAAAAAAATTATCATTATTTGACTTGCTATATTCACTAATAAATTTTAATAATTTTAAATCATCAGAAAATTTAAATATGGTCCCATAATTATTCTTTATTAAATCATTTTTATTTCAAATTCCAGAAGCATTATTTGGATTTTGTTCCATTTGTGGTAGATTAATACTTAAAAATGTTTTAATTATATCTGAACTATTTTTTGAACTAAATAAGTCAATTATGAAATTTGAACTTGAAGCATTACTTTCTTTTTTATTATCTAAATTTTTTTCAATTGAAATTGTGTAATCAAAACCAGAAAAATATTGTCAATCAAATCCTTGCTCATAAATATGAAAATCTTCTACATGATTTAATAAATTTGTTTCAAATTTATAATCCATTAAATATTGTCCACCAATTTGATTTTCAGTTAACTCTATTTGCTTAAAACTTGAAAGTAAATAAATCTTTCAATCAAAATAACCTCTTCAATAGCAATTGCCAATATGTGATGAACCAGCAACACGATTAAACTTTGGATCCAATTTAGTTGTTTCTTTTATA
>JBOGBI010000005.1:0-10893 GCA_051656145.1 Mycoplasmoidaceae bacterium
GTATATGCACTAGATACAACATCATGATCATCACAAACTTCATTAATAATTTTAAAAGCATCTTTGCTTAAAAAATCATCTGCATCTAATATAGACACATAATCATTTTTAGCTAATTGTTTTTCTAAAACATAATTAATTACTGAACCTCAATGATTATTTTTTTTATAATGATATTCAATGTTTTTATACTTATCTTGATACTTCTTAATAATTTTTTTTAGTTCATCATTAGTTGAACCGTCATCAATTACTAAAATTTGTAAAAGATTAATATCATAATTTTGATTTAATAAAGAATCTAAACACTTCGAAATATATTTTTCAACATTGAAACAAGGAATTATTACTGTAAAACTTTTATTCATCTTTTTCTCTTTCTAAATTATTTATTTTAAAAAATTTATGATTGCCCATTAAATGAAAATAAATTTTATAAATAATATTAAAACCAAATGGCAATCATTCAAAGTTAAATTTTCTATTGACTTCAAAAATAATATTTCTTTCCTTACAACATTTTTTAAAACCTTTAACATTTAGTCTATATGCAATTAATTCTTGAATATCATATTCAATGAATTTTTTGCATGAATTATATTCAGCATAAAATCTTTTTTCATCTCATGATTGATTCATAGAATTACCTTCTCTTATTGAAAAATAGTATCCAATTGTTTTATATGTAAAAATTAAATTATTTGAATTTTTTAATATTTGAGAAGTATAATCTCCATCTTGATGAGCAATTTTTTCTGTTAAGTATTTCGTCTTATAAAAAATATCTTTTTTATAAAAGAATAACATCGGTAAACATATTGGAGTTTGTTTTTGAAAATTATTTTTAAGAACTCTTTTGAATGGAAAATAATAAGCTGAAAAATATGCAAATGATTTCGTTCCATTTCATTCTTTGCATGAACCAACAAAAACATCATTGTCTTTTATTTTTTCATTAACTATTTTAAAACAATTTTTATGTAAAAAATCATCAGCATCTAAAATCGAAACATAATTATTTTTAGCCAATTTATTTTTAAGAACATAGTTTATCACTGAACCTCAATGATTATTTTCTTTTGAATAATATTCGATATTTTTATGCTTATTTTGGTAATCACTAACAATTTTTTTTAATTCAGCATTAGTTGAACCATCATCAATAACTAAAATTTGTAAAAGATTAATATCATAGTTTTGATTTAATAAAGAATCTAAACACTTCGAAATATATTTTTCAACATTGAAACAAGGAATTATTACTGTAAAACTTTTATTCATTATTATCCTCAATAAATAAAAAATCAATTTCTAAATTTGCATTTGATATATTTTTAAGTCTTTCTTTTTTTATTGTGATTGATAAACTTATATTTGGACTAATTTTTGAAAAAGAATTTACAAAACTTGAAATCATTTTCTCATTAAAATTTCTTAAATTAAAATCAATAAAAAGTGTGTTGGGGAATAATCTAAAAAAATTATTCATATCTGTAAATGGTTCTAAAGAAAATCCCAAAATGATAATATCATTTTGTTTTAAAAATAATGATATATCATCTAAATTATCTTCTTGATTTATTTTTAATAAAAAGAATATACTTCTTTTCATTTTAAATTTACTTTTGTTTTTTTTAATAAAATTAAAATCCACTATAAACATATTTTCACTTCTTTGTCACCTTGAAGAACCTAAGAAATTCTTAGCTTTATAGCAATCATAAAAAAAACTTTTTTTATTTTCTATTTTATTTATATAACAAACTTTTTTTACCTTATTAAGCAATATGTAATTTTTAAAACTATTTATTATATAAAAGTATAGAATAGATTTTCATCAAGTCTTAGAAAAAGAAATTTCATAATTATAATAATAAATTAATGAAATAATTTTGTTTCTCAAAATAGATCTAAGAACATAATTTGTCGTCAAACTTTTTATTAACAAATCATAACCTGTTAAAATTGGAAAAAAAGATCCATTAATTGATCTTATAATTTTTTTATCACTATTAAATTTTTCTTTTTCAAATGAGTTTAATAAATTTCTTAATGCAAAATAGAAATCATTCATTTTTTGTGTATCTCTTGTTTGAAAATGAGACATATTATTTTTATTATAACTTCCTCTATTATAGTGGTATGTAATCTTCCGAATTTCTTTAAAGCTTTTAGATTTTAAGAAAATCAATGTTGCTACAGAAATATCTTCAAAATATTTTAATTGCTGATTAAAGGAAATATTCAGAGACAAGAAGTATTCTCTTCTAATAAGATATCCTCAAAGAAGACACATATTTGATTTAACAAAATCATACTTAGTCATGTCTTTTTTGTAAATTCAAGTTGGTATAAATGGAAAGGAAATCGAAAATTTTTGCGAAAAATTATAAAACTGTTTTGCTCTACCAATAACTATATCTGTTTTGCCTTCATTCGAATTTAGAAGTAAATTTTCAATTGTTTTTAAAGGAATTGTATCATCTGCATCTAAGAAAAAAATGTAATGCCCTTTTGCTAATGAAACTAGTCTGTTTCTAGTAGCACTTACACCTTTATTATCTTGATGATATATTCTTATTCTTTCATCTGATTTTTCAAGTTCATTTAAAATATTTGCTGATGAATCAGTAGATCCATCGTTTACAATTATTATTTCAATATTATTATGCGTTTGATAAATACAACTACTTATAGATTTTCTTAAGAATCTTGCTGCATTATATGATGGAATCAATACAGATACAAGAATATCCTTTAACATAAATAACCTTTAAATTTTCGAATTTTTATAATTATATTATATTATATTATAATAACATTATTATATTGATAGCAATTTAGAATTTTATAAAGGGAGATTAGTTTTGAGACAATTTGATGAACATAGAGTAGAAGAATTTGATTTCATTGTTGGAAAAAAAACTTTTCCATTTGTTAGAATAAACCCTTTAAAAAAAAGTGACACTGCAGTACTATGTTCTTTCGGTTTAAATGGTAGTGCAAAATTTATAAAATACTTAAATTATCCTTGCTTTGATAATGTTGATTTTATTTCTTATGATCCAAGAGCACAATCAAAAAATAAATTAAGACCTTCAATGTGACATACAACATATATTAATGACATGAACTCAGTTATTAATGAATATTTAAAACAAAATCCAAATATTAAAAAGCTATATATAATTGGGGAATCTTGAGGATCATCAATAGCTTTTTTATGTAAAAAAAAATATCCTGAAAATATTAATGGGGTATTGGGGTGAAACATGCCTTATGAAGTTATAGACACTTCAAAAAAACAAAGAAATAATACTTTATTAAAAATGAAAGTAGTTTTAACATTATTAACTGGAATTAATACAAATGGAGTTACAATTTTATCTCATGATACCACAAACAATAAAGCAATTCAAAAATTAATCCTTAGTTCTAGAAATAAATTATTAAGTAATAAAGTTGTTATTGCATCTTGAAGATCTTTTAAGAGAGCATGAAGATATTTTTTGAAAAATCCAGAAGAAAACTTTATATACATTCAAACTGGTGAAGACAATATGAGATCAAAAATTTTATTTAATGATGGAAAACAATATAAAAATGTAATTATGTTTGAACAAGGGACACACTTATTAAGTTTTGACATTAATGTTGCAAACGAATTATTTGATGTAGTAAAAGAATTCATAAACAAATAAATATTATTTATAATTATATTTAGAGGTTATATATGGCTTACAAAACAAATACAGAAAGAATGTGACAACAAGCTGCAAAATGCGATTGTGGAAAGCAAGATTGTAACGAAAGAAATCATAGACTATGTAGTAGATGTAATAAGAAAATGTTATATGGTTCTCATTTTAGTATTGAAAAATTAAATAAAAGTGAATTTGCATGAAATGTTGACTTAATTGTCCCTAAATCAGAAGGTGGAAATACCAAGCTAAACAACTTGGTTGCTGTTCATATTAAATGTAACAATTCTAGGAATAGAAAAGATTGATCTAATGAGTATTAAATAGACAATAATAAACATTGTTTATTTTTATTTATATTTATTTTATAATATTAAGGAAAATATATGAAAGGAAAAATATGAAGCCATTAAAAATAGTATCATTAGTTTTAATGTTATTACCGCTAGTTGCCCTACTGGGATTTCTTCTTTATTTCTTAAGTGAAAAACCAACAGGTAAAGAATTAATTATTTGTATTCTTACAATACCATTTGGGTTTTTTGCTGGAATATTCTTATGATTAAATGCTTTTGGAATAATTAAACTTTAAGATAATATGAATAAAGAAATTATAATTATTGGAGCTGGATTAGCTGGTTGTACAATAGCAAGGTTATTAGCAGACAATAGTCATAAAATCAAAATCTTTGAAGAAAAAAATCATAAAGGTGGAAACCTATATGATTTTTATAATAATAATGGAATTTTAATTCATAAATATGGCCCTCATATCTTTCATACTTCATATGATGATGTTTGAAAATTTGTAAATAGATTTTCAAAATTTAACAATTATAAAAATCAAGTTCTTGTAAAATTAACAAAAAAATCAGTCAAGCTTCCAATTAACCTTGATGGAATAAAAGAATTATTTCCAAAAGAATTTGAAGTCTTTAATAAGGAGATTAAAGACAAAAAATTAAAAGGTGAAGCTGTTTCTATTTTAAATTTATTGAATACATTAGAATCAAAAGAATCTAAAAAGATAGTTAATTATGTTTATGAAAATGTTTATGCAAAATATACTGCAAAAATGTGAGGTAAGTCAATTGATCAATTACCTAAATTTATTTTAGAAAGAGTAAAAATAAATTTAAATAAAGATTGAAATTATTTTCCATTAGATAAATATCAGGGGTTACCAATTGATGGTTATACTAAAATGCTTGAAAAGATGATTGATGACAAAAACATAAAAATTGAATACAACAGAAATATTATTGATGAGTTAGTAATTAAAAAAAACAAAATTTATTTTGAGGGAAAAGAAGTTATTGTTTTTTACACAGGAATGATTGATAGATTCTTCAAATTTAAATATGGGGAATTAGAGTATAGATCCCTTAATATAAAATTTGAAAACCATAATGTAACTTCATTCCAAGATACAGCTGTTGTTAATTACCCATTACACAAAACAATGACAAGAATAACTGAGTATAAGAAAATGACTTTTCAAGATAAAAAAAATATAACTACTATTTCAAAAGAATACCCTGGTAAATATGATAAAAATGATAAAGTATTTCATACACCTTTTTATCCAATAAATGATGATAAGAATCAAAAAATATTAAATAAGTATTTGAAGCAGGCTAATAAAATAGAAAACTTTTACTTAGTTGGTAGATTAGCAGAATATAAATATTATGATATGGATGATATCATATTTGAATGTATTAAAAATTACAAAGAATTCTAAAGTTCTTTGTAATTTTTAATAAATTTAATACTATTTTTTGTAAACTTTTTATCAGGTATTTCATGGTGATTTCTGCATGTAACTGTATAAGATTCTGTATTACCAATTAAAACAATAGGCGAATTATATGAAGCTGGTTCATCATCAATTTTTCTTTGAGTACATGTTCCTGGAGCACCACATTCAGTACATATTGCTGAAAGTTTAGTAACGTGTTCTGCCATTGAAGCTAATGCACTTACGATAGGAAATGGGTTATTTCTAAAATCGTTATCTAAACCAGCAGCATAAACAATTATTCCTTTTTTAGCTAGTACTTCAATTACTTCTAAAATTTTTGGATTAGCAAATTGAATTTCATCAATTGCAACTACTTGTGGATGATTAACATTTTTTAATAACTCTTCAAATATTTCAAATGGATCATTGAATTCAATTGCATTCATTTTTTTACCATTTCTAGATTTAATGTAAGATTTATTTCTTGAATCAATTTTTGGTTTAAAAAGAAGACATTCAACATCTGCATATTCTAATCTTTTAATTCTTCTTAATAATTCCTCTGACTTACCTGCGAACATTGGTCCACATATTAGTTCAATTCAACCGTACTCTCTATGAAAAGCATTAAATTTTGCCATAATGATATCTCCCTTATTATTTCTAGCTATTTATTTATTTTAAAATGACAAATGTCACCATCTTCTATTTGATATGTTTTGCCAACTATCTTGGCTTTACCTAATTCCCTTATTTTATTCTCATCTTTGTAAATTATCATATCATCATATTTAATAATTTCTGCTCTAATAAAAAGCTTTTCAAAGTCCGTATGTATAACACTTGCACATTTTGGAGCAAAATCAGATATATAAAAAGGTCATCCTCTTACTTCTATTTTTCCAATTGTAAAAAATGTTCCTAAGTTTAAAATACTATAAGCACTTCTAACTATTTCATTAAGACCTGAATCTTTTAAATTAAATTCTTCTAAAAATGTTTTTTTTTCTTCTTCTGGAAGTAATGAAATTTCATGTTCCATTTTAGAACAAATTGGAATAATAGTTTTATTTTTTAAGTGATTTTTTAAATTTTGATAATTTTCATTACTTTCTGGATTAGTAATATCATCTTCATCTATATTAGCAATATAAATAACAGGTTTAATTGTAAGTAAATTTAAAGATTTTACTAATGGTAAATCTTCTTCATTTATTTCCATATTACAAAGTAATTTATCTTGTGATAAAAAATCAAATAAAGATTCATATAAAGCAAGTTCTTTAGCTGCATTTTTATCACCAGATTTAGCTTTATTTTTTATTTTATCAATTCTATTTTTCATTAATTCTAGATCTGAATATATTAATTCTAAATTAATGATTTCTAAATCAGTTATTGGATCAACAATATTATTTACATGAGTAATATCTTTATTAGAAAAACATCTAATAACATGACAAATAGCATCTACTTCTCTAATGTTTTGTAAAAATTTATTTCCTAAACCTTCACCCTTAGAAGCACCTTTAACTAATCCAGCAATATCTACGAATTTAAAATTTGTATAAATCGTTTTTTCTGGTTTAACTATTTCTGCTAAATTATCTAACCTTCTATCAACAACATTTACCAATGCAATATTTGGTTCAATTGTTGCAAAAGGATAATTTGCAGCTTCAACTTTTGAATTTGTAATAGCATTGAATAGTGTTGATTTACCAACATTAGGTAAACCTATAATACCAGCTGATAGAAGCATATTTTAATTAAGCCTTGTCTTTTGAACCAAATAATATAATTTTTTCAGTAACTGTATCTCTTATTGCATCAACACCTGGTTTTAATAATTTTCTAGGATCAAAACCTTTTTTAGCATTATCTAAATCTTTTTTTGCTTCAATATATTTTCTTGTAGCTTCTGCAAATGCAATTTGACATTCGGTATTTACATTTATTTTTGAAACTCCTAAAGAAATAGCTTTTTTAATTTGGTCATCTGGAATACCTGTTCCGCCATGTAAAACTAATGGAGTTACAGATAATAATGAATTAATTTCAGATAGAACATCAAATTTAAGACCTTTTCAATCTTTATGGTATAAACCATGAACATTACCAATTCCTGCTGCTAAAATTGCAACACCTAAATCTGCAATCATTTTACATTCTTTTGGATCAGCAACTTCTCCATTACCAACAACACCATCTTCTTCACCACCAATAGCACCTACTTCAGCTTCAACAGAAGCATTGTGTTTTTTAGCAAGCATTAAGATTTCTTTTGTTTTTTCAATATTTTCTTCAATTGAATAGTGAGAACCATCAAACATAACTGAAGGAAATCCAGCTTCTAATGCAGCAATAGCTCCTTCATAAGAACCATGATCTAAATGTAAAGATACAGGAACAGTTATGTTCTTGTATTCCATTACATTATTAACCATATCAACTATATTTTTAAAACCAAATTGATATTTTGCAGCTCCTTCAGACACACCAACAATAATTGGTGAATTATTTATTTGAGCAGCATCTAATATTGCTCCTAATCATTCTAAATTATTAGTATTAATATGCGGGATAGCATACTTGTTCTTATGAGCATCTTTCGTCATATCAATTAGATTAACTAATCTTGATTTGTTTTTATTTAAATTTAACATTTTATTCATCCTCTTCTATTTCATGATCTAGATCTTCTATTTCATCAACTATTTCATCTATTACTTCACTATGAATTTCAGGTAATATATCTTCTTCTTCTTCTTCTTTTAAATCAATATTTTTTTCTTTTGAATCAAAATCAACTTCTATTATTCCATCATCATCAATTGCTACTACTGGTACTTCAGCTTCCATCTCTTCTAAAAGTTCTGGATCAATATCTACTTTGTCTAAACCAAACATAGCTGCTGCAATTTTTTCAAACTCATCATAGCTATAGTATTCTTGTAAGGCTCAATCATCATTACCTAAAGATAGAAATCTAATATCATTTATTAATTCAATATATAGATCTCCACCCATATCTTTTAACTTAGGATCGCTTTTAATAACTTCAGCTAATAAGCTTCTATATTTAAACTTACCTTTTTTATATTTCTTTTTAGCAATCTCGTATGCTAGATCAATTATGTCCTGTTTCATTTTCAAGCTCCCTATTTATTTTAATCAATAAAATTATTATTTAACAATACAATTTTAGAAATATTTACTTGTTTCTCTAAATTATCAAATAATTTAGTTTTTCTAAATTCAATTAAATTATTATTACTATCATAAAAAACAATATGTTTGTCTGATTCTTTAGAGAATGTTGATTTGTGTTTAATTGTTTTTTCTGAGTAAATATAATCTTTACTTATATCTTTATTACTTATTTTTATATTCTTATTAAAGTCTTCTGGTTTTATATATGTGAAGTTCTCACTACTTTTAAATCCTTTAATAATTAATTTAAGTAATTCATCTTTTGTTACATTAGTAAGTTCATTTATAAATGTAATTAATGATGAATCATCTAATTCTAAATATAAATCTAAGCTAACTTCTTTTTTCTTATAAATTCAATCATACTTTTTTGATATTGAGATATTTTTTTCATATAAGTCTCATTCATTTTTAAGTTCTGCTAATCTTTTGAAAATTAATTCTAATGTTCATTCAAATACCATTAGATTTTTATTTTCATAAATATCAATATTCATATAAATTCTTCCTAGTAAAAAGCTTTCAATCATATTAAAGCTTTTTATTGAAAATGCTAATGTTTCATCAATGATTTCAAATCTTCTTAAAAGAATATCTAAGTCAATTGTTCCGTAGTGAGTTCCTATGAAATATGAATCTCTTAATAAATAATCTATTCTGTCAGCATCTAAGTCAGATGAAATAATTTGATTTAATCACTTAATTGGATGTTTGTTTTGGTAAATTAATATTAATTCATCAATATCAACACTATATTTCTTTAATACTTTATTAATTGATGACTTTTTAGAAACTATTATGTCTAATGTTCATTTTTCATGACTTCCACCAAATCTTTCAAATACATGAGAAAATGGCCCGTGACCTAAGTCATGAAGTAATGCAGCTACTTGAACAAGTCTTTTATGTTTTTTGCTACAATTACTACCTATGACATCTAAAAATCTAGAAGCTACTTCATAAACTCCTAGAGAATGAATATATCTACTATGCATTGCTGTTGGAAATAATTTATAGCAAATTCCTAATTGCATAATATCTTGTAATCTTTGAAATTCTTTACAAGAAATTAATTCACCAATAATAGGATCTCTATTTAAATCTATTTCCTTAAATATTGGATCTTTAATAAAATTGTTTGTCATTAGTTTGCTACTTCACTGATATTTTTACTGTTCTAGGTTTTTTTACTTCTAATGTATCTATGAAATTTTTTAAATATTTAATAGTATTATCTTTTCCTAGTAAGAAAATAACCTTATACAATTCAGGTCCACTTGTTTTTGATGTAATCACACTTCTCATACATGAATAAAAGTTTTTACCTTTAATTAATGATTCTTTAGCAAATACATTAATAATGTATTTGATCACATCAACATTTCAATCCTCAATTTTTTTAATATTTAATCTAAAATCATTAACTGTCTTAATTGTGTCTTTGCCATATTTATTTAATATTTCAGTAGCAGATTTTTTCGTTATTTTATCAATATCAAATAAATCACCAATTAAATTATTTAATTCTGATGCATATGATATTTGATCTTTAAACATTAAAAGACAAAAGTTATGATTTTTTTTAAATAAACTACTTTCTACATTAACAAATGGTGTAACAAAATCAATGTATTCAATTTCATCCATCATTTGAAAATAATTTTTTGAAATTCATTCCATTTTTTTTATATCAAATGTAGATGGAGAAGAACTTATTGCATTGAAATCAAAATTTTCAATTGCTTGTGCTAATGAAAATACTTCATTATTATCAACTGGACTTCATCCTAGTAAGCACATATAATTAACAATTGCTCTTGATGGAAAACCCATTGCTTTATAATCTTCAATAAATTGTTTTAATTCTAAATTTCTTTTTGAAAGTTTTTTACCATTAGTATCAATAATAATTGGTAAATGTCCATAATGAATTTCATTATCTAATCTTAAGGCTTCTTTAATTGCAATTTGATAAGGTGTATTAGAGATATGTTCTTCGCCTCTTAATACATGAGTGATTTCCATATCATAGTCATCAATTACAACTGCAAAGTTATAAGTAGGATAACCATTAGATTTTAAAATAACAATATCTGACATTGCAGAACTAGGAATTGATATTGTTCCTTTAATTAAATCCTCTCAGATATAATCTTTTTCCTCACATCTAAGTCTCAATACAAATTCTTTATTAGCTAAAAGTTTTTTTTGAATTTCAGTTACATCAAGATTACT
>JBOGBI010000006.1:0-7254 GCA_051656145.1 Mycoplasmoidaceae bacterium
ATTTAAAATATTAACAGCACTTAAAGAATCTTTTTGATCTTTGATCTTGCTATTTTTATAACCAATATTTTTTAATAAATTAATAGATTCTTTTGTAGAGTTTTTTTCATCTAATAAAATAATTTCAATATTATTAATACAATTTTTTAACTCATTTGAAAAATCCCTAATTAAAAAACTAATTTCGGTGTCTTTATCATTATTATTTAATGGGATTCCTATTATTATTTTAGAAATTTTTTCTTCAATCACAATATTAGATATTTTCTGAATTATGTCAAAATTATTTGTATTTATTATTTTGCCATATGGCATAACAATGTCTAACAAGCAAATTGCTAATCCAATTCTTTTTGTTCCATAATCTATTGCTAAAATATTCATTAGTTTTTATTTAACCCTAAAAGAACCGATTTTATTTTTTCTAATGATTTAGTATTAGATGTTCCACCTTGTGCAAAGTTCGGCTTTCCACCACCTTTTCCGCCGCTAGCTTTATTCATTCTTTGAATAATTTCATTTAAATTTCTTTTTTTATTATTTTCATTTTGAGCAGCAAAATATTGAATTTTATCTTCGTTAATATTTATGACAAAAAAAGTTTTATCTGGTTTTTCGTTAATTAGTTCAGTTAAAGCATTAACAATAACTTTGCTATCAACATTTTTTATTATTATTCCTTCTAAAAATAAAATTTTGTCACTAAACTTTTCTTTAAGAGATTTAATTAGAAAAATTTCTTTTTTCTTTTCATAATCAATTTTTAATAACTCATATATTTTTCTAATTTCTGATTCAATATGTTTAATTTTTGAAAAGTGCTTATCAGGATGTACCAAACATTCTCTAAATATAATTAATGCATCAGTAAATTCTTTTGATCTAATATTCATTTTTTTATATTCTTTCATTCAAAAGTTAATGTTGTCAGCAGAAGCTTCAATTGCATCCAATACAAATTTCTTAACATTATAGTTTGTTGAAACAGCTTCAATTCTTCATGTATTTGAACCTCTTGTAAAAACATCTATTATTTTAAAGTCTTGAATATTTTTAGTATTTGATAAATGAGTTCCTCCACATAATTCTGTAGAATATTTTCCCATCTTGATTACTCTTAAATCTCCATCAATTTTTTTATACTTATCTTCAAAGTATGCCATTGCTCCAATTTTCTTTGCTTGTTCTAATGTCATATGTAAAACTTCAATTCTAATTTCTTTTGCAATCTTATCTTTAATTCACTCTTCAATTTCATCTATTTCTTTTTGTGTTATTTTTCTATTAAATTGAAAATCAAAAGTAAGTTTTTGAGCTGATTTAAAAGCGCCCTCTTGTTTAATATTTTTATCTAATATATTTTTAAGTGCAGAATGTAATAAATGCTCAGAAGTATGATTTGCTGCGATTCTTACTCTATCCTTTTCATTTATAGAAATAAAATAGGTTTGTGAAAGTTCTAAAGAAGCATCTTTAACTTTATGAATGTGCTGACCATTTGGTCCTTTAATTACTTCTACTATATCAAAGTCTTCTACTTTGCCAGTATCATGAATTTGTCCGCCAGACGTTGCATAAAAACAAGTTTTGTCAAAAACAATATAACCATCTTTATTTTTTAGTTTTTTAACTTTTTTAAAATTGCTATCAAATAATTCTACTATTTTAGATTTCATGTAATAAGAATTATAAAGAAATTCTGATTTAACATTTAAATTTAATAGTTCAGCATTTTGAACATTTAATCCTGTTTCTTTCTTTGAAGACTTTGAAACTTCTCTATGTTTATCAAACGCTTTATTAAACCCATCAAAATCAAATTTTATTTGATTTTTACCTTTTATAATTTCACTTTTTTTAACATTGAAAATAGATGTTAAAATTTGTAATTCTTTATCGCTTTCAATTTCTTTAATTATTTCAAATGGAAATCCATGAGTGTCAACTAAATTAAATAATGTTTTACCATCAATTTTTCCAGTTGATGCTGCTTTAATAAATAAACTTTTACAATTTTTTATTGTATCTTCAAAAGCATTATATTCTTTACTTAATACTTCAAGAATTAATTCTTGTTTTTCTGATAAATATGGATAATAAGCTTTCATTGATTTGATAACACCTTTTACAATCTCATCAAGTATGTTTTCTCTAATAGACAAAATGCTTAAAGAAATGATAGCTCTTCTAATAAGTCTTCTTAAAATATATCCTCTATCTTTGTTTCCAGGAGTTATTCCATCAGCAATCATAAATGTAGCTGCTTTTATATGATCAGCTATAACAATATAATTTTTATTAATATTTTTTTGTTTTTTGGATTTTGAAAAATATGCTTTTGAATCATATTTTTCATTTGTTTTTTTAGAGATAGCTTTAATTATTGGTTCAAAAGAATCAATATCAAAATCTGTTGGTACTTCTTGCATAATTGAAGCTAATCTTTCAAGCCCTGCACCAGTATCAATGTTCTTTCTTGCCAAAGGAGTTAATTTTCCTTTACCATCATTATTAAATTCACTAAAAACAATATTTCAAATTTCTACATATCTATCGTTTTCAATGTCTTTTTCAAAAAGTTCAATTCCTTTTTTACTTGGATCATATTTAGATCCTCGATCAAAATAAATTTCTGTACATGGTCCACAAGGTCCAGAACCAATATCTCAAAAGTTTCTATCTTTTCCACATTTAATAATATTCTTTTTAGCTATTCCTAATTTTACTCATTTATTGTAGGCTTCTTTATCTTCTTTATAGACTGTAATATAAAGTTTTGATTTTGGCATTTCTAATTTTTTAGTTAAAAAATCAAATCCAAATTCAATTGCTTCTTCTTTAAAGTAATCTCCAATAGAAAAATTACCAAGCATTTCAAATAAAGTATGGTGTCTAGAAGTTAAACCAACATTTTCAATATCATTTGTTCTAATGCACTTTTGACTATTTGCTAATCTGTTTGAGATAGGACTATCAACACCAGAAAAATAATTTTTTAATGTTGCAATACCAGAATTTATTAATAATAAAGAATTATCATTTATAGGAACTAAAGATTGAGATTCAAGAATATAGTGTTTTTTACTTTTAAAATATGATAATCATTCTTTTCTAATTTGGTTTACTTTTAAGTTCTTCATTTTCATACCTTACATGTTTTTAAAAATTGGATATTTTATAAACATTATAATTTAATTTTATCATTATTATGTAATGGTAAATTATTAAAAATAAAAAACAGTGTTAGATAATGTTTTTTATTTTTTCTAAATAGTACTTTGTTTTTTTTGCATCTGATAAATGAATGCTTGAAACAGTCCCTAATGATCCAGCTGTTGCGAATAAAAGAGAATCTTTTAAAGAAGCTCCTTCAAGCTTCTTTGCAGCAAATAATGATATCATAGTGTCTCCTGCTCCAACAGTACTTATTACTTTATCTGCTTTTTGTCCCTCAAAATGAATGAAATCGTTATTTGATAAAACACAAGACCCTTTAGAACCCATTGAAACAATAATATTTTCAGCACCCATTTCATGTAGTTTTTTCATATAATTTTTTACATCAGAAATTTTTTTAATTTTTTCATTAAAAAGGCTTCCTAATTCATCAATGTTAGGTTTTATTAAATATGGTTTAAATTTTAATAATTCAAAAATAATTTTTGAATCAATATCAATTACTATTTTAACTTTTCTTTGACTTAAAAATTTTACTAAATCCAAAATGGTTTTTTCCTCAGAAATTCCCATAATAAAAACTAAATCATTTGAATTCAATTTTACAAGTTTCTTTTTTAAATTATTAATATTTTTATTGCTTATTTTTGATTTGGGGCCATTGATTTCAAAATGATTATTTTTATCAAAATATTTTACATTAATTCTAGTATCTTTTTCTAAAGGAATATTAACTACATTTATTTTTTCTTTTTTAAGTAAATCATTAATTAAGTTCCCTGTTAAGCCACCTAAAAATGTTATTGCAGTATTATCATATCCATGTCTTTTTAAAATAATTGAAGAATTAATTCCTTTTCCTCCAGCTAAGACAGAAAAATTATCAATTCTATTTAATCCTTTTGAATTAAATTTTTTATCATTGCTTACGTAATAATCAATTGATGGTGACAAAGTTATTGTGTAAATCATATTATGCTTGCGGATTTTCTAATTGTTTATTTTTACCAAATTTGGTAAATTTAGATATTACATAAATAGAAATCATTGAAGCAAGCGAACCTAATAATATCGCACCTAAGAATAATGTAATTCCCAATCCTAATTCAAGTTCAGGTGTATTAAATAATTGGCATCTTAATAAAGGAGCTACAAAGATTCCTCCATGAGGAGCAAGTAATCCAATTTGTAAAGAACCAATTGCTATTCCAGCAACAGCTCCCCCAATTAAGTTAGAAATAATTAATTTTTTAGGTTGTTCTGCAGTGAAAGGAATTGCTCCTTCACTAATGAATGATAATCCCATAATGTAGTTAAGTACACCTTCTTTTCTTTGTTTTTCAGTTCAAAGGTTTTTATTAAATGTACATGATAGTGCAATTCCTAATGGAGGAATCATACCAGCGCCCATAGCTATTGCCATTGGGATTGAACCACTTGTTCCAGCAGAAGGGCCTGTTAATGTAATAGTACCAAATACATAAGCAGCTTTATTAATTGGCCCACCTAAATCTGAACACATCATTAATCCCATAATTAAACCTAGTAAAGGGTATAGTTCTGGCATGTCTGCAAATAGATCTAAGAACATTCCAAATCCTAAGTTTACAAATTGTAAAGGAATGTTTAAAAAGAAGAATATTACTACAATAATTAATGTACCAAATAATGGCATTATTAATATGTTTTTTATTGCATTTAATTTTGATGGTAAATAATCAAGAATGTATTTTGTGATTACAACAAACATTAAACCTGTAACAATTGCTCCACCAATTGCTCCAAAAAATCCACTACCAGCTTTTAACTGTTCAGGATGAACCTGTCCACCAAGATCTTCAATACTTGGCATTAATCAAGGAACTCCATTATTTGTAAATGCTCCATTTGATATCATTCCACATATAAATCCAGGTAATAATCCACCTTTGCCAACTAAGGCAAATGCCATATAAGCAGAAAGGATTGGAACAATTAATCCAAATGCAAGATCTCCAATTCCTTTAAATCATCTTGATGTGGGTAAAATAGAACCTAGATCTCCTGCATTAGTTGAATTTGCACCAAAAGAGTCAATCATGAATGCAATGGCAATCATAATTCCGCCAAAAATTACAAATGGAAGCATATGACTAACACCGCTCATGATTCCTTGGTAAGTTCTTTTTCATCAATTATCAAAAGATATTAAATTATTAGTTTCATTAAAAGTAGTTTTATTCGATGTGTTTCTTACTCCTTTAATTTCTTTACCTTCATTATTTAATACTTTATTTATTTCTTTTTTAGGATCTTTAATTACAGCTCTAGTAGAAACGTCAACAACATTTTTTCTACCAATGAATCTATCTCTATCAATCGCTCGATCTAATGCAAGAATTACACCTTTTGCATTATCAATTTCATCTTGAGTTAAAGTATTTTTAGAACCTTCAGTACCTTGAGTTTCTACTTTAATTTTTAAATTCATTTCTTTAGCAGTTTTAATTAAAACTTCTGCTGACAAGAATGTGTGAGCCACGCCAGTTGGACATGCCGTAACTGCAACAATGTCATAAGAACCTTCGAAAGTTTTTTCTTCCTTTTTCTCTTCTTTTGTTTCTGAATATTTTTCCATAGTTAAAATTAAACTTTTGTAATCTTTTACATTGTTTAAATCTTGTATAAATTTTTCGTTCAAAAAAAGCTTTGACAAAGAAGCAATAATATTCATATGAGAATTTTCACCCTCTTGTTTATTCATACAAATAAAAAATATGTATTTTACTTTTTTATTATCAACCGAACCTCAATCAACATCATTTACTTTTGCAAATAATATTACTGGCTCTTTCATTACATCATCTCTGATATGAGGAATTGCAATATGCTCGCCAATACCTGTACTAAATTGCCCCTCTCTTTCTAAAGCTTTTAAAAGAATAGTTTTTGAACTTTTACCATAACCTTTTTCTTTTAAAGTTTTTGAAAAAAATTCTAAGCATTCTTTTTTAGTTTTTAACTTATTATTTACTATTACTAAATCTTTTTTAAAAAAATTATTTTTCATTTTATTCCTTGTTTTTTGCTTTTTTAATAGTATATTTATTATTAAAATTATTTTATAAATATAGCAACCAAATAATATAATACATTTAATTTTTGTAATTTATAAATATTTTTATATAATTTGTTTTTTAAATTGATTTATGTAAATTAGACTTATAAAAAATAGAATTCAGTAAATTCTATTTTTTATTTTTTAATTAAAACTTTGTATAACTCTTTAGTAATAAAAGTGTCATATTTAGCACCATGTAATTTACTTTCATCTAATTTAATATTGTATCTATTTGCAAGATCGCTTAATTTATATCCCTTTTCATATTGACGAGCATTATCTATTTCTCTTGCCATGACCATTGTATCAATTGTTTTATTATTAAGAGTTCTATGATTATATTTAGACAAGTTATCATTTAAGAATTTTAAGTCAAAACTATTAATGTTATGACCAACTAAAGTTTCATTAGAAATAAAATTTACAATATCATTAATATGATCTTCAAATTTAGGTTTATCACTTAAAAAGTTGTCTGTTAAATTTGTGATTTCTGTTATTATTAAATCTAAAGGTTTTGATGGCTTAAAATAATAGTGCATTTCACCAATTTTACTGCCATTTGCATCTTCCTTTAACATATATATTTCTATTATTTCGTATTTAGTTCCATCAAGACCTGTTGTTTCGATATCCATGTAAATCATATTTAATTTTCCTTATTTTTTAATATACTTAGTTTTCCTTTTTTTCCAATAAAAGGAATTATCATGCTTGTATTTTTAATATAGTTTTGATAATCAATATTATCTTTTAATTTAGTTCATTCTTTTTCTTCAAGTAGTTTTAATCCTGAAATATATATTAAAGATATATTCAAGAAGATTGGAGATATTATGAAAACAATGTAAATATAATTTTGAGATAATTTAGGATCTGAAATTAAAATTGTTGCAATCATTGTGAATGCTATTCCATATCAAACACATGATTCACCAAAATAATTTGGATGTCTTGATATTTTTCATAGTCCTGTT
>JBOGBI010000007.1:0-2540 GCA_051656145.1 Mycoplasmoidaceae bacterium
CACCATATACATCTTTTAAATTAATTTTAATTTCAACAGGTGGAATTGGCTCTCCTGGTTTAGTAGGGAATGTAGCTGTTTTTAAGATAACATCTTCAACTGCATCATCTCATTTTACACTTCCGTTATTAAAAGAAAGTATTCCTTTAATTGCATTTTTAAAATTATCAGGAGCAGGATTGTTATTTCACCCTTCGTATATTTCTTTTTGATTATTAAAATCACCAGTTAACAAACTATTTAGAACATTTGTAGCATTAGTTAAAAGGTTATTATAATCTGTACTTTTTGATATAGATAATCCAATAATAGGATCAAGAGTAATATTAAATTTTAATTTTTGTTCATCATCTGAAGAAATTATGTATCCATTATTTAATTTAACTTGAATTGCTAAATTAGGTTTTTTTACACTAGGTTCATAATTTGCTTCCGGAGTAACAATTATTTCTTTAACAACTAAATCTCATTTGTCTTCAGTGTTAAAAATTAATGAATCAACAAGTCCATCTCTTATTTCGATTGGAGTATTTTTTCCTCAACCATCAAATATTATTTTTTGTGCATCTATAGATGATTCTTTTTTTAGTAAATCATTTAATTTATTGGAAACAAGATCAATTTTATCTTGAAAATCATCAGCTCTCGTAACAAAACTTCCTGTATTTAGATTAACTTTAACAATATTCGAACCATTAGTAATTTTTATATCATCAATATAATTAATTGCAAAAACAGCTTTATCATTATTTTCTAAACTAAAAATAACTTCACTAACAATATCAGTTAGAAGACCATCATTTTCATTAGTGAATGTAAAAAAATTATCTCATGATTTATTATCATTCATTTTTTTTACTTCAGCTCTCATTTTTGCTTCTGTATTAGCTTTTAAAATTTGATCCATTGAATTATCTTTTATAGAAACAGTTTTAACAGTTTTATTCTTAATAAAATTAGAATCATCTATTTGTTTTGCATTCATTACTAAAGGAACTGTTATTGCAGTTACTGTAGCAGCAACTGTAAGAACACTTAGTGAAGCTATCAAAATCTTTATATTTTTTCTCATATTTCCTCTTTTCTTTTCATTTTCTATTATACTAATAAAATCTATATGTATAACACTAATTTTTGAATGTACTATAAAATAGGTATTATATTTTAAAAATAACATTAATTAAATAAAAAAAACCTAATTAAAAAATTAAGTTTTTTATTAATTAATAAATAAAATTATTATTTAGCATTACCTAAGTTATTTATATTTATTGTTAGATTATCTTTATTAGGAGAATCATATTTATCTTTTAATATAATTTGAATTTCTATAGGAGGAATTGGATTTCCTGACACAAGAGTTGGATTATTATTAAGAATTATTTTAATACGTTCAACTGCATCGCCTCAAGGTATATCATTAGCACCTTCTTTAAAAGTAACTATATCAATAATTTCTTGTGTAACTTGAGGTGGTATAGTATTTTCTAAACCATTATAGAATTCTTGTTGTTCAGTATTATCGGCTTTACCAGCAAATTCGTTTTCTAGATATGTTTCAATAGCAGTTACTTTAGTTGAATGATCAGCGCTATTTGTTATAACAAGATTTATACTATTTCAAATGCCTAGAGTATCAGCAGACTTAAATGTTAACAAATCTTCACCAACTAATGCTTTATATTCATCATTTAAATTAATTTGAATTTCAACTGGAGTAATTTTGTCTGAAGGATTTTCATTCCCTGAAATTTTTGTTGTTAAAGTTACATTTTTAACAACAATATCTCAATCTAAATCATTACTACCATCACTAAAAGTAATTATACCTTTTATTTCATCTTCAAATCCAACAGGTGCAGGATTATTATTTCAATTATCAATCATATTTTTTTGCGCAGCAAAATCAAGTGCAGTTAATAAATCTGCCAATACTTTTGTAGCAGCCTCTAATTTATTTTTATATTCCGGATTTGAAATTTCATTAATAGTTAAATTGATTTGATTTCAATTACCTAAAGTATCTGCAGAATTAAATGTTAATAAACCACCATTAGTTGATGCAATATATTCATCATTTAAATTAATTTGAATTTCAACTGGAGAAATTTTAGTCAAAGGGGCTTCAGTGCCTGAAATATTTGTTTTTAAAGTAACATCTTTAACAACTTCATCTCATTCTAAATCTACACCACCATAGTTAAAAGTTAATATACCTTTTATTTCATCTTCAAATTCAGTAGATGCAGGATTAATATCTCAACTTTTAATCAATTCTTGTTGAGAAACAAAATCAAGTGCAATTAATGAATCTGCTAATACTTTTGTAGCATTTTCTAATTTAGCATTATATTCTGCATCTAAAATTTTACTAATAGTTAAATCTTTTTTTTGCGCAATGCCTAAATCATCTATTTTTACTAATAATTTACTTTTATCAGCAGTGTAACCACTATTTAAAATAATTTGAATATTAACACCAGGAATTTTTTGTCCTGCATTAATTGTGCCAACACTTATTTCAAAACCTGATACAGCTG
>JBOGBI010000008.1:0-122196 GCA_051656145.1 Mycoplasmoidaceae bacterium
AAAAAATCCTTCAGCATCAATGAAAACATTAAGAAGTCATGACAATGTTTTATATATAGTGAAAAGTTGAGAAAATGAATAAATTTAAAATAAAATATATCCCTGGTTTTAGACCAGTACCAATGCTAGCTTTATATAACGAAAAAAATATAAAGGTTTTTAATGAAATAAAAAAAAATTCAAATATTAATAGAAAAATAAGTTTTAATCAAGAGTATGTTAATAAATATAATCATTATTGAAATCATGGATCATATATAATTTATGATGATAGCTTAAATGTAATTGCTTTAGTATACGAACAATTACCTACATTGTTCTATATATTAAGATCAATTAATAAAGAACTTATTTTTGAAATTGATGCAATTAATGAAAATGAAATTATAAATGAATTAGGTGATTGAATAAATGAAGTTTCATTTATAGAAAAAAATAATAATGAATAAAGTAATAAACCTTATAGATTCATCAAGTAAAAAACTAAAAGAATTAAACAAAGATTCTATTAGTATTTATTTATGTGGACCCACTGTATACAATCATGTTCACATCGGTAACATTAGACCAATAATTACATATGATGTATTACATAGATACTTAATTCATAAAAAAGTTAAAGTAAATTTTGTTCATAATATCACTGATATAGATGACAAAATAATTGTTAAAGCTGCTGAAATGAATATTTCAGAAAAAGAATTATCACAAATGTTTTTTGAACAATACAAATTAATTTTAAAGCGATTAAACATTTATCCAGTTAAAATGCCAAATGTTTCAGAGAATATGGATTCAATGATTGAAATGATTGAAGAATTAATAAAAAAAAATCATGCTTATGAAATTGATGGTAATGTTTATTTTTCTACTAAAAATTTTAAGGATTATGGAATTATTTCATCAATGGAAATAGATAAATTGAATCATGGCGAAAGAGTAGGCGAAGATTTAAATAAAGAAAATAAGCATGATTTTGTTTTATGAAAAAATACTAAAGATGGAATTAGATGAGAAAGCTCAATGGGATTAGGTAGACCAGGGTGACATACTGAGTGTTGCGTACTAATAAATAAATATATCGGTAAGCAAGTTGATATTCATGGTGGAGGAATAGACTTAAGATTTCCTCATCACGAAAATGAAAACGTTCAAAATCTTGCAAGATATGGTTTACCATTAGCAAAGATTTGAATGCATACAGGTCATTTAATGATTGAGGAAGAAAAAATGTCTAAATCATTAAATAACTTCATTCTAGCAAAAGATTTAATAAATAAGTCAGATCCTAATTCAGTTAGATGAATGTTTTATCAAACAAGATATGAAAAACCAATTAATTACACTGATAAAATTTTAGAAGAAAGTAAGAAGAAGATTGATCAAATTGAAAGAGATTTAAATAAGGCATATAGCTATTTGATTTTAAATGATTCATACAATAAAATCGAAACAATATCAGAAGAGATATTAAATATCTTTAATGATAATTTAAATCTTCCAAATATTGTTACAATAGTATATGATAGAATAAAACTTTTTTCAAGCAACATTTTAAGTAAAAATTTTAATGAATTAAATAAAATTTATAATGATGTTAAAAATACTTTAGATTTATTAGGAATTGTTTATCAAAATATTCATACAAATGAAAATATTGAATTAATTAAAACTTGAAATCAGCTTTTAATTGATAAAAAATTTAAAGAAGCAGATGAAATAAGAGAAAGATTGATTATAATGAAACTAATTTAAAATTGTTTTATTATAATTTTTTTTTGATATTGAAAATGAGGTTTATATGGCCAATATATTAGTAGGGAAAAAAGCTATTCTTGAACAACTAAAAAAAGGTAATGTTTTAGCAGTTCATAGTTTAGCTATTTTCCCTGAAATAAAAAAAATATGTGAAAAAAAAAATATAAATTATATTATTCAAGATAAAGCCTTTTTTAATAACATAGATTCTAATCACCAAGGAATCATTGCCTGAATTAAGAATGAAAATTATTTAACCGAGGACTTATCTTACTTTTTATCAAAAGTTAAATCAAACATTAATAAAAGAAAAGTTATTGTAATGTTGGATGAAATAAGTGATACTGGCAATTTTGGTGCAATAATTAGAAGTTGTGATGCTTTTGGTGTTGATGGAATAATTATTAAAAATAAAAATCAAGCTGAAGTGAATGAATATGTAATAAAGGCAAGTACTGGTGCTATATACAATAGCAATATTCTTAAAGTTACAAATTTAAGTACAACAATTAAGGCGCTAAAAGAAAATAATTTCTGGATAGTTTCAACAACACTGGATGGGTCAAAAAATTTGAATGATGCAAAATTTGATTTTGATTGTTGTGTAATTGTTGGTAACGAAAAAAATGGTGTGTCTAAAAAATTAATTGAACATTCTGATTTTAAAGTAAATATTCCAATGTTTGGAAGTGTTCAATCATTAAATGTAAGCGTTGCTACTGGAATAATTTTAAATTATATTAGAAACTATCACTCAAAGGAGTAATATTGAATCTTGAAGAAGAAATAACTTTGGTAAAAAAAATTCAAAAATATGATGATAAAGAAGCGTTATTAATTCTATGAAAAGAATATGGAGAATTTCTTTATAAAAGCTTCTTAAAATATATTTATTATAAAAACTTTAATATTCCTTTAGAATCTGAAGATTACTTGTCTAGTATATTTTTTGCATTTAAAGAAGCGATAATTAAATTTGATATTAATAATCAAAATTATAAATTAATTCAATATCTTCATATAGTTACAAAATCAAGTGCAGCAAGATATGCAAAAAAGTTTTTAACTAAAAAACAAAATGTTTTAAATAAAGCATGTATGAACGCAAATCCAAATAAAAAGCCAATTGAAAATTTAGAAATTTGTTCAACAAAATCTTTAGAAGAAGAATATATAGAAAAAGTTGAAAGAGAAAGAAAAATGAATCAAATAAAATTCTTTTTTAGAAGATTATTGTTTGGATAATCCCAAAAGTCCAATCAGGAAAATAATTAAATTAAAATTAAAAAATTATAATCTTAAAGAAATTTCAAAAGAATTAAATATTCCTCATAAAAAAACTTATTTACACTTCGATAAGTTTAGAAAACAATTTCAAATATATATTAAAGAAAATAAAATTATCTAAAATCATTAGAAGATATTATAATATATATGACATTACAGTTTTTATAATGAAACTTGTCAGGTCAGAAATGAAGCAGCAATAAGTTTTTAAAAATGTGTGATGTCACATTTAAAATAAAAAAGAAAGCAATTATTTGCTTTCTTTTTTATTTGCTTTTGGCTTAGCTTTTTTTGACTCGGTTTTAGCTTTTGGTTTTTTACTATAATCAATAATTGGTAATGGTTCAGTAGCATGATCTTTAATATGCAAATCATAATCTTTCATTGAAAGTAAATAACGACATTTTGGAAATCCTGTACAAGCAATAAATTCGCTACCTTTTTTATTTTTTCTAACTATTAGGTTATGTTCTTTACATAAAGGACATATGATATCAAGAATCTTTGGTTTTTCAAGTGGTTCTAAATGTTTACATTCTGGATATCCGCTGCAACCAATAAACCTACTATTTCCTTTTCTTGCTTTTTTGTAAACTAATGGTTTCCCGCAATCGGGGCAATCTCTACCAACTTGTTCATCTGCAACCTTTTCAATATTATCTCAAGCATTTTTAACTTTAATATCAAATTCAGGAGAAAATATTTGTAATCAATCTTTTCAATTTTCATTTCCTAATGCAATGTTATCAAGTCTTTCTTCCATTGATTTTGTGAAATCAGGATTAATTTCACTATTAAAGAAATCATTTAGTTCCTTAATAACAGACTTACCAATATCTGTAATATGAAAAGCTTTGTTTTCTAATGTAGAATATCCTCTATCTACAACAATATTTACCATTGTGTTATAAGTTGATGGTCTACCAACACCTGTTTTTTCAAGTTCTGAAATTAGAGAAGCTTGTGTGAATCTTGGTGGCGGGGAAGTAAAGTGTTCAGAAATTCCTTTATCTTCTTGTTTTTGTGGAATAAACTTATGTTTAGAACCAATTTTAAAATCTTCAATGTTAATTGTTAGATCTTCTTCTTTTTCGTTTGATTTATAAATTAATCTAAAACCATCAAATTCACAAACTCTTGAAGATAGCTCAAATAAATTTTTGTTGTTTGAAAAACTTAATGTTATTTTTTTAAATTTAGCATCTGCCATTAAACTAGCAACAGTTCTTATTCAAATAAGATTGTAGAGATCTCATTCGCTCTTACCTAATTCATTCTTAATGCTCTCTGGAGTGATATTTACATCAATAGGTCTAATTGCCTCATGTGCATCTTGAACATTTGTTTTTGATACATTAGCAGTTTTTATATTACCTAAATATTGTTTACCATATTTTGTTTCAATGAATTGTAAACCGCTTTTAACAAAATCATCAGAGAGTCTAACGCTATCAGTTCTAGGATATGAAATTAATGCCATTTGGCTTCCGCTAATACTAACACCTTCATATAACTTTTGTGCAATAGATGTAGTTTTTTTTGAACTCATATTTAGTTTATTAATTGCGTCTTGTTGTAATGTAGATGTTTTATATGGAGGTTTGCTTGAGCTGTTTTGAAAAACTGGATCAGCTATTTTATCTAATGTACAATATTCTTCTAGATCATTAAAAACTTCTTCTGCTTCTTTTCTTGTAAAGAAATTAAAACCTGTTTTTTTGATTTCAGAATTTGATTTTATTTTATATTTACTATTTAACTCTTTTAAAACTAAAGGTGTTTTTGAATTTAATGCTATATCAATGTTAAATCATTGAGTTGGAACAAAAGCATCAATTTCTTTTTGTCTATCAGCAATAAATTTTAAGGCAACTGATTGAACCCTTCCTGCTGATTCAGCTTTCAATTTATTTTGCATTAATTGTGAAAGTTTAAACCCAATTAATCTATCAATTATTCTTCTAGCAAATTGAGATTGAACTCATTTTTCATTTATTTCTCTTTTATTTTTAAATGATTCTAAAATTGCCTTTTGACTAATTTCATTAAAAGAAATTCTATAGCATTTATCTTGAAATTCTTTTGGAATAATATTGAATATATGTCAAGCAATTGCTTCACCTTCTCTATCAGGATCGGTTGCTATATATATTTCTGGAGCGTCTTTTGATTTACTTTTCACATTATCGATAATCTCTTTTTTATCATTCATCAAAACTCATTTTGGTTCAAATGTTTTAAGATCAAAACCCATACCGAATTTTGCCAAATCTCTAATGTGACCAACTGTTGCTAAAATATCAAAGTCATCGCCTAAATATTTTATTAATGTTTTAATTTTATTTGGAGATTCAATAATCAAAAGTTTTTTGCCCATAACGTTCCATTCTTTATGTTTGTTCAATCTAAATTATAGAACAAAAATTGTTTATATTAATTTAATTTTTTAAAAAATATTTTAGAAATATTTTCAATTTTGATTAGCTTAAATTCATTAATAATTCTTTGATCACATTTACTAAAGAAATACATATTTTTATTTTCAATTTTGCCAATTTCTAAACTTGTTAAAATTTTTAAACTTTTTTTATTATATTTTATAATTGTGTTTTTTGATATTCCTAATAAAATTCTATCTTGGATTTGATCAAAGGCAATTTTACTATTTTTTTCAAGAAACTCAGAAATAACTAAATTATGAATAGAGCTATCAATGTTTATGTTTATACCAACGCTAGAAATTAAAATATGATTTATTTTTTTTAATATCATTTCATCTAATAATTTTTTATTCGTATTATTTAGCTCTAAAACAAAAGTAATATCTCTTCTATTTTTAATAAGTAGTAATATATCACTTATTTTTCATTTACCAATTAATGTAACTAAATTGTTATTTAACAAACTAATATTTCCATTGTAATAAAGAAGAAATGGCGGTTTATATACATCTTTCAATAATAATGGATAATTTGTATCAATTATTGTTGTATATCTATAATTAAAATTATTTTTAATATTGTTTATTTCTTTTATTTCAATTTTTTCTTTTGTTTCTAATGCTTCAAATATTAATTCTCAGTTTCCATTATATTTGATAGAAAAAAATAATAACACATCATTCATATGTACTCCATACTTATTTAATGTGCTATTAATTTATTTTTTATATAAAAGAATTATTTAGTTCCAAAAATTCTATCACCTGCATCACCAAGACCTGGAACTATGTATCCGTTTTTATCTAGTTTTTCATCTAATGATGCACCATAAATATCTATATCAGGATGTTTTTCAGATAGTTTTTTGACGCCTTCTGGAGAAGCTACTAAACATATAAAAATTATTTTTATTGGTTTGTAATTATTTTTTAAAATATCAATTGCTGCAATTGCAGAACTACCAGTTGCTAACATAGGATCTAAAACAAGAGCAATTGATTGGTTAATGTTTTTAGGCATTTTGCAATAATATGTTTTTGCTTCTAATGTCTCTTCATCTCTATAGATTCCTATGTGACCAACTGATGCAGTTGGAATTAATGTTTTCAGTGCATCTGACATTCCTAATCCTGCTCTAAGAATTGGAATAATATTTATGTGATTTTTTAACTTATAACCTTTTGCCTTACAAATTGGTGTATCTATTTCAATTTGATTAACTTCAAAATCTCTAGTAACTTCATATGCCATAAGTTGAGTTAACTCTGTTAGATTATCTCTAAACTTTGTTGATTGAGTTTCTACTTTTCTCATTCTTGTTAGTTTATCTTTAATTAATGGGTGATTTATAAATTTAATCATAATATTCTCTTTTTCTCTATATTTTTTAAAAAAAATACAAATGACTATACCAGTCTTTTGTATCATTCTACGACATAAGCTTCATTTATATCAGCAGGAAGTTCTTCTCTATTTGGGAATCTGATGTAAGTTCCTTTTTTTGTTTTGTAATCTACATTAACGAAATTAAATTTTGTATTTTTTTCACCATCTTCAATAATTTTAAGTTTTTTTGAAGCTTCAATTATTGATATTTCATCATTTAATTCAACAATTTTAGATGGGATATTACATTTTTTACCATTAACTAAAACATGACCATGATTAACTACTTGTCTTGCTGATCTTCTAGTTGGTGCAAAGCCCATTCTAAAAACAATATTATCTAATCTACTTTCAAGAACAATAAATAAATTTAATGTTAATGGACCTTTCATACTTTGTGCAATTTTAAATAGCCTTCTAAATTGACGATCATTTAAACCATAAAGATAAGCCATTTTTTGCTTTTCTTGCAATTGTTCACCATAACCAGAAAGCTTTCTTACGTTAGCTCCATGTTGTCCTGGCGCAGTTTTTCTTTTTTTTCCTTTAGAAAATTCACTATCATTTTCTAAAAGTGAAAAACCTAGTCTTCTAGATTTTTTATGTATGCTGCCTGTATATTTTGACATTTTTACTCCTTGAAGCAAGGAAAGACTATAAGCTCTTAATAAGATATTTTATATTGATGTTTTCGGTTTCTTCAGCGAACTTACTTACAAAACTTTAGTTATAAAATAGTTGTTTATTAATGCATATATGCTGACATGCTCATTAATAATAATAGCACATTTTATATTAAAATAATATCTAAGATTCTAAATTACTTAATGTGTTATATGCGCAACCATATAGTGCAGAATCATTACCATGCTTTGATATTAAAATTTTTGTATATTTTATTAGTGAAGGATTTTTATTCTCTTTTAAAATAGATTTAATAATGTCCATTAGATCATTTCCTAATTTAGAAGGACCACCACCAATAAATACAGCATCTGGATTAAGTGCATATATCATTACAACAATATGATTTACTAATGGTGTTAATGAATCTTTTAAAGATTTAATTACAAGTTTGTCTTTATTCTTGATTAGCGGAATAACTTTTTCAATTGAAAAATTTTTTGGATCTGATTTATATATTTTCCCTAATTTTGTATTTTGATTGTTTTTTGCGTTTAATATTAAATTATTTGTAATTCCATTACCTGATGATACTGGTTCTATACAATGTTCATTACCACAATTGCATTTAATTTTTTGTTCTAAAAAAGGTCCGTGTCCAAATTCTCCAGCAAATCCTATTGAACCTTCATATATTTTTTTATTAATAATTATGGCTCCTCCAACACCAGTTCCTATAGTATAAAATAATACATTTTTATATTTTAAGTTTGATTTTCAATATTCACCAAGTGATGCTGCATTTGCATCATTAGTTACAAAAACTTTTTTATCTGAGTATTTTTTACATTCATCAATTATTTTAAAATTTTTGTATCCTAAATTAAATGCAGATATAACCATTTGTTTTTCTTTTGAAAAAAAGCCTGGTATGCATATGGAAATTATCTCGTAATTTTCTTTAATTTTTTCGCTAAAATGTTTAAACAATCATTTTAATGAATTACCTTTTTCAGTTTTAACTGCTTCATATTTTTTGACTATTTTTTTTGTTTCAGAACAAATAATAGCAAATTTAGTTGTTGTTCCACCTATATCAATTGCAAGTATTTTCATATTATCTCCTTTATTCATTTTCTGCTTCAAAGATTAAGTCTCTTAGATATGCAGCTCTTTCATATTCTTGATTTTTTGCAGCACTTTTCATTTGAATTTTTAAACCATTAATAAGCTGTTTTTTAGCTGCTGGTGTTTTTTTGTGGTCTTTTGATCTTCTTGAAAAATCAATTATTAAATTATCATCTTTTGAAATATTTTCAATTGATCTAATAATAGTTTTAGGGGTTATATTATGTTCTTTATTGAATGCTTCTTGAATTAATCTTCTTCTATTTGTCTCTTCAATTGCTTCTTTCATCGCAGGAGTTATTTTATCTGCAAACATATAAACAGTACCTTTTGAATTTCTAGAAGCTCTACCAATTGTTTGAATTAGTGATTTTGTATTTCTAAAAAGACCTTGTTTATCTGCATCAATTATTATTACAGTTGAAACTTCTGGTAAATCCAACCCCTCTCTTAAAAGGTTAATTCCGATTACAACATCAAAGATACCCTTTCTTAATTGATTAAGAATTGTAAGTCTCTCCATTGTTTTAATTTCATTATGAAGAAATTGACATTTAATATTATTATCTTTTAAATAAGCGGTTAATTCTTCAGCCATTCTTATTGTTAAAACAGTTATTAAAACTCTTTCATCTTTTGCTCTTGTTGCTTTTATTAATTCTAAAACTTTAATAATTTGATTTTCGCTAGGAAGAACTTTTATTATCGGATCTAGTAATCCAGTAGGTCTAACTATTTGTTCAACAATATCTGAACTATCTTCTTTTTCTCATTCACTTGGTGTTGCAGATACATAAATTACTTTATCTAATTTTTCATAAAATTCTTCAAACTTCAATGGTCTATTATCTATCGATGAAGGTAGTCTAAAACCGTATTCAATCAAGTTCATTTTTCTTGATCTGTCAGTATTATGCATTCCATGAATTTGAGGAATCATTAAATGTGATTCATCAACTATAAGTATTCAATCATCTCCAAAATAATTGAAAAGTGTAAATGGGGTTTCTCCTTCTTTTCTTGATTCTAGATGTCTTGAATAATTTTCAATTCCAGAACAATAACCTAACTCTTCTAAAGCATCCATATCATGATTAGTTCTTTCTTCTATCCTTTGAGCTTCAATTAATCTATTATTTTCTTTAAAGTATGAAATTCTTTCTTTAAGTTCCATTCTAATTGAAGATAATCATTCCTTTGATTTAGTTGCATCAGAAATATACTCTTTTGCAGCTGGCAAAACAAAAAAGTCATATTTTTTAATTACTTTTTTAGTAATAGGATCTATTTCAGCTATTTCTTCAATTTCTTCTCCAAAAAAAGAAAGTCGATAAATAAATTCATTTGAAAAAGGTGGAGAAACTTCTAAAATATCACCAGTTATTTTAAATGTACCAGGTTTTTGATCAATATCATTTCTTTCATAATTTAATCTTACAAGTTCACTTTTAAGTTCTGAATACTTTGTTTTATCTTTGATACTAATAATAATTCTATTTTGTTTAAATTGTTCGGGTGATGATGAAGAATAAATAGCTGCTACAGAAGCTACAACAATTACATCTTCTCTTTCTACAAGTGAATTAAATGTTGAAACTCTTAATAATTCAATTTCTGAATTTGTAACAGAAGTTTTTTCAATATATGTGTCACTTTTTACTACATAAGCTTCAGGTTGATAAAAGTCGAAATAAGACACAAAATATTCAACTCTATTTTCTGGAAATAAATCTTTTATTTCCATATATAACTGTGCAGCTAAAGTTTTATTTGGAGCAAGCACTAATGCTTTTTTGTTTAGTTGACTAATCACATTAGCAACAGTGAAAGTTTTGCCAGTTCCTGTCGCACCTAGCAAAACTTGTTTTTTAATTCCCTTATTTACGAAGTTATCAACTAATTTCTTAACAGCATTCGGTTGGTCACCCTTTAAGGTTTTATCTGTTTTAATTCTTATTATATTATCCATATGAACCTAGTAAAAAATATTATAAATAAAAATTAAATAAAAAAAACACTTAAATTTAATTAAGTATTTTTTATTTAAAATGGCGGATACTATGAGATTCGAACTCATGCGCCGGCAAGCCGACCTAACACCTTAGCAGGGTGCCCTCTTAACCACTTGAGTAAGTATCCGTTTTTATTATTTCTTATTAAATATATCACAAATAAATATAATAATTTTTTTGTTTTTAAGAAATAATAAAATTTTATAAGACGTTGTTTTTATTTGATTAAAGCATAAATAATACCTGAACCTAACAAGAATAAAATAGATATTGTAATTGTGTCAATTATTGTTGTTAATAACGGAGAAGCCATTGAAGCTGGATCAATATTAACTTTAACAGCTAAAATAGGAAGAATCGAACCAACAAATTTTGAAAGCAAAATAGCTAACAATAGTGCAAATGAAATTCCACAAGAAATAATAGCTGAAAATTCCAAGCTACTTCATTTTATTTCTGGATTACTAGATAAATCAATTGGAAAAATTTGGTAATAAATCATTAGTCTTAAAAAGTTAACAGTTGCTAATGTTGTACCAATAGCTAATGCAACTAAAAATTCTTTATAAATTATTTTTTTGTATTCTTTTATTCCAATATCACCAATAGATAAACTACGGATAATGGAAGCTGCAGTTTGAGATCCTGCATTTCCTGATGTTCCAGAAATAACTGGAATAATTGGTACTAATATTAATGTTGAAAAAGCTCCTCCTGTTCAACTTTCAGATAAACCTTGTAGTTGCTCTAAGGCGATAGATGTAAATGTTGAAGCAATCATTAAAAGTATAAGTCATAAAATTCTTGATTTAAAAATATCAATAACTCTTGTTCTAGAATATGGTGTATCTAATTCATTAATACCATACATTTTATAAATGTCTTCAGTAGTTCCTTCTTTTAAGGCACTAATAACGTCACTATCATCAATGAATCCAAGTAATACGTTGTCAGAATTTACAACAGGAATTTCTTTTAAATCATATTTTTGAAATAGAACTAGTAAATTTTCAATTTTTTCGTGATTGTTAATTGAAACGAATGCTTTATTCATTATTTTTTTTATTTGAATATTTCTTTCTTTCCTTAAAAGAATGTCATAAATATAAATTTGTCCAACTAATTTTTTATTATTATCTATTACATAGATGAATCCATTTAATTCTAAATCATCTTTATTGTTTTCAATTATTTTAACAGCCTTTGAAATTGTTAAATCACTATATAATTCCACAAAAGAAGAGTTCATAATACTACCAACTTCTCCTTCTTCATATCTAGATAGTTTAAGAAACTCTTCTCTAACATTAGGAGAAATTATAAATAATGTTTTTTTAAATTCTTTTTTAGGAAGATTGTCTAAAATTTCATATAAATCATCAGATTCTAAATCATCAAATATTTCTTTAATCAATTTACTTGCACTTTTTCTAATCACTTCTAATTTATTATCATATGATAATGAAATAAAAATTTCTCCGATTCTTATTTTGATTGCACAAAATAAAAAAAAGTTTAATACTTCAAAATCATTTATATTTTCAATTGATTCAATTAAAATATTAATTGGTTTATTTTTAATTATTTTTTTAAGATTGCGAGTATTTTTTTGAGCATAATTTTGTTGAATAATTTTTGAAAGAGAATATATTTCTTTTTTATCTTGTTTCATAAATTCTCCTTTTTAAATTATCTAAGTATTATATCTAATTCTTCATTTCTTTCTTTATTGTTGTTCGGTAAAACATGTAAAAGTCCATTCAACGCATAACTTATGTTTCCGTTTGTCTCACTTACAACAAAAACAAGAGCATCAGTTTTTTCACTTAAACCTATAGCAGCTCTATGTCTTGCACCATATTTAACATCAATTGTGTTTTTAGTCATTGGTAAATAACTTGATATGGAAACTATTTTTCTATCTCTAATTATAATAGCTCCATCATGTAAAGCAGATTTTTTATTTGAGAAAATTCCCATTACAAATTCAGGTGAAAATGTTCCATTAATTTGGTAGCCACTTTGTTCATAAAATGATAAATCATCATTATTTTCAATTGCAATTAAAGCTCCAATTTTATGCTCGCTCATTCTTCCAAGAGCATTTAATACAGATTCTCTAAATAAAACATTTAATCTTTCAGTTTCTTCATCTTCATCTTTTGATTTTTTTCCAAGTTTCTTATTAATTTCACTTTCGGAATTTTTTCAAGTTCTAATTGTGAAATACAAGAGAGTAAAAGAAATAATAACTAGTATAGCAAAGAAAATATAATATAGCACATTCATTATTTCGCTAGTCATGTCAACCTACAGTTTATAGTATTTTTTGGGTATCGAAAAATAAGAATTGCACTTATTTAAAAACACTAGTATTCGATATTTGGTGGAGATGATGAGAATTGAACTCATTTCCACAATTGAACTTATAGTAAAATCTACAGTTTAGTTTCATTAGTTTTTCACAATATATAAAATGAAACAAATATATAAGGTGATTTTTATTCCATTTTATTTTCACTTTATTTCTGGAATGGAAAATAAAGCTATCTATATTTTTAAGATTATAAATTAATAGACAATTTATAAAATTTTCAAAAATTTTATTAAGCAGTATATGCGAAATTTAATTGTTGGTTTTGGATAGCGCTTATTTCAAAAGCTGAAAGTTCAACGTTATCATTTGTTGTTTTGTTAGCATTTATTAAATACCTAGAGCTATAAGGGGCTTACCCCACTGCATTTAAGATTCGCTCAATCATGTCGAAACCTTGACATCCCCAAAAATTGTATAAATAATTTAAAATCATCTATACATTTAAATAATAATACAAAAATTTATATATTATTATATTTATTAAAAATATTTTTTAATCTTATATAATGTATAATCTTAATAATAAAAATTTTTAATAAAGGATCATTATGAAAACAAAACTTATAATAGATAGTTCAACAATAGTTTCTAAAGATAATTTGCCTTCTTTTGTTGAAGTTTTACCATTAGTTGTTATTGTTAATGATAACGGAAATGAAAAACCTCTAGCAGATATAGAAGAAATACAAATAGATGAAATTATTAAAGAAATTGATGGAAGTAAAATATTTAAGACTTCTCAACCAATTATTGCATCTATGTATGACTCAATCGAAAAAGATTATGATAAATATGACAGAATAATAATCCATACAATTGCTAAAGGTATTTCAAGTACTATAGATACATTGAAAATGGTAATAAAAGAAGTTGATAAAGATAATAAAGTTATTTTATTAGATGCTGGTAAAGTTTCATATGGTGGTTGAAGACTTAATTTAGAATTATTTGATCTTATTAAAAAAGATACTAGTACTGAAGATATTTTAAAACATGTAGAAAAATATGTAAAAAATCATGGAACCTTCTTCTTTTTAACAAACATTGACTTTTTAATTAAAGGTGGAAGATTATCAAACTTTAAGGGGTTCATAGCTAAAAAAATGGGTTTAATAATTTCAATTTTTTGAAGAGACAATAAATTAAAACCATTAGCTAAAGATAAATCAGTCGTAAATCTATTTAAGAAATCAATTCAAAAAGAATTAGAATTTCACGGTAGAAAATTAGAAGACATTAGAGAAGTTGTTTGCAACTATAATAAAGAAAAAGATCATAAAAGATTTGGTGATCAAATTGAACAAATAAAAAAAGATAATCCTAAAATTAATTTTGTTTTTGACACTGAATATAAAGTTCCTGGCGCTATTTTTGTGCATGTAGGTTCTGGTGGAATTTTCTTTGATGTATTCTTTAAATAAAAAATATCTTGTTAATGACAAGATATTTTTTATTTACAAAATTTTTATCATTGAGTAAAATTCGCCTTCTAAATCTTCTTTATGGTCAATATTTAGTATTGACATTAAATAAGCATGACCAGCAATAATAGAATTAGATTTTTCAATAAGTCTTTCTATTGCTTTTGATGTTCCTCCAGTAGCAATAATATCATCAACAATAACAACTCTTTTGTTTTCTCCGATTGAATCCTTTTGAATTTCAAGCGTTGTGTTTCCATATTCTAATTCGTAGTCTTCAGAATATAAATCACCAGGTAGTTTTCCTTTTTTTCTAACCATTACAAAAGGCAAGTTTAATTCTAAAGCAATTGGTAATCCAAATATAAATCCTCTCGCATCTGGCGCAACAATTACATCAGGATTCATAAGCTTAATGGCATTAGCCATTTCTTTAATAATAAATTTAACCTTTTCAGGATCTTTAAGAATAGGGGAAATATCTTTAAAGATAATTCCTTTTTTTGGATAATCTTTATAATCTTTAATTGTCTGAATTATATTTTCTATTTTCATATTAACCTCTATGATTGATTCCAATAATTAATTCTTCATCAATTGAATCAAATTTATATGTTGTGTTTGTGATGTTATCAATAACAATGTTTTTAATATATTTCTGTCTAAATAATAATATCACATAGTAAATATAAGCTGTAAATAATAATGTGAATGGAAAACTAAACACTAAAGCAATTAAAATCGACAAGAATGATCATAATAATGTTGTTGAAATAAATATCATTGATATCGAAATACTAAGCACCACTATCAATAAAAGTGATATTCATAAATGTGATAAATTTAATATATTTTTTTCTAAGAATAATTTTATTTGATCTTTATCAAATATTTCTCTATTACTAAATCTTGATTTGGTTGTTGAAATGAAGATAGTTGATAATATATTATTTAATAAGAAAATAAATGTCATTGAATAAATAAAGTAGTTATCAATTGGAATATATAAAATATATTGAATTGCAGCAGAGAATAATGTTACAAGCGCTGTTGAAATAAAGATTGGTAAAACTGCAAAAACTCCTAATCTAATTGTAGAGTAAACTGCAATAAATCCAGCAGCTACTACAAGAGCAACTGTGTTGATTGAAGATACTTGATTAATTATGTTTGTAGAAGATCTTGCTACATAAATACTATCTGAATTTAAACCTAATGAAGAAATTTTACTTAAGATATCAGCTTCAGAAAAAATCTCTGAAGATTGTATTAATATAAAATTATCATCAATTTTAATATTTCAATTTCCACCAATTAAACCAATTATTTGTGAAACATTTACACGATTTTCAATATTAGCATCTTGAAAAATATAAATTGAAGTCCCTGTTTTAAAAGTTAAAGAATTTTGAACTCCTATTGTAAAAACTAAAGATATAACAATTAATAAAACAATTAAAAATATTGCTGATGATGAAAGAAATATTTGTTTTGAAAATTTAAATGGTTTTTCAATTTTTTTAATAACATTATTTTCCAAATTAGAATTTATCTTTATTTTTTTATTTATTCCATAAAAATAAAGACTATTTTTTCAAAATAATTTTGTTTTTGAGAAACTCATTTGAGTAAAAATAAAAATTATGAAAACAGAAACTAAAGAAACTAATGATGTTAATACTAATTCAAATCCTAAATCTACCATTTCAAGCACACCCATCATTGCTGTAGCAAGACCTACTATGACTGATATTATATGAATATCTAAAATGGTTGTAATAGATTTATTTACTGAAATTATATTGGAGTCAAATATCGATTTATTATCAATCATATTTTTTCTAACCCTCTCGAGAAAAACTATTGAAGAGCAAAGTGTCAATAACATTCCTAAAATTATGGCAAGGAAACTTCCAAAAGAAAATACTAAACCTAATAGGTTTGAGAATGCAAAAGTAATAACACCTGTAAAGATAACTGCTAATGAGGCAATCAAACCTGGCACACGATAAATAATTGAAACAATAATAGCAATAGTTAAAATAATTATTCCGCTAGCTAGGAATATAGAATTATATGCACTCATCCCAGTAACAGAATTTGAAATTAAAGGAACTGTTACACTACCGCTTCCATAGAATTGAATTTTTTGAGTTTCATCAGGGATTATCGATGAATTTACAAATGATGTAATAGGACTCAAAGAACCATATTCATTAAAAAATTTAATTAATTCGTCAACATTCTTATTTGATGATTCATTAAATAAGAAATCAGGTAAAGTACTTTCTTTTTCTACTGGTATTTTAATGGTATTAACTTCTTCTGGTCCAGATATTTGACCAGCACTTGGCAATCTTGTCGAATTATTAATTGATTCTTCTTCTACAACTGGAGATAATTCATGGGCTTGAGGAAATCATTTATGGTAATTCAAATAATCTATTTCAGCAACAATATGTTTTTTAACTAATGGTTGAATTGAAGCATCAAAGTTACCAGTTGTCTTATCAGTAGCACCAGATGGAGCTCTACTATCAAATTGATTATAAAAATCTAAAATGTTAGATTTATTTACAGCTACAGTGTCATCAGCATTATCACCACTTGCAATATCTCCTCATGTTTTTTCTTCATCTGTAAGAGATGTATATAAGAACTCAATATGGTTTAAGTTCTCAACACCATTTGGAATACCCTCTTCACTTTCATTAATGTTTGGGTCATAAAGAGTTAAAGGAAAAAGACCTTGCTGACCAAGTTCTAAATATTTTGAAGCATTTTTATTTTGTCTTCAATAACAAACAGATTTAACATAATTTAGTCTCTGCACTAAACTATCTAAATCATTAAACACAAATCATTTATAGTTTTCTGGCAAACGAGAAACATCTGAATTTGTTCCAGATTTAAATTCCATAAATCTCTTAATGTTAACATTTGATGGAAAAGTAAATTCAACACCAGGTAATTCTAAAGATGAATTATTTTCTTTAGCTTCTTCTGATGGATTTGAAGATTTTTTAGGGTTTGTTGCATTCATTCCAATTGAATTAACTAAAGTAGTGTTATTAGAAGGAATCTGATTAGGATTTCTAGTTTTATCATAGGGAATAACTTCAATGAAATTATTTGTTACATTTTTTGAGATAACATTCATTGGATCTTGGTTAACTTTATTAAATTGAAAATCTACTTTATCAATATTATATAAATTTGTAAATATTCAACCAGAATAGTTACCATCATCTTTTCTTTTAATTGAATATTGAACTCCATCATTATAGATTTCTTTTGAAAATAATCATTGTTCAAATGATTCTGCTGTAATTTTTAATCTATTCTCTGAAGCTTCTATTGAATTACTTTGATTTCCTGAAAGATTTTGATTTCCTTCTTCAATTGCTAAGTCAACTTCAAATTTTATATTATAAGTATTACCAAATTCTCCAGTACTATTTTCACTTTTGGAAATATAAAATGAACTAAAAATTATTGACAGTGCCGAGCCAATTAATACGCCTATTACTAAAAAAAATTTTAAGAATATAAATAAATAATGTTTTGTTTTGATTCACGAAGAACCATTAAAATTATTTTTTGTCTTATTTTTGACTTTCATAACATAACTATTATACTATAATTGATTAAATTGGGAGATAAAAAAATATATGGAAATCTTAGAAAATAGGCTTAATGAATTTTATAAATTACTTAAGAAAAACAAAATTTCTAAAAAAGAAGTAGATAAGATAAAAAAAGCTTGAGAGTTTGCAAAAATTAAGCATGGAAATCAACTTAGAAAAAGTGGAGAACCATATATTATTCACCCATTAGAAGCTGCTATTTTTCTATGCCAATGAAAAATGGATGCTAACACAATTATTGCTGGTTTATTACATGATGTTTTAGAAGACACTGAAACAACAGAAGAAGAAATTAATGATAGATTTGGTTTAGATGTTCTATCAATGGTTATTGGTGTTACAAAAGTATCAACAGTTACAAATGAAAATAGATCAAAAGAAAATAAGAAAAAAGTTTATACAAATGAATCTCTAATGAAAGTATTATTATCTATTTCTACAGATATTAGAATTATTATTATTAAACTTGCTGATAGACTTCATAATATGAACACAATATGTCATTTAAATATTGAAAAACAAAAAAGAATAGCGAAGGAAACATTTGATGTTTTTGCTAATATTGCTGGAAGAATAGGTATGTATGATTTAAAGACAATATTACTAGATTTATCCTTTGCAGTTTTATACCCAAACGAATACGAAAAAACAAAAATTGAATCAGAAAAATATATTCAAAAAAATCAAAAAAAAGTTGATGAATTTAACCAAACCATAATTAAATTATTAAAAAATGATAGCATTGATGTTGAATTAAAAACTAGAACTAAGGGCGTTTATTCTACTAATAAAAAATTAAATGTTGAAAAAATTAGAGTAAAAGATGTCTATGATATTTTTGCTTCAAGAATAATCATAAATGGAACACAATTAGATTGTTATAAAATACTTGGAATAGCTCACTTAAACTTTACTTTTTTATCTAAAAGATTTAAAGATTATATTTCAAGACCAAAGCTAAATTTATATCAATCTTTACATACTATTATAATTTATGAAGGAATATATATTGAACTGCAAATTAGAAATCAAGAAATGGATGAAATTTCATCATTTGGTTTAGCAGCTCATTGAAGATATAAAGAAAGAAAAACCACAAGCAATGAAGTTATAAATAAAATTGTAAATCAAGTTGCAAGTATAACAGAAAATGATGGTTATGAAAATATAAATAAAATTTCTAAAAATAGATTTTTTGAGGTCTTTTATCGTAACAATAATAAATGATATATTGTGGATGAAAATCAAACTGTTTTAGATGTCGCATTTAAAGCAAATCCAGAAGACTTTTTAAAAATCTCTTCAATAATGATGGACCATAAGAAAACTGAGTTATACAAAAATATGAAACCTGGTAGTGTCATTGAAGGAAATTACTCTACAAAAATAAAATGTACACTTGATTGATTAGATTGATGTGCAATGGATGAAGCAAAAGATAAAATAAATAGATACTTTTTAGAAATAGAAAATGAAAATGAAAAAACAATTAATGATTTCTTAAAACAAGTAAAAGATAGAATTGGAAATGACTGTGCAACTGAAGATGAAATCAGAGCAAGAATAATTACAATTGGTTTTAAATCTTTTTCAGAATTTATTAGCTTCTTAGAAAATAAAAAAATCGATACATTAAATCCAAATGTTTTAAATATGTGTTTGGACTCAAAATACAAAAGAAAAGTACTAATGGGAACAAATAGAATTAAAGATTATTTTCTTGAAAGCAAAAAGAAATCTGATTTTTATTTCAAAGATTTAAGTGGAGTTTTTTATAAAAAAATAATTTATCCAAAATGCTGTTCAAAAGTACCAGGAATTGAGTGCATTGGAATAATAGATAGATGAGAATTATCAGTTCATAATTATAATTGTAAAACATATCAAAAAAATAAGAAGGAAGTTGTTCTACATTGGGATTATGATAGAATTCAAAACACTGATAGATTATTTAATTGTCAAATTACAATGGAAGTTTACAAAGATATATCAAACAAAGTAATTAATCTAATAATTGATCTTGGTTTCAAAATAATAGAAATTAAAACAGCAAAACTTACTGAAAACAGATTAAAACTTGATTTAACTATAAATGTGAGAAATATAGATCAAGCACAAATAGCATTAGATGAAATAAAAATAAAATATTCAGCATTAAAAATAGAAATAGTATAGTGCTATTTCTATTTTTTTATTTTATTTTTGAATATTTCTAAACAGACATTCGGATTTGCTTGTCCGTTTGTTTCTTTCATTACCATTCCAATAAAAAATTTTTCAACTCTTTCTGGCCTTTCATCATATTGATCAATCATATTTTGATTTTCTTTAATATATTTATCTAAAATTTCACTTATTATCTCTGGATCATTAATTTGAACAAAGTTTAATTCATTAATTAATTCAGATATTTTTTTATTTGTTTCAACAAAGTGTTTAACTAATTCTTTAGCTTGTTTTGCGTTAATTTCTTCTGTTTTTAATTTTTGAATTAACTCGATAATATTATCTATTCAAATATTGGGAATATTTTCTGTTTTAGTTTCCTTCTTAGAAATTTGTCCAAGAAGTTCAATACATAATCATTTATAAACTTCTTTTGAATCATTACATTTTTTATTAATTTTATTAAAAACTTTAAATAAATCATAATCGTTAATTAAGTGAGAAATCATAACATCATCCAAACCATCATGGCTTAAATCATTTTCAATTTTTCTAAAATCTAATGAGTAAGTGTCTAGTGATTCTTGAATAAATTTATCATCAATATTAATATTCAATATGTTTGGTTCGGTCATATATCTATAGTCTAAATCTGAAACCTTCTCTCTCATAAATTCTGTTGTGTTTTTTACATCATCAAATCTTCTTGTTTCATTAATAAATTTTTTATTTGCAACAATTAATTTATATTGTCTATTTGCTTCAAATTCAATTGCTTTTTCAACATTGTTGATTGAATTTATATTTTTAATTTCAATTCTTGTTCCTAATTTTTTGCTACCAATAGGAGCAATTGAAATATTTATATCTGCTCTCATTGAGCCATCTTCCATTTTCCCATCTGAAATTGAATTAAATTGTAATGCTTGCCTTAATGTTCTTAAGAAAGCAGAAGCTTCTTCAATTGAATGAATTGTTGGTTTTGTAACTATTTCAATTAATGGCAATCCTGCTCTGTTGTAATCAAGAAATATTTCATTATTAATTTTGTTTTGTTTAGCAGTATCTTCTTCAAGATGAATTCTTTCAATTTCAATTCTTTGAGTTTTATTATTTAGTTTTATATCAATATATCCATTCTTTCCAATTGGAAAGAATTGTTGTGTTATTTGAAAACCTTTTGGTAAATCTTGATAAAAATAATTTTTTCGATCAAATCTTATGTTTTTATCGATTTCCATATTAAAAAATTTTGCTAAAACTATTGCTTTTTTAATAACATCTTCATTAACAGAAGGCATTGTTCCAGGAAGTCCCAAATCTATTTCATTTATTTCTGTATTTGGGTTAGAATTTTTAGAATTTGCAGATGGAGAAAACATTTTTGATTTAGTAGAGACAACAGCATGAACTTCAATCCCAATAGTAATAAAATAATTAATCATTTTTTTCTCCACAATCTAAATCCTCTATTAATTTTTTAGCAAAAAATAAAAGCTCTGAATCTGAATTTAATTTACCCATAATATTTATTCCTAACGGCATTTTGTCAACATAACCCATTGGAATAGTAATTGAAGGATAACCTCCAAAATTTGCTATTTGTAAATAGTTATCTGCAAGTTTATCTTTAATTTTATTTTCCTTTACATCTTTATTTAATGGAGCAATATCACTAGCTCCTAAAGAAATAACAAAATCATTTTCTTCAAAAACTTCATTTGTCGCATTAATAACTAATGTTCTAATTTTTTTTGATTTTAAAAATAAATCATTATAGTTATCTTCTGATGTACAAAAAGAGCCAATAATAAACCTTCTTTTTAATTCATTACCAAAATTCTTTGTTCTGTTATTTTTGGCAATTTCTTCAAAATCTTTTCCACCCATATTTTCACCAAAAGTTATTCCAGTCATATTTTGATAACAGCTAACAGCTTCAGAATAAGAAATTATTTTATAAATTGAAGGAATTATTTTTAATATTTTTTCATCAAAGTTTTGTTTTTTAATATTAACATTTTTAATTTTATTTAATGAAGAGTTAAAAAGATCAATTACTTCTTTTCTGACACCATTTAATGTTTCATTTAAAATTGCAATTCTATATTTTTTGTTTTTTTTTTCTTTTAAAAAATCAATATTTATATCCTGCGATGTAAAATCTCTATCATCATGTTTTGCTACTACTGACATTACTAATTGAATTATCTTAATATCTTTTGCAAATAGCCCAACATGATCAAATGAAGGAGCATATGGCAATACTCCATATCTGCTTATTAATCCATATGTTGGTTTATATCCAATAACACCTAGAAAACTAGCTGGCCTTCTGATTGAATCTCCTGTATCTGTTCCTATCGAAAAATCACAAGCATCGATTGCTACAGCAACAGCAGATCCGGAAGAAGAACCACCAGTTATTCTTTCTTCGTCAAATGGGTTTAATACATCGCCATTATATGAAAATGTTCCTGTTCCTCCAAGACCAAATTCATCTAAATTAGATTTAGCAATTGGAATTGCCCCTTCTTTACTAAGTAGTTCAATTATTGTCGCACTATATGGAGCAATATAATTTTTTAAAAAAGAAGAACCACCAGTTGTTAAATGATCTTCTAAAGATATATTATCTTTTATAACATAGCAAAGATTTGAAAGTTTTCCTTCTTCTATTTTCATTTTTTCATAATTTACATTTGAAATAATAAAATTTAATTTTTTATTCTGATGAATAATTTTTTTAAAGTTTTCTATTTTGCTTTTCATATTAAATTAAACCTTAATGTATTTGCCATCAAATGTTTTTGAACATTTAAGGATTTTATCTTTTTTATCACTATTTAATGGTACATCCTTTCTTAAAGATTTTATGTTTCCAAAAATATAGTTTGTTGGTTCTAAATTTTTATCATCAATACTATAAAAATCTAATAAACCTTCAAAAACATCATCTAGTTCATTAATAAGAATTTCAATTTCTGCATCTGTTAAGTTTATTAATAAATTTTTTGAGTATTTAACTATTTTTTCTTTTGAATTATATTTATTTTTTATGCTCATGTTTTTTCTTTGTAATTAATTAATGGTATGTGAATATCTTCAACAACATCTTGTTCATATTTGTATCCAACAAGTGGATAAATAATTTTATAGATTGGCCAAATAACTATTATGTTACCTAATACTAGAGGAATAAATAAGAAGCCTCTAATTGTAATTCAATGAGCATATCCAAGCGTTGAGATATCAGCATCAAAAACTGGCAGCATAAATAAGTTAACAACAACTTCTGAAATGAATACTAAAGAAATAACTGGACAAAAAGTCATAAATTGATTTCTAATTCATTTTTTATTAGATTTATTTGAAATAAAATAGAAAAGCATTATAGCAATTATTCCAAGTGAATTCATTATAGAAATCATCAATATTATATGTAACATTTTAAAGTTTAAATCTTTTCCTAAAAAAGAAATTGATAAGGGTGTATTCAAGTCTCAATTAGCTACTGTACCTAGCAAGAATAAACAAATACCCACGCATGATAAAATTAATGAAACTGATGAATATAATGCAAATTTTCATTCTTTTCTTTTCGAGAAAACAACTAATGTTCTTATGAAGCCACCTAATAAACCGTATGTTAAGGCTGCAATAAAGTATCCGTAGTGAAATACACCAGCAGTTAAAGCTATGGTTAGCATATCTGTAGCACCACCAATAAACATACCAATAAATGGGCCAAATAATAGTCCGCCAATTTTAATCAAAATACCTTCTAATGTAATCCTTGTACCTGGAAATGATCTAAAAAGTACTGCGAGTGAGTTATAAGTAATAATTGTTAATAAAATAATTATAGCAACCGATAATGCAACAACCATTGCAATATAGGAAATACCTTTAATATTTGTTCTTGGTAAAATATAATATCTTTTTTTATATTTATAACGATAAATTATTTTTTTAATAAACAAAATAGATACTACAATTATTAAAAAACTTAAAAAAATATATACCATCTCTTCAGAAGATAATGCACCATTTATTGAAGTAGATAAAGAAGTGCTTTTTAACGTTGGCATAATTAATTCCTTTTAAAGATTTATCAATTTATTTTTTTCATTTTGTTTTTTTCTAATAAATTATTTATCTGTGAAAATAATTTAGATCCAAAAAAACCTCTATTTGCACTTAAACCTGATGGATGAACGGTTTTTACTATATTTTCTTTGTTTAAAATATAATGTGCTTTGTTCTTTGCATTATTTCCCATTAAAACAAAAATAGTACTAGGAAAGTTTAAATTTATATAACTTATTATATCATTTATTAATGTTTCTCACCCTAATTTAATGTGTGATAATGGTTTGCTTTCTTCTACTGTTAAACAAGTATTTAAAAATAATATTCCCTGTTTTGCTCAATCAGATAAATCAGGGCATGTTCTTTTAATATTTAAATCATTTTCAAGCTCTTTAAAAATATTTTTTAAAGATGATGGTGTGTTTTGATCGCTATTAACAGAAAAAGCTAATCCATTAGCTTGTCCAATTCCATGATAAGGATCTTGACCAAATATTACTATTTTTAATTCATCTTTATCAAAGTAATTGAAACAATTAAAAATCAATTCCTGTTTTGGAAAAATTGTTTTCTGTTTATATTCATTTTCAATTATTTTTAAAAAATCTTTATGCTTTATACATAGTTGATCTATAAATTCTTTTCAATCAGTTTTAATTAAATAGTTCATTTTATTTTTGACACTTAAATTGAAGAAATATTTGTAATTATATTTTGATATTTTGATTCAATTTTTTCTGGATTTATTAATCAATCTTTAAATGAAAGAAGTGTTTTATTAACATCTATTTCATTAGGATCATCAACTACTGCTCCAGGAACCTTATTAATATAATAAATATTTGTAACTTTTATTTTCATTTTATCTGGATTAAATTTGTCATCAGGTTGAGGATTTGGAGTTTCGTCTTCAATTTTATTCACAACTTCATATATTGTTCTACTAGATAAATCTAAATTTACTTTGTATTCAGGTTTAAAATCAACTTCAGGGAAAAGTTTTTTTAATTGTTTAATTGCTTCGTTAGAATCAAATTTAGTTCCATCAACAATGTTAAAATATGAGAAATTAATAGATAAATCTGACATTGTTACTTCTGACTTTATATCAGTTTGAGTTAAAACGTGATCTTTTTCAAACCTAGGTGGTATTTGTCCATTAATATTTAAGTTCATTTCAAAAGGCATTAATTTAAATCTATAATCGTCACCAACATAAATATCAGACCCAGACACTCATGAGTTAGAAACTGCATAGTTAAAGCTTGAATCTCTAACTACTGCATTTTTAGATAAATAATTAGATTTAGGTCCTGATGAGTCTAAGTTTATTGAGGATGAGGCTAAAGCATATGCTGGAGCAATAATGTTTCCTCAATAATCAAAAAATAATTCATCTTTTTTTCCATCAAGATTTTCACCAGATTTTTTAAATGTTGGTTTTGAACCAGGAATAAATGAAAAATCATTTTTCAAAAAATTATTGTTTGTTTTAATTTGAACTGCAGCATTAATTTGACTCACAGAAGCAGAACAAGAAACCATAAACATTGTTGGAATTAATGAAGATGCAAATAAAATAGTTGATAATAATGATTTTTTTAAACTAAGTTTCTTCATTTTAACTCCTATATCCATAATTTTCTGCTATAAATTTGCCTATTGATTTTTTGAAAAGTAAATCCACAGAACCAGTAGCACCATTTCTATGCTTTGCTATAATATATTCTACCATAACATCATTGTTTTTATTTTCTGTATTTTTTGTAGTGCTTTCTTCATCTAAATAGTTTAAAAAAGAAACAATATCAGCATCTTGTTCAATTGCTCCTGATTCTCTAATATCAGAAAGAATTGGACGTCTATGCTCTCCTTTTCTTTCTTCAATTTTTCTAGATAATTGAGCAATAGCAATAATAGGAACTTCATATTGTCTTGCGATACTTTTTAATGTTCTTGAGATGCTAGCAATTTCCTGTTGTCTATTTGCTTGTTGTAATTTTGAACTAGGTCCTTTAAGTAATTGTAAATAATCAATTACAATCAGTTTAATTTCTTTATTATTTGATAATTGTTTTAATTTAGATTGAATATCAATAATAGATAAACTACTACTATCATCAATATATATTGGGTATCCACTTAAAGTTGATATTGCATCACTAACAGATAATCATTCACTTCCCTTTCAATCACCTCTTCTGTTTACAGTAATATCAACTCCAGATTGAATTGAAACTAATCTTTCTGAGATTTGAAGGTTGCCCATTTCCATCGAAAACATTAAAACAATTTTTTCTTTTTCATTATGATCTTTTTTTAAATTTGATTCCATTAGTTCTTTTGATGCATTTAATAAAAAATTTAAAGCAATTGCTGTTTTACCAATACCTGGTCTTGCAGCTAAAATTATTAAATCTCCTGGTTGGAAACCATTTGTTATTTTATCAATTTTATGATATCCAGAAGTTGTTCCAGTAAGAGATTCTATTCTATCTTTAAGTGATTCTAATTTATTATGATATTGGATCATTATTTCAGATAATGTTTCAACATCTTTAGTCTTCATACTATTAGTAATATCAAGAAATCTTTTTTCTAAATCTCATAGTATCTCTCCGCTATTTGTAACATCCATATTTATCTCAGTTAAAAACTTACCAAATTTTTTCAATTGTCTAAGAATTGAATTATTTTTAACAATTTCTATATATGCTTTTATATTTGGCTCATAACTATATTTTGTAGATAAATTTTTAATATAATTATTATAATTATCAAATTGAAAAGTTTGATTTGAGTCAATGTAACTAATTAATGAAACTGTATCTGTAATTTTCGATTCTTTTCTAAGTTCATTTGAAGCTGCAAAAAGTATACGATTATTTTCAGAGCCAAAATCTGATGGAGAAAGTAATAAAAATATATCTTCTAAATTTTTATGGTTATTTAATAAACAAGATATTAAAATTGACTCCAATTCTTCATTTGTTTTATCTTTGATTTCTTGATTTTCTTCTTGAAACATTTGAAAGACCTTCTTACACAATAGTTTTATTATAAATTTAAATATAAAAAAATAATATAATATATCATACATTATTTTTAAGGAAAAAACTTATGGCAAAGGGTTGATCATCAAAATATTACTTATTGGATATAATAGAAGCTCAAAAATGAGATATTAATGAACTAGCAATAGAAGCAGGCATACAATTAGATGTTCTTGAATCTTTTTTAGATACAAGCATTGAATCATATGTTGATGAAGAGTTGGATAGAAAGCTTTGTAAGGCAACAAACCAACCAATTGGATATTTCCTAGATTTAGACAATAAATTCAAGGAAAATAATAAATAAAGCTATATAATTATCATAATAAGGTATCAAAATGAAAAAAGATAAGAAAATTATAGATAAATTAATAAATCTTTACAATGTTGAATTAGATGCTCATAACCATTATATGTATTATGCTTCAATTCTTGATAAAATAGGGGTTGATAACATTTCTAAATTTGTAAAAAATTTAGCGAATGATAAAACACAAGCACATATAACAAGAACATATGATTTTCTTGTATTCTTCAAGGAAACATTAGAGATAAATTTAACAAAAATAAAAACTGATATATTTGAAATAGTTAACAAAGAAAAATCTATAAGAAAAAATGTAATTTTTATTTTAAATGAAGTTTTAAAAAATGAAATTAAAAATAGAGAAATTGTTCATGAATTAGCTGAATTTGCTTTAAATAATAAAGATTATGAAACATTCGAATTTATTCAATGATTTATAAAAGACTATGTAAAAGACATTAGTGAAATTGAAAAATTAATTGAATTATTAAAAGATGAAGAAATAAGTGTGCATGAAACAAAAATATAATAATTAAATTATTATATTTTTTATGAATTATATTTTTTGAACTCTCTATATAGAGAAGATCAAGAAATTAAATAAAATATAATTCAAATACCCGTAATCATGAAAATAGAGTTAAACAAAAAGAATCCACTCTTCACTTTGCTTATAGCATAAATCTTATTAGCTCTTGATTTAATTATACATGCAGATATTAAACCATATAAATACAAAATAAATGCTATAAGTGCTGATGCAAAAAAACCAATGTTAAAATAAAAATCTATTGATTGGTTTGGACCTTTAAAATTTGGTTCTCAAATAAATTTGAATAAATAATCAGCTGGAAGATTAAATAAACTAATCACTCCAGTTGTGTAATACTTTAATGAAATTATATAAATAACTGTAAAAATAAGAAAAATAAAATATATTCAGAATGCAATTGAATTATTAATGATTTTTTTATAAAATTTTTTAGTCTTATCACTACTCATACAATACCTTATAATAATTATATTACATTAAATTAGATGATGCAATTTAAAAAACCTAATATATCCAATATTCCAGGAAATATAATTTTTATATTATGGAAGTTTTTATAACAATAATTAATATCAATTTTTTTTATTTTATTTTTATTTAAATTATTAATATCTTCGCATTTTAAAGCAAAGAAATGATCTTCATTATTAATAAAACCAATTATCAGAAATGATATTCCATTTAGTTTATTAATTAAAAACAAATGATTTTTTTGATGATTTTTTAATATGCTCAAACTTATAAATTCTTTATTTGTTTCCTTAGCTTCAAAGTCAAAATATAAACCTTTATACAACCCATTATAATCAACAGTTGATTTATCTAATAAAAGTCCTTTAATTTTATTTTCTTTTTTTTCTATAATTTGTATTGGTAAAAATCTTTTTTTAATATAAGCAATTTCATTTATTAAATAATAATTACAAGTCTTGTTCAATAAATCTTCTAAATACATTCCTTTGTTTTTATAATTATTCATATATTAGTAATATGTATTAAAAAATAAAAATGGTTTTATTAATTTCTATCTTTAATAATTATTACTTCTATTGGGACATTTAAAGTTAGTTTTTCTTCATGAAGTTTTGCTAATAATTTTTTTTCTAAAATATCTATATTCTCATTATTAATTATTCTATAATCTACAATTACTTTAACAGTTCTTCCTGATTTTAAAACATAAGCATTGTTAACACCTTCAAATGATTTACATATATTTTCAATTGATTCTATTCTTTCGATGTTCTCTTTAAAATCTGTTTTTCTAATTCCAGGTCTTGATGCTGATAATGTATCTGCCATCTTTGCAATAACTGAATAAACATTGTCTGGTTTTATAGCACCATGATGAGAATGAATTGTATTTATTACATAATCAGGTAAATTAAATTTTTGAGCTAATTTAATTCCTGATTCTACATGATCATTATTTTCTTCATAATCAATAGATTTGCCAATGTCATGCATTAAACCACATAACTTAGCTTTTGCAGAATCTAAGCCAATTTCTTTTGCAATATAAGAAGAAATAATAGCGCATTCTATTGAATGAGTAAATACTGATTGAGTATAAGAAGTCCTATAATACAATCTGCCAATATAGTAATACAAACCTTCGGAAACATAATTCTTTAATTTAAGATTTTCTTCAACAACTTGCTTACCAAAATGAACCATTTCTTCATCTATTTTTTTACATTCATTTTTATATGCTTTATCAATTTTTTCAAAATTTATTACATTTAAATTTAAAAGTGATTTAAATGTTCTAATGGCTATTTCTCTTTTTAGAGGATTAAAACAAGATATAGTTGCAGGAGAATCAGGTTCTATTCTAAGATTAGCTCCAGTTATCCTTTCAAATTCATGTAACATAGTTCCGTTTTTACCAACTAGTCTACCTTTTATTTCTTCATTAACATTGATGTTAAAAGAAGTTTTAGCAACAACATCTTGTAGTATTTGCTCCATTGAATTGATTAAAATATTTGAAGATATTTCATTTATCTTTTCTTGATTCTGATCTTTTAAATATTTTATTTTTATTGATAATTCATTTTTGTAAATTTTTTCAATATCTTGTATTAATATTTTTTTTACATCCTCAATAGGAATACTTGTTATTGAAGATGTTTTTTTTAGATATTCATCTATTTCTAATTTAAGATTTTCATTTAATTTTTCATACTTAATTATTGTTTGTTCTAACTTTTCTTTTTTTGAATTTAATTCAATATTATTTCTTATTTTAATTTTAATTTTTATAAATAAAGTAATAAATAATATTGTTAAAAAAAACAACAATAAACATATCGAAATTAGAATTAAATCTAAATTACTAAACGAGTAATTTTCAGTCATATTTTTTACATTTTCATTATGTTATTTTTTTTGGATAATAATAATCAATTTAATTATAATAAAAAAAGTAATTAAATGTAAAATATTATATATGGAACAAAAAAACATAAGATTTAATAATTATTTTCAAAATGAATTAAAGCGATTTGGAGCACCAAAAGAATATAAAGAAAATTTTGAAATAAGAGATATGCTTTTTTTCTTTACATTTTATATTTTCATTAAAATTATTTGAAATGTTATTAGAACAATTATTTATCCAGATTGAACTAAAACAGTTGATGATTTTTTTGAAAACAATATATTTGATGATAAAAATAAATTTTTATTTATTTATTACTTTGATATAGTTTTCATAAAAGTTTTTTGTCCTATGATTGGTGTTATTTGAATTTTTAAAAAAAATACTAATTACTTTTTAAAAAATAGATTTTGAATCTTATTATATTTTTATCCTGGAAGACTCATTATTTCACAAATATTATTTTATACAAATATAGATAACAACTCTTTAAATCTAATTGCTAGTGTAATTATCCCATTAATAATATTGATAATTTATTTTATTAAGAATTATGATTTTTTACATCAATTAAAAACATTTTTTAATAAAAGTAATATTAAATTTTTTGCCTTACTATCATCAATTGGATTAATATTATTTATATTAGCTTTTTCAATTTTAGGGTCAATAACTATTGCTATTGGAGGAGGTCAGCCAGACAACGAGTCAAATATTCAAAGTTTATTAAAAAGCCCTTATTCAATTGTTATTATGTTTTTTTCTATTGTTATAATTGCTCCACTAATAGAAGAATTTGTTTTTAGAAGTGCTATTGCTGAAGTTGCTTCTAATAAATGGTGAGCTTGACCGATATCAACTATTTTCTTTGCATTTGTTCATATATCAGAATCTGGAGATTGAATTAATATCCTAATTTATATACCGATGGGATTAATAAGTGGCTTCTCATATTATAAGTTTAGAAATATTACTTTTCCAATTCTACTTCATTTTGGAAATAATTTAGTTGCTTTTATTGGATACTTTGTTTAAAAAAACAGTAGTTTATAATTGCATTTTTAATGTATTAAATAATCTTAATAATTTTTTTAATAAAATAAATTTCTACCTTTTATAAGGAGTAGTTGGTCTTGATGATTTGGGAATTTTAGAGGTATTTGCTCTTTCTAAAGTTGGAGAAGGTCTTAATTTAGAAGCTTCTGCACTAATTGACATTTCAGAAAAAGGAATTGTTCTAGGCTCTTTCAAAATTGTTCTAGGAGGTTGGTTTTTTGGTTCAACAATATTATCATTTGTTCTAATAATTTCTGGCATTTGTTCTGGTTTGTATAAATTTTCTGAAAAATTTTGTGATGGCGAAACAATTGGTGATGATTTAGGGCCATAAGTTACAGGTTTATATACTTTATTTTTTCTTTTTCATAATAAAATAATTAATATAATAATTAAAAGTATTAAAAATATACCACCACCAATTGAACCAAAGATTATTGGAGTCAAATAATTTTTTTCTGTAACTACTTCAAAACCTCTAATTTGGTAAGTTTTTGTTTGTCCATTAATAATGTTACCATTTGTGTCATATTCTTTTTCAAAAAATATGTCAAATGATACAAATCATTCAGCTGAATTAGTTGATTCATCATTTGGGGTAATGTTAGAAAATTTAGGTAATGATCCAGGAACTGCGTTTTCAATAGTGATATAATCAATTATATTAGTATCATTAATAGATGAAGGCAAAATATCAATATATGGACCAGTACCAGGAGTTACTATCGTACCAGTATTTGGTATTTTTTTAAAGCCATTAAATGTAAGAGGTAGTTCTAATGGAGGATTCCCAGAAACTGAAGGTAACCCATTATTATTAGGATCATAATATGAGCCAGATGAAATTGTAGTAAGAATTGTTAATTCACCAATTAATGGTTTTTGATCTTGAATTGAATATGTAATAGAATTAGAACTAGAATTTGGAATCAAGTCTTTTACTTCAATAAATTTTGAAGCTTCTTCCGGACTAAAATCTCATACTGTTTTATCTGATGGAATAATTGCTGATGTTTTAGTTATATTTGTACCACTCATTTTTTTTAATCCTGATACATTAATACTAATTGTTTTAGAACTATTTGTAAGTATGCCATCATCATCAAAATGCGGATTTACATCAACACTTATTGTGGCAGTGCCAGCAGCATTGTTTTTATTTGTAATTGTTCAATTATCAGCTGTAGCACCATTAGGAACTGCAATAAGATCAATAAAATTTGGTATATTTGTTGGTGTTAAATCTGATGGTAAATTATTTAAAATTAAGTCATTTTGATTAATTGATGTAGGAACATCGTTTTTATAATTTAGTCCTGTAATCATAAATGGAATTTTTACTTCAAAATCATAAGACTCACTTAAAATAATAAATTTGTGTGTTAGAGTAAAAGTGCCTTTGATTGTACCGTTTTGATCATCTTTTATTGTTTCTCCAAATAATTTTATTTCTGGTGGTGAAGCTGTAATTCCACTAGGATAATTAATTCTAGGTATTTTAAAAAAATCATTAGTTGATGAACCAATTGTTTCTAGTTCTTGAGGAGTAATCTGACTTGGTAATTTAGTATTTGCTTGACCTTCTAATCAGCCTAACCTAGAAGCAGTTTCTTGAAAACTTTCATGTTTAATACCGCCATTACTAATTCTTCCAAAAAAAGCTTTTTGACCAGATTCATTAATAATATATTGTACGGCAAAACCACTTGAAAGAGATCATATATAATGATTTCTAAGATGAGGATCTTTTATAATAAAATGTTTTGGAAATCAAAATTCATTAGTAGAATTGCTAGATATATCATCTATAACTAAAGAATTAGGATCTCAAGGGCCATTATTAGGAAGTGTATCAAATATAAATCGTTTAGTAGAAATTCTAGTTGGATCTGTTGTATTTGCATTAGAAGATATTAAAATTTCATTAGGATAAATTTCACTATAAGAAATATTTGGAGGCATAGGATTTGTCCCAAAACTAGATGATCTAAAAAAACTTCCTTGACTTAAAGTTCCTTCACTCTGTCATGAAATATGATAAGAATTATTCACATTATCAAAAATGCTACTAAGATACATATAAATTCATTCATTGTCTTTTAAGATAGGCACTACCATCTGAACTTTATAAGTTTCATTACCTAAATTATCTACAAAATTAAATAATTGTAAATTTGGATTAATATTTTTTTGAAAATGAGATAATGGTAATAACGTTTTTGGAACAGCAATAGTGGCTTTTTCATTATTAAAATCACCACTTGTTCTTCCAGTTATGATTTCTCCCTTAAAATTCATATTAGCAGCAAGATTATCTTGAAAATTTAAAACTTTGAAATGATAATTATCTTTATCAACAATTAATGGAGGATTAATAGCAACCATTAAAGCTAAGCTAGATCCATCAGAAGGGCTTCTTTTAGTGTTAAAAGGTGCAAGCCCAATTACAATGTTTTCATCTGAATAATCAAAAAAATAAGGATATGGTACGTCAAATCAATTTGAGTGCCCACTGAAATGGGTTTTATTTTCAAGTCATTCAATTTTATTTTCATTGTTTATTTTAAATCCAAATATATCGTTTTTTAAATCACCTAATCTACCAGGATAAAAGGCAAGATATCTGTTGTTGATAGTGTCATTTGCTAATGCAAAAGCACTTCCATTACCATTTTCTGCAGTCATTTCTGGTATTGGTGAATTTGACATTTTTGGCATTTTTGAATTATCATCTTTGATTGGTGAACCATCTAATGTGTTGTATCTAAGAATTCAATATTCTCTAGCAGCTAAATTTGCAGTATTTGCAACAATTGCAAAAACTTGATTTTTCTTATCTGTTGAATATTTATTATCGGAATGCAATGCAGTAACTAATCCTGGATTAAATCCACTTGGAACTTGTCCTTCAAGAGATGGGTGATCAATTAAATTAGCACTTCAAGATAAAAATAAATTGGGTGTAGTTCAACCAATTGCATCAGGAAAAGTTCCAATAGAGTCAGTATCTCATGCACCTAAAAAACCTGGTATTTCTTTATTTGGAGAAACAACAGTATTTGTAAGATTATTACTAAATAATGTAGCATAATTTTTGTCATAAAGTGGATCTATATAGATATCCCTTTCCTCTACATTTGCAGCATTAGATACTTCTTCTTTTTCATTAATATTTTTATTTTCCATATTTTTTATTTGATAATTTTTATTATTAAAAATAAAATTATGCGGAATAATAGAAACTAATGAGCCTATTAACAATGATGAAGTTATTATTTTCTTTTTCATAAAATATTACATTCTTTTCATTTTAATTATAATAAATTTTTTCTAAAGTTAATTATGTAATTGTTATTGTAAAAATAAATAGCTATAAAACCTTAAAAAAATAATTCTAAAAAAAACCAATAATTGAATTAATTTATATTTTGTTTATATAAAATATTAAAATTAAGAATCATTAATAAAAAAAAAGTAAATTAATTAATTTACTTTTTTAAATATTCTTATTTTTTCGGAGGGATCGGAGGAACGCCAGGACGAGGTGGTGTAGGACTAACAGAACCTGGTGTAGGCGGTTTCACAGATGGTCCAGCAGTCGACATTGGAGAAGGTGTGCCTTGAGATGGTGGAACTGATTTAGCAACTCCTGGATTTACTGGAGGTGCACTAGGAGCAGATGGTTTTCTCTTTTCATTTAATATTTTTTTATTTTTATTATTGTTAATTAATATTATTGCAACAATAATTAAAATTATTAATAGAATTCCACCAGCAACAGAACCAGCAATGATTGGGATAGTATTGTCTGCTGGTTTTACTATTTCAAATCCATCAAAATTAAGATTGATATCTAAAGAACCAAAAGTAAAGTTTCCTTGTTGGTTAATAGCGCCGCCTTCAATTGATACTTTAAATGTAGCAGAACCAATGCTATCATCAAAGCTTATTTTTTCAACTTTAGTAACAACGGTACCTGTAGTATTACCATTTTCATCTGTTTCTTGAGGTATAGAGTATCCTATAAATTCAAAATAAGTAAAGAAGTTGTCTTTATTTAAATTAAATTCAGATGCTTTTTCATTTTTTAGATCTTTAATTTGTTCAAAATTAGTAATGCCTCCTCTTTGGAATCCATTAATAATTGCTGTAATAGAACGTGATTCTTCTACAAATCCAAATTCAGAAATAGCGTTTATTAATTTATATTCAAATGAAATGCTACCATTAATGTTATTTTTAACTAAACTATTTGGTTCAACTCTAATTAAAGATTCTTTATTAGGTATTGTAGAAGGATTAGTAATAGATAGATATTTATCAAGAGTAAATTCATTAACAAATTCTGGCAAAATATCGCTTTCACCTGATAATGCTATAACACTAGTAGCAGCTGGTATAGTTTTTAAATTTTCTAATTTTACATTATATGTATTCTCTGTATTTACTATAGTTCCCGAGCTATTAATATACCTTGGTAAAATAATAGCTACATCTAAGAAACCTGTATTTGGTTGTCCAGTATTTTTTTGGTTTTTAAATTCATATCTAGGAGTAGTATCTTGAGGTAAATTAACTAAAACAATAAATTGATTAATGTTACTTTCATTTATTTCAAGAGCTAGTGTATTTGAGAATAAAGAACTATTTGCTATTGGCAAAGCTTTAGTTTCTGTAGGAGCTATACCTCCTTCAAAACCTTCTATTGTATGTGTTTCTTTATGGTTGGTAATTATAAAACCTGATTTATCATACGATTTATCAAAATTTATTGTAAAGGTTACAGATCCTTTTGTTGCAGTTGAATCACTACGTTTAATATCAGTTATAGTAAATTTTGATCCTGGAACTTCGTTTTCAATAGTAAAGAATTCCGTTATGTTATTTTCATCAATAAATGCTGGGAAAATACCAAAGAAGGGACCAGTTTTTGGAGATACTATAGTTTCTGAAACAGTTTCAAGTCCAGTAACTTTTAATTCAAAATCTAGTGGAGATCCTCCGATAATTGAAGGTAATCCATTATTTCTAGGATCATAATATCAACCAGATTTAATTGAAACACTAATTGTTATTTCACCAATTAATGGAAGTATATCTTTAACTGAATATGTAACAGCATCACTTGGAGAGTTAGGTATTAAATCATTTATCTCTACAAATCCTGAAGGATTTGAAGAAATATCTCAAACATTTAGATCTTTATTAATATTAGGAATTAAATTAGCAGTTGTACCATTTAATTTTCTTAAACCTGTTGCATTTGTAGTGAATATTTTCGGTGAGTTTTGAATATTTCCATTTTGATCAAAATGAGGATTTACTCTTACACTAATTGTAGCAGTACCAGCAGCATTATTTTGATTTGAAATTGTTCAATTATCAATTGTAGCATTTTCAGGAGCTGCAACAACATCAATTAATCCTATAACATTATCAGGTGTTAAATCAGAAGGTAAAAAATTTAAGATTGAGTTATTTGGACTAATAGAAGTCGGGACATCACTTCTCTGATTTAAGCCTGAAACTTTAAAAGGAATTTTTGATATAAATCTATAAGTTTTTCTTTTTATAATAAAACTTCTATTTAAAGTAAAGATACCTTCAATTGTACCTTTAATATCATCTCTAGTAGGCTGACCAAATAATGTTAATGTTGGTGTTAAAACTGTAATACTAGAAGGAAACTCAATTCTTGGGTATTGAAAAAAATTAGTATTTGTTGTACCTATTGTTTGTAATTCACCAGCAGTAATTTCACTTGGAAATTTGCTATTTTCTTGATTTCTTAGTCATTTTAAATCAGAAGCAGTTTTTTGAAAGTCTTCACGAAAGACACCACCACCACTAAATTGATTTCATGTTATTACATTTGGATCATTATCTAGAATATGATGATACTGAGTAAAACCGTTTGGTACAGATCACATATAATTATCTTCAAGATGAGGCACTCTTATTAGAATTTGTTTATGTGATAAATTAATATTTGGTGGAGTATGAACAAAAGTATGTAAGGTTTTACGAGTGGGACTTCATGGTCCGTCTGGAGGTCGATTAACAAATATAAATTGGGAAGCAATAAATCTATTAGTAGATGCTAAACTTTCTTGTGAAACTAACAAAAATTCTTGAGGTAAATTTTCATTGTAAGTAATATATGGAGCAACAGAATCAGCTGATGGACTAGGCGAATTGAAGAAAGTACCTTGACTTAAACCACCAGAATTACCTATTGAAACATGGTAAGTATTATCTCTGTTATTAAAAATACTACCAAGATACATATAAAGTCAATTATTATTTTTTAAAATAGGAACTACCATTTGAACTTTATAACTAATTTGACCTTGCTCATCTGTAGAACTAAATAATTGTAAATTTGGATTAATATTCCTTTGAACTTTTTCAAGATTAAAAAATTCTTGTCGAATAAAAATTGTTCCTTGTTGACTATTAAAATCACTCTCATTTCTTCCAATTATAGTATTTGTAGTAAAACCATTGATAAGAGAAAAATTAGGTCTAAAGTTTATAGCTTTAAAATTATAACCTAAATTATTGCTTGAATCTCTTGTTCTAGTAGCAACCATTAAAACAAAACCGCCTGGATCTGAAGCATTTCCTTTAACGTTATAAGGGGCAAGGCCAATTACAATATTTTCATCATCTAAATCATTACGAGGATTTTCAGGTAAGCTACCTCAATTTTTGTGACCATCAAAATTTGTTTTATTTTCAAGTCATACAATTTTATTATCATTAGTTAATTCAAAACCAAAAATATCATTTTTTAAATCGCCTATTCTACCAGGATAAAAAGCAATATATCTATTATTAATAGTGTCGTTCGCTAGTGCAAAAGAACTAAAATTAAAATCAGTAGAATTCGTCTTTGGTAATGGAGCATTTGTCATTTTTGGCATCTCTGAATTAGAATCAAAAATTGGACTTCCATCTAATGCATTGTATCTAAGAATTCAATATCTTTTTTCTGATAAATTTGAACTATTGGCAACGATTGCAAAAACTTGATTTCTTTTAATTGTTGAAAATTTATTATCAGAATGTAATGCAGTAACTAATCCTGGACTAAATCCAGCTGGAAGGTTTTTATCATTTTTAAGAGATGGATGATCCATTAAATTAGCACTTCAAGATACAAATATATCAGGTGTAGATCAAGCAATTGCAGTAGGAAAAGATCCAATAGTATAATTATCTCAAGCTCCTAAAAAACCAGGAATATCTGCATTTGGAGAAACTACAGGATTTGTAAAATTGTTATAAAAAAATGCAGAGTGTTTTTTGCCTCTTACAGCATCTAAGTAACCACCTCTAGTATTTAAATTTGCAGAATTTGATATTTCTTCTTCTTGATTAAGAATTTCATTTTCTATGCCTTTCTCTTCATAGTTTTTATTATTAAAAACAAAGTTAAGTGGCAAAATAGAAATTGCTGTTCCCATTAAAAATGATGATATTATTATTTTCTTTTTCATAATATATAACTCCTTATAATAAAGTATATACATTCATTATAAGATAATTTTAATAAAATATTTAACAAATTTAATTTTTGATTCATTATTTTTTGTAAAATATAATACTTTAATAAAAAATATATGATTTTATAAAAATTAGTTAATTAATAAATTATAATATAGACATTATTTATAGTTTGGATCTATATAATGAATGCTAAGAAAAAAATTGAATATTTAATTGAAAAACTTAAAAAATGAGAATATGAATATTATGCTTTAGAAGATCCAACTGTATCAGATCATGAATATGATTTAACTTTAAAAGAACTAATAAATATTGAAAATGAAAACCCAAAATTTAAAAGAACAGATTCTCCAACTTGAAGAGTTGGAGGTTTTATTAGTGATAGATTTGAAAAAGTAATTCACAAAATACCAATGTTATCTCTTTCAAATGCTTTTTCAAAAGAAGATATTATTAAATTTGATAATGATGTTAAAAAAGAGTTGAGTGAAAGTGTAAAATTTACATACTCTTTAGAACCAAAAATAGATGGTTTAAGTATTTCCTTAATTTATAAAAATGGTTTTTTAGAAAAAGCATTAACAAGAGGTGATGGAATTGTTGGAGAAGATGTAACCGAAAATGTTAAAACAATAAAATATATTCCATTATCAATTCCATTTAAGGATGAAATTGAAATTAGAGGTGAAATATTTTTTGATAAGAAAAGTATGTTAAAAGTTAATGAAATATCTGAAAAAAAATTTGTTAATGCTAGAAATGCTGCTTCTGGAACAATTAGAAATTTAGATTCATCAATTGTTGCTAAAAGAAATTTAAACGCTATTATGTATAATGTTCCAGAAGCTATTGAATATAAATTAAAAAAACAAAGCGATGTATTGCAATGATTAAAAGATAATTATTTTAATGTTTCTAAATATAACAAGATTTGCAAAAATGTAAATGAATTAGTTCAAGAGATAAAGTGATTTAATGAAAATAGAGAGATAATTCCATATGAAATAGATGGAATTGTAATAAAAATTAACGAAATTAATTTATATGAAGACATTGGATATACATCAAAATTTCCAAAATGAGCAACAGCTTATAAATTTCCTCCAAAAATAGCTTTTTCAAAACTGATAGGTATAAAAACAAATGTCGGGAGAACAGGAAAAATAAACTATATTGCACAAATTGAAAAAGTAAAAATTGATGGTATAGTAATTCAAAATGCAACATTACATAACTTTGAATACATTAATGAAAAAGATATTAGAATAAATGATTATGTTGAAATTTATCGTGCTGGAGAAGTAATACCAAAAATAATTGGTCCAATTATTTCAAAAAGAACGAATGAATGCAAAAAATTTACTGAACCTATAAAATGTCCTTCTTGTAATTCAATTTTAGAAAAGATTGAAAATGAAGTTGATTTGTATTGTAACAATAAAAATTGTGATAGAAAAATAATAGAATCTATTGCACACTTTGTTTCAAGAAATGCAATGAATCTCGATGGTTTTTCAATAAAAATTATTGAAAAATTATATAATAAAAAAATTATTAGAAATTTTATTGATTTATATGAATTCCAAAATAAAAAAGAAGAAATTCTAAATGCTGATTTATTAATAAAAGAAAAATCATTTAGTAATTTAATAAATCAAATTAATAAATCAAAAAATAATTCTTTAGAAAGGTTGATATTTGGATTAGGTATTAGACATGTTGGAGAAGTTGCCTCAAAAGCAATTGCAAAAAAATATCATTCTTTATCAAACCTAAAATATGTTACTGTTGAAAGCCTTTTAGAAATAAGCGATGTTGGAAATAAAATGGCAAATGCTATTTATATTTATTTCAATAATCAAGAAAATTTAAAAGTGATTAACAAATTAATTGAACTAAAAATTGCTAATGAATATTTTTCAAGATGATCAGGAAATAAAATTTCAATTGAAAATGAAATATATAAAAATAAAAAAATAGTGATTACTGGAAGCTTTTCAATATCTAGAAGTGAAATTAAAACATTACTTGAGGAAATGTATGGAGCAAAAATATCATCAAAAGTTGGTCCATCTGTTGATTTTCTATTAATTGGTAATAATCCAACAATTAAAAAAATTGAAGAAGCAAAAAAATATAATATCCAAATTATTGATAAAGAGTTCTGAAAATAAATAAAAAAGATAATCAAAAATGATTATCTTTTTGTAAATTGCGGACTTCTTCTAGCTCCATATTTTCCAATTTTCTTTCTTTCTTTTTGTCTAGCATCTCTAGTTAAAGTCTTATTCATTTTAAGAATTTTTTTAAACTCTGCATTAGATTCTACCAAAGCTCTTGCAATTCCTAATCTAATAGCTCCAGCTTGGCCAGTAAAACCACCACCTTCAACTTTAACAAATATATCAAAATTCTTTTGTGTATTTGTTAATTCAAGAGGTGTTTTCATATCTTGGATAACAAAAGAATTAGGAAAGTATTGTTCTGGTGTGTAATTACTATTAATAGTAATTTTTCCATTACCCGGAACCATTCTTACTCTTGCAATAGAAGATTTTCTTCTACCTAATCCTTTAAAATCAAAATTTTCTTGCATAATTTAATAATTCTCCTTAATATGTAACCTTGTATTCAATTGGTTTTTGTGCTTGGTGATTATGAACATCATTTTTATATAAATGAAGTTTTGTAATCATTTGGTTTGATAATTTATTTTTAGGTAACATATTTTTAATAGCATTTCTAACTAATTCATCAGAATATTTTTCTTTCATAGTTTTTAATGATCTAACTCTTAAGCCTCCAATATAACCTGAATGGTTGTATTTATTTTCATTTTCAAGTTTATTACCTGTAAGCTTTATCTTATCTGTGTTAATAATTATTACATAATCTCCACAATCAACGTTAGGTGTAAAAGAAGTTTTATTTTTTCCACGAAGCAAATTAGCTACATTAGTGGATAGTCTTCCAAGTATTAAATCGGTTGCATCTATAATGTATCATTTTTTGTTTTCCATAGCTTGTTCTTTTTTAAGCATTGTAGTTTTTTGCATAATTCTTCCTTCCATAACTTATTAATTATATATAATTTTATTAAAAAATAAACTATTTATTAAAAAATAAATTAATATTCATGTTTGTACATTTCATTACCTAATTTAATGATGTCTTCGATTTCTTGCTTACCTGTTCCACAAGGAATAAGGTTACCAAAAATAACGTTTTCTTTTAAACCATTAAGGTTGTCAACTTGTCCTTTAACTGAAGCATCAGTCAAGATTTTCTTAGTGTCTTGGAATGAAGCAGCAGATAAGAATGAATCACTTTTTGATGGTGCTTCATCAAGCCCAAAAATAAGGTTAACACCAGTAGCCAATTGTTTAGAACTAGTTGCTAGTATTTTTTCATTTTCTTCTCTAAATTTATTGATATCAACAACTTGACCAATAAATAATTGTGTATCTCCAGGGTTAAATACTTGAATTTTATTTGTTAATTGTCTAATAATTACTTCAATATATTTATCTGAAATTTCAATACCTTGTAATCTATAAACTTTTTGAACTTCTTTTAATATATATTTTCTTACTGCATCAATACCAGCAACTTTTAATAATTTTTTAATTTCAATTGATCCATCAGAGATTTTTTCTCCAACTTTAACCTCTGAACCTTTTTTAACTCTTAATGGAACATTTATTCCTACAGCATATTTAATTGTGTTGTAATCATTTGTAACAGTAACAATTTTTTCTTCTTCTTTGTTTTCTATTTTTTCAACAACACCATTAATTTCAGAGATTACAGCTCTTTCTCATTCTTTTGGAGGAATCACATCAAATAATTGTTTTAATCTTTCAAAACCTTGTGCAATATTCGAACTACCAGAAACCCCTCCAGTATGGAAAGTTCTCATGGTTAATTGAGTTCCGGGTTCTCCAATTGATTGAGCAGCAATTACACCAATTGCAGTATTTTTTTCAATTAATTTATTTGTAGTTAAATCTGTTCCAAAACATTTTTGACAAACACCATAAACAAGTTTACATTTAAGAACGGATCTTAATTCAACTTCTTTTATGCCAGCATTAACAATTTCTTTAGCTATTTCAGGATGAATTTGTTCTCCGCCAGCTAGAATAAGTTTTTTAGTTGTTGGATGAAATAAATCATTAATTAAGAATCTGTTTGTGATTCTTTCTTCAAGTGATTCAATCACAACACCTTGTTTTGTATCAACAATTGCTTTTACAAAAATTCCTCTTGTAGTATTACAATCTTCACCATTAACAATAACATCTTGAGTAGCATCGACTAATTTTCTAGTCATGTAACCAGATTTTGATGTTTTCATAGCTGTATCTGTCATACCCTTACGAGCACCATAAGAAGAGTTGAAATATTCGCTAATTGTTAATCCCTCAATAAATGAGTGTTTAATCGGAATTTCTATCGTATCTTTAATTACTTTAGATTTTTGTTTTTGGTCATAGTTATATGACTTACTCATTAGACCTCTCATACCTGACATTTGCGTAAAGTTTGAAATATTACCTCTTGCTCCAGATTCAGCCATAATTACAATTGAATTGTTTTTATATTCATCTTTTTTAATTAAATCTTGAATGTCTTTTGAAACTTTTTGAGTAACTTCTGTTCAAGTAGAAACAACTCTTTGATATCTTTCATCATCAGTTAATAAACCTTTTTGGAATTGAGCTTTATAGATATCTATTTTTTTATCAACTTCATCAAAATATTTTTCTTTCTGAGTATAAGTTGGAACATCAAAAGCAGAAATGGTAGTTGCTGATTTAGTTGAATATTCAAAACCAATATCTTTAATTTTATCCATAATCATAGGAATAACATGAAGTGGATATTTTTTATGTAATAAATTAATTAAATTTGAAACCGCTTTTTTATCAAAGGCTTTATAAGGCACTCTATTTTTAATAAAATCTCTTGGGTCAGCTCCGCTTACAACGATGTCATCTTTAGTGTCCAAAGTATCAGCATTATTTACATATGGCATGTCTTTTGGTAATAAGTCATTAAAAATAACTTTACCAACAGTTGTAATTAAGATTCCTTCTTTATTAAATTTCTTTTCTGGGAAACATTTTGTCGAAATACCAATAATTGAGTGGGCATGAACTTTGTTTAATTGATAAACTTTTTTAAGTTCATCAACTGAACCAAAGATTGTACCTTCTCCAATTTTTCCTTTTGTTTCCATAGTTAAGTAGTAATTACCTAAAACCATATCTTGAGTCGGAGTAATAATTGGTTTACCATCCTTTGGACCAAGAATATGTCATGACGCTAATAAAATTGATCTTGCTTCTGCAACTGCTTCATCAGATAATGGAACATGAACAGCCATTTGATCACCATCAAAATCAGCATTGAATGCTGTTGTTACTAATGGATGTAATCTAATAGCTTTACCATCTATTAATTTAGGTTCAAAAGCTTGTATACCTAATCTATGTAGAGTTGGTGCTCTATTTAATAGAACTGGTCTTTCTTTAATTACTTTATCAATAATTGGTCAAATAATATCATGTTGTTTTAAAAGCATTTTTTCAGCAATTTTAATATTTAATGCGTAAGGATCTTTTATTAATCCGTCATCATCATTATGCTTTTTAATTAATTCATGTAGAATGAATGGTTTAAATAATTTTAAAATCATTTGAGCTGGAATACCAACTTGATAAATTTTTAATTCAGGTCCAATAACAATAACAGATCTACCAGAGTAATCAACTCTTTTACCAAGTAAATTTTGTCTAAATAAACCTTGTTTACCTTTTAAGTGGTCAGAAAGTGATTTTAATGGTCTTTTATCTTTTGCTAGAGCTGGTTTCTTTTTAGATGAATTATCAAAAAGAGCATCAACAGCTTCTTGAAGCATTCTTTTTTCATTATTCAAAATAATTGATGGAGCATTTAATTCAATTACTCTTTTTAATCTCTCATTTCTAATAATAATTTTTCTATAGAAAGTATTAATATCACTTGTTGTGAACTTACCACCATCTAATTGAATAATTGGTCTTGTATCTGGAGGTGTAACAACTAAATTTCTTAAAATCATTCATTCAGGTTTATTTCCAGAATCTTTCATTCATTTAAAAACTTCTAATCTTCTTACAATTTTTTTAGTTTTCGCAACATTTAAAATTTCAACAGATTTTAATTTTCTCTGAATAGCTTTGTATTCTTTTTCTAAATCAAGATTTTGTAATAATTCTAAAATAGCTTCAGCACCAATACCAAATCTTATTCCAGTATATTTATTAATAAATTTAAAAACTTCATCAATTGAGAATGGAAGGCTTGATTCTTTAATTGTTTCATAATATGTAGTTGCTCTTTTATAATCAATTGAACCTTTTTCAAGATTTTCTTTAATCATTCTTAAAGCTTTTCTTATTTTTCCTCTTGGAGTTTTTTGACCCATTTTAGAACTTGTTAAATCAATAACTTCTTTAAAAGTAAAAATTTTATTTTTAGGATCTTGTTTTCCTTCATCTAAAATAATGTAATTAACAAAATATACTACTTGCTCAACTTCTTTATAAGAAATATTTAGTAATAAAGAAATTTTAGAAGGACAAGGAAGCTCTTTAGTCATTCAAATATGTGCAATTGGAGCAGCTAGTTCAATATGACCTAATCTTTCTCTTCTAACAATTGATTCAGTTATTTCTACACCACATTTTTCACAAACTTTTCCTTTGTGTTTTACTTTTTTGTATTTTCCACAGTAACATTCATAGTCTTTTACAGGACCAAAGATTGCTTCATCAAAAAGTCCTGATTTTTCTGGTTTTAAAGATTTATAATTAATAGTTTCTGATTTAGTAACTTCACCATGAGATCAATTTTTAATTGTTTCTGGTGATGCTAAACTAATTTTAATACTATTTATTCTTGAACTTTTTCTTTTTTGTTGCATAATATATCCTTAATTAAATTTCGCCACTTTTAATGAAGTCATCACTAATATCGATTGAATTTTTTTCTTCTTCTTCATCATGATTACTATCAGAAATATATTGATTAATATCTTGTGAAGTATCATCATCTTTAGTAATGTCCACTTTCATACCTAAACCTTGTAATTGTTTAGTTAATAATTTAAATGATTCAGGAAGCCCATAAGGAGGCATTTCTTTACCTTTTATTATTGCATTATATGTATTATTTCTACCTTTAACATCATCTGATTTAATTGTTAAAATTTCTCTAAGGTTATGAGCAGCACCATAAGCTTCAAGTGCTCAAACTTCCATTTCTCCAAATCTTTGACCACCATTTTGAGATTTACCACCCAATGGTTGTTGTGTGATTTTAGAATAAGATCCAACTGATCTTGCATGAATTTTGTCATCTACCATATGATCTAGTTTTAACATATACATTACACCAATAGCAATATTACCATCGAAATATTCACCATTTCTACCATCAATCAATTTAAATTTAGCATCTTTACCATAACCATCTTTAGAAGTGATCGGACAAATACCAGCTTCTTTCATTAAATCTTCAAGGTTTTTTCTATCAATACCTTCAAATACAGGAGTTGAAACCTTATATAGAATATCATCTGCAGAAATACCACTTTTCATTAAAGCAATTGAATAATCTAAATCAGTAAATTGGCTTTTAGCTGCTTCATATTTAGTTATTTTTTTATCTTTTAAAATTGCTTTTATATTTGCTTTTAATGTTTTAGCATTATATTCGCTAATTCCAAATAATTTTTGGAAATCCTTATTAGTTTTATCTTCAAATACATATTCAAGTATTTTATGTAATGATAAATGTCTCATTGCTAAACCTGTATGCATTTCAAGAATTTGACCAATATTCATACGAGAAGGAACACCTAATGGATTTAACATAATATCTAATGGAGTACCATCTTCCATATGTGGCATATCTTCCATTGGAACTATTTTAGAAATAATTCCTTTATTTCCATGTCGACCAGCCATTTTATCACCGATTTGAATTTTTCTTTTTTGAATAACATAAATTTTAACTTGTTCAATTACATCATCCCCAAGTTCAAATCCGTCTTCAACTTTAAATCTTCTTACCATCCCAACAGTACCTTCGCCACCATGAGGAACTTTTAATGATGTTTCTTTTGCATTTTTAGTTTTTTGACCAAAAATAGCTTGAAGTAATTTTTCTTCAGAACTTAAGTCAACTTGACCTTTAGGAGAAATTTTACCAACAAGAATATCTCCTTCTTTAACTTCTGCACCAACCATTATTAGTCCATCAAAATCTAAGAACTTTTTAGAAGATTCAGAAACATTTGGAATGTCTCTAGTTATTTCTTCATCACCATTTTTAGTTCTTAAACATTCAACACTATATTCTGTAATATGAATTGAAGTATATAAATCTTCGCTTACTAATCTACTTGAAATAATAATTGCATCCTCATAGTTATAACCACTTCAAGTTGTAAAACCTACTAGAACATTTTGACCTAGAGCAAGCTCACCATTTGAAATAGCTGGTCCATCAGCTATCATTTGATTTTTTACAACTTTATCTCCGATGTTTACAATTGGATTCTGATTATTACATGTATTTTGATTTGATTTAATAAATTTATTTAATTCATATCTAATCTCACCGTTTTTGTTTTGAACATGAATTTCATTTCCATCAATATATGAAATTGTCCCTTGTTCTTTTTCATCATAAACAATCGCCATTCCAGAGTCATGGGCTATTTTAAATTCATTACCTGTTCCAACTATAGGAGCATGCGGTTTAACTAATGGAGTTGCTTGCCTTTGCATGTTTGCACCCATTAGAGCTCTATTTGCATCATTGTTTTCTAGAAAAGGAATACAAGAAGCAGCAACAGATACTACTTGTTTAGGAGATATATCAACATAATCAACTTTTTTAGAAGAAACGAACTCAAGAGATGATCTAAATCTTGATAATACTTTATCTTCTAAAAATTTATTTCCGCTAATATTTGTATTTGAAGCAGCAATTACATATTCATCCTCTTTTAATGCTGTTAGTCATTCAATCTCATCAGTAATTAAACCATTTGAAACTTTTCAATAAGGTGTAATTAAGAAACCATTTTCATCTATTTTAGCAAAATTAGCAAGCGACATAATTAAACCAATATTCATACCTTCAGGTGTTTCAATTGGACAAATTTTACCATATTGAGAATAGTGGACATCCCTAATATCTAAGTTTGGATCTTCTCTTGAAATTCCACCAGGACCCATAGCTGAGATTCTTCTTTTATTTGTTAGTTCAGATAGTGGGTTTTGTTGATCAATAAATTGAGTAAGTTGGTGAGAGTTAAAAAAATCCTTTATTGCGATTTGAAATGGTTTTGCATTAATTACTGTTTTAACAGTAATGATTCTTGCTTTTTCTTCTTCAGAATTATTAGCACCATCAGCATTTGCTAATTTTTCATTAATGAATTTTTCTAGTCTAACTAAACCTAATTGACATTTTTGGATTAAAAGCTCATGAATTAATTTAATTCTTTTGTTACCTATATGATCTATATCATCATAAACACCAACATTGTGAGTTAAATCAATAACATAAGAAACTATTGATACTAAATCAGAAATTCTTAAAGAATTAGATGTTAAAGTATTGTCAACTCCAATAATTGGGATTGACTCAGTTTGATTTTCATTATCAATATAAACTAAGATTTTTTCATATTTTGAACCATAGTCAAATTCTTTTGAATTAATACCATTATTTAAAGGAACTTTATTTACAATATCAATTTTTAGATCTTTAGTTCAATTTTTAATTTTATCTAATTCTTCTTTATGAATAACTGTTCCTTTTTTAAGAACAACTTTTCCACTTTTATCCTTTAAATCTTCTGCAAGAATTCTTTGATATAGTCTTTCAGAAATTCTTAATTTTCTAATAAGTTTGTATCTACCAGCTGAAGATAAATCATAGAATTTATTATCAAAAAAATGCTTATAAACCATTGATTGGAAACAAATTTCACTATTTTTTTGAACTCTTAATTTTGAATCTTGCTGTCTTGTTGAAATAGAAAGTAACTCAACTAAATCCTTAGATGCTTTTTCACAAATAATTTGATCTAATAATTTATACATTTCATTTTTATCAGAAGTATTTTTTGAATCAATTAATTTGTCACTTGTATTAATGTATTTTTTAAAATCATAAATCATTTTTTTAAGTTTAAAATCAATTGTTCTTGCTCTATCATCAGCAACTGATTCTTTTGTAACAGTTTTTAATAAATTAGCAATTTGAGGATCTTTTAAAATTTTCTCTCTATTGTAATCTTCTTTATTTAATGATTCTTTAATGTACGGATTTCCATCAAAAATACTTAAAATTTCATCTTGATTCATACCTAAAGCTTTAAAAAAACTTGTTACAGGAAGAATTGAAGTAGAATCTCCCGATGAATTTCTAAACATAACTTGAACATATTTTTTATTTTTAGAAATGAAAATTAAGAACAAAGTACCTTTTGATGGGAGAATTTCACAAATATAACCTTCTTGTGTTCTTTTTCTTGAGTTGCTCAATTTAATTTGAGCTTTTGAAAACATGTAAGGTCCAGGAGATCTTACAATTTGTGATATTACTATTTTTTCTATTCCATTAACAATAAAAGTACCTTTATCGGTCATAACTGGGATATCACAAAAGAAAATTCCAGAGTTCTTAGAATTTTTATTTTTCTTAATTTTTTTAACTTCACCAGATTCGTTATCTGTTAATTCTAATTTCACATAAAGAGATTTACCAAAGGTTTTTCCTTCTTCTCTACATTTTGTAGTTGTTCTCTTAGCTTTATCAAGCTCTATTCCATGAAATGATAATGTATATCTCTTGCCAATTGAATTAATTGGAAAGAATGAGCTTATTGTCTTTTCTAAATCTGATTCCAAGAATCTACTAAATGATTTTTTTTGAATATCTAGCAAATTAGGTGCATTGAAATCCTTAGTAATTTTGCTGTAGTCTCTTCTAGTTACTAGCGAAGAAAACTCCTTATTTGAAAATTTAGTTTTGACCATGTTTTTTTCTCCAAAGTTTACAAAAAATGAATTTTATTCAATTTAGTTTTGATTATAATACAAAAATCAAAATAATGATTATTTTTTATGTTATTATTTTTTTATGAAGAATTCTAAATACATTAATAAATATGATTTTATTGATTATTATACAAAACAATCCGAAATGTGGTTTTTTACTAACTCTGAAATTCAATCAGGTATTGATTTCTTATTTAAAATTTTTGATGTTGATAAGGAATTAATTGATGAAGATGACGAAGAAAATGAATTATCTGACAAAGAATATGATTCTTATGAATATTTCTCTCAATTAAAACTTGAAAATGAGAACATTGATAAGAATAATCCTCTAATTATTGAAGGTAATATAATTGATGAACTTTCAAAAAAAGAAGTTAGAAAAATCTTTTCAATTGAAAAAGTTATTGATTTTGATAAAGAATACAAAAATACTAAAATGGAAGATTTGGCAAATATAACAAAAGATTTATTATTAAATAATGAAAGCATAATAATTTTTCAACCAGTTTTTATATTTGATGATTTAATTACAAAACCAGATACTTTAATAAAAAATGGTAATTTAATTGAAATAATTGAAACAAAATGTACAACAACTTCAAAACTAGTTCATTTACTAGATCTTTTATTTCAAAAGAAAGTAATTGAAAAGCAAAAATTTTTAAATGGTTTTTCATTTGATTACAAACTTTGTTTAGTTTCATACAATAAAATGAATAAAAATGAAGTTGGGTTTGTAATTGCAAGTAATTGTAATATCACAAAATCATCACCAACACTTCCTGATAAAATTAAAAATAATGATAATATTTCTGATGATGAAAAAGTTAAGCTTAAACAAATGCTAAAAATAGGTAATTGATTCAAAGATGAAAAGGAAAATCTTTATCCAATACCAATTGTTGATATCTTAAATGGTAATTGAAATTCATTGGAAGAAAGAAATAATATCTTAACTAATTCTAAATCAAAAAATTCATTAATTCTGTTCCAAAAAGAATTTTTAAAAGTACTAAATAATTTTAATCTAACAATTAAAGAACTAATTGAACATAAAAAAAACATGACAGAAAAAGATTTTCCTAAAAAATTTATACCTTCAAAAAATGATAAAGGTTTCTTCAAAGATTGCAATTATTGAATACAACTAAAAACTATTTATGCAAAAATGGGGTATTCTTTGTTTTTGTATTCTGGATATGTTGCAAATCAAACGGCAGAATATATTGTTAAATTTAATAAAAATGATGATTTAGCTAATTTTTTAAAAATAAGTGAAAAAAATAATTATGTTGAAAAATATCTTAATAATAAAAAAGATATTATCTTAAACGAATGTTTAGCATTTAATACATTAAAAAAACTTAAAAAAAATAAAGTTTATTTTGATTTTGAAAGTATTAATACTGCAATAAGAAATATTGATAACTCTTTACCGTTTAATCAAATAGTTACTCAATGTTCAATAATAAAATGATTTGAAAATGAAGAAATAGAAAATCTAAAATGCGATAATTTAATTATTGATCCAAAAAATATTAATACAAATTGATTTAAAGAAATAATTGATAAAATATATACTAATCAAGATAATATTTCATATGTTGTTTATAATAAGGCTTTCGAAAGTACAAGACTTAAAGATATGGCAAAATTTATAAATGAAAAAGAATATTATTTAAAATCAAAGAATATTATTGATAATATTTTTGATTTAGCAGATTTTTTTGATCCTAGAAAAAATTTAATAATAATTAAAAAATTATATGGATTCTACTCAATAAAAAAAGTATTAGCCTTAATTGAAAAGGAAAGTATTGATTTATTTGATATTACAAAGTCAAAGAATTATAAATCACTAGAAATTAAAAACGGTGTTGATTGTCAAAAAAAAACAGTTCTTAGATTTTTTGACAAGATAAATGATTATGAATGAAAAGAATTATCAAAACAATTAAAAGAATACTGTGAAAATGATGTTAGAGCAATGATTGCTGTTGAGTTATATATAAAAAAAATAATTTAGAAAAGAAGTAATTATTTTTTTTCTAAATCAAATTCTATTTTAAAACTCTTTAATAATCAGTCAGTAATTTTTTCTTCTAAAATAATTTCTTTTATTTCATTGAATTTTTCTTCACTTTTTAGCAATTCATTAATTGGTCTATTTGTTTCTTTGTAATATTTTTCTAAATATTCTTTTGCTTCATTATCAGAAACACTAATTTTTTGTTCCTTAGCAATTTCTTTAAAAATTAAAGATTTAATAATAATTTTTTCGCTAATTACTTTCAATCTATCCTTATCTTTGTCATCATCCATATTAAATTGTTTTGCAAATCTTTTAGAAACATTTTCTAATTCTTCTTTATCAATTGAGTATGTAAAGTTTGATGAAACATATTCCATTATTGTATTAAATGCATTTTCTTTAACAACTAAAGCATTAATTCTTTTTTGAATTTCTTCATCTGTTGTTTCTTTTGTTAAAAGAGATTTTAATCTTTTTTCATGCATTTCAATAATTTTAGAATCTGCAAATAATTCTTTGATTATAAATTTTTTATTATAGTCAATTTTATTTTTTTGTTTGATTTGTGATTTCATTTTTTAACCTTTTTATAATTCTAATCTAGAGAGCAATCAAATTTAAATAATATTTTTGGTATTTCATCCGTAAGTGTAGATAATTCTATAACTTTTTTAAATGAAGTCTTACTAGCTATTTTATCTACATCTAAATTTGAAGTATGAACATCAATAAAAACTGAAAATAAATGATTATCTTTTAAAGAATCTATAATTTCATCAGAAGTAATAAACAATAAAGTATTCTTTTTTTTCATATTATTTTCTATTCTTCAAAGATCTCAACTATTTTCTAAATTATTTTTTTCAAATATTTTTAAATTTAATCTTGAATCAATATCATTTGCAATTTTTTCCATTAAAAGATTTTTAGCATTTTGGTTTGTAGAAACTAAATGAATTTTAAATTTGTTTGTTTCACCACTTAGTATTAATTTAATTATAGAGTCCTTAAATAAATTTATTTTTCTGTCATCTAAGTCTTCTAATATTCCATTAATATCTATTATTAAATTATCAAAACAATATTCCATATTATACCTTATCTATCTGAAGCAACTTTTTTTTGATTTCATCATCTTCTATTAAATCATACAACTTAAATCTTTGTTTCATTTTAAAAATAATTTTTAGTTTTTCTTCGTAATTCTCTAATTCTAACAAAGTGATTTTAATACTATCATAAATAGCATTCTTTGTTACACTATTTATTTTAGCAATTTCCGATAGAGAAAGATCCTCAAAATAATGCATTTTTATATATTCAAGTTTTTTATTTGTTAGAAGCGATCCATATGTATCTATTAATAAAGATATTTTGTGTAAATCCTTCATATTAAATGTCTAAATCCTTTGTAATTGCTGTAATAAACATTTCTAAATCAAATGGAGCTAAATCATCCAGAGTTTCACCAAGGCCAATAAACTTTACAGGAATATCAAATATATCCTTAATAGCAAGAATAATTCCACCCTTTGAAGTTCCGTCCATTTTTGTTAATATAATTCCGGATATATCACCAATTTCTTTAAAAACCTTAGCTTGATTTAATCCTGATTGACCAGTAGTAGCATCTAAAACCAATAATTTCTCATGTGGAGCTGATGAATCAAAGTTTTTGATTACTTTATTCATTTTTTTTAATTCTTCCATTAAATTATTTTTGTTTTCTAGTCTACCAGAAGTGTCACAAATAACAACATCAAAGTTTTCTTCCTTACCTTTTTTAATACCTTTATAAATTACCGAACTTGGATCTTGTCCGTATTTATCTGGTTTTACAATTTCTATCTTTAGTCTTTCAGATCATATTTCTAATTGTTCAATTGCGCCAGCTCTAAAAGTATCTGCAGCAACTAGTAAAACTTTTTTATTGTCTTTATTTAAGATATTTGCTAATTTAGCAATTGAAGTTGTTTTTCCAACTCCATTAACGCCTGATACTAAAATAATATTTGTTCTATCATTTTCTAAATTTAAGTTAATGTCAACATCTGTTTCTTGAATGTAATAAACAAATATTTTATCAATAATTATTGCTTCAATTAATTTTGGATCTTTGATTGCTTGGAATTTTATTTCTTCTTTGATTGCATTAATTATTTTATTAGTAGCGCTAACACCAAAATCAGATAAAATAAATACTTCTTCTAAGTTTTCAAAAAAGTCTTCATTTACTTCAAAATATTTTTTTGCAATTTCTTTTATTGCAATTGAAAGTTTATTAGAACTTTTTTTTAAACCTTTATCAAACTTATCTTGCTCAAGATTTTTAACTTTATAAATCTTAGATTTGTTTTCAATATTTTTTTCTTCGATTTTTTTTGCTAGTTTTTTATTTTTTATTTTATCAATAAATTTTTTAAATAAACCCATTTAATTAACCACTTCTTCTTCAACAGCTCCCAATTTCTCAGCTTCTGCCAATTGAACTTTATACATTGTAGTAACTCCTTTTGTAGCCATAGTAGCTCCATATAGCGATTGACATCTTTCCATTGTACCTGGTCTATGTGTAATAACAATAAATTGTGTTTCAATTGCAAATTTAGAAATTATATTTCCAAATCTTTCAACGTTTGCTGGGTCAAGAGCTGATTCAGCTTCATCAAGAATTACAAGCGGGAAATGACTTGTTTTTAAAATTGCAAATAATACAGATAGTGCTACAAGTGTCTTTTCTCCACCAGAAAGAGCAAATAATGAATTAATTTTTTTACCAGGAGGAGAAGCTAATATATCTATTCCTGATTCTAAAATATTTTCTTCATCAGTGAATTCAATTAAACAATTTCCACCACCAAATAAATATTTAAAAATTTCTGGTAATTCCTTGTTTATTTGATCAACTATTGTAGTAAAGTCAACTATTGCTTTTGAATCTGACTCTTGAATTACTTGTAAAATATTATTTCTTGCTTCTTCTGCTTCTGTAAGTTCTTTAAATAATAAATCATATCTTTCTTGCTTTTCTTTTAATTCGTTAACAGCATCCATATTCATCGGACCTAAGTAATCAATTGTTTTATTTAAATACTTTATTCGCTCTCTTGCATCATTTTCAGACATTTCAAGTTTTGTATTATATTTTTCAATAACACTATCGATTGACATTTTATATGTAACATTAATTTTTTCTCTAGCATTTTCTAAAATAGATTTACATTTGACTTCTTCCACCTCAAAATCAATAATGTATGAAACATTTTTATCTAATATGTCTCTTGATGATCTTATTTCATTATCAATTTCAGCTATTTTTTCTTTAATAGATGATCTTTGATCTTCATTAATTTTCATTTCGCCATAAATCTTTTCTCTTTCAAGATAAAGAGCATTTATTTTATTAGAAACTAATTCATATTCACTATCAATTTTAAATGAATTATCAGAATATGATTTGTTATTTAGCTTTTCATATTCTGATTTATATCTTTCTAAGTTTTTCTCGTTTGTTTCAATAAATTCTTGGTATTTAGAAATATTAATAGATTTTTCATTTATCTTTGTGTTTATTTCACTATTATCTAAAATAATTTGTTCAAGATCTAATTTATGATTTATTAATTCTTTATTTAATAATTTAATTTCCTCTTCAAGTGAGTTCTTTTTTTCTTCAAAGTTAATCATCATTAAGCTTTTATTAAAATTTGATGTATGTCCACCCTTAATAATCCCACCAGAGAATATAATGTCACCTTCTAAAGTAACAATTTTAAATGCTTGATTAGTATATTTAGATATTTCAAAAGCTTTTTCAATATTATTAACAACAAATATTCTTGCTAATAAAGTATCAATAGGAGTTTGAAAAATTTTATTTTTTAATTTAACAAGATTTGATGCAACATTAATAAATCCTTCTATTTGAGAAGCAATCTCTAATTTATCTTCGCTAACATATTTAGGACTTAAATTGTATATAGGCATGAAAGTTGCACTTCCTGCTCGATTATTTTTTAAAAATTCAATTGCCTTTTGAGCATTCTTATTAGTGTTAACAATAATGTTGTTAATATTATTACCTAAAGCAATAGAAATAGCTTTCTCATATTCTTCTTCAATTTCAATAGCTTGACCAATTGTACAATGTATGCCATCTAATGCATTTTTGTTCTCAATAACACTCTTTGAACCATAAGACATGTGAGAACCAGACTCATTTAAATCAATCATTGTATTTAAATTTGCATTTTTAGTAGAAATTAAACTATTTAATTTCATATATTTGTCTTGTAATAAATTTTTATTATTTTCTAGTTCAGAAAATTCTTTTTTAAGTTCATTGAATTCTTCTTTACTAATAGCTAAAAGATCTTTTTTATTTTTTAATTCAAACTCAATATTATTAATTACAGAAGAAATTGAAGAAGATCTTACTTCTTCATTTTCAGATTCAATTCCTTTTTCTATATTTGTGTCAAAAGTTGATTTTCTTATTTCTAACTTATTTATTTCTATTGATAAGTCAAACAACTGCTTATTTCTGTTTGAAATTATTTCATCACAGTAGGTAAGTTTATTTGTAAATAAGCTTTTTTCTTTATCTAATCTCTCTAAATTATTATGAAGTGTGCTATTACTATTTTTAGAATCAGATAATTTAGATGAAATTTCTAATAATTTATTTTGTGCATAAATTATATCTTTACTTAAAATATTAAGTTCTAATGAAGTTAGTTCTTCTTTTAACTTTGAATACTTTTTTACTTTTTCAACTTGTCCTTCTAATTTTTTTAAATCTCTTGCAAGTTCTTTAGTTAAATCAGAAACTCTATTAAAATTATTTTGGGCTCTATCAAGTTGTCTAATACTTTCTTCTTTTTTTTTAGTATATCTCCCAATTCCTGCAGCTTCTTCGAATATTTTTCTTCTATCTTCTGGTTTAGCGTCAGCAAATCAATTTACAGTACCTTGAGAAATAATGCCTAAAGAGCCTTTAGATAAACCTGTGTCCAAGAATATATCTTGAATATCTTTCAATCTTGATTCTTCACCGTTAATAAAATATTTATTAGTACCGCTTCCTCTTTGAAGTTGTCTAGTAACACTAATTTCTTTTAAGTCTGAATATAAAATGTTTCTTGAGTTATCAAAGGTTAATGTTACTTCTGCAAAATCACTACTACTTTTTGTAGTAGAACCATGAAAGATAATATCATCTGATTTTTTTCCTCTTAGAACCTTGTGAGACTTCTCTCCTAAAACTCATTTAATTGCATCAATTACATTAGATTTACCAGCACCATTTGGACCAACAATACCAATCATAGAGTCTTCAAAATTCAATGATACTGTATCAGCATATGACTTAAAACCTTTTGCATAAAAATTTTTTAAAAAAATCATATGACTCCTTTGTTTTCAATTTTGTTTTAATTATATATAAATAAAAGTGGTTTTTATTTAAAATTGTATCACTTTTTATTTCTCAACATTTCTATTTCTTCTTTATATGGAGGCAAAGATTTATTTTCTTTTTCGTAATATGGAGTTTCAAGAATTTTTGGAACGCTAATAATTTTTTCATTTACATATCAGTTATATAAAACATCAAATCCAATATGTCCATATCCTAGATTTTCATGTCTATCTTTTTTTGCACCAATTTCATTTTTTGAATCATTTAAATGGATTGCTTTTATATATTCAATTCCAATTAATTTATCAAATTCTTCTAAGACTTTATCAACATTTGTAATATCAATGCCTGATTCATGCATATGGCATGTATCTAAACAAACACCAATTTTATTAAACTTAATTTTATCCATAATCAATTTAAGTTCATTAAAATTTATGCCTAGTTCAGATCCTTTGCCTGACATTGTTTCTAGTAAGATTCATACATCATTATTTGCTTTTTCTAAAGCATAGTTAATACCATCTATTATTTGTTGAATTCCTACACTTCTATCTTGATCTAAACAACTACCAGGATGCAATACCAAGTATTTCAATCTTAAATCATTTACTCTTTTAAGCTCATTAATCAAAAATGTTTTTGATGATTCTCTTGTATCAGGTTTACTTGATGCCAAATTTATAATATATGGGGCATGAACAATAATATTTTCTGGATCAATTGAATTTTTTTTTAATAATTGATGTGCCAGTTCTGTATTTTGTGTATCAATTGGTTTTCTAATCATATTTTGTGGAGCACCAGTATAAATCATCATACAATTAGAGCCATATAATAATGATTCATTAATACTTCCAACAAAATAGTCTTTTGCTTTGAAAGCAACATGTGATCCTATTAATAAATCTTTCTTCATAATGCTCCTATTTGCTTGTTTATTATATATTAATATAATTAATTTTTATAAATGACATAAAAAAATAAATGCTTATCTCTACAAGCATTTATTTATAATTCACGTTCTCGGCACTACCCGGTGATACGCATTGTCATCCAATAAACATATATGTTATTGATTAATTTTGGCTAAGACGTTCTTGGGCTTAAAGTTATAAATATATTATAAGCAACTCCACAAAAGATAATCCTAGTAAAACAACCAAAGTCAAATCAGTAGTAAAACTTACCAACTATAGATTTTACATGTATCAGTAATGATCGGCCAAAATCAAAACGTCAACAAACAAAATTCTAAGTCGACATAAAAATTGTATCGACACACAATGAATTACGACTTGACTAAGATGTTTTTCTAAGGTTATTTTTATTCGGCTTCCTATAATTTACCTATATCATAATCAGAAATTCAAATCGAGGCTAGGATTTCTAATTAAAATTAAGCTAAAACCAAAAATTAAAACTTAGCAAAAACATAACATATTGTTCATTAATTATTCATTGCGCAATTATATTATAACAACTTTTTTTAAAAAATATCTTTTTTTTATAAAAAAATAATATATTTTAATATAAAGAGAATTAAATGAAATTAATTAAATATAGTTCGAAATATTTTTTGTCAGCTCAAAGAATCATTAAGGAAAGCAAAATAGGTAAAAAATCTACTATTAGATTTTTTTGCTTCCATAATAACACATGTATTTCTGGTATTAATTATTTAAAAGATTTAATAGAAGAAGAGAAAAAGAATAATAATATTAATAGCATTATTATTTATTCTGTAGAAGAAGGAGCAATAGTTAATGCATTTGATACTGTGATTATAATTGAAGGACTTTATTATGAGTTTGCTTATTTAGAAAATATAATTGATGGAATATTAAGTAGAATGTCATCAGTCGCTACTAATTGTTTAGAATATATTAAAAATGCAAAAAATAAAGAAATTATATTTATGGCAGATAGAAGCGATTTTTACTTAAATCAGCCAATTGATGGATATGCTGCATATATTGGTGGAATGAAAAATTTTGTAACAAATGGTTTGATGGAACTTTTACCAAAGGACAATGATGCAAAATATTTAGGAACAATGTCTCATTCTCTAATTCAACAATGCGAAGGTAGTTTGATTTTAGCAATAGAATTATTTAAAAATACATTTCCGAATGAAAAAATAATTGCATTAATTGATTACTATAATGATTGTTTAAATGAAATAGATAAACTAGCAAATTCAAAATTTAGAAATGAAATTTTTGCTGTAAGGGTAGATACTTCAAAATCTCTTATTGATAATTGTTTAATAGAAAACAAAGATAATAATGAATATTACGGAGTAAATCATCACTTAATATTAAAAATAAGAAATAAATTAGATAGTTTAGAAATGAATAAAGTAAAAATAATTGCTTCCTCTGGAATCGATTTGAATAAAATAAATGAATTTGAAAAATTGAAAACACCTGTTGATATATATGGAATAGGAAGTGCATTAATTGCTAGACGTTGTCATTTTGCAGCTGATTTAATAAAAATTGAGGATAAATATGAAAGCAAATTTGGTAGAAATGTGTGTGTTGAAAAAGACTTTAAAAAATTAACTAAATGATAATATAATATAATAGTTTAAATTAAGGAATTTATATTTATGGTTTGCATTTTTTACAATAAAAATACAATGAATGATACTATGACAATTAATCTTGTCCCAGAAAACTTTACAAGAATTGAAAATGTTAAGCAAGGTACTTTGCTTTACAATGAAGATAAATTTGTAGGAATGAATATATTTGACGTTTCTAAATTTATTGAAATTGAAGAAGGTTATTTATATTTAAATAAAAAAATTGCTGAATTTGTTTTAAATAAATTCAATATTGATTTAATTGAATATCATACAAAAAAATTTATTGTTGGAGAAATTTTAAAAGCTGAGCAAATTGAAAACTCAAATTTAAAAAAGTGTATTGTTGATATAAAAACTGAATTACTTCAAATTGTTTGTGGAGCAGAAAATGTTGAACAAGGAAAAAAAGTTGTAGTCGCTTTAACAAATACAGTTATGCCAAATGGTAAAGTAATTGTTCCGACAAGAATAATGGGAATAGAATCAACTGGAATGATTTGTAGTAGAAAAGAACTTTGAAATTTTGGAGAAAATAGCGGAATATTAATTCTTGATGATAGCTATGAAAAGGGAAAAGAATTTATTGAACACTATGCTAATGTGAAAAAAAATATTAAATAATGTTTAATAAAACTTCATTTAATAAATCAATTTCTTTAACTCTAATGAAATTATTTTCAATAGTGATTAAATTTTTAGGTATTAAGTTTTTATATAACTCAAATGCCTGAGAATTTTTTTTATTTTTTAAATTCAATCCTTTTGATTGTCTTAGACCCATTATTAAAATATCTTTGTATAGTTCTTTAATTGATATTTTATTATAAATATATTTTCAACATGAAGTGTTTCCTTCAGTTTCAATGTATGTGTTATTTTGAAAACCACAAGATCCATAGCCAATTCCTTTTCATTCTTCCATATTTCAATAAGCCTTATTATGATTTGATTCATATTCTTCATTTTTAGATCAATTTGATATTTCGTATCTATTCATTTTTATTTTATTTTGAAAATAAAATAAAAATTCTTCCTCTTTTTCAAAATCAATTTTATATTTAAGCTTATTAAGTATGCTTCCTTCTTTGATTTCAAGAGAATAAAAAGATAAATGTTTAATATCATGTCTTTCAATAAATGAAATCATATCGTCTATGTCAGATATTTTCATATTTGGAACATTGTAAATAAAATCGCAACTTATGTTTTGAAAATTATATTCATTTAATAATATAATTTTTTCTTCGACCATTTCAATAGTGTGAAGTCTTCCTAAATTTTTTAAAATAACATTGTTTGTTGATTGAACACCAAGTGAAATTCTATTTACATTATTATTTTTTAAAATTTCTAGTTGGGATTTGGTAATTAATTCAGGGTTAAGTTCAATTGTAACTTCAGTATTCTTATCAATATTTTTATTTAGTGAATTTAAAAACTTTTTAAGTAATTCATCTTTTAAAATATTTGGTGTACCACCACCAATATATATAGTTTTTAATATATGCTTAATTTCATTTATTTCTAAAATTATTTTATCAATATATTTTTCAATATTTTGATCACTATTTATTTCTCTTTTAAAATCACAGTATGTGCAAATCATTTTGCAAAAAGGAATATGAATGTAAAGACTTTTATACATTATCATTCTCTAAAAAATTTCTAATTAGATCTAATATTTCACAAAAATCTTTTTCATAATTTTTTGTTTCATAATCAACATCAAATTTATTTCTAATTCAGGTTATTTGCCTTTTTGCATAATTTCTTGATTCTTGTTTTATCTTGTTAAGAACATCTTCATTTAATTCAAGATTGTTATCAATCAATGTTTTATAACCTATTGCTTTTGATGCATTTGTATTTTTAAATTTATTAATATCTAAACCATTAATCTCTTTAAGAATATTTTTATCAAACATTTTTTCAGTTCTTTTATTAATTTTATCATAAAGTTCTTCTCTATCAGGATTAGAAAAAATAATTAATGAATCATATTTTATTTTATTATTATATTTTTTAATATCAGATTTTAATATTTTTTTAGAATTAATTATTTCCAATGCTCTAGTTAATGATTTTTTATTATTTTTTCCAATTTTAATTGCTTCTTTTTCGTCTAACTCAAATAAATTTGAATATAATTCATCATTTGATAGATTATCGAAAATGTTTTCACGTCCGACATTTAAAAGATTATAGTTATTAAGCAAAGAATGAACATATAGATTTGATCCTCCACAAATAATTATTGCCTTATCAGACTTATCTATTATTGCTTCTGCTTGATCTTTAAATAATTTAATATTTCACTCATCAAAAATAGAAACATTATTTATTAAATGATGTTTAACTTCAGAAAGAATTTTATTACTTGGCTTATTTATTCCTAAATTTAATTCTTTATAAACTTGAAAAGCATCAGAATTAATAATTTCAAGATTAAATTCTTTTGCTATTTTATAGGAAATTTCTGTTTTTCTAGATCCTGTTGGACCAACTATAACAATTAATTTCATTATTTTTTCTTAATATTATTTTTCATTCTTTTTTTATAAGCTTCAACACCTGGTTGATTGAATGGATTTTGATTCAATAGAAGTGCACTCATTGCTAATGATTTAGAGAATCAATAATATAAATATCCAAAAGTTTCTTCATTTAACTTTTCAACAACGATTTGAATAGTACTATTTCCACCATCTATTAAATGAGCTTCCATTGTGCTTTTGCAAGCTATATGATTTAATTCGCCAACACTTTTTTGAATTAAATAATCTAAATTGTCCATATCATCAAATAGTTTTTTAAATTTTAAATCTTTATTTGAATTTTTAACTATCAATAAAGTTTCAAAAAATATTGGAGATCCTTCTTGTAGGAATTGACCAATTGAATGAAGGTCTGCAGTAAATCTAGCAATTGTTGGAAATAATCCTTTATGATTTTTCCCTTCACTTTCTGCATATAATTGTTTCAAATGTTCAAGAAAATAAAATGAATCCTCATCATATGATCCAAATACCTCTATTTTTTTTCTTAATTTACTATAAAAGTAATGTCTTAAAACTGCATATTGGTAAGCTGTATTTTTTTCAATGTTTTTATCAGAACAATCTTTTCTTGCTTTTAGTGCGCCTTTAATAACATTTTTAATATCTAAGCCTAACATAGCCATAGGAACTAATCCAACAGGAGTTATAGCAGAAAATCTTCCACCTATATCTTCTGGGATATAGAAAGTTTTTCAATTATATTTTTTTGCTATTTTAATTAAACTACCTTGACTTTCACTTGTAATTGCTACAACTCTATTTTTTGATTCTTCGACACCATATTTTTTAATTAAAAGTTCATAAAATATTCTTAGTGAAACTGCTGGTTCAATTGTTCCGCCAGATTTAGATATCACAACAATAGAAAAGTCTTCTTTTTCTAATTTATTTTTTAAAGAGTAAAGATAATTTGAAGAAATTCCATGAGCATAGTAAATATTAATATCTCTATTGAAAGGAGCAATACACATATCTATTGCAGCTCTTAAAGCAGTATAAGAACCTCCTATTGAAATTACTAAAATGTTTTTAATATTTTTAGATCTAAATTTTTTTCCATAATTTTCAATTTCTTGAATTAAGTCTTTTGAAATATTTTTTGGATAATCCATTCATCCAAGCATTTCAGAACCTTTTACTTTTCTTTCGGATAACATAGCACTATGTTTGCTAACATTCTCCTTATAAGAAGTGTAAATTTTTTTTGTATCAATGTTTTTGTCTAAGTATTTTAAATTAAGATTTATCATATCAAATTACCTTTTTTATAGTATTTATATATTACATATATTTTAGTGTAATTTTATTAAATTGAACTATTAAATCATTTATATTATTAAAACATTCATCTCATAATTCTTTTTTTGAAAAATCAATGCCTAATATTTTAATTGTATCTATTGGAGATAGGGATGATCCAGATTTAAGAAAATCAAAATATCTTCTTATTGCTTCTTTATCACCATCATATATTTTTTTCGAAATTATTATTGCACATATTTGACCTATTGCATATTTATAAACATAGAAATTACCAACATAAAAATGATCAATTCTTAAAATTGTTGATAATGAATATAAAAGTGGTTCTTTAGTATTTTTTCTTTTTTTGAAGCCTGTGTATTTTTCATTCATATCTTTATATGTTTCAGTAATTGTTTCGAAAGTAATTGGAAGATTATTATTTAGTTTTTCAATCATTTCATATTCAAAATTTGAAAATATTATTTGCCTAGTAGTTGTAGAAAAAAAACCATTGATAACTTCATCTAATATATATATTTTTTCATCATCTGATTTTGTATTTTCTAATAAGTAATAGCTTAAAAGCATTTCATTTGTTATTGAAGCTATTTCAGCATAGAAAATAGAGCATGATGCATGCACTGTTTGATTTTGATTAATGTAATAGGAATGGAGAGAGTGACCTAATTCATGTGCTGCAGTATATAAAGATCTTATTGTTTTGTCAAAATTCATTGAAATGTAATATTTATTCAATCCTTGAGTTCCACCAATTGAATATGCTCCACTATGTTTATTCTTTTTTGGTAATCATGATATCCAATTTTCATTAAAAGCTTTTTTAACTATGCTAGTGTATTCCTTTCCAAAGCAAGCAAAAACTTTTAAAAGCTCTTCTTGAATTTTTTCAATTGTATAATTATCATTTATTTTTTTAACAATAGAAATATTCTTATCTCAAGGATAAATTTCTTTAAAACTATATATTGCTTTTAATATTTTATTTCTTGAATTTGAAAAATTTTTATATATTGGAGAGAAACCTTCAACTCCTTTATAAATACTCAAAAGAAAATCACAATTAACTTCATCATCATCACAACTAGATTCAACATAATCTTTATATTTTCTTATCTTTGCGTACTGATTTAACTCAAGGTAGTTATAGTAAAGAGTGTTGGTTAAGATATATCTGTTGTCATAATATGCTTTGTTAAAAGAAATTCAAGTATTCTTCCTTAGAACACGATCAGAAGATTTCAAACATTTATATACCTTTGCCATTGATTCAAGTTTAACTTTTTTATTATTTTTGTCTTTTACATCAGAATACTTAATTGTTGTGTCAACTACAGAAGAATATATATCTTCAAAGCCAGAAGAGGTTTTTGAAAGTTGTGATAAAAGTTTTTCTTCTTTTTTTGAAAGAATTCTTTTTTTATTTTTAAAAAACAATTCATATATTCTTATGTATTCTTTTAGTCTTGGATCTTTTAAAAATTCTCTTATCTTCTTTTCATTATCAATGATAATGTTTTCTTCATCTGAAGTTGCTTCAGAATAGGCTTGAACATCATTTTTTAATTTTTGGCTTCAAGATAGTCAAGTTGAATTTGCAGTATCTTCATTTAAATTATTAGATACATAATTAAAAATCCTGTTTGTTAAAACAGTGTTTTTTTCTCTTTCTTCATGAAATTTTACAAAATCTTCAAGAGAAAGATAAAATGTATTGTGCATTTTTAAAATTATATCAACACTTTTTTTTCATTTATTGTAAAGGCTATCTAATGTATCATTGCCTAAAATATCTTCTAGATCTCAATTATATTTATTTTTCATTTTACTCTCTTTTTCTTTTAAAAAATGGATAAGGAATTTCTTCTCTTTTATGATTTGAATTTAATACTTTTAAATTAATTTTGTTTTTATCTTCTAATGAAATATTTTTATTAGAAAAATAATCATCCATTACTTTATATGATAAACCAATTTCATCTTCATCAGTTTGATTTTCATATAAACCAGCACTTGGAGCTCTCTCAATTATTTCTTTAGGAACACCTAAATGAATAGCAATTTCTTTTATTTCTTTTTTCAAAAGATTTTTTAAAGGGGCTAAGTCAGAAGCTCCATCACCGTATTTTGTAAAGTAGCCAATTTTATATTCAATATAATTTGTAGTTCCTAAAACTAAGTAATTTTTTTCTTGTGCTTTTGCATATAAAGATATCATTCTTAATCTAGATTTGACATTCGCTTGATTTATATTGTTAAGTTTAAGTTCTTCTTTAAGAAAATTAAAACTTTTATTTAAATCAATTATTTCATAAATAAATTCTGATTTTTCAAATAATAATGATGCATATTTAAAATCTTCTTTTGATGACTCTACATCAATTCAATATGCCGAATAATTATTTCCAAAATATTTTTTTAATATTAATGCTAAAACTGCAGAATCAATTCCACCTGATACTCCTAATACAAAACCTTTGCTACCAGAATTAACTAAGTAGTCTTTCATTCAAGAAACAATGTAATTTATTTTATTATCAATCATAATTAATCCAGAACATATTCGACATCATTTATTACCATAATATCTCCTGCTTTTGCACCATTATCTTTTAGAAGTTTTTCTATTTTATTTATTTCTATCTTTTGATTTAATCTAATTCAATTTTCGTCTGTTGTTTGGGGAATTTTATCAAATCAATAATTAATTTTTTTAGAACTAATTAATCATCTACAATCATCAATTTTTTCAAAAGTAATTTCTTCTTTTACTTCTTTTGTTTCTTTAACAATCTTTATTTTATCTTCAATAGTAGAATCAACTTTATTTTTATATGATTCATATTCTTTTTCAATTTCTTTAAGTAAATCTCCAAAGTCTTTATTAAGACCAGAAATTACAAATATTTTTTCATTTTTTATGTGTTTTCTAAGTTTTACTAAATTCTCTTCTGATCCTTCAGAATCTATTTTATTTGCAACAATAAATATTTTTTTATCAAAAAGTTTTTCGTTATATTTTTTGATTTCATTTCGAATTATTTCATAAGATTTTATAACATCCGTGTCATCTTGTTCATTATCAAGCGAAGAAAGCGAAATTAAATGAATTAGTATTTTGCATCTTTCAATATGCTTTAAAAATTCATGTCCTAATCCTTGACCTTCTGCTGCATTTTCAATTAATCCTGGAATATCAGCAAAAACAATTGTTTTATCATTTATATAACATGTTCCTAATACTGGAACTAAGGTTGTAAATTTGTATGGTGCAGTTTTAGGCTGAGCAGATGAAATATTTTTAACAAAAGTAGATTTACCTGCATTAGGTAAACCAAGAAGTCCAACATCAGCAATGTATTTTAATTCAATTAAAACTTTCCTATTTTCTCCTTTGTCTCCTCTTTCAAAAAGTTTTGGAGCTTTGTTTCTACTTGATTTAAAAAAAGCATTTCCATGTCCGCCTTCTCCACCTTTACAAATTCTAAAAATTTCTCCTGGCTTGATGCAATCAAAAATAACTTCATTAGTTATTGCGTCTTTAACAACTGATCCTAATGGTAAATTAATTGTTATTCCTTTTCCATTTGCTCCATGACAAAGTTTTGATTTGCCATTTTCTCCATTATTAGCTTTAATTTTTTTTGAATATCTTAATTTAAATAAAGAGCTTTCATTATGATCAGCATAAATAAAAATGTCACCACCACGACCACCATCTCCACCTCAAGGTCCACCTTCAGGATAATGAGCTTCTCTTCTTCAAGCAACAATTCCATCTCCTCCATCACCTGCTTGTAAATCAATTACACATTTATCAATAAATTGCATTTTCTTTTCCTAAACTTCTCAAGTTGTTTCTTTTTCTTTTTTAACTTTGTCCAAAATGCTTTTTTGTGATTTAATGATTTCATCATTTGTATCATTTTCTTTTTTGAAATCTTTAAAGAAATTTGAAACATTTCTTGACCTTAAAATAATTATATTAATAATAAAATTAAAAATAAAAAAAATTAATAATGAAAGTATTATTATGAATATAATTTTTCCTGTTATTATTATCTCAATTAAGGATTCATCATCTGTTATACTAGGCATAATTCCAGTGAGTAATACTCCGATTCAAAAAGCACAAGACATATAAAGAAATGGAATAATATCTAATTGCATAATTTTAAAAATAAATTTACCAACTATTAAAATTAAAATTGGCAATAAAAGTAAAATGAAATATACTAAATAAAATTCGAAGCTATATGTTAGGGAAACTTTATCAAATCAAATTGCATTTATTCCAATATTAATATTGTTATTTTCAAACAAAACTATTCTTCCTTCACCAAAAAAAATTCATATTAATCCATACGGAATAAAAATGAAAAATAATGATGTCATTGAAGTTACTATTGGTTTTGTTTTAAATTCAATATTTTGTGAGCTAAATTTATTCATAAATACCAAAAAGAATGTATAAATTTTAATAAATTTTTAATTCTTTGCTATTATTATTCCTTCTATTATTATATAATTATAATTAGAATTAGTTATTTTGGAGGACAAATGAATAAATTATTAAATATGGCAATTTATTTTAATAAAATTGAAGAAAAAGAAAAAGCATATGGTGTTTTTTCTTATGATAAAAAAATTGAAAAAATATTGTCTAACTTTTATGAGTTACCTCATGCTATCTTAATTTCTTTCATCGTTGATGATGAAACTGATTCAGGAATGGCTGAAGAAACTCCGCTTTTAATTAAAAATGCTTTAGGTAGTTTAGAAATTAATGAATTATTAAAATTAAAAGCAAATGATTTAGTAAATATTTTTGTTGATAATAAAATAACAGATAATCCTGAAAAAAATTCAAAACTAATTTTTGAAATGCTTAAAAAAATTAATTCAGAATATAATGGTCAAGCAATGAATATTTGAAACGATGTTCCCTCAAGTCAAGAATTAAAAAGAAGATTACTTGATTTTAAGGGTATGAATGCAAGAAAAGCAAATCTATTAGCATTAGTTTTAGTAAATAAATTTAAAATCAAATTAAGTGAATATACATCAATAAATATTTCTAATGATAAGAATGTAAGAAGAGCAATGATAGAAATGAAATTAATAGATGAATTTTCTACATATGATGATATGAAAAAAATATGTGCAATTTTAAATCCAAATTATCCTGGAATATTTGATTCATTTTTTTGATCAATTGGAGAATACTTTTTTAATTCAAAAACTGATTTTAAATTTAAAATGATTGATGATGATTTTATTAATTCTTGTTTAATGATTTCTTTAAAATATATCTAAAAATTATTTCATACCTTTAACAATTTTTCTAATTTCAAATTGAATAATTTCTTCTTTTGTTCCGAATTTATTGTCTATAATAAAATTACTTTGAATGATCTCATTGTCACCTATAATGGTATTTTCATTGTCAGAAAAACTAATATCAGTGACATTTATTTCATCTTCACTGCAATTATCGACAATAAATTTAAAAACATTATTAACAAAAGAATAAACACCACTACTGTGAAATAGTGCGATTTTTTTATTGTCCTTTTGAACTATTAAACATTTACTCTTTTCTATCAAACCAATCTCTGGTGAGTGGTCCTTTAAAAAAGTAGTGTGACCCTTTTCATTTTTAAAATTAAAACTAATAATTTCATCATCGAAAGCTAATCCTTTTGAAGTTAGTATTTTTAGATGAAAAAGATTATTTTTCATTTTTTAATTCCTTATCTTTCATAAATGCATCTTCAATTTTTCCAACATATAATAAAGATTGTTCAGAAATATGATCACATTCTCCACTTAATATTTTTTTAAAACCCTTTATTGTGTCTGATGTTTTAACATATACACCTTTAATGCCAGTAAATTTTTGACTAGCAAAGAAAGGCTGAGATAAAAAATTTCTAATTTTTCTTGCTCTTGTAACAATTATTTTATCTTCTTCAGATAATTCATCAATACCTAAAATAGCAATAATATCTTGAAGTTCTTCAAATTTTTGCAAAATTTCTTTTACCTGAATAGCAACTTTATAATGTTCTAAGCCAATTATGTTTGGATCTAGAACTCTTGAAGATGAATCTAGTGGATTTATTGCAGGAAATATCCCTAATGAAGATATTTTTCTATCTAATACTGTTCTTGCATCTAAATGTGAAAATGTAGCTGCAGGAGCAGGATCTGTTAAATCATCAGCTGGAACATAAACTGCTTGAATTGAAGTGATTGATCCATTCTTAGTAGATGTGATTCTTTCTTGCAATTGTCCCATTTCATATGAAAGAGTTGGTTGGTAACCAACAGCTGAAGGCATTCTTCCTAATAATGCAGAAACTTCTGAACCAGCTTGAGTAAATCTAAAAATATTATCAATAAATAATAAAACATCTTGGTTATTATTATCTCTAAAATGTTCTGCCATTGTTAAGGCAGTAAGTGCAACTCTCATTCTTGCTCCTGGCGGTTCATTCATTTGACCAAAAACAAGAGCAGTTTTATTTAAAACACCTGCATCTATCATTTCATAGTAAAGATCATTACCTTCTCTTGTTCTTTCTCCAACACCAGCAAATATTGATAAACCACCATGTCCAATAGCAATATTTTGAATTAACTCTTGCACTAAAACTGTTTTACCAACACCAGCACCACCAAATAAACCAATCTTGCCACCTCTTAAATAAGGTATTAGCAAATCTATAACTTTTATTCCTGTTTCAAGAACATCAACACTATTTGATTGTTCAGAAAAAGTTGGTGCAGACCTATGAATAGATTTATAAGTTTTACATTCAAATGGTTTTTCATCAATTGCTTCTCCAACAACATTAAACATTCTTCCTAAAACTTCTTTTCCTACAGGTGCTTTAATTGAATCTCTTGAATCTATTACGGGGGTATTTCTTGCTAAACCATTTGTAGATTGCATAGCAATACATCTAACTACATCATCACCAACTATTTGTGAAACTTCTAAAACTACATTTTCATTTCCATTTTTAACATATAGAGCATTGTTAATATTTGGCAGTATTGAATTTTCAAACTTTACATCAACTACAGGTCCAAATATTTGATAAATATAACCAATATTAGGTTTATTTGTACTTTTAGAGTTTTTAATCTCTGTTTTAGAAATTACTTTTTTAGTTGAACTTTGAGTTTTGGAAAAATCATCTTTTAAAGCTGCTTTTTTAGGTAAACTTTTAATGTTTTTATTTTTTGTTTTGGAAACTACTTTATTAGTTTTTTTATTATTTGCTTGCATTAAAACCTCCTATAATTTCATTTATTTCTTGTGTTATTTTTGATTGTCTTTTACTATTATATTCAATAAAATAGTTTTCCTTGATATCTTTAGCATTTTTTGTTGCTGATTCCATTGCATTTCTTCTTGAAGAATTTTCAGAAACATTTGTTTCTACAAGACATCCAAATATTACAACACTAAAAAATTGTTTTTTAATTTTTGTTAAGATTTCTTCAGGAGGAGATTCAAATGAAATATAACCACTTATTTTATCTTTTACTGAATCCTTAAATATTTTTTCATCTAACGGATAAATATCAAGTATGTAAGGTTCAAATTCAAGCGAGTTAATAAATTTATTGTAAATTATTTTTACACTAGTAAATTCTTTTGAATTAATGCTTTCTATTACTTTTTCTGAAAGTAATGAACAAAAATCATATGTTATATCTTTATTGCTTGCATTAATAAAATATTTAATTCTATTTTCTAAACCCTTATTCTTTAATAAATTAAAACCTTTTTTTCCGAAAAGTAAAATTTTGTCATTTTTTAAATCAATATTTGCTTCTAATTTTTTAATTAAATTAATATTATAACCACCACATAATCCCATTGTTGATGTAAAAGCAATTCATAAAACTTTTTCTTCTTTTTTTATTAATTTTTTTCTGTTTTCTATTTCTTTATTTAATAAACCATAAAGATTGTAAAATTCTTTATTGTATTCTTTTATAGAGTTGAAAAAAGATTGATTTTTTTTCAAATTTGCAGTTGCAACTAATTTCATTGTTCTAGTTAACTTTTCAGTTGCTTCAATTGAATCAATTTTTTTCTTTATTTTCATTATTGAAGACATAATTATTCCTTATTTAATGAAGCAATTTGCTCTTGATCATAATTAGGTATTTTTAAAACATAATCTTTAATAAAACTTTTTACTTCCTTTGTAATTTCATTTTGAATCTCGGGAGTAAATGACATTTTACTTTCCAAGTTAGTAAAACATTTTTTACCTTTTAAATTTAATAATAAAGCTTTTTTAAAATCACCAATATTTTCTAATGGAACTCATCTAATTAATTTATTTTTAACAATAAAAAGCAAAATAGCTTCTTCTATTTGAGAATAAGGGGAAGATTGTGGTTGTTTTATAATTTCCATAACTTTCTTACCATGATCTAAAACTTTTTTAGTTTCATTATCTAAATCAGATCCAAATTGAGAAAAAGCTTCTAATTCTCTATATTGAGCTAAATCAATTTTTAAGTTTCCTGCAACTTTTTTTATTAAATTTGTTTGAGCTGCAGAACCAACTCTAGATACACTTGAACCAGCATCAATAGCAGGTCTTTGACCAGAGTTAAATATATTAGTCATTAAGAATAATTGACCATCCGTAATTGAAATAACATTTGTAGGTATATATGCAGAGATATCTCCTAATTGAGTTTCTATAATTGGTAAGGCAGTAATTGAACCTGAACCGTGTTTTTTATTTAATTTTACTGATCTTTCTAATAGTCTAGAGTGTAGGTAAAATACATCACCAGGGTAAGCTTCTCTTCCTGGTGGTCTTCTTAATAAAAGTGATAATGTTCTATATGCAATTGCATGTTTTGTTAAATCATCATAAACTATTAAAACATCTTGACCCTTTTCAAGTCAATATTCAGCAATGGCAATTCCAGAGAATGGAGCAATATATTTTAATGATGGTGTGTCAGCAGCTGAAGATGAAACAATAGTTGTATAGGCCATTGCTCCTTCTTTTTCTAAAGTTTTTTCTATTAATGAAATTGTAGAATTTTTTTGTCCAATTGCTACATAAACACACTTAACATTTTTACCTTTTTGATTAATAATTGTATCAACTGCAATTGTTGTTTTTCCAGTTTGTCTATCCCCGATAATTAACTCTCTTTGGCCTTTACCAATTGGAAACATTGAATCAATTGCTAAAATACCTGTTTCAAGAGGTTCATTAACACTTTCACGTGTCATTACTCCTGAAGCAACTCTTTCTATTGGATAGCTTTTTTTTGTTTTAATTTTCCCTTTTTTATCTAATGGATTACCAAGAGGATCAATAACCCTACCTAATAATTCATCTCCTACAGGAACTTCCATTACCTTACAAGTTCTTTTTACAGTACTATCCTCTTTGATATCAAAATAATCTCCTAATGTGATAACACCAACAATATCTGATTCTAGATTTAGTGCCATACCATATGATCCATTTTCAAAACAAACAATTTCATTTAAAACAACATTTCTTAGACCTGCAACTTCTACAATACCATCACCAACTGAAACTACTTTTCCATACTCAGTTAATAAAGCTGGCTGGCTATATTTTTTAATTTGATTTTTAATTACCAAAGAAAATCTATCAACATTTACACTCATATTTTTTACCTAACTTTTAAAATTAATATCTTTCTTCATATTTTTTAATTTTCCTTCAATTGTTCCATCGATTTCTTTATCATCAACTCTTATCCGAACTCCGCCAATTAAATTAGGATTAATAACCAATGTATAATCTATCTCTTTTTTTAATTTATCTTTTAATGCTTTTACAATTAAATCAACTGTTTTTTTATCTAATTCAAATGCTGTATCAATTTTTACAAATGATTGATTTCGTCTATGATCAATTTCTTTTAAAGCAAATTTTAAAGTATATATTATATTTTTAAAGAATTCATTGTCTACTAATACATATAAAAAGTAAACAATTGACTGATCTATATTTTTATCAAAAACATTTTTAATAATATTTTTACGTTCTTTTTTAGAAAGCATTTTTGATGAAAGAATATTGATTATTTCCTTATTACAATTTATCGAAAAATACAATGCTTGAATATCATCATAAAATTTATTACTATTATTTGATTCATTATACATTTGATATAAAGCAATTGCGTATGATTTATTTTCCTTCATTTTATATTTTCTTTATATCTTCAAGAAGAGAGTCAATCAATTTTTGATTTGCTTTTTTATCAATATTTTTTTTTATTAATGATTCAGCTAATTCAATTGCCAAATTAGATACTTCACTTTCGATATTTGTTCTTAATTCTTTTTCTTTTTTTAATATGTCTTCATTTGCCATATTTTTAATATGATTTGCATCAATGGTTGCTTCTTTTTTTATTTTTTCTTTGATTGAATATGCATCGATTTCTGCAAGCTCAATAATTTTATTTGCTTCATCAATACTCTTGATTTTTAGTTCTTTAGATTCAACAATATTACTTTCTGCTATTTTTTTACTTTCAGAAATTTTGTTGATTTCTTCTTGCATATTTTTTTTTCTTTCTTCGATATATTTTTTTGTTGGTTTTCAAGCAAAAAAACTAATTACAAACAAAAGAATTGTAACAGCTAATATGTGGGCAATTAAAACTCATACATCTATTTGTAGAGCAGAATCTACCATATTGTAAATTGAAATTGACATAAATTATCCTTTTATGCTACAAATATTAATAAAATTGAAATGATTAAAGCATAGATAGCTGCTGATTCAGCAATCCCTAATCCAACAATTAACATTGTTCTTATCTTTGATTCAGCTTCAGGGTTTCTAGCAACGGCTTCAGTAGCTTTACCAGCAGCGTAACCTTGTCCAGCACCTACTCCTAAAGCTCCAAACATTGCTATACCAGCCCCAATGTAAGCAGCACCTTTATCACTTATTGTATTTGAAACATTTTCAAATGCCATTATTAATGTATCATTCATTTTTTTCTCCTAATTTTTTATTAATGTTCTTTATTTAAAACTCAATACACCATAGTTAATAATATAAAAACTAAAGATTGAATTATTCCTATACCAATATCCAAAAAGGCATGGAGTGGTGGTACAAATAGTGAACTAATTAAAGTTATAGCTCCTAAGTTCCACCTATCTGGTGTCATTATTCCGCCAGGTAATTCCTCAGGAAATAATTGACCTAAGTCACCATCATTCATATGAGCATACATAAGAGCATATGGTAAATTATATAATAAAGATATAATTAATACTCCAGCAAATATATTTCCTCAAAGTCTAAAAGATAATGATATTAGTGGTGTGAAAGATCCAATTACCTCAATTGGATTAACCATTACTGGTATTCTAGTTTTTTTATTATCTGATTTTTTTTCAATATTAACATTAAATGTGAATTTATATAAGAAAGAAAATCTTTGATACCTAAATCCCATTACAAATGTTCCAACAAAAGAAAATAATCCAAGAGTTAAGCAAACAGCCACAGAAGAAGTTGGATTTTCTAAACCTACCATACCTATCATATTTGATAGTGCTATATAACTAAAAAAAGTTAAAAAAATAGGTGCTAGTTTTTCAAGATCTTGCCCAAGAATATCTCTTGTTAAATTTCTAAAATAATTAATTAAATTAAATATTAAAAATGCAAATCCTCTTGGTGGTTCATTGTGCTTTGTTCTTTTAATAGAAGAATTGTAGTATAAAACAGATCCTAATATTATTAAAAAAACAGCTAAAACACCTAATAATCTTAAAAGATTTGGAGTCCATAAATTAACTCAATTAATTTCTCTAGACATAGCTAACTCTTTTGTTTTCTATTATATTAAAAATACTTCTAAAAATTAAATTAAAAAATGGCACAGATAGTAATACTAACAAAATAATTCAAACATTAAATATTTCATTAATATTATGTGACATTGATAAACCCATTAAAATTAATATAGGAATTAAAAGTAGCAAGTTCTTAAAAACTAAAATAAATATAAAGTAAGGTTTATTATTAATTTTATTTTTTTTACTATTTTTTAAAATTAAATCTAATAAAAAAAAATTCATTAAACTAAAAGGGAAACATAGTACAAAACTAGCTAAATAAGATCAATTATTTAATGTAACTGAAATAATAATAGTTGTAGTTAAAAAAATAAATCCAAATAAAGAAATAAAGAAAAATCTATTAAAAAATTTATTTTTACTTAACATATTCCATCCTTTTAGTAGGTTACTTAAAAATAACTTAATTGAATTATACTCCTATCAATAAAAAAAATAAAAATATTATATTAATATTTTTATTTTTTTTTATACACAATAACTTGATTATATATTAAAACTTGATCATGTAATTTATAGCCATCTTTAATTACTTTATGTATCGTGTTTTCTTCTTTGTTTTTATCTATATATATGTCAACTGCTTCCATAGTATTTTCATCAAATTTATCATTTTCTTTAATTACCAATTTATTAATACCCATTGAGCTTAATAAATTCTCAAACATTCCAATAAACATTTTAAATCCATTTACATAATTTCTAACTTGCTCATTTTCAATTTTACTATTTACTACTGATGAAAATTGATTTATTATATTGATTAATTCTATTGCATTATTTTTAATTGCATATTTTCTAATTTCTGAAACTTCAAAATCTATTTTTGTTTTATATTCATTTATTTTTTCATTAATCTTTTCTTGAGCTTCTTTAGATTTAATCAAAAGATCATTCTTGTATTTTGAGTTAATTAAATTAATTGTATTTTCAAGATCGTTTATTTTAGAACTTTTTTTAGATAAATCTTTTTTTAGATTTTCTATTTCTTTTTTAAGTTCATCATTTTTATCAACTTCATTTTTTTTAACATTATGATTTTCGTTGTTTTTATTTCTTTGCAAAATTTATCTCCTCTTTAGCAATCTTTAATTGTTGATTTAATTCATCATTATTATTATTTGCAAAATTCATTAATTGAGAAATTTCTTTAGCAGAATAATTTTTTGGTTTTGTGTAAGTTACTATTGCAATTAAATCACCTTTACTTTTAAATAGACCACCATGTTTTATACCTTTACCTGAAATAACAATTTCTTTACCATTTGGTGTAGAAGGTTTTAATTTAATTTCATCAATTCCATAAGGAGTTGGAACCTTAACCGTTCCTCCAGTTATTGCAGTAATTGGGTCTACAAATAGCTGAACAAAAATGTCATTGCCTTCTCTATGAAAAATTTCACTTTTTTCAACAGATATATGTAAATATAAATTTCCTTTATTTAACTTATTTTGATTACCTTTATTTTCAACAACCATAGTTTGCCCATTTTGAATACCAGGTGTGATGTCAATAGAAACCTTTGCCTTTTTTATAATTTGTTTCTTTCCATTACATTCGTAACATTTTTTTACAATTTTTTCACCTGTTCCCTTACAATCTGAACAAGTGTTTTGAAATTGCATAATTCCTAATAATGTTTTCTTTTGTGTAACTGTTACACCTGTACCATTACAAGTATCACAATTTATAATTGAATCTTTTTCATTTGAAGCGCCAGAACCATCACATTTGTAACAATTTATTGAAATATCATATTCAAATTCTTTTGTGACACCAACAATTGATTCAACAAGGCTTATCTTAATTTTTTTAACAATATCTAATCCAGAATCATTTTTAAAATGTGATTTTCTAGAACTTCCAAAGATATCTCCAAAATTACCAAATATATCTCCAAAGATATCTCCGAAGTTTTCAGTAAATCCTCCAAAGCTTCCGCTACCAAAATCTCCAAAACCTTCGAATCCCTCAAATCCTCCAAATCCTCCAAATCCTCCAGGTTGATCTGAGCTATCTCCAAATTGATCATATCTAGCTCTTTTATTTTGGTCTGAAAGAACCTCATACGCTTTATTTATTTCTTTAAATTTTTCCTCTGCATCTGGTGATTTGTTTTTATCGGGATGAAATTGCATAGCTTTTTTTCTAAAAGCATTTTTTATTTCACTCTCAGAAGCATCTCTTGAAACGCCTAATACTTCATAATAGTCTTCCATTTTACACTCCTTAAAAAATTATTCATTTATATAATATTATCACATAACCATTGAAAGTGCTAATATTTTAAAAAATACAAGGGAATTATATCCTTTAAAATATTGGTTAGTAAATATAAGCCATATTTTGTACTTCAAAGAAGCGTTGATTATTTATCTATGTTACCATCGATTTTATAGATTCATTTATCTTAAAAAAGTTCCCCTACCAAATTTGGGTTTCTATCTTATGAAGTTTACCGCGTTTCACTTTATAACTTTCATTATAACTTCGTCACTGTGGCACTTTATGAAATCCGCACCATATTTTTTAAAAACTTAGGTCTTCATTCGTTGTTACTTTTACAAGTACTGGGTTTTATTTTTTATATACCCACATAAACACTACTAACATCTCAGCTAGTGATAGTATGGACTTTCCTCTACACAATGTGCAGCAATCAACCTTTACTAACCAATATTATTATATATTAGTGATTTATAAATTAAAGATATTTATTAAATTTATATATTGAGTTCATTTTTTTTAAACATTTTTTACGATATTTAATTGTTTTTTTATCTTGTCTGGCAACAAATGTTCATTGAAAAGCAAAACATGTAGTTATAAAAATAAAATCTTTTAAAATATTTAGATCTATATCTTCAATATTTTCTTGAATAAATTTTATTCATTTATTACTAATATTGTTTTCTCTTATAAAATTTGCAACATCAAAATAATTGTCATTCATTCTTGATCATTCAAAATCAATAAAAATTATTTCACTACCATTGAAGAGAATGTTTTTTTTTGATAAATCATTATGAGATAAAACTTTCTTTTGATTACTATATTTATTTACTAATGAGATATATTTATCCTTTATTTGTTTATCAAAATTTTTAGTCTTATCAATATATGCAAAATAATCATGAACTAATATTTCATTATTTTCTAATATAACAGTCGAATGAAGTTCATTAATTTTTTTACAAATCAATTTTATTTTTTTCTTTTTATTGAAAACTAATGAAAGAGTTTTTCCATCAATTCATTTTTTAATAAAATTTCCAGTTTCATCATAATAAATAATATTTTCATCTTTAATAGCTTTTAAAATTTTAATTTCATTTTTTCTATCAACTACTTCATTTAATCCAGAAAATCTTATTTGTCATTTTAAATTATCAGTGGTAATTAAAAAAAATGACTTATTAGTAAAGCCATGATGTATCTCTTTAATTGATTTAATATCATCTTTTTTATAATTTGTGTTTTTAATAAAAAAGAGACTTACATCATTATTTGTCATTTTATTTGCTTTCAAGTGGCATTGATAAATATAAATCATTTTCATTAAAAGTAACATTTTCATATGAGTGGTGAACAATTTTACCATTAAGAATTGTAATTATTGGTACACCTCATAACCTTTTACCTTCATGTGGAGTTCATTTTGCATTTGAAATAATATCATTATTAGTAATATATCAAAATCTTTCTGGATCAATTACTGTTAAGTCAGCATAATTACCTACCTGAATTTTTCCTCTTCTATCAATGTTTAAAATTTCACTTATATTTTCACATAATACTTTTGATAAAATATCAGTTCTAATATTTGAAAATCAAGCTAGTTCAAACATTAATGGAACTAAAGTTTCAGATGAAGGAATACCAATTTTATTTAATTCATATTTTTCTCATAACATGTATGGAGAATGGTTTGAATAAACAATATCAATTAATCCTCTTTTAAGTGAATCGATAAAAAATTGAACATTTGTAACATTGCTGTAACCAGAACTAATTAAAAGTCTCTTTTCATCAATACAATTTTTTATCATTTCTTTATAAATAAAAAATAAGTTAACATCGAAAGCAATATAAAAATTAAAGCCTTCAATTTTAAAGTTAGTAATTCTTGCTATTTCATTTGGATTATTTATGTCATAAAAACAAATTTTATAATTATTTTTTGGAACATATTTTAAAAAGTGATTTATCCCAGGATCTTTCATTGATACAAAAAGAACTTTAGATTGATTTTGAATTTCAAATATTCTTGATTGAAATCATTTTCAATATTCAATATCATCTTCTTCTACATTAATTACTCCAATATTTAATGTATTAAATATAAAATGATTTTTATCACTATAGTCATTGAAAAAATCTATTATAGAAGATTCACCTAAATTCACAATTGAATTTTCATTTATAAAGTTTATGTCATAAGAATTTTGAATATCTAAATTATTTTCAACATTAATTAGTGAAGTTATTCCTCCCTTTAAGAAAGATCTAGACTCATTTGAAATTTTTTCCTTGTCATTAAATGTATTAAAAATATTTTGACTTAAATCAATAATGCCAGGAAAAACTAATTTTCTCTCTAAGTCAAATTCAACATCTGGTCTAACTCTAATTAGATTTGGAGAAATTTCTGTAAATATATTCTCCTCAATTAAAATATTGACTTTTTTGTAATTAGGAAGTGTACAGTTTTTTAATAAAATTTTCATATTTGTTTTCCTTTTTCTTTTATACTATTATAAAAAAGTGTAATTATCAAGTATTAATAAAAAAATATTATTTTATTAAAAAAAATAGTTTAAATATATAATATATTTGTTTAATATAAATTATTGCAGATGTAGTTTAATGGTAGAACACAACCTTGCCAAGGTTGATACGCGGGTTCGATTCCCGTCATCTGCTCCATTTTAAATAAAAATAAAAAAATAGTTTTAGCTATTTTTTTATTTTTATTATAGTTTAATTTTTAGTTTCTTTAAAAATTCATCAACTAGTTTATTAACTTCTTCTTCACTTCCGCATGTAAGTGCTTTATCAGCTAATTCAATACAATCAGAATGTTTTATTTTTGAAATTAGATATTTTGCCTTTGGAATTGATGATGCAGACATTGATAATGCATCTAATCCAGTTTTACCCAATCCTAATAATAATGGGATCGACCTTACATCCCCTGCCATTTCACCACACATTGCTGCTCACTTATTATGTTTTTTAGCTCCTATAATTGTAGAATTAATTAATCTTAGTAATGAAGGGTTGTTTGGTTGGTATAGATACTTAATTTTTTCAGACATTCTATCTACAGCAAAAGAATATTGAATCAAATCATTTGTTCCAATTGAAAAAAAATCAGCATGTTCAGCAAACTTGTCTGCAAGCATAGCAGCAGAAGGAATTTCTATCATCATTCCTATTTCAATATCATTAGAAACTTTCTGTCCTTCTTTTTTTAATTCTTCAATTCATGTTAATGTATGATTTTTAGCTCTAACAAATTCATCAATTGTTGCTATCATTGGAAACATTATACCTAATTTACCATGTATAGAAGCTCTTGCAAGAGCTCTAATTTGAGTTTTAAATATTTCTGTGTTATCTAAACAAAACCTAATTGCTCTATACCCTAAGAATGGATTTTCTTCCTTAGCAAACTTATAATATTTTAGATTTTTGTCACCTCCAATATCAAGAGTTCTAACAACAATTAATTGTTCTTTGTTTTTAGATAAAACATATTTATATGATTCATATTGTTCATCTTCTGTTGGTCACTTATCATTATCCATATATAAGAATTCACTTCTATATAATCCAACACCTTCAGCACCAAAACTTTCTAAGTTGTCAGAATCTTCAGGAGTTCCAATATTTGCTTCAACTAAAATTGAATGGCCATCTAAAGTAACAGCCTTTTTATCTTTATATTTAATCAACTCTTTATTAAAATTTTCAAAGGTGTTTTTTTTATCTTTTCATTCTTGTAAATTTGTCGGATTTATTTCAACTAATCCATCATCGCCATCAATAGCAATAATATCATTATCTTTTACAACTTCAGTTATGTTTTTTAAACCCAAAACTGCTGGAATACCTAATGTTCTTGCCATTATCGCAGCATGAGAAGTTCTTCCTCCAATGTTAGTTAAAAAACCTTTTACAAAATCTTTGTTTAAAATAGCTGTTTCAGAAGGAGTTAAATCATCTGCAATTATAATAACTTCTTCATTTATAGACATTAAGTCATGAATTTGTATACCAAAAAAATTATATAATACTCTATTTTTAACATCTAAAACATCACTTGCTCTTTCTTTAAAATATGCATCGTCCATATTATTAAAAATATTATATATATTAGAAAAAACTTTATCAATAATGTAGCCACCATTTTTCTTTTCGTTCTCTAAAATATTATTAATTTCATTTAAGATTTCTGGATCATCTAAAATTTGAATATGAGCATCAAATACACTTGCTTTTTCTTCACCTATTTTTTTAATTGAAATTTTTTTTATTTCATCTATTTGTTTTTTAGATTTTTCTAGAGAGTTATTAATTAGACTTAATTCTTTTTTAACATCTTTTGCTAATTCTTCGCTTATATTTAAGTTTTCTTTTTTAATTATAAAAGGCTTAGCAAAAGAAATTCCTGAACTTGCTCCAACGCCTATTAATTTTTTCATAATAATATCCTCTTATATTAACAATACAAATATAATTTTATACTAAAAAATATTTTATTAGCTAATTTTGAACAACATTATTTGATTTTTCTATAATTGCTTTTTTAATATCATTATAAACATTTTCATTTTCTGTTAGAAATTTAGATATTTGAGCTCTACCTTGACACATTTTTATGTCATTATAGTAATATCATGACCCTGCTTTTTTAATGATTTCATAATCAATAGAAAAGTTTATTATTTCATTTTTATAATCAAACCCAGTACCAAAAAAGATGTCAATGTAACATACTTTTAAAGGAGGTGCTAATTTATTCTTAGAAACAGTTACTTTAGACTTTATTCCAATTATTTCATTTCCAGATTTTATTAATTCTGCTTTTCTAATTTCTAATCTAATAGAAGAAAAAAACTTAAGAGCTCTACCGCCAGTTGTAACTTCTGGATTACCAAAAACTACTCCTATTTTTTCTCTAACTTGATTTATAAAAATAACAGTTGTGTTACTCTTTGAAATGCTTGCTTGAATCATTCTAAGACCTTTAGACATTAACCTTGCATGTGCACCCATATTTTGATCATATACTTCACCATTTAATTCAGATTCAGGGATTAATGCAGCAACAGAGTCAACAACTATCAAGTCAACTTCATTTGTTTTTAGCAAAGCATCCATAACATAAAATGCTTGTTCTCCAGAATCAGGTTGAGATAAAAGCATTTTTGATAAATCTACACCAATTCTTTTGCAATAAATACCATCTAAAGCATTTTCAGCATCAATGTATGCAACTCTACCATTATTTTTTTGACATTCAGCAACACATTGTAATGCAACTGTAGTTTTACCACTAGACTCATTTCCATATATTTCAATAATTCTACCTTTAGGAAATCCTTTTATTCCTAATGCATTATCCAATGTAATACTTCCAGACGAAATAACATCTCCAACTCAAGTTGCTTTATCTTCAAGATATTTAAGAGTTCCTGTTCCAAATTTTTTTTCAATATTTTTTATTGTATCTTTTAGAACTTCTTCTTTAATTTCTTCTTTGACTTCTTTTTTCATAATTCTCCTATGTATTATAGGATATGTATTGCAAAAAATATTTATTCAATATTTAATAAAGATTTATGAAGTTCTTCTAAAATCTTTTGTGAAAGAATAATATTATTTTTTTCTTTTCCATTATCTGGAATTAACATCTCAAAATCATAAATCATTTCATCAATGATTATACAAAAATATACTGTACCACTAGCTTTACCTTCAACTTCAAAAGATTCAATATTTGAAGTAATTCCTAAGGCTATTTTTGTTTTTAATTTGTTTTTTATTCCATATGCCATTTCAATAGCAACTTCTTTTGAAATAGGACCATATTTTTCTAAAGTAAGAGTTTTTACTGAACATAAATTTTCTTTGGAAATCTTACTATTAGCAATAACTCCACCTTTAAATATTTGTGATTTATTTACCTCATCATTCATAAATAGAGATGAATTTATTAAAGTGTTTGTTGAAGATTCAGCGATTGAAATATCTCAATTTTTTTCTAAAATTATTTTAGATATTTCATTTATTAAGTTTTTATTTTGCATAAATTCTCCAAAAATTATATTTTAATTATATATTATAATAACTAATAATCTATAAAATTTTAATATCTTTAACTTCTTCGATTTCAGTTGTAAGAATTTCTTTTACACCTTCATTATAAGTATTATCTACTAAGTGACACCCAACACATGCTCCACCTAGTTTAATTGATACGACCCCTGTTTCTAAATCAAAATCAACAAAGTCCAAATCGCCACCATCCATAGAAACATAGTATCTAATTTCTTCAATAATTTCCTTGATTTCATCAATTATTTCTTTTTTTGAACGAGCCATATTACTTTACCTTTTTATTTTTGTTTATTATATTATAATAATGATAGAGAAAATAATATATGAAAAAAGTTGTAATTGGTAAGGTAACTAGCATTAAAAAAGATGAATTAGTTGTTTTAGTTAATGATAATAGTTGTAAATGTGCTAAAAAAGATATATCTGACTACAATTGTAATTTAGAACTAATGTTTACTATTAATAGAAGATATAAATTTTTAGTTTTAAAAAATGAAGATAATACAGTTTTTTTATCTTATAAAGCTGGTAGACCAAAATTACTTAAAAATAGAAATTGTCCAATTCCAACTATATCAGGTTTTAAAAATCTTGCAAACGATTTTCACAAAAATTTAAAAAATTATAAAATAGACTAATTTAAATTAATTATTAACTCGATTAGTCTAGATATTTTTTTTCTATTCAAGCTATGATTTATTTTAAATTGATCTTCAGATGAAGGATTTCTTATTAAATCCGATATAACTTTGAATGAAATAAAATTAATTTTTTGTTTATCACAAACATTCGCAATTGATCATGATTCCATGTCTATAACATCAATTTTTTCTTCTTTAAATATTAAATAGTGTTTATGATTTTTATTTGTAATAAAACTATCTCCTGAAGCAATATTCCCATTTATTATTTCAAAATTTTTTTTTATATTATTTATAAAGTTTGTAGATTTATTAAATAAAAAAAAATTATTTTTCTCTTTAGGCATTTGTCCTATTTTATAGTTAAAAGGTGTTAAATCTACATCATAAGAAAAAAACTTATTGCATAAAACAAGATCATTTATTTTTAAGTTATTAGAAAATGCTCCTGCTGTTCCAATGTTAATTAAATTTTTTATTTTAAAAGATGTAATTAGATTGTAAGTAGAAATAGCTGAATTAACTTTTCCTATTCCAGAATATGTAAAAACTATTTTATTGTCATATATATAAAATTTTTTTTTGTTTTTTGTTTGAGTAGTAATTTTAGACTTCATTTCTTTGTTAAAAATAAATTCACTTTCCATTGCTATTATTATTCCAATCATATTATTTTTTTATTGCCTCCATATTTTTTTGCAAAATTATCTCATAACCTTTATCTATATTTGAAATACATAATTCAATTAAATCATAGTTGGTTTCTATATTTTTTCTTGATGATATTTTATCTGCACAAAAGACTATTTTTTCTAATAATGTTGGATTTTTTTTTGGTATAGTATGATATTTGACTGAATTTAAAATTTCTTCATCAGTAAATAAATATTTTTTTTCTAAAATATATTTTCCTAATGGTGCATGAATAACCTTTCAACTAGGGTATGTAGTATAGTTCAATAATTTATTTGAACATTCAATTTGTATTTCCATTGGAACTTCTTTAGCAATATCATGATATAAACCAGAACAATATGCTTTTCTTTCAAAATCATCACCATATTTAGATGCAATTTTTTTTGCAATATTTGCAACTTCAATACAATGATTTATTCTTGATTTTGATATACCTTCTTTTTCTAATCTATAAATACCATATATTGAATTTTTATTTATATAATCTAAAACTTCTTGATTCATCATTTCAATATTTGGCATTAAAATTAATTTAGAAGATGATGTATCTATTTTAGGTTCTTCAATAAAAATTACTCCTTTTTTTTTATATACCAAATGATCTTTTCTTTCATAACAGATTATTTTACAATTTGATTCTATATACTCATAGTTTTTTCAATTAGAAAAACTATTAAATTGATCTGAACCAACTAATAAAAATAATTCACTATTAGGAAAATTGTTTTTAAAATATTCTATATTTTTGTAAGTATATGAAATCTGCTCATTTTCTTTTTCTATTTCTGATATAGAAAAAAAGGGAAAATTTCTAATAGCAATATTAATCATTTCTTTTCTTTGTTCTCATGTAGATTTATGTTTTTTTTTATCAGGTGAAATATATGACATTATAAAATATAAGTTGTCAGCGTTTACTTTCCTGAATGCTTCTAAAGCGGCTTGAATATGTCCATTATGAATTGGATCAAATGATCCTCCAAATAATATTATTTTTTTCATATTTATATTATAGATTTTTCTGTAATAGAGTAACCAATTTCTTTTGGACTAAAAATTGTTATACTTTTGATTCCTTTTAAAACTATTAGAGATGCTCCAGAAGCAAAAATAGAATATTTCTTTTTTGGATCAAGATTTATTTTATTTTCAATAAACTCAAATTCATTAATGTATTTAATGTGTTCATTTTTTTTAATGTAATTTTTTATCTTATCTTTGTTTACTTTATTAACTTTTAGAAATAAGCTTTTATAAAAAACTAATGAACTATTTTCATCACTTATTTCATCTATTGAAATGCCAAATAGATTTTCAATGAAAAATATTTGATTATTTTTTTTAATATGAAATTGAGTTGCAGTAAATTCACTTTTAAATATTTTTAAAATATCTTTACTATTTAAAAAATTAAAAACTCATTTTTCATTTGGATAGCCGGGTGTATCAATTAATTGACACTTATTCATTTTTATTTTTATCAAATTTAATGTAGTATTTTTTATAGGACTTGTAACTAATTTTGAATCAATTTTAGATATTGATAGTAAAGCATTTATTAGTGAAGATTTACCAACATTAGTTTTACCAATAAAATATGTTTTTTGTTTGTATTTAGAAGCATCTTCAATATATCTGATTATTTTTCATAAATTAGTTTTTTCAAATGCATCATATAAAATTATATCTATTGGATAAATACCTTTTTCATTTAAAATATCATAAATATTTTGAACGGTTAATTTTTCTTTAAATTTTTTAGGTAAACATTTTCTTTTATTTACAACAACCAAAACATTTGAATTCAATTCAAAATCACTTAATATAGAATTTTCAATATCAAAAAGATCAAGAATCATTATTACTAAATTATCTCCAAAATCTATTTTGTTTAATGTTTCCTTGATATTTTCATCTGTTTCAATTTTTGTATTTTCACCATAGTTTTTTAATTTAAAGCATCTTACGCAATATTTGAAATTATCGTCAAATTTACTTACATAGCTAATTGAATTTTTGTCTGATGATAAATAATTTCCACATCCAATACATTTTCTGTTATAGTTCATAATTTTCCTATTTTTGCTTAAAGAAGTCATTTGTAATAGAAACACTTAAAATGCTTCTATTGCTGCTTATGTTAGCATTTATATTTGTTAGTTTTATTTCTTCTTCTTGTAATTGAGAATAAGTATTATTAGATAAAATATTTAGCAATTGATTTTCTTTAATCTTAGCAATAAATATTATTTTTTCATCATCTTTTGAAATTAATCTTTTTCCTGAATTGTATCTGCTTGATTTAATAACTTCAGATGCAAGAAATTTTCTATATCCTTTGTTTGAAAATAAATAAATATATCTTTCAGAATTATTTATAGTTATTACCGATGAAACAAAATCATCTTTTTTTAATTTAATATTTTTAACACCTGAAGACGATCTCCCTTGAGTAGGAATATCATCTAAAAGATATCTAATATAAAACCCTTTGTTTGTAATTGAAACTATTTCATTATCTTGTTTATTTAAAAAATTACAATAAATTATTTTGTCATCGTTCTTTAATTTAAAACAACTTTGAACTTTAACACTTTTTGAAATACTAATATCATTTGTTAAAAATTTTTTAATTAATGAATTTTTAGATGCAATTAAAATTTCATAATCATTAATTGTTTTGGAATCAGCAATAAATGCAAAAACAATACTTTCATCAATATCTAATGTACAAAATTCATTTATGTGAATTCCAAGTTGCATCTTAGCAAATGTTGTTTTAATTTTATATGAAGGGATCGAAATAGATCTTCCTCTGCTAGTGATAATAATTATGTGTTGTAATGTATTTAAAACAGAAGAAAAGAATATAGGAATATCTTCATCAGAATATTTGCAACCAATTAAATCTTTTGAATTTGAAATAAAATCATTAACAAATTTTATATATCCTTTTTTTGTAATAATTATTGATCTTGTTACTACATCAACAACATCTAAATGACTAAATTCATAAGCCTCTATTTTATTTTCAATTTTACTTTTTCTAATACATGAATATATCTCTTTTTTCTTATTTAAAATTTCAATTAAAAAATTATTTCTATGATTTTCATTATTAATAATTAAATTTAAATCAATTATTCTTAATGAAATTTCATGATGTTCTTTTCTTAGTTTTTCAATATCAATATTAGTTAGATTATATAATCTTAAAGAAACAATTGATTCAGCCTGATTTTCATTTACCGAAAAAAAATTTATTATTTTATTTTTTGCTTCTTCCTTGCTAGAGGATCTTTTAATAAGATTTATTAAATCATCTATTTTTTCTAAAGCCCTTAATAAACCTTCAATTACTTCTTTTCTAATTAATAATTTTTCTAAATCAAATTTTGAACTATTAATTATTACTTCATTAGCTCATGCAATTATTGCATCAAAAATTCCTGTTAGTGACATTAAAACAGGTTTTCTATCCTTAATAATTATTAAATTTGCATTATAAGAAATTTGTAACTGTGTATTTTTAAATAAATATGATTTTATTGCTTCGATGTTTCTATCTTTCTCAACATCAATACAAATTAATATTCCATCCTTATTTGATTCATCTCTTACTTCTTTAATACCTGGTAGCTTATTATTAACTCTTATTTCATCTATTGCTCTTACTAAGTTTGCCTTATTAACATCAAAGGGGATTTCAGTAATTCTAAATTGAATAAATTTTGAATTTAATTCAACTTGTTCAAGTTTAGACTTAATTGATATTTTACCTCTTCCTGTTTTATAAATTTGTTTTATATTTTCTTTTCCTTGAATGATACCAGAAGTTGGAAAATCTGGTCCAGGAATTATTTTTAATAAATCTTCAACATTACTATTTTGATTTCTTATTCTATATATCATCCCTTCAATTACTTCATTGGGATTATGAGGAGGAATATTAGTAGCATAACCTGCTGCAATACCAGTTGCACCATTTATTAAGATATTTGGAACTAAAGAAGGAAGTACTGTTGGTTCAGTTTCTGAGTCATCAAAGTTTTTAATAAAACTAACAGTATTTTTTTTAATGCTTTCAAGCATTTCTTCACCAAATTTAGATAGTTTGGTTTCTGTATATCTCATTGCTGCAGCAGAATCACCATCAATCGATCCATTGTTACCATGCATTTCAACAAGTGAAATATTATTTTTTCAGGATTGAGACATTCTAACCATTGCCTCGTAAATAGAAGAATCACCATGAGGATGATATTTACCAATTACTTCACCAACGGTTCTTGCTGACTTTTTAAAACTTCCATTATGACTAAGACCTAATTCACCCATTGCATACAATATTCTTCTTTGAACAGGCTTTAAACCATCTCTAATATCTGGCAACGCTCTATCTTGGATAATATATTTTGCATACTTGCTGAAACTATTAGAAATAATATCATCTAATGATCTATTATCTATATTGTCTTCATTATCTAAATTTATAAATTCATTTTTCATTTTTTGCCTTACTAGTTGTCACTAAAATCAAAATTAATATTATCATTAATTCATTCTTTTCTTAAAGAAGTGTCATCACCCATTAATATTGAAACTCTTTTTTCAGCAAGCGCTGCATCTCCAATATTAACTTTTATTAATTTTCTTGTTTTTGGATTCATTGTGGATTCTCATAACTGATCAGCATTCATTTCACCTAATCCTTTATATCTCTGAATTTCATATGATGAAAATTTAGCTTTTATTTGATTTAACTCAATTTCATCTCATGCATATTCATATGTATTATTTGATTTATTTCTTACTTTGTATAAAGGTGGTAAGGCAATGAAAACATTTCCATTTTCAATCATTTTTTTCATGTATCTATAGAAAAAAGTTAATATTAATATTTGAATATGTGAGCCATCAGTATCAGCATCTGTCATAATTATTACTTTTCCATATTTTAATTTTTCGATTGTAAAATCTTTTGCAATACTCGCACCTAAGCATGAAACAATTACCGATATTTCATCATTTGATAAAATTTCTTTTAAATTTGATTTTTCTACATTTAAAACTTTACCCTTTAAAGGTAAAATTGCTTGAAATCTTCTGTCTCTACCCATTTTTGCAGTTCCGCCAGCTGAATCACCTTCAACTAAAAATATTTCTATCTCAGAAGGATTTTTAGATTGGCAAGGAGAAAGTTTGCCAGAAAGTATTCTTTCTTTTTGAGTATTTTTAATTTGTCTTACTTCTTCCCTGGCAAATCTTGCAGCCATTCTTGCATCTTTTGAAGTTTTAATTTTTTCTAAAATTTTTAATGATTCTTTCTTGTTTTGTTCTAATCAAAGGAAGAATTTAGAAATAACTATTTTTTTGACACTAACTGAAGCTTCTTGAGTGAAAAGTTTATTTTTAGTTTGTCCCTCATATGAAATTAATTTTTCTGGTATTTTTACCGAGATGATTGCAGTCATACCTTCCCTAACATCAGAACCTTCAAAATTACTGTCTTTATCTTTTAAAATTTTAATTTTTCTAGCATATTCATTAATAACTTCTAATAAACCTGATTTAAAACCAATTTCATGAGAACCGCCTTCAAATGTTTTAACTGAGTTTGCAAAAGAAATAATTGTTTCAGAGTTATCATTTGAATATTGAAATGCGACCTCCACATCAATTTCATTTAAACTTGAACTAAAGTAAATAACATCTGAAATTTCTTTTTTATTTTGATTAATAAATTTTACAAACTCAATAATGCCATTTTCACTATGGAAAACTTCTTTATAATTTTTTTCAGCATCATAAAATATTATTTCAAGACCTTTGAAAAGAAAGCTTGTTTCTTTAAGTCTTTCTTTAATTATTGAAGAATTAAAAGTAATAGAAGGGAAAATAATGCTATCTGGTAGAAAAGTTATTTTTGTTCCTTTTTTGTTTGTAGATTCACCTTTCGTTAAAGGCAATTTTATATTTCCTCCAGAAATATATTCAGATCTATAAACATTACCATTTACATATACTTCAACATTTAATCATTTACTTAGCGCATTAACTACTGATGACCCAACACCATGAAGACCACCAGCAAAATTATAAGCATCGTTATCAAATTTTCCACCAGCATGTAAACTTGTAAAAACAGTGTCAACTGTTGATTTCCTTGTAGTTGAATTAATTCCAACAGGTATTCCTCTCCCATTATCTTCAACAGTAATAGATCCATCATTATTCATTGTAATTCAAATTTTATCTGCATATCCTGACATTGCTTCATCAACTGAATTATCAAGAAGTTCTCAAATTAAATGATGAAGTCCCCTATGATCTGTTGAACCAATATACATTCCAGGTCTTTTTCTAACAGGTTCTAAACCTTTTAAAACCTTTATGTCACTATCTTTATAGCTCATGAAACCTCAAATCTAAATATGATTAATTGTTTATATTATAATTAAAAAATAAATATGTTTTTAAAACATTTTTTTTAAAATTGTTTATAATTCTATTATGTATTTCAAAAGGACATTATGGACTATTTTCTACTATTTTTCTTTTTTATGTTTTTTTCAATAATAGGTTATTTACTAGGAAGTGTTTTACTAGGTGTAATAATAGCAAAAAGGAGAAGCATCAATATCAGATCTATTGGCTCAGGTAATGTCGGGTCTACAAACATTACTAGAGCATTCGGTTTAAAAATTGGTTTTTTAACTTATTCTTGAGATTGTGTAAAATCTTGAATAGCAATTTTATTAGCTGCATTAATATATTCAGCAACAAAAAATGTATTTGAAGAGAAAAATACATTTGTTAATAATGGTTATATTGTGTATGTTGCTGGTTTCTTCGCTGTTGTTGGACATTGTTTTCCAATAAACTATGTAATTGCATTGTTTAAAAATAAATTTCATTTTGAATTTTGTAAGGAATTAAAAGGAGGAAAAGGAGCTGCAACTACTTCTGGATATTTTATGGCTCTTTCTCCTTGAATATTTATTATTTCATTTATTTTATTTTGAATTTTGCTTGGAATAACTAGATATGTATCAGTTTCATCAGTGACTACTATTTTTATTGCTTCTATTTTTACAACTATTCCTAATTTAAATTTTATGTATATTCTTGATTTAGGACCAGCATTAACAATAGTTCCTATAGGTAACTCTATAGATAATTTTATTAATCCAAAAATTAATTATCAAATGTATCAATCTTATATTTATTTTAATATAATTTTTACATTACTAATATCTGCTCTAGTAACATTTATGCATAGAGTAAATATTGAAAAATTAAAAAATGGTATAGAATCTAAACTAGGTAGTAATAAAAATAAAAAGTAAATTAATTACTTTTTATTTTTATTTTTAATAATCATAGTTATACCAACGATTATTCCAATAGTTGCTAAAAATCAGATTATTGAAGAAATAAGAAATATTATTGCATTACTATTAATTAAAATAATATTATTTACTCTTGTAACTTCTTTATCTTTTGCTGCTCCTTTTGGAAAGAATGGTTTAACTTGATAATTTAAATAACTAGTGTACTCTTGATTTAATTGACTTGTTCATGAGAAATAATCAATTTTATTTCTAATTAAATTTTGAGTAGCCTTTGGAAAACTATTTATTTCAACTTCTGTGAATGTAAAAGATTTATAAATATTATAGTTATGTAGTGAATCAAAAAAACCATTTTTGCTTCTCAAACCAAATTCTTCATTTAATTTGCTTTCTTCTGGTGATATAACACTAATGCTATTGCCAATTGAAACAGCTGCAAAAGCAATTGCTGATCCTAAATAAACTACTCCACTTAGTGAAAGTATAATTATGCTTTTCTTATTTTTCATTTTTATAACCTCTTGATATTTTTAAAAAATTAGATATATTTACTAAAGAATTTTTCTAAACTTCCATATTTTTTTATTGCTTCTTCTTTATAAATTGAAGCAGCAACTTTTCCATCTATTAGAACAATAATTCTATCTGCAATGTATTCAACCTCATCAATTTCATGAGAAACTGTTACAATTGTCATTCCATTCTCTTTTGCAAATTCTTTCATAAATTTCTTAATTCTAAATTTAATATTAATATCTAATCCAGCAGAAATTTCATCCATGAATACAACTTTTGGTTTATGCATTATTGCAAGTAGTGCATTAATTCTTTGCATTTGACCGCCAGATAAACCTTGAGCATTTTTTTTATAGAATTCATCAATTCCAAATATCTTAATTAATGATTCAATTTCTTTTTTTGTTAGTCTACAATCAAATACTGATATATAGAAATTAATAATTTTTTTAACAGAAAGACCATTTGGATAAGATGATTTTTGAAATTGGATTCCTATGTTCTCCATTGGTGATTTATTTCATTTAAATAAATATTCAATGTTACCACTAGTTGGTTTGTTCAAACCAGCAATAGATTCAACTGTTGTAGTTTTTCCAGAACCATTGGGACCAACAATAGCTAAATTTTCACCATCTCTAATTTCCAAACAAACTCCATCAAGAGCTTTTTTAGCATTAGGACCTTTTCCGAAGATTTGAACTAATGAAGTAACTTTTATTAAAGTTTGCGGTCCTTTAGTTAGCGGAGTTACTATATTTTCGAAATCTTTTTTTTCATTTTTATTATAACTAACTAAAAAATTTTCAAGTCAATTTTCATTATTTTTTTTATCGTTTTTTAATACTTCTTTTTTCATAAATTACCTTGTGCTTCATTTAAATGTTTTTAAAGATATACCCATAAATATTAATGATATTACAAAAGGCATTATTAAGTTTATTATTTTATCAGCCATACCAAATATTTCAGTCATTTCACCTTTAGAATTTAAAACACTAAAAACAGAGTTTACATCAAATATTAAACTTGGCGATAAAGACGCTTTAATAATCAAATCATTGCCATTGATTTCAGGAATATTACTTAAAGAAATTATTCCATTAAATGACTCATTAATTAAACCACTAGAATATCTAAATGGAGAAATATATGTTAAATATCAAATTGCATCAATTTCTTTAATCATTGCAATTGGTAAAACCATTGCTGATAAGAATTGAGATAAAATTAGTATTGGAATTAATATACCTTGTAATATTAATGATGATTTTGAAAATGATACTGCTAAGAATCCTATTGAACTACCAACTAATGAGTTCAAAATAATTCCTCAAATTATACCTCCTCATTCTGCATTTGTAAAATATTCAGATAGAGATGGAGCTAATACATTCTCATTGCCTAAAGCAGTTGTAACAGAACTTATTTCTTCTCCAATTGATCAATATTGTGAAAATAATGCCATGCTTAACAATATTGTTGTAATTGTTGAAATTATTGTTATTAAAAAATAATAAGATATCATAGCAAATAAGAACATCCATGTTTTTATATTCGTAACAGCAATTCTTTTTAATAAAACAGAATTTTTAAATTCAAATATTGTAAGAGGTAGTACAAGCAATGATATGGTCATTGAAGGCATCGCAATTAAGCCGCCTAAAAGTGAAGAATAACCTAACAGAGATCCTAGTATAGCTACAAATATAATTGGGAAAAGAAATGAAAAAAATGGGTTTATTATTGACTTGAAAAAATGATTATTAATAAGTGAATATAATGATTTCATAGAAATCATACTACTACTATCTAAATTTGAAAAAAATTTTTTCATTATATCTTTTCCTTTAATAAACTAAACACTTCTTAAGTATATCATATTTAATTTATCAAAACATTTGAAAAATTATGTTATGTTTTTGATAACTTTTTGCAAATCTTTTGATGGTTTACTTGAGATTAAATCTGTACCTTTTAACATATTTTCAATGCAGTTAATTAATGATAATAAAAATTCTTCACTACTATATGAAAATTCAAATTCAGGAAAAAAATATTCATAAAATGAATAAATTACAGTGTAACATAATTCTATTATATTTGGGTCTTGATCAATAATATTTTCTAGATTATTATTAACTTTGCTAAAAAATTCAATTGATTCAATAAATCTTATTTTTTTAAAATCTAACTCATAGTTTTTTTTAGTATTATTATTAAAAAAAATGAATTTAATATCTAAATCTTTATTTTTTAAATTTTCAAGAATAACTATTTTTTTTAAATTAGACAATTTTTTCGATTCCATTTTTTGAATTAAAATATCGATATTTTCTTTTGAAAGTTTTTCTCCGAATTTTTTAAAAAAATAAATAATATCCATTTCATTTATTTTGTCATTATCTTTTTCTAAAAAAACTTCTTTTGATATTTTATCCAATTTTTTCTTATCATTCAAATAATTTTTAGTAAATTTTAAATCCAAAAGCTTTTCCTCAAATTTTTCATGAAATTCAATTGGTATATATGGGGTTTCTAATTCATCTTCAATAATTTTTATGGCTTTATCTATATCATTAGATTTAATCATTTTTTCAATGTCATTTAAAATTTTTGAATAAAATTTTTCTATGCTATTCATTTTTTAACCTTTTATTAAATTCGTCCAATAAATCTTTATTTATTTTTTTAGTTAAATAGTCTATAAAATTTTTGTTAACTATCTTTGCACATTCTATTTCAATTATTTTAGCTAGTTTATTATTGTAATTAAATTCTTTTTTATGCTGATCAAATTCTTTTTTATCTAGAACTTTAAAGTTTCCATTTTTATCTATTTTTACATCAATATCAAAATCAATGTATTTAATCGCTTCTTCTTCTATTATAAAAGGTGATGATAAATTAATGTAGTAAGAAATATTGTCATCAGCAACTGTTGCTATAACATTGAATCACTCATCTTTCATAAAAAATCAATATGAATCTTTCGAATTCTTTGAATGGAAGTTTCTTTTAGAAAATTTTTCAGAAGTTATAATGTTTGCATTTTTTAAACACACACATAAATATTCATCGTTTTTTTCAATAATCTTTGGGAATTCTCAAGTTCTATATAACCATCCATTTTTTTTATAACCATGGATCATTATTTTTTTGCCTATTTTCATATAGTTCCTCAAAAATGATATTTGTAATAAAAAACCCATTTAATGGGTTTTTTATTTAATATGGGGCGATTAACGGGACTCGAACCCGCGAGTGCCTGAGTCACAGTCAGGTGCGTTAACCAACTTCGCCATAACCGCCATATACATATTCTATTATACAATTATTATATAAAAGATAAGACTAAATTAATTTTTTATTTGCATAAATAACTAGTTTATTTTTTAATTTTGAATTAACTTGATTTACTATGTCTTTTTTTGAATCATCATAAAATAAGTCTATCTGGTCTGGTAATTCAAATGAATTTACTAAATTAGTAAAATTAATACTTATTTTATTAATATTTTTTTTAATTGAAATCTTATCAAAAAGAGCAGTAGATTGTATAAAATATTTTTTATATGACAAATTGTAGTTATCAAATGAAAATGATTTACTTTCAGATTTTTTTTTATCATAAAATGTAATTATTATTTTTTTAAAAAATATGTTCTGATTGATTATTTTATTTCATAGTTCATCAAAAATTATTTTAAAATTATCTCATATTTCTCTTTCGTCATTTAATAATTTATCAAATGTTTTAGAAAAACTTATTGATGTTGTTTTATTTGAAATAAAATCATTAAAAATACCATTTGAATATTCATACATTTTTATACCCATTATTCCAAATTTTTCTTCTAATAAATTTAGATCTTTAAAATTAGCTAAATCAGAAATTTTATTAATTCCCATTTTTTTCATTTCTAAAGATGTCTTTTTTCCAATCATATGCATTTTATTAATTTTTTCATTTCATATAATAGATTTAAAATTTTCTTTTGAAATTATTTTTATTCCAAATGGCTTATTAATTGATGATGCCATTTTCGCAAAGAAAACATTATATGAAACTCCAATAGATAAAGATAAACCAATATCTTTTTTAATCTTATTTTGTATTCTTGAGGCTAGTTCATATTCATTATTATAAATTAGTTTACTTTTTGAAAAGTCTATAAATCATTCATCAATAGATTGCTTAACAACATTTAATGAAAAATATTTTAATGCATTTTCAATTTTTAAAGAATATAAATTATATTTTTCTAAGTTTGGATTACAAACTATAATGTTTGAATATTTTTCTTTTGCTAAAAATAATGGCATGCCTGAATTTATACCTTTTTCTCTTGCTAAATAATTTGCAGATAAAATTATAGATTTGTCAGAATTTTTACAAATAACTAATGGTTGTTTTATTTGACTTTCTAATTCCTCAACAGATGCATAAAAAGAATCCATATCTATGTAGAATATACTATTATTCATAGTTGAACTCCAAATATGATAAAAATTCTTTGTTGCCTGATTTTGATCCCTTAATGGGTGATTCAATAATATCTATAATTTTGATATTTTTATCTTTGCAAAATTTTCTAAATGATTGTAAAATTTTTTCATGTATTTTGGAATCATTTACAAATCCCTTGTATTTATTTATTTGGTTATTTTCTAATTCAAACTGTGGCTTAATTAAAATTATTGCTAAAAATTTATATTCAAATAATTCAATAATTTTTTCAATAATTTTTTTGCATGAAATAAATGAAACATCGCAAGTTATATAATTTATTTTTTGATCGAATAGTTCTTTATTTACATTCTTAAAATTTAAATTTTCGTAATATTTTATTCTTTGATTATTTTGAAGTTTTTTATCTAATTGATCGTGACCTACTTCTATTCCATAAATAAGACTAGCTCCATTATTTAAACAAACTTCAATAAAACCACCAGTTGAAGATCCAATGTCTAATACATTTTTATTTTTTAAATCTATTTTTCAATAATTTATTGCGTAGTCTAATTTTATTGCAGCCCGTGATACAAATAAAATATTTTCTTTTACTTCTATCTTATCATTTTCATCAACAAAAAAACTAGACTTATTAATTACTTTGTCATTAACAGTAATTAAATTGTTTAATATTAATTCTTTAGCTTTATTACGACTATTTACAATTTTATTTTCAAATAAAAACAAATCTAATCTAATTTTATTTTTCATAGATTTATTATAAATTTTTATATCAATAATTATTTATTTTTTAAAAAATCATAGCCTATCTTTGTTAATTTTCTACCCTTATTATTTTTTTCAATAAAACCTATTTTAAATAAATATGGCTCAATTTTATTTAAGATTGTTTTTTCATTTGTATTCATCATATGTGATACTGTTCTTAGTGAAATTGATTTGTTATTTTTTAAAATATTTAAATATTTTAAATCTAACTCATTTATTCCATTTTCGCATATACCTAATTTTAATAAAATTTTATTTATGTCAAGATTTGTACCTTCTTTAAAATCAACTACCCTTCTATAAATTTTTTTTGCAATTCTTGGTGTAAATTTTGAATTTTCTGATATTTTAATTATTTCATAATCATTAAGTAATCCTTCTTTGTTTTCATAATTTAGTATTTGTATTATTTCATCATTTGTATAATTACTTAAATTTATATTTATTCCGAATCTATCTTCGAATGGATCTGGTAATTCTCCAAGTAATGTAGTTGCACCAATCAAAGTGAATTTCGGAACATTTAAACAAGATATTTTTTGATTACCTTCTTTACCAATGTTTATATTTATTTTAAAATTATCCATTAAATTATATAATATTTCAAAACAACTTTTATTTATAGAATGAATTTCATCAATAAATAATATGTCATCTTCTTTTAAAAAATATATTGTATTCAAAATATCTATTCTTGTTTTAATTTCTGGACCTTGAATAATTTTTATTTTAGTGTTTAGCTCATTAGCTATGCATTTTGCTAATGTAGTTTTTCCCATCCCTGGTTGACCCGTTATTAAAATATGATCTAAAGTTTTTTTATTAGCTTTTGATGCCTTAATAAAAATTTTAATATTTTCTTTTATTTCATTTTTTCCAATAAATTTTTCAAAATTACTCATGGTTTTTTTCTTTTAACAAATTTCTTTTTTCAATAGATATTTTTATTAAATTTTCTATTGAATCTTTAAAATCTAAATCACTAGTTATTTTCTTAATTTCCAATTTATCAAAACCTAAATATTTTAGATAATCATTTAAATCTTCTCTCAAAGATAATTCCTGACTATTTATTAATTCATTATTTATTGAATTTTTTTCAATTTTTATGTTTGCTAAAAATAATTCTGCAACTCTTTTTGATATTTTATTTTCTATTACAAAAAAATTAATATTATTTGATATAGTGTTATTAATTAATTCTTTGTAATCTATTTTTAAAATGTTTAAAGCATTTTTTGGACCTATTCCATTTATAGATATTATTCTTTCAAATAAATTTTTCTGTTGATAAGTTTCAAATCCAAAAAATTTACTATATATTGTTGAGTTTAAAAAAGTCTGTTTAACAAAAATAAAAAACTTATACTCTTTATTAATTTCATAATTTTCAAAGTTATTTAAATATATTCTATAACCAATATTGTTGTTTTGTAAAATAATTGAATCTTCTAATTTTTCTTTAACTTGTCCTAAAATATATTCCATAATGTCTCCATATATTTAATATGGACATAAAAAAATTAATTTACTTTTTTTATTTCTTTAATTAAAAATAAAATTGTTTTTTTGTAGTTTTTATCTAAGTAAAATTTTTCAGCAGTATCTAACTTATTTATAAATGAGCTATTTTTTATTAAAAATTTATTTGAGTAAATTAATAGTTTTTCTGCATAAAATCTTAATTTAATTTCTTTTTCTACATAAGATTTTGCTTTTATAAGTTCAACTTTTTTATCTATTAGCATTTCATAAAATTTTTCATTAAATGATTTTTTATAATTTTTATTTAGTTCGTTTTCAAGTTGTTCAATGAATTCATAAATATAATCAACTTCATTTGAAATTGAATCTACTGAAATATCGTATTCATCTATTGCACCAATTATTTTTGCAATAGAAAATTTATAATTTGAAATCTCTTTAACAAAATATGAAAAATTTGAATATTTGTCTTCTAAAGATTTTATGACATAGTTTATTGATATTATTCAAGTATAAATTAAATTTATAGTATCATTTAAAAATGAAATATAACGTTCAGCAGTGTAATCATTTGGATTTTTATTGTATTTAATTTTTTTGTATCTATCTAATAGCTTATTTGTAAGATTATAAATATACTTAATTTTTGAAAATATATAATCGTCATCTTTAAAATTTTTATGTATTAAACCAAGAACTGAATATATATTCTCTTCTTCATTTTTAATTTTTAATAATCAATCCAATATTTGATCAGTATGCTCAGAAGAAAATGAATTTGTTTTAATTGTATATTTTAGTTTTGAATCAATATTATGTATAGCCTCAAAACAATCTTTAATATCGCTAGCAACATTATCAAAAGAAGAAAACTTTAATTCAGTTTTAATATTTTTATATTTGCTTTTTAATGCAGAAAGGTTTTTTTCAACAACAATATTATCTCTCTGCCTAATTGTTTTAATACCACTAATTATAAGTTTTTCAATTTCATTAATATTAGATTCTATAAATGAAATTATTTTATCAACTTTGTATGAAATTTTAAACAAGCTAATTATGCTTGAAAATATATCATTAATATTATTAGTTGTATCAAAAAAAATATTTATATCGAAATCTCTTTTCAAATCATTTAAATCTTCTAATTCTTTATGAAGTTGCTTAAATTTAATATCTATAAATTCAGTATCGTATTTTCTCATTAGATTAGTTTCAAAAAAATGCATAGTATCTTTTAAAATTTCTGTATATTGAATTAAAACATTTGAAATATTTTCATAAAGTGTTTTACTAAGTTTTATTTTTTCATCATGATCTCTTAATGAAGTAAAAATTTCATTTATATCTTCATTAATTTTTTTAGAAATTTTATGAGATTCAAATAAATTAAAATTTGTATTTAATTGAGTTAGATAAACTAAATTATTTTTTAATATATTTATCTTATTGTTATATTCTGTTTGGAAATCAAAAGACATATTAATTATTGGATTAAAATACCCATCTAATTCAGAGACATTATTTGTAGATTCAATTTTTGTTTTAAAATCAACAGTTTCTAGAAAATTAGAAGCTTTTTTAAATTTTAATTCTTTAACTCTCAAATTTCTTCTTCATATAAAAATTGAAAATGAAACTAAAAGAAAAAAAAGACTAAGTACTATCAATATAATTGAATATAAAAAGTATAAATTCACAAAAAACCTCAATCAAATAAATTATAATTTATTTTATAAATTAATTTTAATAGTTTTTTTAGGTCCGCTTTTAATAAATTTAAAGTTATCAAATAAGTTAAATAAGTGATCAATTGTCTTATCTAATGATTTAACAATTTTATATGTGTCTAAATAGTTTTTGTTATTAATTTTATTTGATTTTAAATTTAAGTCTTTTTGAATAAAGTCATCATAAATTTTTAAAAAATTCTCTTTTAATTCTAGGCTTTTCTTATAGTTAGTTTCTGCTTGTTTTTGCTTAAGCATTTTAATAACTTCTTGAAAAATTTCTAAATAACTTTTTACTAATTTTTCTAGTGATTTTGTTATTTTAATTTCATCTGAATATATTGCTAATATTTTATTAGGATATTTAGATAAAGCCTCCAAATCTTTTACAGAATGAATCATGCTTATTATGAATCTTAAATGATTAGCTCTTGGTTGATCTTTTGAAATTATTCAAACACAATCATCCAAAATATCTTTGCTTTTTTTAATAGATTCTTCGGTATAAAAAGCTATTTTTTCTTTAACTTTTTTATAATTTTTTTTTTCTGAAATGCTAACTCATAAAAATTTATGCATTTTTAATAAATGCTCTAAATTATCAAAAAATAAATCAGATAATTCCTTTTCAGAAGAAAGAAGTGTGTTGTAATTTGATGGCATATTTTAACCTATCTTTCCATTAATATAATCTTTTGTCTTTTTTTCAACAGGGTTCATAAATATTTTTTTAGTTTTTCCCTTTTCTATTATTTTACCTTCGTAAAAAAATGCTGTTTCATTACTTATTCTTTGAGCTTGAGCCATTGAGTGTGTAACAATTATAATTGTATATTTCTTTTTTAACTTTAATATAAGTTCTTCAACTTTAGATGTTGCAATTGGATCTAAAGCTGATGTTGGTTCATCCATTAATAAAACTTTTGGTTCTAATGCAATTGCCCTAGCAATACATAATCTTTGTTGCTGACCTCCTGATAGGCTTTCACCAGAATCATCTAAAATATTTTTTACTTCATCTCATAAGGCAACATCTTTTAATGCTTTTTCTACTAATTGACTAATAACTTTTTTATCTCTTATTCCATGAGATCTTGGTCCGTAAGCAACATTTTCAAAAATTGAAATTGGAAATGGAGTTGGTTTTTGAAAAACCATTCCTATCTCAGTTCTAATTCTAGTAATTTCATAATTTTTAACTTGAATATTTTTTGATTCAAAAAATATATCACCCTCTTGCTTAACTCCTTCTATTAAATCATTCATTCTATTTAATGATCTTAAGAAAGTTGATTTTCCACAACCAGATGGACCAATTAATGCTGTTATCTTGTTCTTTTTTAAATTTATATTTATGTCAAATAATGCTTGCTTAGAACCGTTTTTATATCATAAATTGAAGTTTGTAACTTCAAATGAATTATCAAAATTGAAATCTTTTTTAACTTCAATAATTTTTGTTTTTTTCTTTGAAAATTTTTCATTAATTTTTTTAAACATTTTTATTCCTTTTGACATAAAATAATATTTTGTAATAATATTCCTTTATTTCATTCATGATATTTTTTCAATTTGGTATTATTACATAACCTATAATAATTAATGCAAGTACTAAAATTATAGTCACAAATGCTGCTTCATATTGGATATTTTTTGAATCTGGTGTGTTTGAAAAAATTTGACCATATATTTGTGTAGTTAATGAAGTTCCAGGTCTATTTAGAGATATTTTTTTAGATGATGATAATCCTGCAGTTAAGTATAGTGGTGCAGTCTCCGATAATACTCTTCCTATTGTTAAAACTATTGAAGTAATAATTCCATTAAATGCAATTGGTAAAATTAATTTCCTAATAGTTTCAAATTTAGTGCTTCCTAAAGCATAAGCATTTATTCTTATATTCTTAGAAACATTTGAAAGTGATTGATTAAGAATCCTAGTAAAACTTGGAATTATTACAATAACCATAGTTAAACAACCAGCAATAATTGAGTTACCTGTTGAACCAGTATTAGTCAATCCTAGTGTTTCAATGAAAAATAATAAACCAAACATACCAAACAGAATTGATGGTGTTGAACCTAAACTATCTATGAAAAATAAAATTGTTTTTTTAAATTTTCCATCTCTTGAATATTCATTTAAGAAAATAGCAATAAATAAACATATTGGGAATGAGATAAATAGTGTAACAACTATTATTATCAATGTGTTTAGAAATGATTGTCCAACCTGATTTTGTCCATACAAAAACATTGATGAACTTGGTGAATTTGTTGCACTAAAACCTTTAACAAATATATCACCAAAAATTCAAAAAAGAAACGAAAAACAAATTATTATAGAAATTCATTCTAGAACTATTTTATAGTATGAATAAAAATCTCTTATTTTATGATTATTAATTCTATCTTTTGTATAATCAATACATTCATTAATATCTTTTCTTGAGAATTTTGATCTAAAGAAAATTGAATCAAATAAATAAACAATTTGATTTGGAATGAACATCAAGATACTATGAAGTCTATTTTCAAATATTTTCATTTTTCCGCTATTTTGCTTCTTTTTTCTTGAGAAAGTAATTACAATTATATTTAATATCATTGCAAATATTAGCATTAGTAAACCAAATGAATATAAAAGAGGTCTTGTTTGTTCAGGGTTTGCATCAGCAAACATATTTTGAGAAATAAATGCTCCTATAGTTTGACTTGCAGAATTAAATAGCTCAAAGAAACCATTATCAAACATAGCATCACTTGGGCCAGATTGTAAAATCATTGAAACAGCCATTGATTCACTAATAGATCTTCCTAAAGCAACTATTACTGCAATTAATATACCTTTATTAGCTTCTTTTTTATAAACTTTATATATTGCAGCTGTTTTAGTGCTTCCCATTGCAATTGGATTTGTTAACAAATTTCTATCTATACTTTCGAGTGTATTAATTGTCATCGCAATAATTGTAGGTAATATCATGAAGGAAAGCATTATTGATGCAGTAAATACTGAAAATGTATTTATTCCAAAAACAGTTTTAAATAAAACACCCAATGAATTAATTGCAAATAAACCAAAAATTACAGATGGAACACCAGATAAGACTTCAAATGCTATTCTGAAAGTTTTTCTATATTTTTTATTAACTCTAAAAGTTATAAATATTGCTGTTTTAGTACCTAATGGGACTGCAACAATTAATGCAATTAATGAAGTAAGTATAGAGACAGTGAACGGCAATCAAAATGAAAATTTAGCAGGAATATCTCCAACAGCTTGTCCAAAATTAATTGTAAATAGAATATTTTCAATACCAAATAATTCAAAACCTTCTACAGCTTTAATTGAAATAAAAATAATTAAGCACAAAAATAATATTATCAAAAATAAAGAAAATAGTATTGAAGAGTTTTTAAATATAGAATCTTTTCTATTTTTAGTTTGTATTAATTTATTCATTATTTTGCACCATTATGTTTAAGAATATAGTCTGGAACTCAAAATTCTCCATTTTCAGTCATTGTTAATTTTTGATCATTTGTCAATTCAATATAGCCAGCACTATTAATAATTTCTCCTGGAATTTTATCTGTATTTGTATCTGAAAATGGGTACGAAATTATTCATTCAGCAAAATCTTTAATATACTGCTTTGCAGTTAAAAGTGAAAACATAATATTAAGAGGTCTATATCAATTGTAACCATTTGTAATCAAACCAGCATCAATTTCAATTCCTTTATCACCATATGTAGCAACTTTAAAACCGGCATTTTCAATTTCATTTATATTATTTATTATAAAACCAGCTGATAAATATATCATTGAACCACTTTTATTTTCTGCTTTAAAAAAGCTTCAAGCTTGAGAATTTGATTCAGCGGTTTTAAATGTATTTTTACCATATTGACCATCACCCAATGCTTTATCTATTTTAGATATATCAGAGGCTTCCATTCCTTCTTGTCATTTTTTTCCAAATCCAGAATCTTTTAAAAATGCATCAGCTGTACCTGATTGTTTTCCTCCGCCATCTCTTGCATAAGGAATTATATTTGTTTTACTAGAAGAACCAATATCAGAAAATGGAACATCATCAAATCCTGCAAATGCCAAATATATTTTAGCAAGTGTGGCTTTATCTATATTTAATTGAAAATTCGAATCATCAGAAGGAGGTTTGTAAACAACTCCTAAACCATCTCATGCAATCGTAATAGTTTTTATTTCTCTTTTTTTTCAATCTTCAAATTCTTTTTTTTGTTCTTCTGTTTCCCAATTATCAAATTTTATACCTGGGTTTTTAGAAGCCATACCAATGTCTTTTTTGCCATTAACTGCAACTTGAATTCCTAAACCAGAGCCTCCGGCTTGAACAACAACATCAGCATCATTATATTCAGTTGCTAGCAATGTCATTAAAGGAGAAACTGCAGAAGAACCAGCGGCATTAATAGTTGGAAAATTATCAGGTACTGATAAATATATTATTACCCCAGTAATTGATGCAACTAATAATGATGAGATAATTATTTTAATTTTTTTCATTTCCATAAATACATTATAAAATTAAGTGAAACAAATGTATTAAAATTAAAATAATTTAAATTAAGAAAATTTAATTTAAATTATTGTTCTTTTTTGGATAAAAAATAGCCTTTATTTCTAACTGAATACAAGTATTTTTGATTTAACTTTTTTTTAATAGAAGACATGAATACTTCTAAACTATTAGAATTCAAATCATCATAACCTCATATAGATTTGATAAGCAATTGTTTTGAAACGCATTTTTCATTTGCTTTCATTAATTTTCTTATAATTCTATATTCAATTTTTGTAGTATTTATAATTTCATTATTTAAATAAATGATATTTGAATCCTTGTCAACTACAAAATCACCATATTTTTCTATATTAGAAAAATATTTAGAATTTAGAATTTCATACATTCCGATTAATGAATCAATTTTTGCTTTCAAAATTTTTGGTTCTAGTGGTGCACTAATATAATCGTTAATTCCTCTTCTATATGCCTTCAGTATACTTTCTAAATTAAGCTTGTGACCATAAGCAATAATATTAGTAAATAAATGTTCGGTTTTAATATCTCTAATCATATTTAATGCTAGATCATAATCTTTATCTAAAGATAAAACTATAATGTCATAATAATTAACTTTAATTAGGGGAATAGTTTTTTCAATATCAGAATTATATGTAACTTCGTAGCCCTCTTCATATAGCTCTGCCTTCAAAGAAGAAAGTGTTTTTGAATCTTTATACATCATTAATATTTTAGTTTTCATTTTTATCTATTCTTTCAAATAAAATTTTTGCATTATTAACTTTTATATTATCAATATTATTAAATTTGTTTATTTCATTAATAGAAAATAAATTTTCTGGGAATGCAAATTGTTGTCATGCTTCATTTGATTTTAAAACAAGTATAGGACTAATAAAAAATATTAATATCTTTGCACTATTAGATAATAATGATAAGAAATACATTAAATCTTCTATTTTATTTTCTTTAAATAAGTTTCATGGTTTATTAATCTCAATAAATGAATTTATATTATTTTCAAAAATATTTATTTCCTTAACAATTAAATTAACATCAAGTGCATCTATTTTTTCTTGTATTTTATTTATAAAGTCATTAATCATTTTTTCAAATACAATTAATTCCTTATTATTACTCTTTGAGTATTTTGGAATTATTCCGTTATTATATTTATTTAGCATTCCAATAGTTCTGTTTACGATGTTACCAAAATTATTACATAAATCTGAATTGTGAGTTAATACTAATAAATCCTCTGAAAATATACTATCATTGATCATTGATATTTCTTTCATTAAATAATATCTAACAGAGTCAGAGCCAAATTTATTAATTAATTCAAATGGATCAATTACATTACCAATGGATTTAGACATTTTTCCTTGGCTTGTAATAATTCATCCATGTGAAATTATTTTCGAAGGCAATCTATATCCTAGCATTTTCAAAATTATAGGTCAATATATGCAATGAAATCTTGTAATTTCTTTTGAAAGCAAATGAACTATTTCTGTTTTATCATCATTTCAATACTTATCTACAAAACTATCATTACATATTGATAAACCAGATATGTAGTTAAGTAGTGCATCAAGTCAAACATATATTTTGTGGTTGGGGTTTTCTTTTATTTCAATACCTCAATTCAAATTATTTCTCGAAATTGAAAGATCTCTAAATTCATCATTAAGAAAATTATTTTTTAGTTCTGCAACTCTTGAAAAAGGATGAATATATATTTCGTTATTATCTATAACATCTATAATTCATTTTTTGAACTCTGTTGTTTTTAAAAAATATGACTCTTCTGATCTAGATATTATTTCATGACCATGTTCACAATATTTTTTATTGTCTTTTATAACAATTTTTTTATCAACAATATCTTCTTCACATTGAATACAATACAATGATTCTCAATTACCTAAGTAAATATATTTTTTAAGAAAAAGAAATGAAAATTTTTCTTGTAAGAATTTTTTATGTTTTTCATTTGTTGTTCTAATAAAAAAAGTTGGTTCTATTTTTAAATCTCTTCAAAGTTTTTCAAATATCATTGAATTTTTATCAACTAATTCTTGACATGAAATATTTTCTTTTTTAGCAGTAGTTTCTATTTTTTGACCATGTTCATCCATGCCTGTTATAAAGAAAATATCATAACCAACAATTTTTTTATATCTTGAAATAACGTCAGCTAAAATTGTTGTGTAAGCATGACCAATATGCGGTCTGCCTGATGAATAATATATTGGTGTGCTTATATAAAATTTTTTCATACTATATCTCTTCTTTTATTTTATCTCAATATTTTAATATTTTATTTTCAATTGAACTATGTTTTGGTGCAACATAATATTTTTTATTATTAATTTCTTTAGGTAAATAGTTTTGATTAACTCAACCATTAGGATAATTATGAGGATATAAATATTTACCATTATTATTTTTTCTAATATTCTCAGGAATATCATATATCTCTCCATTATTTAAATCATCAATTGCCTTTGATATTGCACTTGATGATGAATTTGATTTTGGAGACAAAGCCATTTCTAATACAATGTATGAAAGAATATATTTTGCTTCAGGCATTCCAACTTCTTTTGAACTAGAAACTGCACTATAAACTCTTGATAGTAAACTAGGGTTTGCTAATCCAATATCTTCATAAGCACAAATTAATATTCTTCTTCCAATCGTTTCAATATCTGAAGATTCCAGAAGTCTAGCAAGTCAGTAAATTGAAGCATCTGGGTCACTACCTCTAATTGATTTTTGTAGTGCTGACTTTAAATCATGAATTTCATTACCTTCTTTATAAAATCTTGAATAATTTCCAAAAGGTATAGATAATACTAAGTTTTTATCTATTTTATTATCCTTATTGCTTTTAAATAAAATTTCTAATAAATTTATTGCACTTCTATAGTCACCTAAATTCTTTTTGACAACTAATTCTAATGCTTCAGGTGTGATATTTATTGAATTTTTTTTAGCAATATTTTCTAAACCTTTTTTTATATCATTTTCTTTTAATGAATTAAGCTCAATTAATTTGCATCTACTTCTTATTGCTGGATTTATAGAAAAATATGGATTCTCAGTTGTTGTACCAAAAAGAATTAAATTTCCTTTTTCAAGGAAACTTAATAAAATATCTTGTTTATCTCTATTCATTCGATGAATTTCATCTATGATAACTACATAGTTATCAGATGAAATTTTAGATATTTCAATTATTTCTTCAAGTACATTTTTTTTGTCAAAAGCTGCATTAAAAATTTTATATGGTAAATTCATAGTTTTACATATTGAAATAGCAAGAGATGTTTTTCCAACTCCTGGTTGTCCATGAAAAATAATTGAAAAAACAAAATTATTATTTATCATATTAGTAATAATCTTGTTTTCACCAATAATATGTTCTTGACCGATTATTTCATTAATGTTAGTTGGTCTTTCAGAAAAAGATATAAGACTTTTCATTATTTAACCTTTTTTTTCAATATATAGATCATATAAGTAGTTTACTTTAACATTATATTTATATGCAACCATTTTGCATGCATCTTTTAATTTTGTTCCTTTTTTTTCTAATTTATCTATTTCAAATAATAATGAATTCATATCTTCATCAATTTTTAATTCATTTTGAAAAATAATTACAAACTCACCTCTTAAATCTATTTGTGGAATAATTTCAGATATTTTGCCAGAATATTTAGTTTCATTTTTTTTAGTAAGTTCCTTACAAACATTTATTTGAATATCACCAAAAACATGTTTAATGTCATTTAATGTTTCTAATAAATTATGAACGGATTCAAACAAAACTATTGTTGAATTTATTTTTTTTAATCTAAAAAGTTCTTCAATTTTCTTTTGTTTTTTCTTGTTTAAAAAACCATTGAAATAAAAATTATTACATGGATAATCTGATAGTAATAGAGCATGTATAATAGAGCATGATCCATTTATTATTATCGGTGTAATATTATTCTTATTTAAATGTTTTTTTATTATATATCCAGGATCACTTATCATAGGATATCCAGCATCACTAACTAACACACAATCTTCTTTTTCAAGGTATTTTAATATTTTATCAATTTGACTTGATTCAGAAAATTCATTACAAACTATAAATTTTTTATCAATTATAGGTATGTTTAAATTATTTAAAAGTTTCTTGGTAACTCTTGTATCTTCACATAAAAAAGTTTTAGAAGAATAAATTACTTCCTTTGCTCTAATGCTAATTTCATTTATATTACCAATTGGTGTTGCTATAATGTAAAAATTATTCATTTTAATCCTTATTTATCAAATCATTAAAACTTATATTAAGTATTATTAGTATATTAAATAATTGCTTGTGATTGTAATAAGGTATATTCAATTTATTACAAACTTCTAATCTTTTTTTTTTAGTATTTAAATTTAATAAAAGATATTCTTCTCAACTTATTTTTGGTTTTTCTTCCAAAGGAGAAAATAAATTATTCAATGCTTTTTTTATTGAATCTTCCCTTGCTTCTGCAATGCCTTTTTTTTTACTATTTGAATCAATATCATCAATAGTGATAAATGCATGTTTTAAATTAGGAATTTCTTTTATCAAAATATCTCTAATTCTTTTTCCAACTCTATCTGGATCTAGAAAACAAACTATACCTCTTGCTTCATTAATTTTTTTTATTAAATTAATTTTTGATTTAGTAATATCATAACCATTAGTTTCAAATGTTTCAATGTTAGGAAAAATTTTCTTAATTTTTTTACTATCATTTTTGCCTTCTACTAATATTACTTCTTTAATAAGTTCCATTATTTTATATATTTATCTCAATATTTATTGTACAGTTTTGAAATAGATCCACCTTTAATTTGAGAATTAATAACTTCAGAGTAAAATCCACTTAAATGAACTACTTCAATTTTAGGATTTTTAATATTTAAATTTTCTTGAATTGTATCTGTAATATACATTTTCTTAAGTTTTTTTAATTTTAATAAGTCTTCAAACCTACTTATAGCATTATCAGAAAAAACACCATGTGTACACATAACACTTACAGATTTTGCTTTCTTACTTAATAAAAGATCTACTCCTTGGATAACAGTATTTCCTGTATCAATCATATCATCAACTAAAATACAATCTTTACCTTCAACATTTCCTAATAAATCAAAGACTTCTACTTTATTTGGCTCTGGTCTTCTTTTGTCAATAATTGCCAAAGAAACATTCAATCTTGATGCAATTGTTCTAGCTCTTTTTACACCGCCATAGTCAGGAGAAACAATACATAAATTTTTTTTAGGATTGTCTTTTAGAACATTACCCAAAACTATTCCAGATGCTTTTAAAGTATCAACTGGAATGTCAAAGAATCCTTGGATTTGTTCTGAGTGAATATCCATTAAAATAATTTTGTTAGCACCAGCATTTTCAATTAAATTTGCAACAAGTTTAGCAGTAATTGGTTCTCTACCTTTTGATTTTCTATCTTGTCTTGCATATCCAAAATATGGAATAATAACAGTTATTGAATTTGCTGATGCTCTTTTCATTGAATCTATAGCTATAAGTAATTCCATTAAATTGTCATTGACAGGATGAGAGGTTGATTGTATTAAAAATACATCTTTGCCTCTAACAGTCTCTCTTGGTTTTACTAAGATTTCACCATCTGAAAATTTGAAAGTATCAATTTCACCCTCTTTAATTTTTAATTTTTGAGAAATTTCTTTTGACATTTTTTTTGAATTTGACAATCCATATAGTGAAACACTTGTAAACATACTTATCCTTTTATAAAAGAAGTTTTTTAATTAGAAATCTTTATCATCAAAACTTACAAATTTACTTGTGGGTGCACTTGGTTTTTTAGAAAATATTTTTCATTTAGATTTAGGTTTTTTGCTCTCATAAGATTTAGATTCAAAATTACTAATGTCTTCATTTTTAGTAGGAATACTGATGCCTGGATCAAAATCCTTATCATCATTGAAAGATGATTCTTTTTTAAAGATATCACTATCTAATAATTCTTCAGTTTTGCTAAATAATTGCGTTTTTGAAGATATTTTATTTATATCAGTGCTATTGTCTATTATTTTACCTAATTCAAACTTACCAGCTAATAAGATATTAATTTCAGCATTTTCATATTTATCACTAAATGAAATTCCATTAACTATGTTTAGATCATTTGATTGAACTATTTCTTTAGTTGCAGATCTTGCATTTTCTAAAATACTACTTGGAACATTTTCGTTAATTTTAAAATTGAAAATTGCATTTTGAGAATCGATAATATCAATATCTGTATAACCCTTTTCAATTCTTTCTTCAATAGCTTCTTTAATTGAATCCTTTGTGTAATCAGAAATTTCAACCTTAACAAATAAGAAACCGTTTTGATTTTTAAAGAAGTTTCTAATATCAGCAAAGTCAATATTAACATCTGCAGCATTCGTAATAATGTTAATAAATTCATCAATAATTACTCTAATGTATTCATTCGCATCTTCATAAGCTTTTTTAATTGATGTTCTTTCTCTATCAGAACTAATAATTCTATCATTACTTACAGTTGAGAAACCGCTACAAATATATGAAAGTTTGTCTAAACCAGACAAAGCATTAGAATAAGTTTTATTACCCTCTGCACCAATTGATGGTAGGTTGAATAAACCAATTGTTAATATTCCTAAATCTTTAGCAATTTGAGCAATAACAGGAGTAGCACCAGTACCAGTACCTTTACCTAGTCCTGAAACTAAAATAAGAATATCTGTTCCTTGAAGTATTTCTTTTATTGATTCAGAATCACCTTCAGCAGCTCTTTTACCCATTTCTGGATCTCCACCTGAACCATTACCTTTTAATTCATCTGAACCCATTAGTAAAAGTGATCCAGCTAATTCAGGAATATTTTTTAAAGCAATATAATCAGTATTAATAGCTTTAATTTCAACGAAACTTGGTCAAGTTCTAGAATTATATACATACTTAATTATGTTATTTCCAGCACCACCAATACCTATAATTTTAACTTTGAAACTTTTATTGAAAATTTTTCCGTCACCCATTGTTTGAATTAAAGCATCACCAGGAACATCAAGAATTTTACCAATATTTTTAGTTATTGTAATTTTTTGATTGCTTTTTGTTGGGTTTTCATGTCTTTCATTAGAATCATCATATATTTTATTAGAATCTTCATTTTCATCAATATTTATTACATTTGAACGTTGAAAATCACTTTCAGATACTGAGTAATCAGAACGAATTTCCTCTCTTTGCTCTACTTTTTTTTCTCGAAAATCATTATTTTGAACAGCAGGACGAGCATAAGTATTATTATTTATTGTATTTTTAATTGGAATTATTTCCAAATCATCTGTGTTATTTAATATTTTATCAAGATTTTTGTTACTCATGAGTTGACTCCAATATTACATCATTATTTTTAAATTATATAATAATATAAGTAATTATATCAATATATTTTTATTATTATTTTTTCAACATATTTTGTTTATAAACATACAATAAAGAATAAATTAATGTAATGTATTTAGGCTCTTGAAAAACCATTATTTTAATATTTTTATTACTAAATTGCACATTCGACATATTCAAATATAAAACATCTATTTTTTGGTTCAGTTTTGCTTGGATATAATGTAATCAATTTTCAAGAATATTGGTAGCTGAAAGAATATAAATTTCATCTATTTCTTCACCTTTTTTAGCTAAATCATTATAAAAATTATTGATTTCGTTAGTTAAATTCATTAATCAATCCATAATAAGAACATTTATATCACCATATTTAAAAGAATCATATGATCCTATTTTTTCAGAAATAGATATTTTAAAAGGTACTGATTTTTTATTATAAATAGATACATTTTTGTAAATTTTAAGAATTTTTATAGCATCTTGTTCATTAACATTTGTTTTAGACTGAATTTCATGAGTTAAATTTTTAAGCCCGAAATTAATTACTTCCTTCTTTACCAAAGATAAATTTTTATAGTAAAAAAAATTTGACTTATCATGTCCAATATTTATAAATGCCTTCTTATTTCTAAGATTATTCTCAAATGCTTCAGGAACAATCATAGAATCAACTACAATATCATCAATTTTAATTTTTAATTTATCAAAAATTTTAATAAATGGTTCTATATATATTTTTTTAGTAATATAGTATTGAGTCTTAAAAACTAAACTACTTCCTTCGATATCAAAGGGTATATCTTGGTAATGGATTCCATCTAGTTCCCAGCTATATGTTTTTTTACCTAATAAATAATTTTCTTTAAGTTGAAGAGATGATAAAGTTAAATTAGATGAAATTTTATTTCACTTATTAGGTGTTAATGACTTTGATATTTTATATTCAGGAGATGTTGAAGATATAGTGTCTACATTTTTAGTAGGCAAATTCAAAATAACCTTATTAGGTGCAACTCCAATATAATTAGTTATTTTTTTTATCTTATTTGAAATTGCTTTTTCAAAAAGTTCATAATTTTTTAATTGAGAATCAACTATCATCTCATTACTTAAAAACTTATCAATATGCATAACTCTTAAATTATTATCATAAATAGATCCAACAAGCATTTTTGTTTCATAGTTACCACAAACAATAATTAAATAAATATCCATAAGAAATTAACACCTTTCTATGCATCTAATTCTTGCACTTTTAGATCTTCTATTTGAATCAAAATCATCTCTAATATTTTTCTTATTTATTATCTTAAAGTTTTTCAAATTTTCTTTGATTGGAACTTCTTTAGGAAATAAATCTTTTGATTTTTCAGTAAAAATATCCTTAACAATCTTATCTTCTAACGAATTAAATGTTATTACAACTATTCTTCCATTTTTATTTAGTATTGATGTAGCAGAGTTTAATGACATTATTATTTCATTAACTTCATTATTAACTTCAATTCTTATTGCTTGGAAGTATTTTTTTTCAGGATATTTTTTACTATATAGAACTTTTCTATCAATACTTTCTCTTATTATTTTAACCAAATCATTTGTAAAAAAATCATTATTTGGATTATTCTCTCTAAATTCAATTATTCTTTTACAAATTCTTATCGGATTTCTATCATTAGCATAATTTCTGAACATATTAAAAAGTTCATCATATGAATAATTTTTTAAAATAAAATTAGCATCTTTTTCTTGTGATTGATCCATTCTCATATCTAAAATATTATCACCTAAATAACTGAAGCCTCTTTCTCTATTATCTACTTGAGGACTTGAAATGCCTAGATCATATATTATCCCATCAACTTTTTCAATACCTATTTCTTTTAGTTTAATTACTATTTCAGAAAAATTAGCTTTTATTATTGAACAGTTTTCATATTCATTATTTTTGTTAAAAAAATCAATTGCTTCTTTATCCCTATCAAAAGAAATTATTTTACCAATTGGAGAAAGCATTTTAGCAATCTTGAATGTGTGTCCGCCTCTTCCAAAAGTACAATCAATATATATTCCATCTTTTTTTATATTTAAAGAATCAATTGATTCATCTAATAGAACTGGTGTGTGTAATTTACTATTCATATTTTAGTTATTTTTTAATTTACTTGGTGAATTCATCATTAAATCTATTCCAGAAGAACTTTTTGGAAAAGCAATTACATCTCTAATTGATTTAGAGTTTGTAATAATCATTAATAATCTATCTAGACCAATTGCAATTCCTCCGTGTGGAGGTACTCCATATTCAAAAGCTTCCAATAAGAAACCAAATTCTTTTTTATAAGTTTCTTCGTTTATTTTTAAAACTTCAAATACTTTTTTTTGAATTTCATTTTTTGTAATCCTAATAGAACCGCCACCTATTTCAAAACCATTTAATACAATATCATAAGATCTTGCTCTTGAATTATGAAAATCTTCAATTGATTTATTTATGTCTTCTTCAGTTGGAGAAGTAAAGGGATGATGTACTGAAACATATCTATTTTCTTCTTTTGAAAATTCAAATAATGGTCAATTAATAATTCAAGCAAAATTAAATTTTTCTTTTGGTTGAATATTTAGAATATCAATTGCAGAATTTCTTACAGCTCCAAGTATTTTATTAGAAACAAATCCATCATTAAAATCAAAAAATATTGTTCCTAATTTAAATTTATTATCATCAAATATTTTTGCAATTATTTCATCATCAATTTTTCCCATTAAAGAGCCACCAACAATTCCCTTATCATAAACACATGATATTAAGCTTTTAGCTCCATTATCTTTTGCGAATTTTTCTATTTTTTTTAAATCTGTATTATTTACTAAAAAATCATTTATAAGAACAGCTTTAAATACTTTTCCTTTTGAAATTAATTCACTAAAAATAGTATCTTTTTCAAAATACTTTGTACAATTAAAAATTTCATAGCCATAGCCTAATTTTGGTTTATCATTTCCATATAATTCAATAGCATTATCAAAGCTTATTCTTCTGAATGGAACTTTTAAATCCACTCCTAGTGTTTTTAAAAATATATCTTTAAGTAAAGATTCAATAAAGTTAAAAATATATTCTTCGTTAACTAAAGAAAATTCTATATCTAATTGAGTGAATTCAGGTTGCCTATCTAATCTAAGATTTTCATCTCTAAAGCATTTTGCAATTTGAAAATATTTCATAAAACCTGAAACCATTAACAACTGTTTATAAATTTGAGGAGACTGTGCTAGTGAAAAGAAAAAATTATCTTTTAGAGGAATCATATAACCATTTGCACCCTCGACTGTTGGTTTAGTTAAAATAGGTGTTTCTATTTCAATCACTTCTTTTCTATGCATATATTCTCTAATGTTTTGAATTAGTTTGGATCTCAAAATAATATTTTTTTGCATGCTATGTCTTCTTAAATCTAAATATCTATGTTTTAACCTTATTTCTTCAAGTCCATCTGTTTCATCTTGAATTAAGAATGGTATATTTTTTGATAAAGAAATAATTTTAAAGCTTTCTAAAAAAATTTCAACATGACCTGAAGGTATCTCATTATTAATTGATTTTCTATTTTTTAAAATACCTTTAATTGAAACAAATGATTCCTTAGGAGAAGAATATATTTCATCATAAAATTTGTTTTTTTCATCTACAAAGATTTGAACAAATCCAGATATGTCATATACATCTAAAAATATAATAGATCCCAACTTTCTAATTTTTTTTATTCAACCAAAAATTACTACTGGCATATTAATATTTTCATCATTTGTGCATATTTCAATAATAGATTTCATTTTTATTCCTATTTATTTTTTTAGTTCTTTTATTAAACTATTTAATTTTACCTTTTCTTCTTTTTGTGTTGTTTGATTTTTGATTATAATTTCAGAATTTTCTTTTTCTTTATCACCATAAATTAAGATAATTTTGGGATTATATTTTTCAGATATTTTAAAGTGTTGTTTCAATTTATTTGTATCATATGATGACACAACTTTAATTCCATTTTCTCTCATATTATTTATTATATTAAAGGAATCAAAATCATTTTTTGTTAAGTTTGCAAAATAAACTAAATTTTTTCTTTTGTAATCATCCAATGAATTTAATTCAGCTATACTTATTGTTCTTTCCATCCCAAGGGCAAAACCAAAACATGGATAATCATCTTCGCCTATTTCAGAAAAAATTTTTTCATATTTTCCACCGCCAATTATAGTAACATTTTTTTCATTTGAAACTATTTCAAAAACAATTCCTGTGTAATAATCTAAACCTCTAACTAATGTTTTGTCTCATTCAAATTTAATATTATTTTTATTCATAATATTTTTAAATAGTTCGATATATTCTTTTTCTTCTTTGGTTAAAAAATCATCTATTATTGGAGCATTTTTTATTACATCTTTCTTAGAATCTACTTTATCATCCAATATTCTTAATGGATTTTTTTCAATTCTATTTTGAGAATCTTCAGTTAATAAATCAATATTTTCTTTAAAATATTTTTTTAATTGAATATTTCATTTTTTTCTTGTTTCTTTGTTTCCGATGTAATTTAATTTTAAAACTATGTTTTTTATATTTAGTTTCTCTACAATTGTTTTTGCTAGCAAAATTATTTCAACTTCATCATATATGCTTTGAATAGAAATACATTCGATTCCATATTGATAAAATTGTCTTTGCCTTCCACTTTGTGGTCTTTCGTATCTAAACATTGGACCTATATAAAAATATTTTAAAGGATGTTTTTCTCTATGTAAAATTTTTTCTTCAACAACAAATCTTGCAATTGATGCAGTACCTTCTGGTCTTAGTGTTATTTCTCTATTTCCCTTATCAGTAAAAATATACATTTCATTTACAATCATGTCAGATGTATCATCTTTATTTCTACAAAAAAGTTCTTTGCTTTCAAAAATAGGTGTTTCTACTCTTGAATATCCATAACTTCAAGAAATATCCTCTAGAAATCTAGAAAAATTAAAGAAAAATTCAGAAAAATCACCATGTATATCTATGGTTCCTCTTGGTTTTTTTATCATTTTAACCTCTTATTTTTTTTGCTTAATTGATTCAATAAATTTTTCAAAAATAGGATGAATTTTATTTGGTCTTGAAATAAATTCTGGATGAAATTGAACACCAATATAAAATGGATGATCTTTATATTCAACTATTTCAACAATATTGTTATTTTTTGAAAAACCTGAAAAAATAATCCCACTTTTTTCAAAATCAGATATTTTTTCATTATTAAAAATATATCTGTGTCTGTGTCTTTCTTCAATGATTTTTTTGTTATATATTTTACTAGCTAAAGTATTATCAACAATTCTTATTTCTTTATTACCAAGTCTTAATGTTCCACCAAAATTTTTATTACTAGATATCTTTTCATTAAATACTATGTATTTAGATTTTTTATTGAATTCTTCTGAGCTAGCATCCTTTTGTTTCAAAACATTAATAGCAATATCTAGACATGCTGCTTGCATACCTAAACATATTCCAAGTAGTGGGACTTTTTTTTCTCTACAATATTGTGCAACAAGAATTTTTTCTTGAATTCCTCTTTCACCAAATCCACCAGGAATTAAAATTCCATCATATGTTGAAAGTTTTTTTACAATGTTTTCTTTTTTTATTTTAGTAATATCAATTAAATCAATTTCAAGATCAACTCCAACCTTATATGAAGAAAGTTTTAAAGACTCAATAACTGAAATATATGCATCAATTAAACATGAATATTTTCCAGTTATTGCAATTCTAGATTTGTATGCTTTTTCATTATTAACAGTTTCTAAGAATTTATTTCATTTAGTTAAAGAACCTTTTTTAAAATTTCTTATTTCAAAATATTTGGAAATAGATTTTATAATTCCTTGTTCATATAACATTTTGGGAATTGAGTATATTGATTTACAATCTTTTGAAACAAAAATATTATCTTTATCAATATCACATGTTCAAGATAACTTTTGAATAATACTATCATCTAAATCTTTTTCAGATCTCATTATTAAAATATTTGGAGTTATTCCCAAGTTTCTTAGTGATTTTACTGAATGTTGGGTTGGTTTAGTTTTTAATTCATCATTTGCATTAACTTTTAAAATTGGAGAGCAATGTAAAAATAATAGATTTTTTCTACCATATGTACCAGAAAAAATTCTTAACGCTTCAATAAATGGTAATGATTCTATATCACCAATTGTTCCACCTATTTCAATTATTAAAAAGTCGGGTTTATCTTTCTTAATTAAATTAGTTATTCTTTCCTGAATTTTTAAAACAATATGAGGAACAACTTGAACAGTTTTTCCTTCATATTTTCCATTTCTTTCATTAGTTATAACTTCATAATATATTGAGCCAGCTGTTACTGAAGAAAATTTGGATAAATCTCTATCAATAAATCTTTCGTAGTTTCCTAAATCAAGATCTGTTTCAGCTCCATCTTTTGTTACAAAAACTTCTCCGTGTTGATATGGAGACATTGTTCCAGGATCCACATTTAAGTATGGGTCAAGTTTTTGCATGCTCACATTATAATTGAATTCCGTTAGAATTCTACCAATTGATGAAGCAATGATTCCTTTGCCAAGTGAAGAATAAACACCACCTGTAACAACGATTATCTTGGTTTTCATAAAAATTTATCTTTCTAAATATTTTTATTATATATTTTTATTGATAAAAAAAATCATTTTATGAATGAATTTTTTTTACAAATGGTTTATCTTTTTTATTCATGAAAATTTCATTGTATATTTCATCATATTCACTTACTAATCTGATTTCTACTTTTTTCAATACTTCTTTTGGAATATCATCAATATATCTTTCATCATCTTTAGGAATAAATATTTTTACTACACCACCTCTTACAGCAGAAATAGTTTTTTCTTTAACACCACCAATGATTAAAACTTTACCTCTTAAAGTAATCTCACCAGTCATAGAAATATTGGTTGGAACAGGTCTATTTGTTAGTGATGAAATAATTGCAGTAGTAAGAGTCACACCTGCAGAAGGGCCATCTTTTGGAACTCCACCAGTTGGAACGTGAATATGAATGTCATTTTTTTCAAAAACCGATGGATCTATTCCATATTTTTCCGCATTTGATTTAACATATGCTAATGCAACTTCAGCAGATTCTTTCATTGTCTCTTTTAAATTACCAGTTATTTGGATTTTTCCTTTGCCTCTATAGAAAGTAACCTCTATTGGCAATAAATCACCACCATAACTTGTATAAGCCATTCCATTAACAATTCCTGCTATTACATTATCATCTTTTTCAGTGTAATCAAAAATTTCTTTCTTTAAATAGAACTTAACTCTATCTTGAGTTATATGATCTTTAGTAATTTTATTTTTTAATTTTCCTACTAAAAATTTTCTTGAAATTTCTCTTATCTTTCTTTCGATTTCTCTTACACCAGCTTCTCTAGTATATCTTTTTAAGATATAGTTTATACCTTCTTTACTAAAGCTTAGATTATCGATTTTAAGTTCTGATTCTTCTAATATTTTTGGTATTAAATGTTTTTCACAAATTGATAATTTTTCATTATCAGTATATGAATCTAATCTTATTATTTCTAGTCTATCTCTTAAAGGATCTGGAATATTTTCTTCATAGTTTGCAGTCGCAAGGAATAAAACATTAGATAAATCGTAATCTTCTTCAATATAGTTATCGCTAAATCTAGAATTCTGCTCAATATCTAAGATATCAAGTAATGTTGAAGCAGGATCTCCTCTTTGGTCACTACTTAATTTATCAATTTCATCAAGTAAAAATAATGGGTTGATAACACCAGATTTTTTCATTTCTTTAATTATTCTACCAGGCATTGAACCAATATATGTTTTTCTATGGCCTTTAATTTCTGCTTCATCTCTCATTCCACCAAGTGAAACTTTGACAAACTTTTTATTTAAAGCTTCTGCAATAGA
>JBOGBI010000009.1:0-75792 GCA_051656145.1 Mycoplasmoidaceae bacterium
TTTTTATTTAATATGGTGGAGACGAAGGGGGTCAAACCCTCGACCTCCTGAATGCAAATCAGGTGCTCTATCAATTGAGCTACGTCCCCGTAAATTGGTGGAAATAAATGGACTCGAACCATCGACCTCACCCTTATCAGGGGTGCGCTCTAACCAACTGAGCTATACTTCCATGTAAAAAAATATTTTTTTTACTTATTAATTATAATATATATTTATTTTTTATTAAATGTTTTTTTAATATAAATATAGCCTGAAAAATAAGACATAAATAAAGCTAAAAATATGAAAAGATTTTGAATAAGATAATATTCCCATTTTTCACTTAAAAAGTAATTTAAATTTAACATGTTATCATTCATCATAAAGAAAACTATTATAATTCCAGCCATTTGAAAAACAGTTTTTAATTTACCAAATATATTTGCAGATACATCAATGTTTTTTTGAATTGCTTCCATTCGCATTGCATCAATGATAATATCTCTTAAAATGAATAGAATAGGGATAAAATAAGGTGTATAACCCTTAATTGCAAATGATATTAAAATTGAATTAATTAATATCTTATCTGCAATAGGATCTCATATTTTACCAAAAGAAGAAACTCAATTATATTTCCTAGATAAATAGCCGTCAACTCAATCAGTTGCAGATGCAATTATAAATAATATTCCTGCAACTATAAAGTTTGAGTTGAAGATAAATATACTATTTAAAAGTTGATAGTTATATAAAACATCATTAAATTTAAAAAAAATAAAGAAAACTATTAAAGGGGTTAAAAAAATTCTAAAGATTGTTAAAATGTTTGGAATTTTTTCTTTGGTTAATTTATTTAGAATTTTAGAACTCCATTGCTTCTCGGGAAAGGAATAACATCTTTGATATTATCAAGTCCTGTAATGTATTGAATTAATCTTTCAAAGCCTAAACCAAATCCTGATGATTTATAGTATCCAAATTTTCTTAAATCAATGTATCATTGAATTTCATCAGTACTAATGTTTAATTCACGACATTTATTCATTAATTTATCATAATCATCTTCTCTTTGAGAACCGCCAGCAATTTCTCCGATGTTTGGGAATAATAAATCACATGCAGCAACTGTATTACCATCAATATTTTGTTTCATATAGAATGATTTTATTTTGCTTGGAAAATTATAAACGAAAACAGGTCCATTACCTAAAGCTTGACATAAGAACTTTTCATGTTCAGATTTTAAATCTTTTCCAAAATAAATTTCTTTATCTTCAAAATTTGTTTGTCCTTCAGCGATAGCTCTATTTAAAATTTCAATAGCTGTTTTATATTCAATTTTTGCAAAATCTACACTTATAATGTTTTCTAATCTACTAACTACTGTTGAGTCAACATTTTTTTCAATAAAACTTATTTCTTCATAACATTTCTTTTGAATAATCTTTATTAAAAATTTAATAAATGACTCCATTAAAAACATTAGTTGGTTTAAATCACAAAAAGCAATTTCAGGTTCTACCATTCAAAATTCAGATAAATGTCTTGATGTATGAGATTTTTCTGCTCTAAATGTTGGACCAAAAGTATAAATTCTTTTAAAAGTTTGAGCATATGCTTCAGCATGTAATTGTCCAGAAACAGTTAAAGAAGCTTTAACTCCACCAAAGAATGAATTATCATCACTATTATCAGTTATTGTAAATGCTTCTCCAGCACCTTCAGCATCATTAGAAGTAATGATTGGAGCTGAAAGTCAAACAAAGTTATTTAAGTGAAAGAAATTATGAACTGCAAAACTTAATTCACTTCTTATTTTCATTGAAGTATAAAAAGTATTTGTTTTAGTTCTAATATGAGCAACTTCTCTTAAAAACTCTTTTGAATGTTCTTTCTTTTGAATTGGGAAGTTTTCATCAGCTTGTTTTAATAATTTTACTCTTGATAAAATTATTTCAAATTTTTGTTGTGAATTTTCAGTAGTTAAAACTGGTTTTCCAATTGCAATCAATGAAGAACCAACTCTTAAACCTTTTAATGTGTCATGGTTTTGAGTCACACCTTCTTTTGAAACTAATTGAATTGAATTTAGTCTAGATCCATCTGTAAATGAAATAAAAATAATTTTACCGTTATCTCTACATGATCTAACTCATCCAATTAAATTTACTTCATTATTAATATCGAAACCTTCTGTAGGTTCATTTTTCTCATATTGTCTTATGTTTTGATTTAATTGTTTTATTGTTATAGTTTCCATTTTCTTTATCCTGATTTTTTAATAATTAAAATTATGTTAATTATATAATATATTTATCTATTTTTTTTATTAAATTAATTTTAAAATATCGTTTAAAATAACTGATTCTTCATCTGTTTTAATCACATATATTTTTTTTGAAAACAATGTACTAATTTTTTTAGCAGAATAATTTTTGTCTTTTTTTAAGAATTTCAAAGCAGAGTTTGAAAAATTGCTTTTTTCATTAGAGTCACTAACATTTGTTTTATATTTAGAAATTTTTACATTATCAATTATTCTTTTAACAATATCCTTATTATTTTCACCAATCCCACCAGTGAAAACAATTGCATGAACTTTATCAGATAATTCATTTATGTATTGAACGATGAAGTCACTTACCTTCTTTGCATAAATATCCATTGTAAAATCAAAGTCATTTCCTTTTACAGATTTTGAGCAAATTTCTCTAAAATCAGAATGACCACATAAAGCCTTTAAACCAGATTCATTATTAAGAATTCTAGTAATTTCATTTATTGATAAGTTTTTTTGTTGAGAAATATATTGATGAATAGATGGATCGATGCTCCCTGATCTTGTTCCCATAATTAAACCATCTAATGGAGTTAATCCCATTGTTGTGTTAACTGAGTTATTTTGTTTTATAACACAAACACTAGCCCCATTCCCTAAATGACAAGCAATAATATTTACCTTATCTTTTTTAAGAATTGATCTTACAGTGTCTGTTAAATATCTATATGATAAACCATGAAATCCATATTTTTTAACTCCGTGGTTTTCTATTCAATCTTCAGGCACAGCATATGTCGAATTGATATCAGGGATAGTATGGTGAAAAGATGTATCAAATGCTGCAATTTGTTTTGCATCACTTAATTTATCTTTTAAAATATTAATAACATTTAGTTGTGGTTCATTGTGTAAAGGGGCAAGAGGAATTAATTTTTCAATTTTTTCAATTACATTATTATCTACAATGACCGAGCTTTGAAAGTAATCTCCACCTTGAACAACTCTATGTCCAACTGCAATTATATCATTCAAATCATTAATTATTTTTAATGTTTTTAATCTTTCAAGTAAATAATCTAAGGCAGATATATGGTCATCAAAGTTCGATTTTTCTATTATTTTTAGTTCATCATTTCTTTTTTCATCTTTTTCATCAAAATAAGAAATTTTTAAAGCCCCATCAATAAATATTCTTTCACATATTCCTCAAGCAATATCTTGCTTATTTTCTGCATTATAAATTTTAAATTTTATTGAACTTGAACCAGCATTTATTATTAATATTTTTTTACTCATTTTTAAGCCTTTTTTTATTTATTATAGTATAAAAAAAATTTGTTTGTCATTATAAATATTAAGGAGGAATAAATATGTGATGAAATGTAGCTTTAGGGGCAAGTATGTTAGCAAGTTCAATTTCTGGAATAGTGTCTTCAATTGCAAATGTAACAATGAATGCAATTGGTATGTCTAATTCTATTAATAATTCAGATCAATCTGGAAGCAATAGTTTTAAACCTAACTATTTGAGTAATGAAAATATTTTCTTAAGACTTTCAAAGTATCCATCAAAATCATACATTGGCTATGGATTGTTCTAGTTATTAAAAAAAATAAAAAATATTAAATATTTTTTATTTTTTATTTTTTTTCATTACATCTTGAACAAATGCTTTAAATTCTTTTTCATTGTTTACTGCAAGCTCAGAAAGCATTTTACGATTAATTTGAATACCTTGTTTATTTAGTTGATCAATAAATTGAGAATAAGTATATCCTTCTGCTCTTACACCAGCGTTAATTCTAGTGATTCACAGTTTTCTAAAGTCTCTCTTTTTATTTTTACGATCTCTATAAGCATATTGACTAGATTTAATAACTGTTTGTTTTGCATTACGATAAGATTTGTGATTAACTCCTCTTGTTCCTTCAGCTTTATCAAGTCATTTCTTTCTTCTTTTTCTTGTAGTAGGTCCTGTTTTAACTCTCATGTTATTCTTCTCCTAATATTATAAAACTTGATCGTATCTTGCTTTATCTGATTTACTTACTAAAGAATCTTTTCTTAGATGTCTTTTAGTTTTTGTTGTTTTGTTATGAGCCATGTGAGATCTATAGGCTTGTTTTCTTTTAATTTCGCCACCTTTAGTTCTCTTCATTCTTTTCATTACTGCTCTTTTTGATTTTTGTTTAACTTTCATAAAGACCTCAAATTTATTTTTTGTTAGGGATTATTATTGATTCATATTGAACTGCACTAATTTTTTTTAATGGTTTTTGAACAATTCCAAAATCAGCAATTGCATTTATAAATTTTAAATATACTTCTTCAATCAATTCAGTTTTAGTTCCAATTCTTCCGTATGATAAAACTACAAATCTTATTCTGTCTCCAGAAGTTAATCATTTCTTTGCATTTTCTATTCTTACATTTAAATCATGATCACCAATCGTTGGTTTAACTTTGATTTCCTTGTTCTTAACAACTGTTTGATTTTTTTTAGACTCTTTTGCTTTTTTCTTACTTTCATACATAAATTTATTGTAATCAATAATTTTTGCAACTGGTTTTCCTTCTCCTTTTGAGAAAAGAACTAAATCTAAATTTTTTGAATATGCTAATTCAAGCGCCTTTTTAGTTTCCATTTCACCAAGTTTTTCACCAAGTTCATCGATTACCATTAAAGACTTTTCTTTTATGCTTTCATTTATTATATATTTATTTTGATTCATAAATCCCTTCATTGTAAAAAGAAAACACACTAAAAAATAGTGTGTTAAAACGATAAAACATATATTATTAATATTTGCATTAATATGTTTTAAGCATTAACCTAAATCTACATTTAAGAGATATCAGGTGAGTTTCAACTACTTTCTTTATACTTTTTAATAATATCACATAAATATTTATTATTTAATAAATAAATTAAATTTTTGATGAATTAATTTTTTTTAATTTATCTATCTCTAAAACAAAGGTTGGATCTAAAGGAATTGCAAGATCTTCTAATAAAAAAGTGTTATAGTTATTCTTAATTAAATCTCTAATAGTAGCTTCAACACATATATCCAAAGCTATACCACATACATATATTTCTTTAATATTATTTTTATTTAAATATTTTCTTAATTTGGTTTCTTTTTTACCATTGTAAAAACAAGAAAAGTTTTCAAATCTTTTTTTTGTTCCTTTTTTAACTATTAAATCATAATCAAAATTATTTAATGGTTCAATTAGTTCAGCGCCCTTAGTTTTGGCTAAACAGTGAACAGGAAATCTATTAAATGATACGTGATTAATTGGGTGATAATCTAATGAGGCTATAAACTTAAATTCATTTTTATTTAATGAATTAATTAAATTAAAAATTCTATTTGCGAGTTCAATTGATTTTTTCAATGGTAATGTACCAAAGTCGCTAAAATCATTTTGCATGTCTATTACTAAAATTGCTTTCATATTTATTCCTTGTTGATTTTAATCTTGTCGCCTTTGTTAATTAATGAAAAAAGGAAAAAATTAATTATAGGAATCAAAATAAAAATTGATAAGAATACACAAAAGAATATCATTCCTTCTCATCTATATGCTGTTATACCATTCGTAAAAAATAAACCTCATGTTAATGAACCTTGTGGGTTTTCAATTGATTTATATATTGTCTCATAAAACAATTGATACCCAAAGATAGTAAATGATCCTATAATGGCTATTGGCGCTGCAATTAAGAATGGCTTTTGTTTTTGAACTTCTATCTTTTTAGTAAATCTATTTATAAAACCACCAAGTATTACAAAACCATATATTGCAAAGAAAAATAATGTAGGATAATTACTTACTCCGTCAATATAAATATCGGTTCCATTAGGACCTTTTGCAATTGAAGGGATAGCAAGAACTAAGAATCAAAATAAACTAACAATCATACATAAAATAAATCCAGGCTTTATTTCGCTGCTAAAATTAGGAAAAAAACGATTTGAAATTGAACTTACTTGTGAATGACAAAATAGTATTTTTTCATCTATTAATGAATTGAATGACCTTATACATGATGAACTGAAAGAATTTAATACACCTAGAATAGATATTGTAATGAAGACACTTAAAGCAATTGAAAAGAATGTATCCAACTCTGGACTTAACTGAACAATGTTACCAAAAATTTCTAATGAATTGCCTTCAGCAAAAAATATTTGAGCAATTGTAACTAGTACATAAAAAATTGCACATGAAATCATTCCAACAGAAATTACTAAAGGAACATTTTTATCTGGTTTTTTAATGTCAAGAGCTAAATTACCTACATTAGCAAATGAATCAAATGCGAATAAAACTGATGGTAATGAAGCTAATATAGCTGAAAAGCTTGGGTTAGCAGCTGGTTTGATTGGTGGATCAGTAGGAACAACTATATTATTATCAAATAAGCCGGTTGTTTTGTTTTGAATTGCAAAAACAACTCCTCAAATAATAATTACTATCAAAGGAAGAAATTTTAAAATTGTAGTTATAAAAGAAAACTTACCTGCAATTTTTAAAGAAATAAAATTAACAGATAAAAAAAATATTATTAATATTAGTGTAATTAATGCAATTATTCCATAATGAATGACAATATCTGAATTAGTAGGAATAAACATCATTGTAATTGATTCAGCTGAAAAGAATGAAAGAATTGGAACCATTAACCCCATATAAAATAGTGGTTGAATTGTTTTTACAAAATATCCAATTTTTCTTCCTCAAAATTGTTGAACTCAGCCAGCTAATCCAGATCTAGATTTTATTGAAGTTCCTACTTCAGCAAAACTAATAGCAGCTGTAAAAGCAATGATGCCACCAAGAATTCATGAAATTATTATTCCAATTCCATTATAGTCATTTGTAGCAAAAATTCCACCGTTTTTTAAGAATATTCCTATTCCTATAACAGAACCCATCAACATCGATAGAGCTGTAAAAAATCCTATCTTTTGAGTTGTGTTTTCACTTATTTTCATTGTTGCTCCAACATAGTTAAAATTATATTATAATTCTGAATAAAATAAAAAAATATTTATGATTGAATGAAGTTTATATTGCATATAAATAAAAAAGACTAGCACGTTATCAGTGAAAGTCTTTTAATTTACTTTTTTGTAGTTACTTATATTAGACTCATGGCCTCTAAGTTTATGCGCTCCATAATCAAAACGTTATTTAGCTAAATGCTCTCATCGCTTATTACAAGGTTTCTATAATTAAGAGACCAACCAAAATCTAGACAACCCGAATTGTTAACTTGTAATAGGTTTAAGGGACCTGCGATAAAATCATATTTTAAAAAATAACATGATAGTGAAGTGAGCATTGGTCACAAATTAACCACATTTCTAAACTTCATCCCTACAATATAATTAAACTATAAATAAATTAAAAAATCAAGTCTTTTTGTAAAAAAAAAATAAAATAATTTAATATTTTATTTTTTTTTATGACTTATATTTAATAAATTCCAATATTAGGAATATTTTAAATATTGTTATTTGTCACCTTTAACAGGTATTAATTTACAGTTAAGAGGTTCTAAAATTGCAGAAACTTTTTTATAGTTTTTATTTTTATGGTATTTTTTAAATTCTTTTTCACCTTTTACTCAATAGTAAATAGCTTTAATACCCATTTGAGCAACATAAGATGCAGTTTCTTCGCTTGGAATACTACTTGCTAAAACATTTGCTTGATATAATTCAGCATCTCTACCTAAATAGTAAGCATTATTAATTGCGTTAATTTCAGCAGCGTATTCAAAAAGTTCAGCGTTAGGATTATTTGGATCTTCTTGTTTACCTTCAAAACCTTCACCAATTAAATTACCTACATCATCAATAATGTATGCCCCTCTTTGTTCTAGTCCAACACTTGAATATTCAGCAAGCGACATAACAGATGGTTCTCAATTTTTTAAGAATTCAGCTGATAGTTCTTCTCCTGATGAAACAGGTTGAACATATTGTTCTTCTTGAGCAACTGGTTCTTGATGTTGTTGTTCTAGTTGTTGCTCTGGTTGCTGAGTTGGTTCTTGATGTTGTTGCTCTGGTTGTTGAGTTGGTTCTTGATATTGAGGTGCAACTTCTTGGAAGTTGTTATGAACATCAACACCTTGTGGTTGAGAATTTTCTAAACTATATTTGTTAAATACTGGTTCTTGTTGTAATTCTGGTCCTTCTGGTCTTGACATAGATAAAGGAGGTAAAGTTCTTCCATAACCATATCTTGATGATTCCATAGGTGCAAATCTACTTGCATATGGTGAAGATCCATAAGGAGGTCTATTAAAACCATAAGCTCCTCCGTTATAACCTATTGATCTAGTCGATGATAACGAACCATAAGCTGGTCTATTTAGAGCAGAAGCTCCCATACCACCATAACTACCATAAGGTCTAGAACCTGCCATTGAACCATAGGCTGGCCTATTATAACCATAAGCTCCCATTCCACCCATTGGTCTTCTATAAGAAGAAGAAAATGAAGATGGTCTTGGGTATCCTGATCCAATGCTAGACATTGGTCTATATGAAGAATTACTAAATGATGATCTAGGTTGTATCCTATTAGTCCCTCCATTAAATGGTGTGCTACCAAATGAAGGTCTATTTCCGTAATTATTATTATCCATAAATATTATTCCTTTTTTACTTACTTAATATAATTTTAAACAATTTATTAGCATTTGTCAAAGTAATTTTTTATTTTATTATCTATTTTGTTACTTCACTTTTTTTAAGTTTTATTTCATTTGATCTACCAAAGAAATCAATTTCACCATGTAATTCGCCTGTTATAGTATCGATTTTTGTTATTATTGCTTCTTGTCCTTTGAATGGACCTTCAATAATTTGAACAGTATTACCAACAACAAACTCGCTTAAAGAATCACTTTGTAAAACTTTTTCTTCTTTTTTCTTAGTATCAATAACTATAGGAGATTCAAATTTATTAACACTTTTAATTTCTTCAACATTATTAATAGGCTTTTCAATTATTATTTTTTTATCATTTTCTTCATAAATTTTATTTTCAATAACTCTTTCATGTGGAGTTTCTTCAATATCAATATCAGATTCAAATGATTGATTAGTTCTTCTTTCAAAATCAATTTTTCTTGTTTGACTTAAAGCAGCTGATGAAGTAGCTCTTGAATTAAAAAATTCAATATCACTTTTAGACTTAATTGGATTTTCATCCATTACATGTTCAACTTCTTCAATAGAAACACTTGCAGCATTTATATGTCTAATAATGTCTTTGTTTTTTTCTGGATCAAATAATTCAGATAATTCAAATTCAGAAATTGGAATTGGTTGAGCCCCCTTACCAGAAGAACCAATGAAGCCGGTAACACCAGGAGTGTTTCTTATTGCATATCAAACTTCATCAGTCATAATCATACATATGAAAATATAACCAGGGAATTTATTTACACTTTTGTAAGTCTTTTTTATATATCTACCATCAGGCGTAGTTTCTCAAGTAATATTTTTAGTATTTCTCATTGTTTTAGGTGGGGGATTAGATCCATCTTTAAATGTTTCGATAGTGATATCATTATATTTAATCATTCTCATTTCTTGGACTAGATCATCAAATTTATATGCTTTGATTTTATCAAGTAATGATAAATAAATTGATTCTTCACTTCCCATGATTGTTGTTGCAATATATCATTGTGGTTTATTTATATTTTTATTCATTTTTTTTCCTTATTTAATAAATGTTGCAATTAAGACACCAACACCATAAAAGATTAGGATGAAGAAGGTCATTACAATAACTGTTGTTATAAAGTCATTTAAAATTTTTTTATTTGTTGGTCAAGATATTCTTCAAAACTCTTTGCCTAACCCAAAAAATAGTCTTTTTGTTTTATGTTTTTTCTCATCTTTATAATCAATTTCTTGATCATTAGATTTTTTTGTTTTGTTTGAGTACAAAGTTTCATTTTTTTGTTCTGTTTTAATTTCTATTTGACTGGTTTCAATTTTTGACTCATTAACTTTGATTTCATTTTTATCTTTTGCAACAATTAAATCATCATTAATTGTCTCAACTTTATCTTTTTTCAAATTTTTTTTATTTAATTTAAAAACTTTTTCTTTTTTAGTTTTTATGCTCTCTTTGACAATTTTTTCTTTCTTTATTTTTTTGTCAACTTTAACAATATTATCTTTCTTTTTCATTTCGCTCCTGTAGAACCTTATTTATAATTTGTTGATATCTTGAGTAATAAGTATCTTAATTTAATTCGCTTATCTACTTTCCTTATGTAATGTTTGCTTATTACAATGTTTGCAATATTTATTAATTTCAAATCTTTTGTCAGTATTAGAACTAACACTTGGTTTGTAATTTCTAGATAAACATTCATCGCATATTAATATAATTTTTTTAGCCATAATTACCTTACAACAATTAAAAAGAGACTTTTATCGTCCCCTTGTTTATTATTAAATTTAACAATATTATTATACATAAAAAAATCAAAAATATAATAATGTTTAAAAAATCAATTCTTATTGAATTGATTTTTTATTTTAGATATATAAAGTTTCTGTACTTTTATTTGAGCTTTCAATTGATTTTTTAATTTCTGAAATATCATTACTGAATTCATCCAAGATTTTACAAATTAATTTATCATCATTTTTATTAGCTAACATTCTTGCAGTTATGCCATTGCAGTCCTTAATTATTTTACTTGCACCGTTTTCTAATAAAACTCTAACTGATTCATCTTGACCAAAGAAACTAGCAAGCATTAGTGCTGTTGCACCATATTCATCTTGTGCATTTATTTTAGCACCAGCTGTTATTAAAAGTTTCAAACAATTTATATTTCCAAATTGAGCTGCGAACATTAATGGTGTCCTGCCATTAGAAGTTGCTTTATTAATTAAAGATGGGTCTCTTTTAATTAATTCGTATAATGGCTTAGTTCTACCAATTTTAGCCAAATACATAGCTGGAGTTATTCTAATGCTAACTTGTGTGAATATATTGCTTTCAACACCTATTTCTATTTCTTCTAAAACATCACTATCTATAACTCATTGAATATTATTCTTTTTTGATTTTAATTCTTCTACTTCTTCTTCAATTTCAATTTCTTCTGAATCAATATTTAATTCTTCTTCATATATTTCTGTTATTATGTCTTTATTTTTCATATTATTTCCTTATTTACTTTTTATTACATTACTTATTATTTATCTTTTCCCAATATTCATAGATTTTTTTCTGATACTTTTCTTTATCAATTATTAAATTATTATTTTCCATAATTATTAGTTCGTTACAATTTGAAAATTTACTTTCAGGCGCCTTTTCAAATTTTGTTTTTTGAACAAATTCGATTCATTTTTCCATTTTTTCAATTATTGGTATTTCTAAATCTAAAATTTCTTTTTGAGCATCGACATTTAAATCTAATCAGCTTTGATCTAATTCAAATTGTTTTTGTTCCATATTATTTATATTTGTTAGTAAATCATCGATAGAGCGATCAATACTATTCATGATTTTATATTGTTCTTCAAAATCCAAATTATTAATTGGATTGTTATGATTATTTAATTCTCTTTTTTTATTAAGAGTTGTATCATACAAATATAAACAATTAATTATTTTTCGTGAATCAGATTTATCATTCTGTTTAATTACTTCTGATTCATTTTTCAAATCAACTATTTTGTTGATTTCTTTTTTTGATTCTTGTTTTAAAATTTTAACTTCTTTGTTCTCTTGTTTTAATACAACATTATTAGGTATATACTTAAAATCTTCTATTGATGGATCGTCAGGAGCATATTTTATATCGGTATCAATTTCGTTTTTAATGCCCTCAAGCTTCTCTATATTTAATTTTATTTCTTCAACTATTTGAGGATCTTTTAAATTTAAATTAATTTTAATATTTGAATTATTTTCATCTAGCATGTCTTGTTCAAATTTTAGAATGTGTTTTTTATAACTTTCAATTAGATTAGCGTCATAACTAATATCATCTAATGAGGAGTAATCTAAAATTATTTTTGCAATTTTAAAGTTACCATTTAAGGCGGCTATTTTAAATGCATTTTCACCCTTGATGTTTTTAATTTTTACATTAGCCATTTTAGAAAGAAGTAATGTTGTAATATCTTCATTGTTCTTCTTGACTGCAATTATTAAAGCAGTTTCATTGTCATGACTTGTTTTATTAATACTTGTTCTTTTATCATTTATTAAAAATGCTACTGATTTTATATCTTCAATTAAACAACTATACATTAAAGCAGTATATCCATCAAAATCAATATTATTAATTTTGATTTCTGAATTTGAAAGCAATTCATTAATTATGTTATATCTTTTATATTGAACAGCAAGCATTAAAGCAGTTGTTCCTTCTTTGTTACATGCATTTATATCAATTTCATTTTCAATAAGAATTTTAACAATATCTATGTGGTTAGATAAAATTGCATACATCAATGCATTGTTACCTTTTTTATTAACTTGATTAATATCGATTTGTTTACTTAACAATGTCTTAACTATTTTAAGTTGACCTTCTTTAGAAGCAACCATTAATAAGCTATTGCCTTCATTATCTGTCATATTTATTTTTGAACCTTGTTCAATTAAATATTCAACAATTTCAATAAAACCATATGAGCAAGCAAACATTAAAGAGTTTGCCATTCCTTTTCTATCATTAAGGCTAGCGCCAGATTCCACTAATAGTTTTACAGCTTCCAAGTTATTATTTTTTATTGAAAACATTAGCGGCGAGAAACCATCATTTGTTTTGATATTAGGATTAGGAATAAACTTTAATAAAGATTTAATCATCAAGATGTCATTTCTCATGCAAGCGACAGCAAGAAGAGTGTAACCTTCATTGTTTTGATAATTGATATTGTCAAAATCACAAACGGCCTTAATTAATTTAATATTACCAATATGGCAAGCATCAAATAATAAATTGTAATCCTTATCATTTATTTTATTTCTATTCATAATATATCTTTCACACGTTACTATTATTATAAATCTTTAAAATGTGATTTTCAAGTATACACTCAAATTATTTTGTTATTAATTTTTGACTTTTTAATTTATTGTAGTAAATTTCTCTAACATAAATTACTTCTTTTTCTTTAAAAGTGTCATAATTATCAACTTTTTTTAATCTATCAGTTCTAATTTTTTTTAAATTATAACAATCAGTAATATTTAATATTTCAATATCATATTTTTCTAATTCTGAAACAATCAAGTTAACAACCAAGCAATTTCTTTTTTTCTTTGATATTTTTTTAATTTCATCAGGAGTTAGAAAAACCATATTACTATTGTCACTTATTTTAAATATGAAATATATTTTAAAGTCAATATCAAAGTTGGCAATTATTTTAAAGAAATTTTTTTCTAATAATTTTAAATCAACTGATTGTAATGTTCTAGCTTTAGTACCTGGAATTTTATTCTCAATGTAATAAAATAAATCTAAAGCAGACATTAATTCATCTTTAGATAGATTATGAATATCAACATATGGAGTAAAAGCATTTTCTATATTTTTGTAAAAAAAAGATATTATTTCATTTAAAAAATCTTTGTTTGTTTTTTTAATATTACATTTATGTTGATATTCTATAAAATATTTCATTTCTTTGAAATCGTTTTTCATAAAAACCTTCCTAACTCAAATTATTTAAAATTTGCATAAGCAGAAAATGAGATATTATCATCACTACCATTCTTTAAAGCTTGATTAATAATGTTATCTAATCCTTCTTCAATCTTTTCTTCTTTAAAATATTTGTATAGTAAATCCATGTTTACAAAATTGTATAAACCATCAGAAGATAGTAATAAAATATCATTGCTTTCAATATGAATTTTTTTATATCCAAATTTTTCTTTTTTTATAGTTGCATCAATAAAGTTTGTTATCGAAGTTAAATTTTCTTCATACTTTTTAAAAATTATTTCAGATGCACCAGAATCTTCTAAATAATTTTTTAAGTTATGATCTCTTGTAAGTAGTTCAGAGCCATTTGTTTTAACAATATAAGCTCTAGAATCTCCCATTCAAAATGTATAAGCCATTTCATCAATTATTAATGAAAGAACAATAGTAGTAGACATTTTTGCATAGTCTTCGTTTTCTGCAATTTTTTGAATAAATTCAGTTTTAGATTTTTCAATAACATCTAAAAATCATTTTTTAATTTGAATTTTTTTATATTCTACTTTTAAGAAGGAATTAACAAAATTTCTAGTAACAATTTCAGAAGCCATTTTACTTCCTTTATAACTCCCTAAACCATCACAAACAATTAGCATGTAATTGTTTTTTTCATTTTTACCACATCAACAATGATCCTCATTGTATTTTCTTACTTGCCCTATGTCACTTTTAGAAACTAATAATCTATTCATCTTAAATCTTTCCTTCTTCTCTTGCTCTTAGTTGTCCACAAGCAGCATCAATTTGAGCACCTTTTTCTTGTCTAATTGTACAAGTAATATTTTGTTTAGTTAAGATATCATAAAAAAGTCTTTCTTTTGTACTTCTTTTGTAATAGTTATCACTTATACTATTATAAGGTATTATATTAACATAAACAAGTTTATTTTTTAGTAGTTTAGCTAATTCATAAGCATTATCTTGTGAATCATTTACATCTTTTATCAAAATATATTCAATTGTTATTCTTCTGTTATTTTTAATTAAATAATAATCAATTGCTTCCATTAGTTTTGTGATATTATATGCTTTATTAATTGGCATTAATTTATTTCTAATTTCATCATTAGGAGCATGAAGTGAAATTGCTAAATTAACCTGCATTTTTAAGTCTGCTCATTCTCTTATTTTAGGAACTAAACCACATGTTGAAACTGTAATATGTCTTGAACCGATTTCAAGCGCCTTACGATCTTTAGTGATCTCTAGAAATTTTAATAGATTGTCAAAATTATCAAAAGGTTCACCAATTCCCATTACAACAATTCTAGAGATTCTTTCATTTGATGTTTTAAATAATTCTTTTTGCATTTCAATTATTTGTAAGATAATCTCGTTTACTTCTAAATTTCTTTTCTTTTTTAATTTTCCTGAAGCACAAAAATTACAACCCATATTGCAACCAACTTGAGTAGTGACACAAATACTATAACCATAATTAAATTTCATTAGAACAGTTTCGATTTTATTTCCATCTTCTAATTCAAAGAGAATTTTTCTAGTTCCATCTCTTTTATCAATTTGAGATTTTAATATTTTTAAAGAATCAAAATAAAAATTTTCTTTTAAAAAATTAATATTTTCTTTTGAAATATTTGTCATTTCATCAAATGATGAAACAAGTTGTTTATAAAGTCAATTAAATATTTGCTTTACAATATATTTTTTTTTATTGTTTTGAATTAAAATTTTTTCAAGTTCTTCAAAAGTAATAGAGAATATAGATCTATTTTTCATTATTAACTTCTCTAATTATTTTTTCAATATTTTTTGCTGCTTTATCTGAATCATCATTTAAAACTACATAGTCATAAAACTTAGCAACATCAAGTTCAGATTTTGATTTTTCTAATCTTAATTTTATTTTTTCCATTGATTCTGTATTTCTATTAATCAATCTTCTTTCTAACTCTTCAATTGAAGGTGGGACTATAAAAATAGATACAAAATCTTTTCTATCTATCTTTTGAAATACTTTTTGACCGCCTTCTACTTCTATTTCTAAAACTACATTAATGCCTTCACTAATATAGTTATATACTTCTGATTTTAAAGTTCCATAGCAATTTCCTGCAAACTCTACTCATTCTATTAATTCTTCATTTTTTATTTTGTCTTCAAATTGTTCTTTAGAAAGAAAAAAATAATCTACTCCATGTTTTTCACCAACTCTTGGTTCTCTTGTTGTTGAAGAAACACTATATTTTAAATTTAATTCTTTTTTAAATATTATTTTGTCTAATATTGTTTTTTTACCAACTCCACTTGGTCCACTAACAATAAAGATTAAGCCTTTTTTTCTCATTTAGAACTCTTTTTGTATTTAATGTTGTATATTTCTTTAAATATTTAAAAATATTCACATTATTATTAAAATATTTACATTGTTATTATAATTTAATTATATTTTAAAAAAGCAATAGCATTTATTTTTTATGCATTTTTTAAATTATTATTAAAATTTAATAAAAGAGAGTTTATGAAAGATAAAATAATACCAACAATGGATTGAATAATATATGATGATAATCCTTTGTTGAAAACAAAATCTGAAGATGTTGTTTTTCCATTAAGTAATATTGAAAAAGAAACAATTGACAAAATGGTTGCATATGTTGATGCTTCTTATGAATCAAAAGAAGATAAATATAATATTAAAGCAGGCATTGGAATAGCAGCTATACAATTAGGGCTTCCAAAAAGAATTATTTATATTCATTTTGATGATTCTGAAAAGGAGAATAAATTTTTAATTGCAAACCCAAAAATTATTAAAGAATATTCTGGAAAAATTTACTTAGAAGATGGCGAAGGTTGTTTAAGTGTTCAAAAAAATATTGAAGGTTACTCAATAAGAAGCAAAAGATTAATAGTAGAGGCAATAGATCTTACAACGAATAATATAATTAAAATTGATGCTGAAGGTTACTTAGCTTGTTGCATACAACATGAAATTGATCACTTAAATGGCATTTTATATTATGATAGGATTAATAAATTTAATCCATTTTTTAAAAAAGATGATTGAGAAAAAATATAAAATAATTTTTGAAAAAAACATTTTTTTAAATATATAATATAATAAATAAAAAATCTTATTAATCAAATAATTATTAAAAAACTTAGAATGAATTTTAATTTTTTTATATTTTAGGAAAAAAATGGAAAACAATAATTTAAATAAACAATTGGATACTAATATACAGAAAGATACAACATACTTATTTGCAATGGGTGGACTTGGAGAGATCGGGAAGAATATGTATTGTATTCAATATAATAATGAAATAATCATTATTGATACAGGAATAAAATTTACAAATGGTCACTTAGGGATGAGCGGAATGGTTCCTAATTTTTCATACTTAAAAAAAGGTGATTATAAAATGACTTTAATAATTACTCACGGACATGAGGATCATATTGGCGGAATACCATACCTTTTAACAGAAGTTAGAAACATTGATAAAATCTATGCATCTATTTTGCCAAATGAAATGATTAAGAAAAAACTTTCAGAGTTTAAAAATGCATCAAAAACAGAAATTCTTACATATGAAGATGATACAGTTATTAAAACAGAAAATTTTAAGATAGATTTTTTTAGAGTGTGTCACTCAATCCCTGATAGTTATGGTGTTTCAATTGAAACTCCTGATGGAATAATTGCATCAGCTGGAGATTTTAGATTTGATTTTAGTGAAGAAGATGATAGAACAGACATTCATAAAATAGCAGAAATATCTAAAAGAGGTGTTTGTGTATTCCTAGGAGAGTCTACAAACTCTGACCAACCAAGTTTTAGTGAATCAGAAACTTCTATTATTGATAATTTAAAAAAGATCATAAAAGAAGCTAAGGGAAGAATTTTACTATCTACTTTTGCATCAAATTTAGGAAGAATCGAAAAAATAGTTGAAATTGCTTTGTCGTTAAACAAAAAGATTTGTTTAATTGGTAGATCAATGGAAAACAATATTAAAATATCTAAAAAAGTTGGTTTACTAGATATTGGTGAGTTAGATTTAATTACTCCAAAAGATTTGGATGATGTTCCTGATAATGAAGTATTAATTTTATTAACAGGTTCCCAAGGTGAAGAAAGAGCTGCATTAAGTCAAATTAGTAATGGGACTCATTCTAAAATTATTATTAAAGAAAGTGATTTAATAATATTATCAAGTAATCCAATTCCTGGTAATTATTTATCTGTAGAAATGTTAGTTAATAAACTTTCTAAAATTGGAGCAACAATTATTAAACACGATTGAAAAAATAGAATTCATGCATCAGGACACGCAACTGCTCAAGAGCAGCAACTTATGTTAAAATTGATTGACCCTAAATATTTAGTTCCTATACATGGTGAAATTAAAATGCTAAAATCGATGAAAGAAAATGCTTCAAAAATTAACTTTAATCCAGATAATGTTTTTATAATTAAAAATGGCGATTTTTTAAAATTGAAAAATAAAACATTAAGTCATACAAAAATTAAAATTAATACCAATCCAATGTTTATTGATGGCAGAACAGCAATTGAAGATTCAGAATTAGTTCTAGAGGAAAGAAAAATAATTTCTTCAAAAGGAATATTTAACATAATTTTAGTAGTTGATAAAAAAGGTAAAAAGCTTACAAACCAACCTTCTATATCTACTAGAGGATGTTTTTATGTAAAAGATTCTATTGGAATGATTTCTAAAATAGCTTTCACTATTAGGGAAGAAATAGAAAAAGAAATGATGTCAATTAATTCAGAAATTTCAAATGAAAAAATTGAGGATATTGCAAAAAATATTTCAAAATATTTTATTTGAAAAAATAAGAAAATTAACCCTTTAATTGTTGTAACAATATTTGAAAAAAATAAAGAATAATTCTTTATTTTTTTATTCAAATAGTGACATTTGATCATCATCAAATAAGTTTTTTAGTACTCCAAGATCTTCTAACTTTTTTAAGTGTGTTTTTGAAATTTTTGTTCGCTTCATCAAGTCATCTTTTGAAGTAAACAATTTTTTTTCTCTTGCTTCTACAATTGATTTAGCAACTGCTCCACCTAAACCATCAAGACATGAAAAAGGAGGTATTAGACTATTATGAGTAATTACATATTTATCTTCCAAAGATATATTCAGATCAATATTACTAATTGAATAACCCCTTTCAATCATTTCTAATGAAATTTCATATATTGGAATTAAATCAATTTCTTTATTCTTGACAGTTGATTTAGTAATATGATTTGATAACCTCGTGTTGATATTATGTAAAATACTTTTAATTTTTTGTTTTCCCATTACAATTGTTTCTAAATCAAAAACTGTTGATCTGATTGAAAAAAATGAAGAATAAAAATGTAATGGGTGATATAGTTTGTATCAAGCAATTTTTCATGCCATATCTACATATGCAGTAGCATGAGCTTTTGGGAATAAATATTTAATCTTGTTACATGAATCAATGTATCAATCATGAATACCATTTTCTCTTAATACTTCTTCTTGTTCTTGAGAAATTCCTTTACCTTTTCTTACGTTTTCCATTATCTGAAATGACATCAATGAATCAATTCCTTTTGACATTAAGTAAACCATAATATCATCTCTAGAACTAATTACCTCAGATATATCTAAGTTATTTTTTTCAATTAAATCTTTTGCATTGTTGTTTCAAACATTAGTTCCATGAGATAAACCAGAAATTCTAACTAGATCAGAAAAGTTTTTAGGCTTAGTTACTAACAACATTTCCTTTACAAAGTTTGTTCCAAATTCAGGTAGCCCAATTGTTCCAGGAACATTTTCATATTCATCATTATCAATTCCTAAAGATTTTGAACTCCTAAAAATTCTCATAACTTTAGGATCAAACCTAGGTATTTCATTTGAACTAATACCTGTTGTGCTCTCTAACATTTTAATTACAGTTGGAGAATCATGTCCTAGAATATCAAATTTTAATAAACTGTCATGTAGGTATTCAAATGAAAAATGAGTAGTATATCAATCTTGAGAACGGTCGTCTGCTGGAAAATTATATGGCGTAAAGTTAAAAACATTGTCGTGATTAGGTATAACAATAATTCCTCCAGGATGTTGTCCTGTTGTTCTTTTAACCCCTTGACACTTAGAAGCAATCCTTATTATTTCAGCGTCTTTTACATCTTCTTGTCCTTTTTCTTCAAAATAGTTCTTTACATAACCAAATGCTGTCTTTTCAGCAACAGTGCCTATTGTTCCAGCTCTTAAAACATTTTCTTTACCAAAAGTATCTCTAATAAAATCATGAGCTTTTGATTGATACTCTGCTGAAAAGTTTAAATCAATATCAGGAACCTTATCACCATCAAACCCCATAAATGTTTCAAAAGGGATATTATGACCATCGCCTGACATCATCGCATTACATACAGGACAATTAATTTCTTCTAAATCAAATCCGCTATTAATAACTGAATCTACATATTTAAAATATTTACATTTATTACATAAATAGTGCGCTGGTAATGGATTAACATCTGTAATATTAACAAGGGTAGCCACAAGAGAAGAGCCAACAGATCCTCTTGAACCAACTATATATCCATCATCTAATGATTTTTTAACTAATAAATGTGAAAATCAATAAATAACAGAGTATCCATTATCAATAATGGATTTTAACTCTCTATTAATTCTTCTCCTTATTGATTCATGTGGATTTTCTCCATATTTTAAAATAATATTTTTTTCAACTAATTCTTCTAGTTTTTCTCTTGCACTAGGAATAGAAGGAGAAGATAAAGTATTTTTTACAGGGATAATATTAAAATCAAATTCATTTATAAGTTCATTACTATTTGAGACTACAATTTCAGTTGCTTTTTCATTTCCTAAAAAATCAAAGTTTGATAGTAATTCATCTGTTGTTCTATAATGAAGTTTTGGCAAAATAGAATTATCATCTCGATAACTATAAATTCTATGTCTTCTTCCGCCAAGGCCTTTTGTATGAACATAAACATCAAATAATTTTTGGTCTTCTTCATTTATGTAATAAGTGTCACTTGAAGCAATAACTTTTTTATTAATTAATTCACAAGTTTTAACAATTCTAGTAATTGCATTTTCAATATCTTTTTTTTCTAAATTACCTCTATTAATTTCATGATCAAAACAATTAACTGGTGAAATAAAAATAACATCATAAAAATTAATTGCATTTCTTAGCTCATCATCCGTTCCATAAAAAGCTTCTTTAAGGACATCGCCTTCAGTAGGAGAGTTTGCAACTAATATGTTTTTTTTAAAACATAAAATATCACTCTCAAATAATACGCATTTATTATATTTTTTAGTATTTGCTCTAGAAATTAATTCATATAAGTTTCTTAATCCTTCTTGATTTTTTGCGTATAGCGTAATTAAGTAATCTCTATTTTTTGTTACTAAATCATAAGAATTTAAATTTTCGTTTATGTCCAATAAATTAGTTATTCCATTCATGTCCAAAAAATCAAACATATTTTTTCAAACCTTTAATAGTACTTCAGTATCAAACATTGCTCTATGTGCTTCATTTTCATTGTAAAAAATACCTAATTTTTTAGATATATTGGCTAAAGAATGGCTTTTAAATTTAGGATTTTGTGCTTTTGATAATAGCATTGTATCTATTAAAGGATTTTTAATAGTTGCAATTGAATTATCCTCCAATTTTTTATTTATAAATTTAATATCAAAATCTTTACCATTATGTGCAATTAAAATAGCATTATCAAAGAAATTTTTTATTTTAATTAAAGCTTCTTTAATTTCTATTCCTTTTGAAACCATATTTTCATCAATGCCAGTTAATTTTTTTGTAAAATCTGATAATGGTTTATCTGTCTTTATAAAAAATTCTAATTTATCAATGATTGCACCATTTCTAAATTTAATTCCAGCAAATTCAATTATATCCCCAGCTAGAGGATATAAACTAGTTGTTTCAATATCAAAAACAACATATTCAGCAGTGGAAATGTTTGTGCTAATTGGATTAGTAACAATTTCTACATTTGGTTTAGAAAAAAAAGTCTGAACACCATAAATTAAATTAATGTCTTTTTTATCATATTTTTTGTAATTATAAATGTAAGGAAAAATTTGACAATTAAACTTATCAGTAATTGCTAAATATTTGTGTTTATAATCTATTAATTTATCAGCTAATTCTTTTGCATCTGCTAAACCCTCAAATGCAGTCATTTTAGTATGATTAATATATTCAACTCTTTTAATTTCAGAGTGATCTATTTCAGATAATAATATTGGTTTATCATCTATGCTTAATTGTCTAATAATTCCTGTTAGTTGATTCTTTTCATATTTATCAATTTGTAAATTTATTTTAGCTTTTAATCATGTGCCAATCTTAATTGAATTAAATGTATTTGTATCTAATCCAATTCCTTCATTTATAAAAGATTTGATTAAAATTGAATCGCTATAATCTGTTATAAAAAACTTATAAATAGATTTGTTATTTGGAAGTTTAATTGAATCAATTTTGAAAACTTCACCATAAACTATTGCATTCATTTGCTCAGGCACAAGCGAGGCAATTGTATTAACATTTCCAACAACATTAATTTTTCTTGTTTTAACATTTTCTTTTACAAAATTTTTTTTATCACTATAATTTTTTGTTTCAAATTTTTTAGTTTTATATAATTCAATTTCCTTATTTTTTTCATCCATCACAAATATAATTTCATTAAAATGAATTCCAACAGTATTAAAAAATGAAAGTAATGAATTTTTTTCATTATTTAATGTCTCACGTTCATTTAGATTTAAGTAAAAAATAATTAAATTTGAATTTTCAATTTCGCATTTTTTTCTAGTAAGAATATTTTTTATAATTGAATTATTATTTAAATATTTATTAACATAATACTTTATATATTCAAAAACTTCATCAGCACTATAAATAGTATTTTTTACATTTAAAATTATTTTTAATTCATTATTAGAATGAGTATTCTTTTTATCAAGTATTTTAAAAAAAAGTTTTGGTTCCAATAAAGAATCAACTTCAATTTCAATTGTAATTATTTCATCTATATTTGAAATAGAAAAAACACAATTATCTTTAATTGAATCAAATTCATCTTTAGATAATATATTAGATTTAGTGAAAAAGTGTAAAAATTTGTCTTTCATATATTCCTTTAAATAAAAAAACTTACAATACTAGCCATTGAAAGATAAACTATAAATATAATACCAATAATACTAAAAAATAAATCAAACTTTTCTGGAATATTTTTATTAGAAGTTTTCTCAAGTATTAAGGAAACTATCTTGAAACCATCAAGCGGCGGAAAGGGCAATATATTTAATAAGAATAAACTTAAGTTAACTAAGAATAATTGAAAGAAAAAAAAGCTTACAAAATTATTGGCAATATTAATTGAGCCTTCAATTCTTTTAAAAATCATTGTATTTCATAGATTAATAAAAAATAACTGAATTTCATTAGCAATATCTATTTTTTCATTAAGACCATAAATTAAAATTAATATGCTTGTACCAAATAATATTAAATTAAATAATACACCACCAAAAATAATAAGAATATTTTTAAAAAAAGAAACAGAATTCATACTTATTGAAGTAGATGAAAGAATGTACAAATTATTGTATTTTCGATATTCTTTATAAACACTAAATTTTTTAAATTCTTTAAATGAAAATTTATTTTTAAAAATAATTTTAAGATGATCATAATTAGAAAGTTTTAATAAATTACTATCTAATTTATTTTCTTCTTCAATATCATCTAATAGCTCTTTATAAAGTTTATTTGTACGATTAGATGACATTGAAACATATGCCATAATAGGAATTAATCTTAAACAATAAACTGTCCCTTTATGGTTTATTGAAAATAATTTCGGACCAATGCCGATTGAAAATTCATAAACTGTGACTTTAAAAATTTTTGCAAAAATAAAATGCCCTAATTCATGCACTGTCAGAGATATAAGCACTACAAATATAAAAGTAAATATTAATTGAGCATTATTCATATTTGCCTTCTTCTATTCACTTTTTAACTAAATTATTTAGAAAGTAGACATCATCAATTTTATTAACTTCATAATCATTAAAATTAATAATAGCTTTTTCTATTATTAAAGTAATTTGATCAAAATTAATTTTATTTTCTTTAAATAATTTAAATAAAGAATCATTAGCTGCATTTATTATTATTGGTTGAGATAAATTTTTTTTATATAAGAATTCTTTTGCTCATTTAATAGGCAATCATTTGTCTTCATTAATTTTATTAAATGTTAAATTCAATTTATCATAATTTAATTTATTAATTATTTGCTTTTTTGAATCAAAATTAAAAATTGCATTTTGAATTGCTATCTTCATATCATGGTCTGATAAGTACATAACTGATGAACCATCTAAATATTCAATAATTGAATGTACAATTGCTTCTTTGTGTTGAATTACATCTATTTCATAAGGAAAAAAATATGATGCTTCAATAATTTCAAAATATTTATTAATCATTGTTGAAGAATCAATTGAAATTTTTTCTCCCATTTGTCATTTTGGATGCTTAATAACCTCATTAAATTCATAATGTGATTTATCTAATTTTTCATTACTAAAAAATTTACCACCAGAAGCCGTGATTATTATTTTTTTAATATTTTTATTTTTTAATTTAATTAATGAAATAATTGATGTAAGTTCTGAATCAACAGGAGTTATAAAAACATTATTTTTATCTGCTAATTGAATTAAGAATTTTCCAGCTGTAACCATTGATTCCTTATTAGCTAAAACTAAATTTACTTTATGTTTTAGACAAAGAATAGATTTATCTAATCCAGCAAATCCAGTAATAGCATTTAAAATGATTTCAGGCCTTGTTTTTTTAATTAGTTCATCATATGAATTACAATTGTTTAAAGTTTGTATATTCTCGCTATATACGCCTGCATTAGGAAATAATGATAAAATTTGTTTAGCTTTTTCAATATTTTTAAAAAATGAAAAACCTACAAGTTCTAACTCTTGAAAATTTTTAATAACTTCTATAGTTTGCAAACCTATAGAACCTGTTGCCCCTAAAATTAAAATTCTCATTTTATTCCTTAAAAAGATAATTTGTTATTTTTAATGCTAATATTAACATCAGAAGTAACTCGATATTCTTTTAAACTATTCTTTAATATAAAATCAATTATACCATTAATTTTATTACTAGAAACTTTACCCAAATTATTATTAACAAGTAGTAAATAAATTATATTAAATCATAAATCATTGGGAATTTTTTTAATAAAATCAATATCATAATTAGATTTTTCTCAATTGTAAAAATATTTGTTAACTTTTTTAAATTTAATTTTGTTTTTTTTATTATATTTGTATATTTTTTTTACTAGAAATTGATAATCTTTTTCATCCATATTTAGAATAATTTTTCTATTTCTGTTTCTTTCATAGTCATCATTAGCATTTGTGTAATCAATACTATATTTAACTTTATTTTTAATGCAATATTGCTCTAAATATTTTTTTTCTACATATAAAAGAGGTCTAAATATTTTTAGATTCTTATAAGTGCTTTTTTGCATAATTCCATAGTATAAAGATTTTGATTTTTTTTCTATTTGTGCATAACCAGTTTCTAAAAAATCATTAAAATTATGAGCCACAAGTAAGTTATTATTTTTTGTTTTTATAGAAACTTCACAAAAGAATTCATATCTTATTTTTCTTGCATGAGCTTGGAAATTATTTATTTTATCTTTTTCGTTTTTTCAATCTACAATGTATGAAAAAAAATTAATGTTATTTTTTTTACAAAATTCTTCAACAAATTTTTGTTCATAATCAGCTTCAACTCTTTTTTTATAATTAACAAATGCAACTACTTGTATTTTATTTTTAAACATATTTAGCATTGCCATTGAATCTGGGCCGCCTGAAACTGCTGCTATATATTTTTTAGATGATATTTTAAATAAAAAAGAATTAATAATACCTTTAGTCATTATTAAATTCCATTAGAATTTTATCAAAATCCTTTTTATAAAAAATATCAATTATTTTTGAAGCTTTTTCAATTGATTTTAAAAACATTGGTTGGTCATGTGCAGAAACTTTAGATAAAACATAATTAGTAATAGAATCATTTTTATTTTTTGGTCTACCAATTCCTATTTTAATTCTTTTAATTTCTTCAGTGCCTAATTTATTAATGATATCTTTAATACCATTTTGTCCACCTGATGAACCATTTTTTTTAAGTTTTATTTTTCCAATTGGTAGGTCTAAATCATCATAAACTACTAAAATGTTTTTGATATCAATTTTATAGAAATTCATAAACTTTGAAACACATTCACCCGAAAGATTCATAAATGTTTGTGGTTTTAAAAAGAAAACTTCTTTTTCTTCATGTTTTAATTTGTAAAAATTACCTTCAAATATAGTTGCATCAAAATTAAATTTATTTTGGTTGGCAAAAAAATCTAAAGCAATAAAACCTGCATTATGCTTTGTGTCTTCATATTTTGGTCCGGGATTACCCAAACCAATAATTAAATATTTATCCATTTAACTTATACAAATGATTAGCAACTAAATATAATTGTCTAGCTTTAAATAATGCAGAAGGAATTTTTTTACTATTTTTTGAACTTACTTTAAATATTGTGCATAAGTTTCTTAAATTGATTTTTTTAATTCCTATTTCTTTCGCTTTTTTTGAAACATCAATAATTGGATTATTAAATTCAAGATTAAGTTTATTGTATGAACTTTTTAAGAACTCATAATCAACATTGTTAAAGTTATATAAAACAACACTTTTTTTATCAAGAAAAGAATAGATATCTATTAGCGCTGTTTTAAGCGGTGTTGAGTTCATTGATTTTTTTGCTGAGTTTTCGATAAAATAATGAAGACATTTCATTTCATCATTTTCATTAAAAATAATAGCAATTTGACTTGCTTGTGTAACTGAATTTCCAAAAGTAATTTTTTCTATAAAAATTGTTGCTATGTTCATATTTTTTCCTTTAAATATATTATATATAAATCTATTATTATTTTTTAATGAAAAAAATAATTTATATTATGCCTTCTTCTTTTAATCAATTAATATCTTTCGATGTTATCTTAGGGCTTTTGCACCCTTTTATATAATTTTCATATCAATTTTTTGCATAAATTATTTTTTCTTCAAATGAAGATCTATTTAAATCTAATTCAACAAATTTAATATTGTCTTTTGATGCTACAAACAAATCTGGTTTAGCATAATCTTTTGTTTCTAAAAAAGCAATAACAAATAAACCTTTTTCAATATTTCTTAAATAAAGATATAAAGATAATTGCATACAATAATCTTCTAAAATTGTAATTTCATTATAATTGTTAAATCATTTTTTAAGTCCGCCATTTTTTTCCTTTACTAAAGGAAAATTATTATGATCTTTTTGCATCATTAATGTGTTATCAATTTTTTTATAAACTAACGAATCAATTGATGTAGTTTTTATTTCTAGCATTCTTGAATTTGGATAATCTAATTCATTATTTTCGTTTATTGGTTCTCCATCGGGAATACCCCCAAAAATCATATTATCTTTAAATATATCTCATTGAATTTTAGCAGGGCTATAACTTAAATATTTTTTATTTAAAACTTCTTCAGCAAAGTTTTTAACTTTAGGTTCGATTGTATTTCCAACAAATGATAATGTTTCGTCCATTTTATCTTTAAAGATTCCAACCATAATTGCTCATGATTTTACTTCACTAGTTCAATCGCTACTACCAAGAATTGATGAGAATCTACTTCCTGTTATTTTTTTAAATTTTCATCTATTTTTTTCAACATATTCTTGAGAAAGAATTATTTCATTATCTCTAATAAAAAAATCTTTATTTAATTCTTTTATAAACGGCATATTTTCTCCTTAAAAACCTAAACTTGGAACAAAGTTATCAATAGTGCCATTATACATACCTTTTGATGCTAATTTGATATTTGTAGAAACCATTTGAACACTTTCTCTTATTCTATTTAATTTATTTAAAGTGTCTTTAATTGATTTTTTATAGAAGTCCATGTTTCTATCACAAATAAATACATTAACTTTCGTTAATTGTGAAAAATCTTGTTCTAATAATTTACTTAGCTCTCTAATATCATAATGTAAATCAAAAATTAATGATTTCATTCAATTTTTAATATCTGGCATTAATTCTTGATCAATTTCAATTTTTTCAATTTTATTGCTTTTAATTTCTATTAGGTCTGGAATAATTTTTATCTTTTCATTATTTGTATTATTTTTATTATAAATATAATAATTTTTACCATCAAAATTAATAAATATTCTTTCTGTTGCTTCACTATTTGTAACAAATTGTTCTTTAGTGTAAATCTTAATTGATAAGTCAATCGACCCAACAACAGAACTTGTATTTTTTATCATTTTAATATCTTTAATGTCTATAAAAAAACTACTAATATCTTCTTCAGATGAAAATAAATAATATTTACCATTATCATTAATAAAAACCTTTTCTTCAACTACTTTTTTAAAGTCTAAGTCTTTAACTATCTCTGATTTAATATAGCTTGAAAAACCTAAATATTTCTCTTTTGTTACATCATATTGTGAATAAAAACCATATTCAAAATTTGATGTTAAATCATTAATAAATTTAGCTATAACATTTGAATGAATTGGTTGGTTTCATAATATATGTTCAACAATAAAGCAATCAGTTATATCTACTTCTAATCTACCATTTAATATTGCTGATATTTTTAAAATTTTATCAATAGATTTTCAAATATCATTGCTATTTAAAATTTGATCAACTCCATGTTGTTTTGATTGTTTTCTATTCTCATTAAAATCAGTAACTTTTTCCTTAATTTTTTTAATAAAAATTTTAGATGGTTCATCTAAAACTACATAGCTAGATAATGCATTTACAAAATCAATGTCTTCTAGTTTAAACTTTTCTTCATCTCTTAAATTAATATGATAGTTCATGTTTTCTTCAGCACTAATACCTTTTTGTGCATCTCTTGCATCAGATGTTGTATTAATGAAGTATTTAATAAAAATTGAATTTCAAATATGCTTTGAAACTTCATCTGTTGGTCTATTAAAATCACCAGTCATTACCTTTAATGGAACATCCAAATGAACCAATGTTCCATTGTTCATATATGTATTTTGAAGAAAAAAATCTAATAAAACACTCTTAACAAATCTATCACCATTTAAACCATTTGAGATTAAACAAACATCGGAAGAAGTTAAAAATCCGATTATTTTTCTAATATACTTTCCTTCTCTAATTGCGTTTTCATCAACAGGACCTAAAATATCATCAATAGTCGTAGAACTATCAACAAGAATTTCAAACGGTTTCGAATCAGAAAAAATGTTTTTTATAGAATCAAATATATATTTATCAAGTTTTTTTGACCCTGAATAAATATAGAACGGTTTTTTAATAAATGCTGATAAAATTGAAAGTTTTGTAATGTTCTCATTATTTATATGATTTCTTGAGATTTCTTTAATTATTTTTTTTGTTTTAACCTTTAAAACGGTTAGTCTTTCGTTTATTTTTTTATCATGAAGGATATCTTGATTCATATTCACCTAAAACATAATACTAAAAGATATTATAAACTATATTATTGATTTACAATTATATAATTTAATTAATATACTTGTTATATAATTTACACACATATTATATAATTTAGACACATGACAAAAGGAAATAAGATGAAAAAATATAAAATTTTTTTTAATGACCAAATGGCTGAATTTGAGAATACTATTGAAATACATTCCCCAGAAACTAACAAAATAGTAGGAATACTACCAGCATTTAAAAAGGATCAAATAAATAGTATTTTTGAAAATGCAGAAAAAGCATTTAATTCTTGATCAAGTATCCCAAAACAAAAAAGAATTGATTACATAATGGCATTTGGAAAAATAATGCTTGATAATAAAAAAGAATTAGCAAAAGCAATTGTTGAAGAAGTATCAAAAAACTATACAGATGCAATTAAAGAAGTGGAGAGATCTTATGATTATATTGTCGAAACAATAGATGAATACAATAAAAATTTCACTAATCCTAAAATACAATATGATAACCCTGTTACTAAAAAGGGTAAAATATCATATCAAAAAAGAGTACCTCTAGGAGTTGTATTAGCTATTTCTCCATTTAACTATCCAGTTAATTTATCAATATCTAAAATAATTCCTGCATTGATTTTAGGAAATACAGTAGTGTTCAAACCTGCAACTCAAGGAAGTATATCAGGAGTATTATTATCTAAATATTTTTATGAAGCTGATTTGCCTGCAAATGTATTTAACATTGTTATTGGAAAAGGTTCAGAGATTGGTGACGAACTAATTGAAAATAAAAAAACAAAAATGATTTCATTTACTGGTGGTGTTACCATTGGAACTAATATTGCTCAAAAAAAATCAGGAATTCCTATTGTACTTGAAATGGGAGGAAAAGATCCAGCAATAGTTTTAAAAGATGCTGATATTGATTTAGCAATTAAAAATATTGTTAAGGGAAGTTTATCTTATTCTGGTCAAAGATGTACAGCAATTAAAATTGTTTTCATTGATAAAGAAATAAAAAGTAAATTTACTAGTAAGTTAATTGAAGAAGTCAAGAAATTAAAAATTGGTTCTGCACTTGATGAAAGTGATATAACTGCTTTAATTAGTTCTAGTGCGATTAAATGAGCAGAAAAATTAATTAAAGACGCTATTGATAAAGGAGCTAAATTAGAACTTGGCGGAAATGTACTAGATAACATTTTATATCCTACTATATTATCAAATGTTAGAAGAGAAATGTTGATATATGACGAAGAACAATTTGCTCCAATAATTCCAATTGTTGAATTTGATAATATTCAAACAGTAATAAATGATTTAAATAAATCATTATACGGATTACAAGCATGTGTATTTACTAATAGTGAAAAAGATTTTATAAGAATTGCAGACATGATAGATTGTGGATCAATTAATTGAAACCTTCCTTCTTCAAGAGGTCCAGATAAGTTTCCTTTTGTCGGTGTTAAAAATTCAGGTTTTGGAACTCAAGGAATTTATTGAGCTCTTGAATCAATGTCAAGAATAAAATCATTTGTAATGGAAAAATAAAATTGGATTATAAATCCAATTTTATTTTTTTTATTATTTCTTTTACTTGATCTTTTGTTTCATCGTTTTTTAAAGATTCAAGGATAATCGCTTCTACATAGCCTACTTTAGATCCGATATCATATCTTTTACCTTCAAATATTTTTCCATAAAAAACTTGAGATTCAGAAAGTGATCTAATAGCTGATGTAAGTTGTATCTCGCCAGAACCATCTAATTTAACATTTTCAAGTTCTTTAAATATTTGTGGACTTAATACATATCTTCCAAGAATTGCATAATTAGAAGGGGCCTCTCCTAATTTTGGTTTTTCAACAAAACCATTTAATCTTAATATAGATTTATCATTTTTATATTTTTTATCTACATCGACAATCCCATACATTGGAGTTTGAGAATCTTCTACTTTTTGAATTCCGATTACTGGTGCGTTTGTTTTTTTGTGTGCTTCAATACATTGAAGCAAAGCTGGGCCATTTAAATTATCATTTTGAACAACAACATCATCACCTAAAAGAACTGCAAAGTATTCATTTCCAATAAAAGATTTAGCTGATAAGATTGCATCACCTAAGCCTAGAGGTTCTTTTTGTCTTATATATTGAATTTTAGCAATATCAGCGATCTTTCTTAATTTTTTTGCTTGATCTTTTTTGCCTTTTTTATTTAATCAGTATTCAATTTCAAAAGAATAATCAAAATGATCCATAATAGAATTTTTTGTATTTGAAATAACAATTAAAATTTCTTCAATACCAGAAGCAGCAGCTTCTTCAACTATATATTGAATTGTTGGTTTATCTAAGATAGGCAACATTTCTTTTGGGAGAGCTTTTGTAGCAGGGAGAAATCTTGTTCCCAATCCAGCTGCTGGGATAATAGCTTTTCTAACTTTCACCATATTAGTCCTTAAAGAAGCTTAATCATTTCAAATCATATTTAGAAGACATAGCATCCTTATCAGATAACAAGAAACCTCTTTCGTCAAACACTTTATATTCAAATAAAGTGTTGTCAATAGTAATTACATATGATCTAAATGGTTTAAAACTATCCGTATATTCAATATGGTTTATTGTTAAACTATATTTTTTATCTGTACTAAATTCTTTTGGTACATTTAAGTAATATTTTCTGTTAGCAAAAATAATTCCATCAAATCTGTTTATATGTAAAGGTTCTTTTTTGTCCTCTGAGAAATACATTGTATCTATTCCTGGAACATTTTTATCCATTTTTAAACTTAAAGTTTGTCCTGATCTAACACCATGTCTTTCAATTCCGTTTAAAATATAAGACTTAGCCTTAAATTGAACAATTCGATTTTCATTTTGATTGAATGCCTTCTCAATTATTTTATCATCTTGTTTGTTTGATTCGCTTTCAACATTATTAATAACAAATTTTTTTAAATCATGAATTTTTTCATCAAAGATTATATTTAACTCATTTTTAGATTGAGTAATTATTTTATCAATATCATTTTTAAATTCATCAACATCAAAATAAACTCCAAGACCTTCATCACTAACTGCTAGTAATTTATTTCTTTCATTGTGAATAGAGTCTAAGAATCAACCTGGATCAACATTACTATTTTTAATGTTGTCATTTCCTTCGTCTCCAAATTTGCTTTTAATTTTTTTAATAATAACATTGATTGCATCAGCTTGATTTCTTCATGAGTTTTCTAGTTTCATTAATTTATCATTTTGAACTTCAAATTTTTTATTATTTTCTAATCATGCTTTTTGAACAACATAAATTTCATCATTAAAATTTTCATTCTCATTAGAATATTTTTTTAGATCATTTGCAAATTTAATTTGTTTATCTGCAATACTAGAAACTAAACTAAGTTTATCTTTTAATGTAGTTTTAACTTCTTCAACTTCATTTATTAAGTCAGATTTATAATTATTAATTCTTTCGTCAATTTTTTTAAGAACACTATCACTAATTAAGTTATCAGAAACCTTTTGCATTTTTTCATTTGTTGCTTTAACAAAGTCTTTTAACTCTTTTTCAATTTCATTTTTTGAATTTTCAATTGAATATTTTAATTTAATAATTTCTTTTGAGTCAACTGAGTTTGCTGCTACTTTATCTATCTTTTGATTAGTAGAAGAAGTTTTTTCATAGACAGTGTTTTCAATATTTTCTTTTAATAAATTAACTTTTTCATTAATTTTATGTAAAACAACTTTTATATCTTGTATAAATTTTTCATCAACTTTTTTTCCATCATATTTTGTATCAGAAATATCAATTTCATCTATTTTACTATTTAACTTATCAATTCTTGATAATTTACCATCTGGTAATAAAGTATTTCTTTTTGATAGCAAAGAATAAATATACTTACTTGAAAAAGTAGTATCATTACTTATTTTTGAATCATCCACGATTCTTTTTGATTTTATTTGGTTGTTCATTGCTTGTTTATTTTCATGTTGAATAATTTTTTTATCTTCTAAAATTTTTTTATTTTCTCTGCTAAAAGTTTCTTTTTTAATTTTTTCTAAATTTTGAATATTTTTTAATAAATCACTATCATTGTAATCATCAATGATTTCTAGATTCTTTATAAACTTATTATCACTACTATCTTCAATTGAATCTTTGATACTTTCATATGTGTTTATGAAATCAATTATTTGATCTTTCTTTAAATCTTCTATAACATATTTTTTATCATTAGATAACTTTAAAAAAAGAGACCCTCTCCTTCTTGTCTCATCAATCATGTGCATTTCTCTTATTTTATCTAAAGAGTAAATTTCAGTAACTGGGTTTTTATTTATGTTTGAATAAATAAAGATTTTATTTTTAGAAACAAAAAAAATAATAGGTTTACTATTTGATTCATTTCAAATAAAAGACAAGACTTCAACATTGTCCAATGCAGCAATCATTGCTTTTGATCCTGGTTCAAAAGCCTTTAATTTTTTAACATAAAATTCGGTATTCATAGTATTCCCTTGTAAAATAATATATAGGTTATATTTATTATAAGGTTTTATATAAGTTTTTTAGTAAAAATCTATAAAAAATAAGGAATTATGAGAGAAATAAAAATAGAAGACCAATATATTGGCAAAACAGTTAGTGAATTTTGTTTTATTTTTTTACAAAACAAAACAATCTCTTTTGTAAAAAAAAGTATAAAAAGAGGGGACATTAAGTTAAATAACAAAAAAGTTAAGGACAATCATCTTCTTTGTAAGGATGATGTTTTATCTTTTTACATATCAATCCCTAAAGAAAAAAAATATGATTTTAAAGATTGTAATATAAAGGTAAATATTTTTTTTGAAGATAAAAACATTATTATCTTTGATAAAAATAAAGGTATTTATTGTCAAGAAGATATAAATGAAAAAACAAATACATTAAATAATTATTTAAAATTATATCTATTTAATAAAAAAGAATGGGATGGTTATAGTGTTGAGCAAGAACCAGCACTAATAAATAGAATCGATGTAAATACCGAGGGTTTGGTTATAGCAGGAAAAAACAAGAAAATAGTTAGGAATTTAAATAAACTTATTGCAGATAAAAAAATATCTAAAAAATATCTTGCTTTAGTACATGGTAGATTAAGAAATAAAGAAAATTATTGAGTAGATTATATTTACAAACATCCGATTACTAAAAATAAAATGAAAGTTTGCTCTTCTCCTAACACTTATGAAACAAGCATAATTGAAACAAATGTCTTTGTAATTAAAGAAGAATGAACTTATTCGCTTGTTGAGGTGGAATTAATTTCTGGAAAAAAACATCAAATTAGAGCGCATTTATCTTACTATAAGAATCCAATAGTTGGAGATTATAAATATGCTAATCAAAAATATGATTCTGATGTTAAATCTCAAATACTAATTTCAAATGAAATTAAGTTTAATGCTGATAAAAATAATGATTTATTTTATCTAAATAAATTAAAGTTTAAAAAATACGATACTAAAAAAGTTGATATCAATGAATTGCTTGAAAAGAATAAAAAAAATACTAAGAAATAATCTTAGTATTTTTTCATTAATTCTTTACCTTTTGAAGTTCCGATCCTATCGGCTCCAGCATCAATAAAATCTATTAAATCATTATGATTTTTTATTCCGCCAGCTGCTTTAATAAATTTTCTTTTATTAATTATTTTATTAAATAATTTAATATCTTCTAATTTTGCTCCTGAAGTTGAAAAACCTGTTGAGGTTTTTATAAAGTCTGCCTTTGAATTTAAAACCATGTGACATGCATTAATTTTATCCTCTTCTGATAATAAAGCTGTTTCAACAATAACTTTAACAATTCTTCCTTGTGCTGCTTTTTTTACTTCATTTATTTCAGTAACGCAATATTTAAAGTCATTTTCTTTCAATCTAGAAATATTTACCACCATATCAATTTCATCAGCACCATTTTTTATTGCATCAAGTGTTTCAAAAACTTTTGAACTAATTGTATTTTGTCCAAGGGGGAATCCAACAACCGTGCAAACTTTTACATCTGAGTCTTTTAAGATTTCTTTTGATAACCTTACATAGAAAGGATTTATGCAAACTGAAAAAAAGTTTTCAGAAATAGCTTCCTTACATAATTTATAAATTTGTTCTTTTGTTGCATCTGCAGTTAAAACAGTTGAGTCAATATATTTTGAATAATTTTCCATACTCTCTCCATTTGATTAATATTATTTTAGCAAATAAAAACAAATATGATAGCAAAATAATAAAAAAAACAATCTTGCCTCACAAGATTGTTTTTTTTTCAGAAGCATTATTCTGTGTGAATAATACCAAATACATTTAATTTTTCCTTCAGAAGGATTAATTGCAAATATGCATAATTTAACAACTAATTAAACCCTAAAAGTATTTTAAATTTTTTTGTGCATACTCATACATAATATTCATATATTTATATTTCATATGACTACTATTATCATTCTAATATCTTTGCCTTCGTAAAACATACTCATATTTCTGATCGTCATTGGTCAAATCAAATCATCATACTTTTTGTTTTCGCTACCCTATATTTGCTTTTCCTGGGCTTAGATACTTTAAAATCAAAATTCACTTCTATGATTTATAAATTTCTTAAAAATTTTGTAATCATATGCACATTTATATTATACACCAAAAAAAAAGAAATCAAGCATTTTTAGCTAGAAATTATTTTTAAATTATTTTTTATAAAAAAATCAATAACTTTTTGAAAGTTAATTTTTACATCACTATCTGTAGAAACTAGGTTAAATCTAAATGTATATGATATTTCGTTGTCTTTTTCAAAAGCACTTATAAATTTAAGTGATTCAATTAAATTACATGATTTAGCTATTTTATAAATATTGTTTAAATCATAGTTCTTATCAACAATAACTGAAAGGTCTCTAATAATTTTATGTTTTTTTTCATCATCAAAAACAAATGATAAGCTATTTTTAAAATTTATTAAATTAGTTACATCTAATTCCATTAGATAAATTTTTTCTGATTTGATCTTATATGACTTTAGAACTTCAGGATTAATTCTTGTAATATAACCAATGTTTTTTTTATTAAAATTAACTTTTAATGAATCTTTTTTGCATCCTCATGAATTTGAAATTTCTTTTTCAAAAATTAATTCTTCTTTACCAATTAGTGCAATACTTTGAGCGATTGACTTTAAAAAGAATATGTCAGATTTAACAATTGAGCCATTAAAATTATTAATAATTATATCTTCTGGTATAGCTGCAACTAAATGTTTTCTTTTATTTTTTCCATAATATATATCTTGTATTTCAAATACAGGCACTAAATCATTCTTCAAAGAACTATTATGTGAATAACAATCAAGAACGCCATCAATTAATGATAGCCTCATAAATTCTCTATCTGACGAAATGGGATTTTTTATTTGAATAGCTTTGTTGTAATTAAAATAATTATAGTTATCATTAGTTTTTTTTGAAGTTAAATTATAGGTTTTTAATAAATAAAAACCTCTATTTAATAATATGTTGTTAACTTTTGTGATGTTTTCGCTGTCTTTTATTTCAATATTGTAAAGAATTGAGTCTTTAATACTGACTTCAGGAATATTTTTAATGCCAATCACTTTTAAAATATCCTCTATTATGTCGTGATCATTTTCGATATCAATTCTATATTCAGGAGCACAAATATAATCTTTATTTAATTTATATCCAAAAGAATTAATAACTTTTTTAATGTTTGCGTCAGTTATATTAACTCCTAAAAGTTTATTTACCTTTTTTAAATTAATTTTTATTTTATTTTGTTGATTTTCTTTGTATTTTAAATCAACTTCTATATTATTAAAGTTAGGTTTTAAGTTTTCGATAAAAATATCCAATGATTTTTTGTATCATCAACTAGAAATATTTTTTAAACTAAACTTAATTTTATCGTTCATTATTTTTAATCTATTTGAAGTATTTTTAATATCAATTGAATTTGTAGAACAAGCTATAAAATAAACATTTTTAGATTGTTGATTAACTGCATATTTTTTACAAACATCAATATTCATTAAAGCAACTATTTCATTATTATTTTTTAAGATAATGTCTCCTTTTTTTAGTTCAACTATTCCATAAGTATTTAATTCTACTTTTGTTGGTTTCTCTAATTTAGATATTTCTAATTTATTCCCTTTAACATTTGTAAAAGCAATAACAGGAATCCCAGATAGTATTTGATTAAGTTTTGCTAAGTCCTCAATCGAATCACTTGGAATAATCCCAGAGTTCATTAAAAAAGTTTTAACAATTCAATTTGATTTTGTATATTTTTCGTTTTTTACTGAGATTAAATAATGATTATTTGAAATATTATTTTTTAATTTAATTTTGTTATTTAATTTTTTATTTAAATTTCTAAATCCTAATTCTTTTTTTAAATTTAAAAATGATTGAATTTCTAAAATTATTCCAAATATAGAATTTAGATCATTTCTATTACTTGGAATTGAAAGTTCATAAATAACATCATCCATATTTACAAAACTAAGCGGATTTTTGTCTCCAACTTTAGCACTAGAAGGAATACTAACAATATCATCTATTTCATGTTTATTGCATCATTCATTTCTATTTGTTAGTTCATTATATGCACAAATCATTCCTTCAGATAAAACACCTCTTAAATCCTTATATTCAATTACTCTACCATCGATTAATTTAGCTCCTTTTAAAGCAACAATAACTTTTTGATTAGGACTAACATTTTTTGCACCACAAACAATCGTATTTATTTTTGAACTTGATATTTTTACCTTACATACATTAAGTTTATCTGCACTAGGATTTTTTGAAGTTTCTAAAATCTCACCAACAACTAAATTATTAGTTTTTTCAAAATTAAAAATAGTTTCTAATTCAATTCCTAATGAATTAAAAATATCAATTAACTTTTTATCATCAAGCAAATTAAATTCAGGAAAAAAACTAGTTATTAATTTTCTAGATAGATACATTATTTTTCTCCTTTAAATTTAGAAAGTATTCTAAAATCATTACTGTATAAATATCTAATATCATTGATTCCATATTTTAGCATTGTTAAACGATCAATTCCAATTCCTGCTGCTAATCCAATCATATCTTCACTTAAGTTAGCTTTGTATATTACTTTTGGATTAAAAATTCCAGACCCTAAAACTTCAATTCAACCTGTTTCTTTACAAATATTGCAGCCTTTTCCATCACATTTGAAACACGACATATCTACTTCAAAAGATGGCTCTGTAAAAGGAAAGTAAGATAATCTATATTTTGTTTTAATATTGTAATTATTAAAAAAGTATTTTAAGAAATTATTTATTAATCATTTTAAATTACTAACATTTAAATCTCTTCTAATTCAAATAATATCTAATTGATTAAATTGATGAGAATGAGTTGCATCATCCTCGTCTTTTCGGTAAACATTACCATATGAAATAACTTTTATTTCATCATTTTTATTATTTTCAATTATTTCTGCACTTACAGAAGTACAATGAGTTCTTAAAACAATATTTTTATCTATAAAAAATGTATCATGCTCATCTCTTGCTGCGTGATTTTCATCCATATTTAAATTATCAAAATTATATTTAGTTAAAGAGATTTCAGTTCCTGAAACTACTTCAAAATTTAATACCTTAAAAAAATTATTAATTAAATTAATTGAAGCATCAATTGGATTAATTCCTCCAAGCAATAAATCATTTACATCTAATAATGGGTCAAATTCAGATCTTAATGAATTTATGTATTTTTCTTTTATTATTTTTAATTGATTATCAAATATATTATCAACTTCCACTTTTAAATCATTTATTTTTTTACCAAAATCTTTTTTTTCTTCTAGCGATTTGTCTTTGATTTGCCCATAAATAGGAGCAATATGCTTTTTGTTAAAAATGTTTTTTTCTTCTGATAATTTTTTTTCATTATCTATTGATTTAACAAACAATTTTAAATTATCTATAATACTTCTATCTATCATCATTATTACCTAATATTAATAATAATATGAAAAGTAGTTATTTTAAAAAATAATTAATAGTTTTTAATGTATAATAATTTTCCTATGTATAAATTTAAATACATAGGTTGGAGAAAATATGAGTAAGAATAAATTTGACAATAATATAGTATTATGTAGAAATTTATTTCTAGAGGTCCTTTCTACAAATGATGATAGAATTAACTTTTTAGAAAATACATTAATAGACAATGACTATATTAGCAAATTAGACAAAGAACATTATGATAAAATACAAAAAGCACTTGATACATTAGTAGAAAATGCTAGAGTAGATGAAATAAGAAAATATCAACAAGCACATTTTGGCCCACTTTTAGGTAAGCTAAGAACCCAAAATGAAAAAGAGCTTTCAAATATATTCAAAAATGATCAAAATGCTTTTATTGACTATTTACAACTCTTATCTATTTTCTTTTTCAGAAGAGAAATGGAATCTGAAAACCATAGTCATGAATCTATTAGAGAAGTGCTAAGTGAAAAAAGTAAAAATATTTTAAAAGAATTAAAAGGATAATTATTATGAAAAACAAAAAAAGTTTAGGACTAGCAATCTCTTTATCAGTTTTATTTATTGCTTTAACAATAGTAGGAAATATATTCTGTAGTTGAGCGCTTTACTTAATACCTGTTGCAATTGCGCCTATTGCAATATGAACAATAAGAAATTTAAAGAACTTACGAATAAGTTCTAAAAACAAAAAAAATATTGTTAAATAATTTAGTTGAACTAATAAAAAAATGTAACTTTGTTACATTTTTTTATTTTTTATTCTCGTTTTTCTTCTTCTGGAAATTCATCTTCTTCTGGAACAATAATATTGAACTCAGTTTTAGAACTTTTTCTAATTTTTTCGCCCTCTAAATACATATATATTGAAGATATTAATATACCTCCTAATACATTTCCAATTATTGTAGGTATCATATTAACATAGAATGACTCACCCATTTCGGTCCTACCAAAAATTGCTTGAAGTTCAAGAGGAGCTATTATGTTAAGTAGTGAAGCTTCAGTAAATACAAATGTATTTGCTACAACGTGTTGGAAACCACAAATTGCAAAAACAACAATGAATAAGTATACTAGCATTGATCCTATTGCTCTATTATTAACTTTAACATAAGTGTAAATTGATCCAGCAACAATCATATTACAAAGTATTCCTGATAAAATGTTAGATCATCATTCAGTTGATACTTTCTTATCTGCTAAGTACATAACACCTGTTCCAATATTGTTTATTTCAAATCCACTTGATTGATCAAAGGTCCAATATATACTTGATCCAAAAGATAATAAGGATATTAATATTCCGCCAATTACATTCCCCATTAGAGTTACTAATAGATCATGTACAAAAAGTTTAAATTTAACTTTCTTTGCATAAACACCCATTATTACTAAAACATTTGAGGTAAATAAGTTACCACCTAAAAAAATACACATCATTATACCAATAGGGAACAATAAAGCACCAAAAAATAATCCAACATCACCAAAATCTTTTATGAAATTTCCAAATTCGTCATATGATCCGCCATTTAATGTATTGAATCCAATATATCCAATACCTGCAAAAACACCACCCATCATACTTAAGATTAATTTTTTTGTAAAATTATAATTAACTTTTTCTAAAGCGAACTTTAGATGTAAATTTTTATTTTTAGCTTTTTCATCTTTTATTTTAAGAAACTGTTCTTCTAATGTTAGTTTTTTCTCAACTGGTTGGCAAGCAGGTTGATCATTTTGCTTCTTAATTTTTTTCAATTCCATACGATCTCATCTAAAAAATTAAATATATTATATATTAAAATAATCTTTTTTTATTTACTTTTAATAAATGTTTTAACAATGTTGTCTTTTGTAACAATAAAATATGTTGATGAACAATCAAATGAAAATAATTTTCTATCACCATTTTCCATTTTTTCGCCTTCATATGTATTTTCAAGCATTTTTAAAAGAATCACTTCGACTTCTGATAAGGCTAATTTTTCTTGATTTCTTTCTTGAAATCTTTGCTTAACATGATCAGTTATTTTATAAATTGGTTGTTTGTAATAACTCATGTTAAATCCTTTTTATATTATTTGTGTTTTTATTATATAATATATTTTAGTTAAGAAAGTAAGGTGATTTTGTTTATGCCAAAAATCGAAGTAAGAAACGGAGATGTTGAGCAAGCTTTAAGAAATTTCAAAAGAATAACTTCTGAAACAAGAAAAAATTCAAAAAGACATGAATTTCATTTAAGAAAAGGTCTTAGAAAAAAAGAAAAAGAAAAAGCAGCTGCAAAAAAACTGAAAAAATTAGCAAGAAAAATGCGTTAAAAAATAACAATTAAGAATTTAATAATCTTAATTGTTATTTTTTTTATCATACCTACGATTAATACCTCTAATTAATAAGTTTTCATTATTAACAGCAGCTCTAATTCTATCCATTAATCTTAAAACTGATTTCTTTGAATTTGCTTCTTTGAATTTAGAATAAAAGCTAGTTTCTAGTTCATTAAGTGATAAATTTGAACTAAAAAAAGTTAATTTATTTTTATTCATTCTATAGTTTAAAATATTAAATAAATATTCTATATAAAATCATTCTGATGAAAATTCAGTTCCAATATCATCAATAAATAAAACATCTGATTCTTTAAAGATATCCATCAGATCATCTGCATATTCTTTTTGTCATGAATTAGAATTAAATCCTTTTTTAACAATATTAATATATTCAGGCAAGAAGACAAAGGCAATAGTTTTATTTTTTTTAATTGCCAAGCTATTTGCAATTGCAAATAGTAAGTGAGTTTTACCAACACCCAAATCTCCATAAATATACATTCCACATAATGATCCTTCCTTGGTCATTTTAAAATATTTATTAATTATATCTTCATATGATTTATCAATATTTTTAAAATATTTTTTCTCAAAACAAACTTTTGATATTTCAGTATTTTTATAATAATTGTATAAAAAATTTCTACTGTTCGATCTTGGAGAAATATCTTTAAATTTATCACATATGTCAATAAAAAAATACAATTTATTATTGTGATCTCTTATTACATGCAAATGATTTTTTAAATCTGAAAAACAACTTGTTGCTTCTTTTGAATTACATAAATTTGTTTCATTAATTATTTCATTTAAAAAAGTAAAGTTTTCTCTAATTTCCTTTGTTTCTAAATTAAGATCTTTAAAAAGAACATTATTTTTTATTCTTTCTATTTCCAAAGTTATTGATTCATTTTTTTGTATATTAACTTCTTCATTTTTATTATCAAATTTATTTAATATTAAATTATTAGATGAACTCATATTTACTCCTTAAAAAACATAATCAACATAAACTAAATCAGCTAATTTATCTTCAACTTTATTAGTTTTGTTTTTGCTATATGTATTTATTTTATTGTTTGCATTATATAAATATTTATATATCTCTTCAACGCTATCTAAATTAGATACTGAAATAGATTTAGCAACCTTTTTAATATACTTTATATTTAGTTTTCCATTAGTTTTTCTTAATGAAAAATCTATTAAAATATTAATACTTGGATTAGGTAAATGATAATCTCTTTTCATCGTTTTTAAAAAAGAAATTTCGTCATAATCTAACTGTTGTCTATTTATGCTTGTTAAATATTGTTCAGGTGAAATATTTTTGTAATCTAAAAATATTTTTTGTAATTCTAAAGTATCAATTTCTTTAGTAAACATTTCCATATTTCTATTTAATTTGATAATTTCATTATGATTTAAATTTGTTTTATTATTAAAAAAAGTAGTAATTTTTTCTTCTAATATAACTTCATCAACTTTATAATTATTTTCAAAATTTACAATTGAATCTAAACAACATAATTCTATCTCATTTATAGATAATGAAAAGTTTTTATAAAAAGAATTTATGATGTTTTTTACTTCATCAGAAAAAATAATAACTTTTGATGTTAATGAAGCCAAGCTTGAATATAATTGTTCAAAGTTAAAATCATATTCATTAGCAACTATTGAAGTAAAAATATCATCTATATTTGCTGAAATATTTTTTGCATTAATTGGTAATTGAGTTGAATTAAAGATAAATTCGAGCTCATTAAATTTGTGCGAAGGTAATTTTAAACTTAATAATTTTTTAAGCTTATTATTTGAAATAAAATCCCTGTATTCTAATGGATGATTGAAACAAAAGTAATATTTTGTCTCTTTTTCATCATTAGCAACAATATAGGTGCTTAATAACCCAATAGATTCTAGAATCTTTCTATTTTTTTCAAAAGATTCAAAAGAAAAGTTCATTTTTTTCCATAAATCAAATAATGATCTTTTTCCATCTGAATTAAATACCTTATATTTAGACTCATTCAGCATCTCTAACAAGAGCAAATATGCATCATTACCTATAATTGGCTTGTAAAGTGTATTTATATTAAATAAATTCAAGGAAAATTCAGGTTGAACTTTATAGAAATAACTATGTTTAGTAATTGTTGACATAAATCCCCCTATCTATAACAAAAAATAAAATAATAATTATAATTTTTTATATAAAAATTACTTTAATTAATATTGTTAATCACAATAAGGTTAAAGGTTCAAAATAATTGAATTTATTTAAAATCTAAGGTTTTTTACAACTCAAATCAAACAACAATAATATCTTAAAACTATATAATTAAAAATATTGTTTTTTTTTAAAAAAAATATAGCTAAAGTTGTCTATTATAGATTTTTCCCACAATTTAAGCATTGAAAAACTATTAAAATTTTATAAAATATAAGGGTTTTTTAGTTTCCCCACATAAATTGTGGGAAAATAAATAACAATAAATTTTTTTTTATAAAGTAAAAAGCAAGCATTAAAATGCTTGCTTTTTTACTTTTGGATTCTCTATTTTACTATGGAGTTGGTAATGGGTCTGCAGGGAATTGAATTATCGGAGCAGAAACATTAACAAATATTATTGTACTTAATATAAATATTATAATAAACATTAAAATTGCTAATAACGAAAGGGATATATTAATAATAATGAATACCTTACTTCTAGTAACTCGGTTTATGCCTACAAATCATGTTGCTAATAAGTATAAATAGGGAGAAGGAAGTAGAATAAATGTCATAGCTGATAAAACTACAGAAGTTATAGCAAAATTTGGGTATTGAACATAATTCACTCTTTGTCAAATATCAGTTACATTTGATAAATCATATACTCCAGGACCTGAGTATGGTAATAAAACTGTAAATATAGCTATTGAAAAACTAACGGTGATAAAAAGCGTAACCAATAAAAATAAATATATTTTTAACGCAAATGTATTATCTTCTAATCTTTTTGATAAGTCACTTATTCTTGCCTGCGAAATAATTTGCTTTTTAGCTAATAGTTGTTTTTCTTTATTATCTCTTTTAAAATCCTTTTTTGATTTATTAAATTTTTCAAAGAAAAGATCATTTGAACCTTTTGAAGAATTAAAATCAGATTTTTCATTTTCAATTGTATTTTCTTTTTTTGATTTGATATCTTTTAAAATAGAATTAACATCTTTTTTTACTTCATTAGGTTTTTTGTTATTATCAATAACTAATTCAATAGGTTTTGAATCTTTTTTTAATTCTTTTGAATTTAAATCTTTATTTTCTTTTTTTATACTCATTTTAATTACCTTTTAAATCACTTAAAATATCTTCTATTTCTTCTGCTCTATCAATTGATGTATCTCTTAAAAATTCAATTGTTGGAGTCTTTCTAAAATCAAAGTTTTTTGCTATCTCTGTTCTAAAAACTCCTTTAAATTTATTTAAGTTCAAAACAATCTTATCTAATTCTTCACGGTTAATAGAATCAACATAAATCTTTATTACAGAAAAATCTCTAGACAATCTACAATAAGTAAAAGAAGCTTTTTTTAAAATTTTATTATAAACTTCCTTATTTAAGAATTTACGAAGATTTTCTAATATGTTTGATTCATATCTTTCAATTCTAATAGATTTAGATGATTGCATATTATTTTTTACCTATATTATTTTTTCTTACTAACTTGTAAATTTCGATAATATCACCTTCAATTATATCATTAAAATTATCAATTGTTAAACCACAATCTTTACCATTTGAAATTTCATTTATTGATTCTTTTCCGGTTTTTAAAGAAGTTAATTTTGCTTTTTCTAAAATAATTTCGCCATTTCTATATACTCTAGCAAAACTTGATCTTGCTATTGTTCCATCAATAACTCTACATCCTGCAATTGTACCAATAGCAGAGTGATGTCATAGTTGTCTAACTTCGGCTTTTCCAGTTACAACTTCTTCATATATTGGATCTAATCTTCCTTGAAGCATTTCTTCAATTTCTTCTTTTAAATGGAAGATAACGTTATGTGTTTTAATAAAGACATCTTCAGATTTACTAAAATCACTTACTTGATTTGATGGTTGCAAATTAAAACCATAAATAATTGCTTTTGAAGCTTTAGCTAATGAAACATCAGATTCTGTTATTGGGCCAACAGCAGATCTTATTATTACTAATTTTGCTCCTTCAACATCAATTTTTTCAAGAACATTTCTAATAGCTTGTAAAGATCCATCAATTTCAGTTTTTAAAACTATTTTTAATATTTTTTTATCTTTATCTTCTTCGGTTAAAAAAACATTAAGAAGATTTTTATTATTTTGAACTTTTTTTTCTACTAATGTCTTTGAATCTTTTTCATCTTTAGTAATAATGAATTTATCTCCAGCGCTTGTTACACCATTTAAACCTGAAATAGAGACAGGAGTTGAAGGATGAGCGAAAGCAATTTCTTCACCTTTATAGTTAGTCATTTTTTTAATTTTTCCATAGTAACTACCAGCAACAATGAAATCACCAAGCATTAAAGTTCCATTTCTAACTAAAATGCTAGACACTGGACCTAATCCTTTATCAATATGTGATTCTAAAACAACACCATTAGCAAGAGATTTTTTAGAACATTTTAATTCTAAAATTTCTGCTAGTAATAAAATTGAATTTAGTAGTTCATCAACGTTTTGACCGCTGATTGCTGAGCCTTTGATAAATATAGTGTCTCCACCTCACTCTTCAGAAACTAAACCGTGATCAGATAATTCTGAAATAACTCTTTCTGTGTTGACTCCTGGCTTATCCATTTTATTAATAAAAACAATTATTGGGGAGTTTGCAGCTTTTGCATGATCAATTGATTCAATTGTTTGTGGTTTTACTCCATCATCAGCTGCAACAACTAATACAACAATATCAGTTAAATCTGCGCCTCTTGATCTCATTTGAGAAAAAGCCTCATGACCAGGAGTATCTAAGAATGTTAATGATTTTTTATTAAATGTAGTTGTGTAAGCACCAATTCTTTGAGTAATTCCACCAACTTCGCTTTTAGCAACTAAACCATCTCTAATTTTGTCTAGTAAAGTAGTCTTACCATGATCAACATGCCCCATTATTGTAATAATCGGAGGTCTTGGTTCATCGTTTGTTAAATTTGATTTAGCAATTACTTCTTCTAAAAAGTTTTCTTCATCTACTTGTTCTTCTCATTTAAAATCAAAACCTGATTCTAAACAAAATTCACCCATTTGTTCTGCCGTTAATTCGGTGTTAACATTAATTATTTTTCCCTTCATAAAAAAGAACTTAATAATTTCTTGGGTCTGCTTACCAAGTTTTTTAGCAAAATTTTCAGGAGTTAAAAGAGAGGCAAAAATAAAAATTCCATCATTGTTTATTCCTGAATCAACTTGCTTAAGTGTTTCCTTAATATTAATGTTTACTCTTGAATCATGTTTTTTAAATTTATTAGATTTTATTTTTTTTGCCATAACTTTTACCTCCTTTTTTATTTTATTTATTCTTCATCAAATTCTAGTATATCTAGATTGATATTTTTAGCTGTATCATCATTGTTTAAATCTTTTTCAGTGATATCATCAAATTCATCAAAAAGATTTTCTTCTTCTTTTTTAGATTTTTTTGGTTTTGATTTTTTGTAATTAGAATTATCAAATGTTTTTTTATTATTATCAAATAAATCATCCTCATTTAATTCAATATTAACAGGCTTCGTTTTTTGTGGAGCGCTACCAAAGTTTAATATTTGATCTATATCATCATCAGTAATTAATGAGCTATTATATGATTCTGTTTTTTTAGAACCTGATCATTTATTTGAATGAGTATTAATGAAAGAGAAATCGCTATTGTATTCTCCTTCTTTTTTACCAAAAGGTTTTCCTTTTTTATTAGCATTATTTCTTTCATCAAAGTTTCTAATACTTCTTTGTCAGTTACCGTTATTATTTCTATTATGTCTTGTAGGAGTCATGTGTGAAACATCTTCATATTCAATTTGGTCTTCTTTTGCAATTGACAATGTTTGAATATCAATACTTCAATTAGTAAGTTTAGATATTAATTTAATATTCATACCTTTTCTACCAATTACTTTAGGTAAAACTTCATCTTCAACGATTATTGTTACAAATTTATGTCTTCCATCTGTTGAGTCTTCATCATCAGTTATTTCAAGTCCATAAATTTTTTCAGGAGAACATGCATTAACTAAGAATTGCTTAGGATCATCATCCCATAAAATTATATCAATGTGTTCACCATTTAAATTTTGCATAATTTCTTTTACTCTTAAACCACCAGGCCCAACACATGTTCCAACTGGATCAATGTTTGGGTCATGGGTTTTAACAGCTACTTTTGTTTTCATGCCTGGAATTCTTGCAATAGCTTTTATTTCAATTTTTCCTTCTTCAATTTCAGCAATTTCATTTCTTAGTAGATTTTCAACTAATCCAGCATCAGCTCTTGATAGAATTATTGGTCAACCTTTCGTTTGTTGTTGAACGTTTTTAATATAGAAAATATATTTTGAACCTGGTTCTAGGTTTTCTCCTGGAATTTGTTCTTTTCTTAGAACGACACCAACTGTATCATTTAAGTTAACTTCAACTGAGTTTTGTTTTCTTGTTTCAACTTCAGCTCTAATATTCATTCCAATTTTATCAGCTCATTCATCATAAACTTTATTGTTTGATCCTTCATTTAATTTTTGTGAAAAAACTTGTTTTATATGTAAGGCAATCATTCTATCAAATTTTGATATATCTAGTTTGATTTCTATAATATCATTTAGTTTAGCTGAGTTTTTAATTTTTTTTGCTTCTGATAAAGTTATTTCAATATCATCGTCAATGTCGTCTTTATTGTCTTCAACAACAGTTTTAAGTTCTGCAAATTCAAATTTTGATTCTGCACTATTTATAACAACCTTTATGTTTGTTTCTGGGTTTTCTTTTAAATAAGCTTTTTCAATAGCTACTATTAAATCCCTTTCAACATCTTCGATTGATACATTTCTACTTTTTGAAATATCTTCTATCAATTCAAAAAAATTTTTCTTAGTTACCATTAGTTTTTTATTTTCTCCTGTTTATAAAAATAATAAGTAAGCACATAATATGCTTACTTATTAATCTTATTATACATAAATATTTGAATATATATGAATAACTTTAAAATTTTATTTTGCAAGTGGTAATACACTAACTTTTTTCTTACTATCTCCAAAATTAGAATATTTAACAGTTCCTTCTATTTTAGCAAATAAAGTATGGTCTTTACCTTGGCCAACATTAGTTCCTGGATAAATTTTATTTCCTCTTTGTCTATAAATTATTTGACCTGATTTAGTGTATTGTCCATCTCCAAGTTTAGCTCCTAGATTTTTAGGATTAGAGTCTCTACCATTTTTAGTTGAACCTACACCTTTTTTTGAAGCAAAAAGTTGTAAGTTTAGATTTATGTTTTTGTTAAAATTTTTCATTTTGGTTTTCCCTTCTAATACAAAAAAATCATTATAGATTTCTATGTTAACTTCTTTTGGATATGCAATTGCTATTGTTTTTAATTGTGAGCTTATTATATTTAATATTTTAGCATCCATTTCTTTTTTTAAAGAAAAAATAATTTGTCCTTCTTGAGAAACACTTAAAATATCAATTTCTTCTTTATTAAAACTATTAATAAACCCTTGAGATATTGCAGATACTCCAGCACAAACAATGTCTTTGCCATGTTCGTTATATTCAGCGTGTCCTTTTATTGTGAAGCCATTTTTATATAATTTAATATTAATCATAATATTACTTAGCGTTAATACTAACTACTGACATTTTAGTATAAGCTTGTCTATGGCCTTTTCTTTTCAACATTCTGCTATATCTTTTGTGTTTAATAATGTTGATCTTTTTTTGTTTTCCTTGTTTTTCAATTTTACAAGTAACACTAGCACCTTTAATGTAAGGCGTTCCAACTTTATTATCTATCATTAAAACATTATTAAAATTAGCTACTTCACCTTCATTTTTGTCAAGTTTTTCTACATAGATAACATCATCTTTTTGGACTTTATATTGTTTTCCACCTGTTTCAAATATTGCAAACATTTTTTCTCCTTATAATTTTTACAAAATATCATAAAAATAGATTTTTTTAGCTATTCAAAAAATCATAGCAAATTAATAATAACATATTTTATGTTTTTTATAAATTCTTTGTAAAAAATAAGATTATGAAGATATTTTAAATCCGATTTTAGCACCTTTTTTAATTTCATTATGTAAACTAGTGTTAACATGAAGTTGGAAAGCAAATATATTTGCTTTAATTTGCTCAACATCATTACTTTCAATTCAAACAGAAACTTTTTCAATTCAATCAATAGATTTTTGTCTATTAAAGAATGGAGGAATATTTTTCTCATTATCTTGTACATATGCAATTAGAATATTTAAATAATCTCAAATTATTTGAACTAATTGGTTATCTTTAACTTTTTGTAAATCTAATGATTTGTATTTTTCTGCTTCTTTAATCATCTTGTTAATTTCAGAAGAGTCTAAACCTGAAGTATCTTTAATAACTGCAGATTTAACAACGCCTGTTTTTAAATTTTTAGAAGAAACATTTAAGATTCCATCCATGTCAACATAATAAGAAACTTCTACTTCAGTTTGTCCTTTAGGAGCAGGATCTACTATGAATTCAAATCCGCCTAATAATTTGTTATCGATTGCCATTGGTCTTTCACCTTGAAAAACTTTAATGTCAATTGCAGTTTGATTGTCATATGTTGTTGCAAATATATCTGAAACAGTTACAGGGATATTTGTATTTCTCTTAATAATATTGTATATTGTTCCATCATATGTTTCCATACCTAAACTTAATGGAATAACGTCTTTAAGTTCAGCATCAATTTCACCCTTTAGAATCGCACCTTGAATTGCAGCACCTAAAGCCACAACTTCATCAGGGTTTACATCACTATCTAATTGAGCACCAAATGTTGTAGTTAAATATTCTCTAACCATTGGCATTTTTGTAGAACCACCAACTAGAACAACTTTGTCAATTTGCTCATTTGTTAAACCAGATTCAGTAATCGCGTCTATAACTGGAGCCATTGTTCTTTCCATTAATGGTTTAGTCATTTCTAAAAATTGATTTTTAGTAATAGTTAATGTTGAACCTTGGATTCCAGTAAATACAGAGACATCTAAGTCTAATTTATCCATAGATGATAATTGAATTTTAACAAATTCAGAATAAGATTTTAACTTATTACTAATATTTTTATCATTTTCATCAATATCAATTCTATAAACTCTATTAATTTCAGAATCTATTCATTTAGCAACAGTATTATCTCAGTCATCTCCACCTAAATGATTGTCTCCACTAGTAGAAAGAACTGTATAAATTCCATCTTTCATGTGTAGAACAGTAACGTCAAATGTACCACCACCAAGGTCATAAACTAAAATATTTAGTTCTGAACCATCTCTTTCAGTACCATAAGCTAGCGCAGCTGCTGTTGGCTCATTAATAATTCTTAATACTTCTAGCCCAGCAATTCTACCTGCGTTTTTTGTTGCTTGTCTTTGACCATCATCAAAGTAAGCAGGAACAGTAATAACAACTTTGCTTATTTTCTTATTTAATGCTAGTTCAGCTCTGTTTTTAATGTAAGAAAGTATTTTTGCCGAGATTTCTTCTGGTGTGAATTCTCTTCCTTCAATATTAATTTTTTCTTTTGAACCCATTAATCTCTTAACAGAATAAATAACATTCTTATTTTCTTGTAAAAGGTATTCTTTTGCTTCATCCCCTACAATGATATTTTCGCCTTCAATAACTACAATTGAAGGTATCGTTCTTTTTCCTTGTTCGTTAACAATTATTTGTGGTTCTTTATCAATAACAACAGCCACACAAGAATTTGTTGTACCAAGGTCAATTCCAAGAATTATTTCATCATTGTCTATTTTAGCCATATTTTTTTCCTTTATTTAATTAACATTTTTAAACATACATATTAATTGTAATATTTTTTTTTATTTTTATAATACTTTTTAAATAATTTTACTTAAGAAATGTCCAGTATAAGATTTTTTATTATCAATAATATCTTTTAAAGTTCCCTCTGCAACTACCTCGCCGCCATTGCTTCCGCCATCTGGTCCAATATCAACTATGTAGTCTGCAACTTTAATTAATTCAAGATTGTGCTCAATAACAATAACTGTGTCTCCATTATCAACAATTCTATTCAAGACATTAATTAGTAAGGAAACATCATGTATATGTAATCCTGTCGTTGGTTCGTCAAGAACATATAAAGTTTTTCCAGTTGCTTTCTTTTGTAAAAATTTAGCGATCTTAATTCTTTGAGCTTCACCACCAGAAAGTTTTGTAGCTTGTTCACCTAATTTAATATAACCCAATCCAACATCTTGCATTAATTGTAATTTTCTTTTAATTTGTGCAACAGATTGAAAAAACTCAATTGCAGAGTCAACACTCATTTCAAGAACATCATAAATAGATTTACCTTTTCACAATACTGAAAGCGTTTCGTTATTATATTTTTTACCATTGCACTCTACACATTTAATGTAAACATCGGGTAAGAAATGCATCTCAATTTTTTTAACACCATCACCTTGACAGTTTTCACATCTGCCTCCTTTTACATTAAATGAAAATCTTCCTTTTTTATAACCTCTTTCCTTTGAAAGTTTTGTATTTGTGTAAATATCTCTAATATCATCAAAAACTGTTACATAAGTTGCTGGATTAGATCTAGGAGTTCTACCAATTGGATCTTGTGATATTTTTATTACTTTATCAATGTTTTGAATGCCCTGAATTTTTTTGTATTTTAATGGAGTAATAAAAGGATTAGAAATTTCTTTTTCAATTGCTTTTACTAATGTTTCATTAATAAGTGTAGATTTACCAGAACCTGAAACACCTGTGATTGCAATTAATTTATTTAATGGAATTTTTAAGTCAATATTTTTTAAATTGTGACCAGATGCACCAGTTAAAATTAATGATTTTCCATTACCTGTTCTATTTTTTTTAGGGATCGGAATAAATTTCTTTTTAGATAAATATTGGCCTGTTAAAGATTTTTTATCTTTTTCAACATAAGATGGAGTTCCATGAGAAACTATTTCTCCACCAAATTGTCCTGCTCCTGGCCCAATATCAATTAAGTAATCTGCAAGTCTCATTGTATCCTCATCGTGCTCAACAACAATTAATGTATTACCAAGATCTCTCATTTTTTTAAGAGTATCAATTAATCTATTATTATCTTTTTGATGTAATCCAATTGATGGTTCATCAAGAACATATAAAACGCCTGTTAATGAAGAACCAATTTGAGTAGCTAGTCTTATTCTTTGAGATTCTCCACCTGACAATGTTGATGCAGTTCTTGATAGTGTTAAATAGTTTAATCCCACATCTTGCAAGAATGATAATCTACTAATTATTTCATTTAATGCTAAATTAATTATTTGTGCATCTTCTTTATTTAATTCAAGACTTGCAAAAAAATTATAACATTGATCAATTGTATACTCTGTAATATCAATAATATCTTTTTTATTTAATTTAACACATAAAGCATTTTCTGAAAGTCTTTTTCCTAAACAAATAGGACATTGAACATTAGACATATACTTTGAATAATATTCTCTTGAAAGTTCTGAAGTAGTGCTCATATGCCTTCTTTGAATTAAAGAATAAATACCTTCTGCATGTTCAAATGCATTATATAAAGTACCTGAAACTGTTCTAATTCTAATTTCTATTTTTTCTTCTGATTCATATAAAATATGATTTAGCTCTTCTGGAGTGAAATCAATGATTTTTTTATTTTTATCAATTTTAAAATGTTTTAGTAATGCTTCAAATTTTTGTCAATCAACTGAACTTGTTTCTTGAGTATTTTTAAAATAGTCAATTGCTCCATCATTAATTGATAAGTTTGCATCTGGTATAAGTTTTGATACATCTGGTTCATATTTAAAACCTAAGCCATTACAATTAGAACATGCACCAATTGGAGAGTTAAAAGAAAATAGTCTTGGTTCAAGCTCAGGAATTGAAAAACTACATTTGTTACATGAGTGGTTTAATGATAAAACTTCTTCCTCATTATCAATAACTAAACAGACAGAACCCTTAGCTTCATTTGTTGCTTTTTCAATACCTTCATATACTCTTGATTTAGTAATTAAATCATCATTTATTATCACTCTATCAATGACTATATCAATGTCATGTTTCTTATTTTTTTCTAAAATAATTTCATCATCTAATGAATAGTATTCACCATTAACTCTTACTCTTAAATATCCTAAGTGTAGTAGCTCTTTGAATTTATTATGAAATGTTCCCTTTTCACTTCTGATTATAGGTGCAAGAATTTGGAGCTTAGTTCCTTCGACATTTTTAAATATTCTTTCTTGAATTGATTGAATAGTAAGAGTTTTAATTTCACCATGACCTTTAGGACAGAATGGTTTTCCAATTCTTGCAAAAACTAATCTAAAATAATCATAAATTTCTGTTGTTGTTCCAACAGTTGATCTAGGATTGTTTGAAGTTGTTTTTTGTTCTATTGAAATAGCTGGTGATAAACCTTCAATTGAGTCAACATCTGGCTTTTCATTTCCGCCTAAAAACTGTCTTGCATAAGAAGATAATGATTCCAAATATCTTCTTTGACCTTCAGCATAGATTGTATCAAATGCTAAAGAAGATTTTCCAGAGCCTGATAAACCAGTTATAACAACTAATTGGTTTTTAGGAATATTTATATCAAGATTTTTAAGATTATTTTCTCTTGCTCCCTTTACAATGATGTAATCTTTTGAGTTAATTTTATCTTCTTTCATAAAAACCTATCTTTGTGCATTAAATAATAGCATTATTAATAATAATTCAAAAAACATAAAATATAAAAAATATTGCTTTTGGACATATAAAAAGCAAGTTAATAAATTACTTGCTTTTTTGATTACTTATGTTTGATAATCATTTCTTCAAATTTTGAAATATCTTTATATCCTAAAAATCTTTCGACTTCTTTTCCATCTTTAAAGAAAATTGTTGTAGGAACAGTGTTAACATTATATTTACTTACTATAGCTTTAGTTTCTTCATCATCAATATCTATTTCACCAAATAATAAGTCACTATACTTAGATGAAGCTTCAGCATAAACAGGCACAAACATCTGACAAGGGCCACATCATTCAGCTGAAAACTTTAATATAGTTAAATTTTTTGAGTTTTCAATTTCATTTAAATTGCTATTAGTTATAATTTTTTTAGGCATTTTTTTCACTCCGTATTTTTAATACTAATATATTATATTATTTTTTTATTAAAAATATTTTTTTAATTTATATAATTTATTTAAGGATTTAATATTGATAAGTTATATTTCTAATTCTAAAATGAATAAGGCAAATAAATTTTTTTTTAATGAAATTTGTTATGAAATTTCTAAGTTAATAAATATTAAAAAATGTTTATTTTTTGAGTTATCAATAATTGATGATTTTGAAATGCAAAACATATGTAAAAATTATTATAAAAATAAAAAAACAACAGATGTTCTTTCATTTCCTAGTGATGAAATTACTTTAAAATCTTCAAATTTTATGGGCGAAGTTTTTATTAATAATGATAAAGTAATATTACAAGCAAAAAAATATGAACATACTTATGATAGAGAAATCTGTTTTCTATTTACACATGGTATACTACATTTATTAGGTTACGATCACCAAAATAAAGATGAAGAGAAAAAAATGTTTGATATTCAAAAAGAAATTTTAAAAAAAATTAATATAGATAGAGACTAATTATGAAAATAGGATATGTAAGTATAGTAGGAAAACCAAATGTTGGTAAATCAACACTAATAAACAACATTTTAAATAAAAAGATTTCGATTGCAACATTTAAACCTCAAACTACAAGAAATAAAATATATGCAGTTTATCAAGATGATGATTCTCAAATTATTTTTATAGATACTCCAGGATTTCATAATTCAAAAAATAAATTAGATTTATTTTTAAATTCAGAAGTTAAAAGTTCTTTAAAAAAAAGCGAAACATGCGTCTTCTTAACAGATCCATCTAGAGAATTTGATGATGAAGATTTTGATTTAATAAAACAAATAAGTTCATTCAATGTTAAGAATGTAATTTGTTTAATTAACAAAATAGACATATGTAAAAATCAAGAAATTGAAGATAGATATTCATTTATTCAAAAACAATATCCCAACTTTATTATTAAAAAAATATCTGCTAATAATAACGAAGAAGTTAAAACTTTTCTTTCATACTTAAAAACAATTTTAGAAGATAGCGAGCATCCATTGATAGAAAACATTGAAGATCTTGATTATTCAGATGAATTTATGATTAATGAAGTAGTAAGAGAAAAGATTTTATTAAACTTTCAACAAGAAATTCCTTATAGTGTAGCAGTTGTTACTCAAAAAATTAGTTATGATAAAGAAAAAAATTTAACTAGAATATATGCTGACATTATTGTTGAAAAAGAATCACAAAAACCAATCATAATTGGAAAGAGCGGAGCAATGATTAAAAAAATTGGAACACTCGCAAGAGAAGAACTATTAGAAATATATAATTCAAAAATATTTTTGGAATTAAATGTTAAGGTTAGAAAAAACTGAAGAAATGATAATGAACAAATAAAAAGCTTTGGGTATAAAAAGTAATGAGTGAAACTATTTTAGAGGGATATATAATTGAAATTAAGGATTATCAACTATTTGATAACATAATTACATTCTTTGGAAATGACAATAAAATCTATAATCTTTTATCTTTAGGAAGTAGAAAAATATTATCTAAAAACGGAAGAAATATGAAAGTTGGCGCATTAATTGAATTTGAATTTTTTCAAGCAAGATTAATCGGAAACTTATCAAAATTAAAAAAATTAAATATTTTAAATGATGTCTCTTGAGAAATAGAAAAATTAGATATCATTAATTTACTAAATCAGTTTTTGGTTAAGGGTTATAACAATTTTAAATTTATAACTTATCAAAAAATAATGAATATGATCTTAGAAAATAGAGATATAAATTTTATTTCATTATTTTGTTTGTTTGAAATAATAAAATCAATTGGTTTAAGGTTTGAATTAAATGGTTGTGCTATCTGCAACTATAACAAGGTTAAAACTACATCAATTAGTTTTCAAGGATTCTTATGCGAACAATGTTGTAGAGAAAATAATGAATATATTTACGATACAAATGTAAATAAAATTTTTTATTTTTTAAATAAAAAAAACTACAAAGAAATATTAAAAATTAATGAAATTGATAAATTGGTAGCAATTGCATTTATGAAAACTTTTATTAAGGTTTATCACTAATGATATAATTAAAATAATTTATATTTTAAAAAGGAAATAAATATGTCTTCGCAAACTGTTGGAATATTGCTTTTTTTTATTGTAATGATTTTATCATTTGCAACATTTGGTTTAAGATATTTAAATAAAAAAGTATTAGGTAATTATTTCTTTTGAGCAATACCTGCTGCAATATTCTTGGCATACTTTATTGATGTAAGATATTTTGATGATTGAAGTGATTTTTTTAAAAATACTAGTATCATAACCGGAAACAAACTAACATCTTATGGACAATCAATTACAATTAGTAAAGCATTGCTATTAGATTTGTGTCCATTTCTAGGCATTTTCTTACCTATATCCTTAATACTTGATAAAACAAGAAAAACTTCATTTGTGTTAGCACCATTTTGTATACTTGGTGGATTAACAGTATTTGGAAGTGTTCTAGCTGGTGTATCTCCTGGCGGAAATGTTGAATTTACATATAAATATTTATTTGTTGGTCACTCTGGAAATGAATTATACTTCATTCTCCACGCTTACTTAATTGTTATGGGATTTATGCTTGTGTTCCAATCAAATATAAATAAACTTAAATACATATGAACTTATTATGCATTTATAGCTGGTTATTTCTTATATGTTTTTATTATTGTTGCAACTACAAAAGTAGAATACAATACTTCTGGAATTTCAATTAGAGATTGATTAACTAGCGAACAAAATGCAGCATATGATAATGGTCACCCAGTTAATGGTGAATATTCAGGAGTATCTAAAGTATTCTGAGGAATACCATATCCATGAATAATGGTATTTGCTTATTTCATGGGTTGATTAGTTATTACTATTCTAACAATGCTTCAAGTGTTTTTTGGTTCAATAAAAGCTAGATCTATCGTTTGAAAACAATATAACAAATTTAAAACTTTTGTTTTAAAAAAATATATAAAAGCTAGATCTATTGTTTGAAAACAATATAACAAATTTAAAACTTTTGTTTTAAAGAAATATTATAAATAAAAATTGTTAAATGAATGTATAAAAAAAATATCTACTAATTAGTAGTTATTTTTTTATCTATTTCAGACTTTAATAAATGAGAAAAATCACCAAATATAAATGAAATGTAATCTTTTCCTTTTATTAGTCCTTTAACACCTAGTTTTTTTATTTTATCAGTTTCTATTTTTGATAAGTCTCTAACAAAAATTTTAATTGAGCTAATTGTATTACTAGTTGAAACAATATTTTCTTCTTTACCTAGATATTCTATTAACTTATCTACATCAATAGGAATCTCTTCACTTAATGTAAGCTGATCATTTTCGACACCTTTTAGTTTCTTAGCTTGATTTCTTAAATAAAAATATGCTATTCCAAATGTGAATATATAAAGTAAATATAATTTTAATTTTCCATCTTTCATTTTATACTCCTGATGTGTATGTATTTCTTAATTTAGAAATGTATGACTTTGTATTACAAGGTTTATATAAGAAGAAGTTTGATTTATCAAAAGAAATATCAATTATTTTCTTATTAATTTGTAAAACCGTATCTCCATCTATAACAAGAAATGTTTGTTTGTTATCACTTGCAACAGAAGCTTTTATATTACAATCAGTTCTTAGAATTATTGGAGATTTCAAAGTATTAAATTTTTTTTGACTAATTGGTTCAACTTCTAGTAATTGAACAACATCTATTCCGGGGAATATAACTGCACCGCCAGCACTTTTATTCCTACCAGTAGAACCCGTTGGAGTGGATATCATAAACCCTGTTCCAATAAATTTTTCATATTTTATATTGTTTATTTTAATATCTAATTCTAATGTTTTGGTGCTGGTTATTAAAATTTCATTAATGCTAATATATTTTTTAGAACCATCGAATAAGTTAATTATAGTTGGTCTAAAATATTTTTCTTCATCTGTAATTTTTTTTAAAATATTAGTTAAATTACTATTGAAATATGAATAAAAACCAATTGTTCCACCATTTATAGGAATTACTCTAGCATTTGTAAATTTACTTATTTTATTTAAGTTTCTTAAAAATGTTCCATCTCCTCCAATTATAAATATATATTGTGGTTTCTTCGGATTGCTTATTCAAGTATCATCAAATAAGCTTTCAAGTTTATTTTTGATTTTTTGACTTTTGGCACTTTCATTAAATATGATTAAATAATTATTCATTATTATCAATATTCCTGTCTACATATAAACTTTCAAAATCTTCATCTTCCATCATGTATTTTTCCTTAATAAGAGTTTTTCTAAAATCAGGATCTATTTCATCATCAAATTCAGCATCATTCTCTACAAAATTTTCTGTGACATCAATGTCAAATCCATCTTCGTTATCTTCAAATTCATTTTTTTTATTTTTCTCATTTAATGATTGCAATGGTATTTTAGAAAGATCTATTTCTTCCAAATCAAATTCTGGAGCTTTTTTAAACTCAAATTCTTCATAAGATTCTTCTTTTTCAAATATTTCATTGTTCTTTATTTGTTCATCAACTAAATTATTCATGTCACTAATTTCTTTATCTAATAATTCTATATAATCTTTTTTTGATTCCATATTATTTATTTTAAAATCGTTCTTTTTAATAACAAGATCTTCTTTTCCAAGAATTAAGCCATCATCAACATCAATTTCTTCTTTTGATGTTTTAATATATTGAACAATAAACTCATCTTCTTTTTTAATTTTGTTTTTGCCAATTTTTTGAAATTTATTTTTAAATTTATTTATAAGTGATTTATCTTTTTCTAATTGAGTTTCCTCAGGATCAATATATTCATTGATTGGAATTTCTAATGTACTTGTAGATTGCCTTCTAAAAACTTCACTATTATTATTGAAAGAATTTGTTCTATACCTAGGAAGTTCATTAGCCATAATTAAATCTTCACTATTTTCATAATTAAATTTTTCTTTTTTTACTTCTGTGTATTTTTTAACAAAATTTTTACCTTCTTGTTTAATAATGTTAAGCCTATCAATTGAGTCGTTTATATTTAGATGTTCTTTAGTTCCAATTTTTTCTATCAAAGTTTTTCTATCACACATGTAACAACAATTCCTAGATTTAAAAGCATAGTTAATATCAATGTATTGACCAATAATTGATTCGTTATCAAATCATTTTTGAATAATCTTTTCAGAAAAACCAATTGAATAATTTTCTAATTGATTTAAAAAATTATATTTAATAATTATCGGAAAGCTTCCATATTTAAGAAAATTAGCAAAAATATCTTTCAATTCTTCTCTTGAAATCTTTTCTCTATTTCTTGTAAAATCTCTTTTTAAATAAATTGCTAAGCTATTATTTGGAGAAGTTTTCATAATTTCAATATCTTCCATAGAAAGATCATCATTACTACAATTTACTTCTCTAAACTTTACATTACTTTTTTCAAAAAATTCTCTCACTTTTTCGCAAGAAAGACAATTTGATTTAGTTATTATTAAATACATATGGGCTCCATTTTTTAATTAAAAAAATATCTTAAAATAATTATAATTTAATTTATTATAATTAATAGAATAAATATTGTGTGGTATATATGAAAAAAATTATTTCAGGATTACAAGCAACTGATTCATTAACACTAGGTAATTACATCGGAAGCATTAAATCATTAGTAGAGTTACAAGATAAAAACAATTTATATGTTTTTATTGCTGATTTACATTCAATAACTGTTCCAATTAATCCTAAAGATTTGGAAAAAAATAGAAAATCAATTGTTTGCTTATATAGAGCATGTGGTTTGGATTTTGAAAAAAATAAAATCTTCTATCAATCAAGTGTTTTTGAACATTCACATTTGGCATACTTACTAATGTGCAATTCTAATTTAGGTGAATTAAATAGAATGAACCAATTTAAAAGCAAGAGTTTAAAACAATCAAACAAGACAGAAACAATTCCGACAGGTCTTTTAATTTACCCTTGTTTGATGGCTGCAGATATATTGCTTTATGATGCAGATATTGTTCCAGTAGGAAACGACCAAAAACAACACATTGAATTAACTAAAATTTTGGCAGATAGATTTAACAAAAAATACAAGTCTGAAATTTTTAAAATACCAGAATTTTATCCTCCAAAAGTTGGTGGCAAAATAATGGATCTATTAAATCCAGAAGTTAAAATGTCAAAATCAAGCGATAATAAAAAAGGAACAATATTTTTATTAGATAAAGTAGAAGATGTTAGAAAAAAAATAATGGGTTCTAAAACAGACTCTTTAGAAAATATAAAATTTGATTTAGTAAATCAACCAGGAATTTCAAACTTATTGACAATATACTCATCATTATCTGGAATAAGTATAAATGAAATTGAAAAGAAATACATTGGTAAAAACTACGGAGTATTAAAAAAGGATTTAGCAGATATTGTTTGTGATTTTATCCAAGATATTCAAAATAAATATAATGAAGCAAAAAACAATAAAAAAATAGATGATATATTAAAATTAAATGCAGATATTTGTAAAAAAGAAGCAAATGAAAAAATAAGAAAGATACATAAAATAATGGGGCTAGAATATGGATACTAATAAAAAATTAATAATAGCGGATCTAGATGGTACATTATTAAATAATAAAAGTGAATTAACCGAAAAAACAATTAAAGTTGTTAAAAAAATAAATGAATTGGGCCATATTTTCTGTATTTCAACAGGGAGACCACTAAGATCAGCAATTAAATTTTATAATCAGTTGGGATTAAATACAATAATAAGCACATTAAATGGCGGGGTATTGTCAAATCCATCTGATGAAAATTTTAGTGATTTATTTTTTACTTTTCACGAAGACGTTTTAAGAAGAATATTACTTGATAAAAATGTTCAAGATTTAACAAATTATATAGTTGTAGAAAGTTTAAATTGCACTTACTTAATTTCGCAAAATGAAAAGTTAAAAATTAATAAAAAATTTTTAAATAAATTTCACATTGATAAAAAAACATTGATTCATACTACTAATTGAGATTCTTTATTTACTATTGAAAGATCAATACAACCGGTTTCTGTATTGATTTCTACAACAAAGGAAAATATTGATAAAATTTCTTTTTCAATTAAAACTATTCTAAATACATTTGTAATAAGAGTTTGAGATGATGAAGGAGATAAGAAAAATGAGAAAGTAATTATCGAATTAAATACTCTTTTCTCTAATAAGGGAACATCTATGAAATATTTGTCAGCTTTTTATGGTAAACAATTAAATAAAATATATGCATTCGGTGATGGAGAAAATGATTTACAAATGCTTAAATCATCTGAAAATGCTTTTGCAATGAAAAATGGAGTGCCAAGTGTAAAGTTGATTTCTTATAAAATTACGGAATGGTCAAATGATAATGATGGTGTTGCTCTTCAATTAATGAGAGAATTAAATATTAATAAGCTCTAGCAAAAAAAACTTTTAAATTAGTTTGCTTTCCAGTGAAAAAACAAATACCTAATTTTGTTTCATCACTAATACATCTAGAAGAAGCTCCTGTAGTTTCTTTTAGTTTTTTTTCGTCATCTTCTGTTCCTGATCAAAAAGCAGAAATAACATTTCCTAATAAAATATTTTTTTTAAAATCATCTAAGTTAGAAACCTCAACTATTCTATCATCTAGATTTTTCTTAGCTTTTTTATAAAGTTCTTTTGAAATTAAATCCAATTTTTTTTCAATAAAATTGATATCTATATCTTTTATGTTTAAAAATTCTTTTGCTTTATCGTGTCTATAATATAATGCTAAAGAGTTATTCTCTAGGTCTTTTGGACCGATGTTAATTTGGATAGGAATTCCACTTACTTCACCTTCAGAGAGTTTAAATCCAATTGATTTTTCAGAATCATCTATTTTTACATTAAATTTTTGAGAAAGCTTATTTTTAAGTTCTAAACAAAAATTTTTAACTTCAATAGATTTATCAGCAAATAAAGAGTTAATTTTAACATGTATTGGCGCGATTTTAGGTGGTAAAACTAAACCACTATCGTCAGAATGAGACATTATTATCGCTCCTATAAGTCTTGTTGAAACTCCTGCAGAATTTTGATATCCGTATTCAAATTTATTATCCTTGTTTTGAAATTTAATATTAAAGTTTTTAGAAAAGTTTTGACCTAAATAATGAGAGGTACCACATTGAAGAGCTTGGCCGTCTTGCATTATTGCTTCTACTGTAAAAGTTTCATCTGCTCCTGCAAATCTTTCATATTCTGTTTTTTTTCCCATTAGTACAGGAATGCATAAATATTCTTCCATAAATTTCTTGTATAAATCTATCATTTTTTTAGTAAAATTTAAAGCATCTTTTTTATTTGAAAAAATACCATGTTGTTCTTGTCAAAAGAATTCAGAATTTCTCAAAAAAGGTCTTGTATTTTTTTCAACTCTAAATACATTTGATCATTGGTTTAAAATTAATGGTAAGTCATTATAGCTATTAATATTATTTGAGAAATAGTGACAAAACATTATTTCAGAAGTAGGCCTTATTACATATGGATCTTCTAATTTCTTTTCACCAAGTTCGCTTACTTTAAATAATTCTGGTGCAAAGCCTTTAATATGTTTTGCTTCTTTTATAAAATCACTATATGGGATAAATAATGGCATTGAACAATTTTCAATTTCCATATTTTTAAAATATGAATTTAATATGTTTTGAATATTTGTTCATATTGATCAAGAATATGGTTTGAAAATAATTGTTCCTTTTACAAGACCATATTCAATTAAGTTTGCTTCAGAAACTATTGAAGTATATCATTTTGCAAAATCAACACTCCTTTTTATTATTTTTTTATTTTCCATTTTTTTCTTTCGTAATAATAATTATTTATTGTTTATCAATATTATAATATTATGATTTTATTTTTTTTTATTTTTTTTAAGTTCCAACGCTCTCAATTCATCTTTTTTTATTGCAGCAATTAATGAATCAACATTATTAAATTTTTCAGTTTTTCTAATAAAATCTAAAGGAATAACTTTTATTTTTTTACCATAAATGTTTTCATTAAAGTCAAAGATAAATGTTTCAACTAAAATATTAATATTTTTCTTAGAAGTAATATATGTCATTCCATAAAAGCATTTGCTATCAAGAATAACCTTTGAATAATATGAACCATTCACAAAGGGAAACTCTGTTTTTATAATTATATTAGCAGTTGGAAAACCAAGTGTTCTTCCTAATTGTTTGCCTCTAATAATTAATCCTTCAAATAAAAAATCATTGTAAAGCTTTTCATTAACAGAAATAAAATCATTGTTAATAATTAAATTTTTAATTTTTGATGTTGAATAATTTTCATCTCTTTCAATTATTTCTACATTAAAATATTTTTTTAATAACTCAGTGTTTCCTTTAGCATTTTTTCCAAACTTAAAGTCAGAACCAACTATTATTTTTTTTGGATTGATTTTAATTAGAAAAATATCAATAAATTTCTTTGCAGAAATATTTTCTTTTGAAATATCATAAATAAAAATTTTTTCTGGTTTTAATTTTTTTAGTTGGTTAATTTTGTAATTATTATTAAATATAGAATTTTTTTTATTAGGGTTATTAATAAATGTTAATATTGAAATATTTTTTTCTTTTAATAACTTTTTATGCCCTTTATGAATTAAATCAAATTCTCCAATAGCCAATTTTTTAACATCTTTAATATTATTTTTTAAATTATTAAGTAATAATACATTTTTTGAGAACATTCATAAATCATCAATTGAAATACATTTTTCTAATTTAATTCCACAATTTTTTGTTCTAGTTGCTAATTCCAATTTTTTTATTTGATGAAAATTATTTAAAATTCTTTTAACTAAATAACATATTTTGTAATTATATTTAGTTGATAATTTAATTTTTAATATATTCTTATCTAATAAAAATTTAGTAGAAAAAATATTTTTTTCTTTTAAAAAAAATCATTTTAATTCTTTTTTTAAATTTAAATAACTATTTTCGTTTTCTAGTAAAAAATTAAGTAAATATTCATTTTTTTTATTTTGGTATTTTTTTAAATCATTTTTATGTTTGCAAAAAATAATCACACCTTTAAAATCTTCTTCTAGCTTTTCAACACAAAATAATTTAAAATTAATTTCATTTTCTAAATATTTTAAAAATGAATTGCTGCTAGGACCATATGGCTTAATAATGAATATATCTTTTTGCATTTTGTTACACTTTAATTAATGATATTATAAAAAATAATATATTGCATTTAAAAATAATTTTTTAAAATATAATAAAATCATTTGAAAGATGAAAATATGAGAACGATAATTGGTAATATAACTCAAGCTAACAAAGCATTTGATTTAATTAAAGATAATGATTACATTTGTGTTGGTGTTTCTGGCGGTAAAGATTCAATGCTTTTGCTTGAAGGATTATCTTTATATAAAAAAATTGTCAAGGAAAAATTAGGTTGAAATATTAAAGTTGTTGGTGTTCATTTAAAAATGAGTTTATGCGCAATCAACTATGATGAAATAATTGATTACTTTAAAAATAAAGAAATAGAATTTATTATCGCAGACACTCATATGGGTGAAATTTTAATGAATAAAATGAAAAATAATAAACTACAATGTTCATTATGTTCAAAAATGAAAAAAGCAATTTTGATTGAAGAAGCAAAAAAATTAGGCTGTAATAAAGTAGCGATGGGACATCATGCTGATGACGCAATTGAAACCTTTTTTATGAATTTAATTAATGAAGGAAGAATAGCTACATTTAAGCCTAAAATGTATTTAGATAGGACAGATATTTGATTTATTAGACCATTAATTCTTGCTAGAGAAAAAGACATTAAAAAAATTACAAAGAATTCTAAAATTCCTGTTATTCCTTGCGGTTGTCCAATGGAGGGATTTACTCAAAGGGATACTACGAAAGATTTTTTATATGAAAGTTTTTATAATAACAAAAAATGAAATGTATCATATAAAAATTTTCTAGTAGCTTTAATGAATGGTAAAGAGTGTGATCTTTGATTCACAAATCAAGATAAAACTAAAAATAATTTTAAAGATATAATTGGAAAGTGCAAAGAATTTGAAAAATAAATTCTCAAATTCTTTTTTAAAATTTAAATCCTGATGTTAAAGGATTATTTCCTTTTTTCATCATTTTACCAATTTCACCCATTTGTTTACTAGATTTTTCTCATCTGCTTAATAGTTTATTTAAATCATCTGGTTTTTTTCCAGATCCTTTAATAATTCGAATTCTTCTATTAGGATTTCTTCTAATTAATGAAGGATTTCTTCTTTCCTCAATAGTCATTGAAGATAGTAAAACTCTCCAAACTTTTAATTGTTCTTCAGCAACGCTGATTTTATCTTCACTAATCTTATTTGCGCCAGGAACCATTGCTAATACTGAACTCATTGAACCCATATTTTTTAATTGTTCCATTTGTTTCATTAAATCTTCTAAGTCCATTTTACCTGATAACATTTTTTGAATGGATTTCTTAGCAGAAGTTTCATCAATTGTCTCAGCTGCTTTTTCAGCTAAGGTCATCATATCACCATATCCTAAAATTCTATCAGCAGTTCTTTCTGGATAAAATATGTCAAATTCATTTACTTTTTCGCCAATACCTGTAAACTTAATTGGAGCGTTAATTAAGGCAGTTAAAGATAATGCAGCACCAGCTCTAGCATCAGAATCAAGTTTTGTAACTATAATTCCAGTAAGTTTTAATACCTTATCAAATTCAGCTGCAACATTGATAATATCTTGGCCAGCCATTCCATCAACCACAAAGATAATTTCATCTGGTTTAAAGGTTTTTTTAATTTCAACTAACTCATCCATTAATTCTTTATTAGTTTGTAATCTACCAGCAGTATCTAAAATAATTACATCATTCTTATTTTTTGATGCAATTTCCAAAGCTTCTTTTGCCGTTTTTGAAGGTTGAATATTTCCTCTTTCAAAAAAATCACTTTTAGCATTCTCAGCGACTGTTTTTAATTGTTGAATGGCAGCAGGACGGTAAACATCAAGCGCAACAAGTAGTGGGTTCTTTTTTTCTTTATTTTTTAAAAAATGAGCAAGCTTACCACAAGTAGTAGTTTTACCTGAACCTTGCAATCCTACCATCATAATTTTCAATGGATTTTTTTTATAATCCATTTTAGATACATCTTTACCTAAAATCTTTACTAGTTCATTTTTAATAATTAGTAATAATGCATCATCGACTTTTTCATCAGGTGAAACTATGTATCCAATGGCAGATTCTTTAATATTCTTAACAAGAGTTTTAACAACAGAAATATTAACATCAGCATCCAAAAGTGATATTCGTATTTCTTTTAAAACATCTTTAATATTTTCTTCTGAAATAGTGGCGTTAATTAATTTTTTTTGCATTTTTTTTGCAACTATTGAAGATATCATACTCTTTAGCATTTATTACCTCTTATTAATAATTATAAATTCAAAATTAGTTTTTATTAAAGTTAATCTCTTCTAAAATTGTATTTAAATTATTTGTAGTTTTTTTATCATATATTTTTGGATTAATAAAAGATATATTGTTATTATATTCTTTAAAAAAAATATCTTGTTTAACAATTACATTATTAAAAAATTTATTAAAGTATAAAAATTTTTTGTTTTTTACAATATCCTTATGATCGAAATTTTTTAAAACTATTTTATATTCAATATTATTATTTTTTATTAGCTTTACTTTTAAAATAATTTTTTCTTCATCTAATTCTTCAACATCTTGAATATCGATAATATTTGATGAATATTTAACTATTATTTTTGATAAAAAATTATCAGTAATAAAAGAAGTGCAAATAATATAGTCATATTGCTCAATTAAATAATCAAAAAAAACATTAAATTTATTATCTGATTTTTTATTTAGTTCTTCATCTAAAAAAACATCATTAGGAATTTTTAATAAATCAGTATTTTTAGTTATTGTATTTATTTTTAATTTGTATGGTTCTTCATCCTTGATTATTTTTACATTAAATGATGATTTAGGGAAATCTAAAAAATTGCTAATTTGGTTTGTATCAAGAATTAAAACTCTCATTTTTCTTTTAATAAGTATTTTAGCAAGATGTATAGAATATATATATCTATATATTTCATTTTTTGATTCAATAATAGTTATCTTATTCATTAATTAACAATATCCTTTCACATTCTAGGAAATTCCATGTTTGTTTTTTCTGTTTTTTCAAAAATAACAATATTATGTACACGATCAAAAAATTTATAATTTAATGTATTTTTATAATTTAATTTTAATTTTTCTATAATCTCTTTTGATTCAAATAATTCATTATTAATATTTGTTGATTTCGGTTCAATTAAAAGACCGTTAATCTTTAAATAGGGAACAGATATTTCAATTAATGCTCTTAGACTTGCAACTGCTCTTGAAGTTACATAGTCAAAAGTTTCTCTTTCATTACTATTTAAAATTTCTGCTCTTTTACAGATTACTTTAATATCTTGCAAATCTAGCTTATCAATAAGAATTTTCATGAATTCACATTTTTTATTATTTGATTCAATTATTGTTACATTTATTTTTGGATAAAAAAGTTTAATTAAAATTCCAGGAATGCCAGAACCAGAACCAATGTCTAAAAGATCGCAATTTTTATTCTCTAATACATCTTTATAAACAATTATAGATTCAAAGAAGTAATTCAAATATATTTTGTTTTCTTCTTCTAATCTAGTTAAATTATATTTTTTATTATTTTCTATTAAAATTTCTTTATATAATTCAATTTTTTCAAACAAGTTTTCATCGCAATTGTAATGATTAATAATTTCTTTCTTAAAATCTTCTTTATTCATTGTTGTTACCTTTTAAGAAAAATTTAATATTTATCAAATCATTAAATGTTACACCAGATATTCTAGATGCTTGTCCTAAATCTATTGGTTTAAATTTATTTAACTTATCAATTGCTTCTAATGATAAGTTATTAACTTTTTTATAATCTATATTAATACTTAATTTTGTTTTTGATAATTTTTCATAATCTTGAATTAAATTTTTTTGATTCTTGATATATCCATCATATTTAATTTTAATATTGATTTTTTCTTCTCAAAAATGATCTAATTCATAAGCATCAATATACTGCTTTAAATCTTCGTAAGTAAAATCTGGTCTTTTAATTAAATCATATAAGCTCATGTTTGATTTCTTATATGTATTGTTTAAATCTTTAACTTCTGATGTGAACCTATTTTTAAGCATCTCAATATTTTTATTTAATTTGTTCATTTTTTCATTAAATAAATTGTATTTATCTTCTGAAATTAAACCAATTTCATAACCGTATTTAATAAGTCTTTCATCTGCATTATCATTTCTTAGTTCTAAACGATGTTCTGCCCTACTAGTTAAAAGTCTATATGGTTCAGATATTTCTTTTGTTACAATATCATCAATCATAACACCAATATAAGCTTCTGATCTTGATAAAATTAAAGGCTTTTTATTTTCAATTTTCAAGATTGCATTAATTCCAGCAATTAAACCTTGCCCAGCAGCTTCTTCATATCCGCTTGTACCATTTATTTGTCCAGCAAAAAATAAATTACTTATCTTTTTACTTTCTAAAGATGGATATAATTGTTCTGGTTTAATTGAATCGTATTCAATTGCATAGGCATATTTAATAAATTCAGCATTTTCCATTCCTTTAATTGATCGAACCATTTGTTCTTGGACATTTTTAGGTAAGGAAGATGAAATCCCTGCTAAATAAACTGTGTCTAATTGCTTTGATTCAGGTTCAATAAATATTTGATGTCTTTCCTTGTCATGAAATCTTACAACTTTATCTTCAATGCTAGGGCAATATCTAGGTCCAATACCAATGATTTCCCCGCCATACATTGGTGAATCTTTTAAATTATTTCTAATAATTTCATGAGTGTCTGAATTTGTATGAACCAAGTAACAAACTTCTTGATCTTTAATATCTACAAATTTACAATTAAAATGAGAGAAACAGTATTTTCCATCAGTACCTGGCTCTAATTGAAATTGAGAATAATCTAATGAGTGTTTATTCAATCTAGGGGGAGTCCCTGTTTTTAGTCTAACTGTTTCAAATCCTATTTCCTTAATATTTTTAGCAAGCTTTGTAGAAGCAGAGAAACCATCAGGTCCTTCTTGTTTATTTTCATTACCAATAAATACTTTTGAATCTAAAAAAGTTCCTGTTGCAATAATAACAGTGTCTGAAAAGTAGTCTTTATTATTTATTTTTAAACCAATAGCTTTATTATTATTAATTAAAATTTCTTGAGCTTCACCAATAATTAAATCAATGTATTCATTTTCATTAACTAATTTTTTAAAAAAATTATGATATTCAATTTTATCTATCTGGGCTCTTAATGCTCTAACACCAGCGCCTTTTGAACTATTTAATAGCTTCATTTGTAATTGACAAGCATCAGCTGCAATCCCTTGCATTCCGCCTAATGCATCAATTTCTCTTGTAACAATTCCTTTTGCTGGTCCACCAATAGATGGATTGCAAGGCATGTTTCCAATCAATTTTTCATCCATTAAAACTAGTGCAACACGCATTTTTTTGTTAGCAAAAGCAAATGCTGCTTCTAACCCTGCATGACCAGCACCAATTACCATACCTTTGTAATTCATAAAGATCCTAAATAAAAATTATTAGAAGACAAGCTATAATTACACCGCTTAATATAAATATAGCCATAAGCATAAAAATACAAAGTATATCAACTATCTTTGTGTCATGTTTATCATATGCACGTTTTTGTTTGTCAACTACATTATTTTTAATTTTCATAATTAAACTTTTGCAGTATCGATTATTTTCTTTTCTTTATAATAACCACAATTTGAACAAACTCTATGTGTTTGGATTTTTGTACCACATTTTTTGCAAGCAGTTAAATTTGGGACAGATAAAGCATGATGACTTCTTCTCATTCCCTTTCTACTTTTAGTAACTCTTCTTTGTTGTACAGCCATTTTGCTACCTTCTATAAAATTAAACAATAATGTGTATATTATATTATTAAACTTAAAAATATGCTAATTTTTTTAATCTTTTGTTAATTTTTTTAAAATTGTAATTAATTCATTTAATGAGATTGAATTTGTCTCTTCTTCTCCGTATCCTCTAAAAGAAATATTTCCAATAATTTCTTCACTTTTTGTTTTCAAAAACAATGACTTATCTCAAGATTCAACTTCTTTGTCTCCAATAATTATTTGTAAAGGAATTTTGCTTTTTTGTGCAGTTCTTATTTTTTTTGATAATCTCTCATTTGAATCATCTAATTTAACTGAAAAACCATTATTTTCTAATAATTTTTGAACTTCAATCGCATATTCTAAATGAAAATTGTTATTAACTGGCATGATAATAATTTGAGTCGGAAGTAATTTAAATGACAAAAAACCTTTTGTTTTACTTAGTAATACTGAAATGAATCTTTCATATGTGCCTATTACACCAAAGTGAATTAAAACAGGAGTTTTCATAGAACCGTCCTTATCCTTATATTCACACTCAAATTTATTAGGTAATAAAAAGTCTAATTGAATCGTTGAAACAGTTATTCATTTTCCTAAATTTGTTTTGTATTGATAATCAATTTTAGGACCATAGAAAGCAGCTTCACCTTTAACTTCTAGTTTTTCAATTTCATTTTTTTCTTCACTAGATTTTAATCATTTTTTTAAAAAATTTAAATTATCATAATTATCTATATTATCTTTCTTATCTTTAATGTTTTTATAATTAAATTTTTTTAAAATGTTCCTTAACATTTTTTGTGAGTTATCTCAAATTTCTTCATCATCAAAATATTTGTTTTTTTCATCAGATCTTAATGATAAATCAACACGATCAATTTGAATATTAAAATAATTCATTGTTTTTAAAACAATTTCATTTAATTCTATAATTATTGGTTCTATATTATCTCTTGTACAAAATATGTGTGAATCAAACAGTTCCATTGATCTTACACGCTCAAGACCAATTAATCCACCACTAGATTCATATCTGTGTAGTTTAGCTTCTTCTGCTATTTTATAAGGCAAATCTTTATATGATTTTGGAGATGAATTAAATACTAAAATATGATGAGGACAAGTCATTGGCCTTAGAAGAAATTCTTCATTATCAATTAATATAGGTGAAAAATTATTTTCTTTGTATAAATCTCAGTGTCCTGAAGTGACATACATTTTTTTGCTCCCCAAGATTGGAGTATCAACTAATGAAAAACCATATTTAGTAAATTCTTTTTTTAAATAAGTACTTATTTTTTCTTTTAAATACTGACCATTTGGAAGCCAAATAGGAAAACCTTTGCCAACTGATTCATCAAGAAAGAAAATTTTCATTTCTTCTCCAATTGTTCTATGATCTCTTGATTTTAATTCTTCCATCAATTCTAGAAAAAATTGATATTCTTCATCGTTTATAAAAGCACTAGCATTTATTCTAACAAGTTGAATTTGTTTTTTATTTTCTTCATATTCAACCCCACCAATTTTTGTTAAAATAACTTTCTTAATTTCATTTGTATTTTTTAAAAAACTAATGTTTTTTTTCATGGGGTTAAAAGAAGGTAAAATATTATTGTTTATTTTAAAAAAAATATTTTTATTTAAATCTTTTTTTGACTTTAATACTTCTCTAACATCATTTGAATTTTTATCAACTAACTCTATTTTATATCCGCCAGCAATAACTTTAGTTATTTCTTTTGTGATTTTATTAAGATCATTAGATGAAATTTTATCTTCAACATAAAAATCTATATAAAATCCATATTCACTACTTGAGACTTTATATAATTTGAATGATTGGTAATTTTTTTTCATTGCAATTTGAATTGCTAATGAAGCAGCAATATTTGCTTCTTCATTAACAACATATTGCATCGACTGTTTTGAATTCATAAAAAATCCTTAAGTACTTATATTAAGTATAAGAAAAAAATAAAAAATAAGTTTTATTAATTTAACAATTTTTTCTTTTTATCAACATAAATAAATATAAATAGAGAAATTATTAAAAATGAAATAATCGTAGAATTAATAATAAAAACCGAATCTTTTAAATTTAATTCCTTAATATTATTAGAAATAAAAGTTGTGAAAAAGTTACTAACTGTAATACCGATTGCATTAATTGATTGATAAATACCCATTGGAGTGTAATATTTTTTGTTAAATGACAATGATAGTACATATCCCAATAATAAATTATATAAAAGTCCATAAGCAAATCCATTTATAGAATGAATTGAAATAAAAAAAATAGGATTAAAATAAAGAAGAGAAATAAAATGATAGAAAATTCAAATTGATAAACCGATTACAAATATTTTTATATTAGAAATTTTATTTAAAACTAAATAACCAAACAATAAGGTTCCAAATAATTGAAACACACTAAAAACTGTTGATAAATATCCTTCATAAGCAGAAACATCCATATTTGCATAAATTCCTAATTGTTGTAAGTGAGTTGTTCCTACTGAACCACTATTTCCAAATTTAACAAATAAAACAATTGCACCAACTAAACAAATTAATGAAAAGTTTATTTTTTCATCTTTTTTTTCAATTACTTTGTTACCAAGAACTTCTCCTATAAATTGTCTATTTTCTTTAATAAAAAATGACATAATAAAAACAATTGCTAAAAAAAATAATGCAATAATTCACATAATTGACATTCTATATAAATCATATCCACCTTCTACTTTAGCATACGAAACAACTGCTGATTGAATTGGAGAAGTAATAAAGTCTGCAACAAGTGGAGGAATTGCTAAAATTGAAACAGTTAATAATGTTTTTGATTTTCCATACTGTTCTTTAAACAATAGTTCATATGTTCCGATGATAGAAGCTCCTACCCCAACTCCAAGAGATTGAATAATATTTGTTGCGGTAGTTTGAACAATAACCATTGGTATAAAAGAAATTAAAATTAATGCAACAGATGATTGAACAACTAATTTTCTATTTCTTAAATATAATCCAAAAAAGTCCATTAAAGGCCTCGCAAAAACTCCAATTAAACCATAAACCATTAGCGGTGCTCATTTAATTAAATTATCAATTTCTGATTGAACAGTTCCACGGTATGGCCGAACAAGCATAATTGGTATTCAAAATACTATATATAAAATAAATAGATACTTATAAAAAGAATTATTAAATTTTAGCTTTAACATTACAATGAAAGTAATTATTAAAACAAATAAAAGAATAATGCAGTTTATAAGTATTTTTAAATTTGTAGGATTCAAAAACATTTATATTCCTTAATATTACTAAATAAATATATACCAAAAAAATATAAATAAAGTGAAAAATATTTTTCAAATACATTAAGTATATATACTAGACATTATAAATATATTTCTAGTTCCAAGGAATAAAATGAAAATGAAAAAATATAATAAAAGGATAATTGTTGTCTCTACATTATCATTGTTTTCAATAATAGTATCAAATTCTTTAAACAATATTATTACTAAACAAGAAAACAAATCATTAAATAATAATGACAAAAGAGAAATTCAAACAAATATTATTGCTGATATAAATAATAAGGATATATCAATAAAAAATAATAATTTCACATTATTAAAAAATGATATTGATTGAAAGATAAGGAACTACACAACATTGTGAAATAATGGCGGTCAAAAAACACTAGAATATTTAAATGCATTTAACATTAATAGAGATTTTAATTTCAAAGTAGAAGATGACTTATTAAAAAAATTAGTAGATGAAACAAAAGACATTGTAAATGATTTTGGTTTAGACATAAATAAAAAAACCGATTATATGAAATCAGATAAACATTTTATAAAAGAAACAACTAAATTGGATCCAAAGTTTAATCGTGTTGCTGGTTCATCACATATTGGCAATTGCTATTGAAGAGGTTATTTTGATTGAAAGATTTATTTACTTTCAAGTTTTAAGCAAATAGAGTTAACTGAA
>JBOGBI010000010.1:0-1103 GCA_051656145.1 Mycoplasmoidaceae bacterium
GGGGTTCAATAAACCATACTGGAGTGCTAACTGAATGATTTAACATCAGCAGCAATGCTTATTAGTTGAAAAGCTGTTTTGATCACTTTGGTCTGAAAAACATTCAGTTAGTCAAATGTCAGCTTCTGTATAGTCATAACATAAAAAAAAAATATTTCTTGAAAAAAATTTTTTTTACTCCATTTGATAAGAAATGTTGATCAGAAGTTAACTTGATCAGTATGTATAGTAACTTGACATTAGAGGGCTCTTCTGACAGAAAGGGGTTCAATAAACCATACTGAAGTGCTAATTGAATGATTTAACATCAGCAGCAATGCTTATTAGTTGAAAAGCTGTTTTGGTCACTTTGGCCTGAAAAACATTCAGTTAGTGAAATGTCAACTTCTGTATAGTCATAACATGAAAAAAAAATATTTCTTGAAAATTTTTTTTTTACACTATTTGACAAGAAATGTTGAATTAGAAGTTAACTTGATCAGTATGTATAGTAACTTAACATTATAGGGCTCTTCTGACAGAAAGGGGTTCAATAAACCATACTGGAGTGCTAATTGAATGATTTATCATCAGCAGCAATGCTTATTAGTTGAAAAACTGTTTTGGAGTCTTTGGCCTTAAAAACATTCAGTTAGTCAAATGTCAACTTCTTGAAAAATTATTTTTTTTACACTATTTGACAAGAAATGTTTAATTAGATGTTAACTTGATCAGTATGTATAGTAATTTAACATTATAGGGCTCTTCTGACAGAAAGGAGTTCAATAAACCATACTGGAGTGCTAATTGAATGATTTAACCTCAGCAGCAATGCTTATTAGTTGAAAAGCTGTTTTGGAGTATTTGGACTTTAAAACATTCAGTTAGTGAAATGTCAACATCTGTATAGTCATAACATGAAAAAAAAAATTTTTTTTGAAAATTTTTTTTTTTTACACTATTTGACAAGAAATGTTGAATTAGATGTTAACTTGATCAGTATGTATAGTAACTTAACATTATAGGGCTCTTCTGACAGAAAGGGATTCAATAGACTATACTGGAGAGCTAATTGAATGATTTAACATCAGCAGCAATGCTTATTAGTTGAAAAGCTGTTTTTG
>JBOGBI010000011.1:0-12530 GCA_051656145.1 Mycoplasmoidaceae bacterium
AATATTATTAAGAAAAATAAAAAAGAATTAGATTTAATCGTGGATTCTCTTATAATTTTAGAAACAATAACAAAAAACCAAATTGATTATATTCATAAAGAACTAAAACTTCCTAAAGAAGCTTTAGAGAAACAAAGAGATATAATTAAAGCAAAAAAGGAAAGTAAATAGGAGTTAATTATGGGACAAATAAAATGAGTTTTAATGAATATTGATAGCATTTGAAAAAATATTCAAAATAATATAGTTGAAAACGGAGAAATAAGAAGAACAATTAATCATTTAATGGATAATGGAGTTATTTTCACATCAATTAGTGGGCATCATTCAAAAATTGCTTCTCAAATGGCCTCATATCTATATATGCCTGGAAATTCTTATATGATATGTTCTTATGGAGGGGAAATTTATTCTTTCAAAAAGAAAAAAGTTATTTCAAGATTTTTATTAGATAATAAAGCAATCAAAGAAGCTGATAAAATCGTAAGAAGAATTGATTTTGACTTCTGCCAAAAAATCTTTGTTGAGGTTTCTGAAAAAAATGGTGATGTTTATATTTGAAACAACAAATATAAAATGTTTAATAAAAAATTGGAAGAGTACCAAAGATTAAATAAAAATACTGAATTTGAAGTAATTGAAGATATTAATGCTTACACAAATATTTTAAATATATCAGTTACGTTTTTGGAAAATGTTAATTTAAATAGTATTATTAAATTACTTGAAGGTTTAGATAATTCTCTTTCATATAAAATAATTAGTAATAAAAAGATTATTATAACTGCAGCTAGTGTTAGTCCAAGCTCTGCTATGGATATTATTAATAATAAAAAATATAAATTAGATAAAAACGCAATTATGTCATTTAGTGACTCATTAAGCGACATTGGAATATTTAAGAAATCTTTTGTAGCAATTACTGTTGATAGTGCACATGAAGAACTTAAAAAGAATGCTACAAATGTTTTTGTAGGTGTCGAGAGTGTTTATATTAATGAGTATCTAAAAAAAGAAATAATTAAATCAAGTTAATTGACTTGATTTTTTTTATTACTTCTTTGTAATTTGGCATTATTTTTGAAACTAGCAATCAAAATTTTTTAGAGTGGTTGTGTTCTATTGTGTGACAAAGTTCATGCACTAAAATGTAATCTATCATACTCTTATCTAAAATTATTGTTTTTGTAGAAATAACAATGTTATTTTTATTATCACAATATCCTCATTTAGCAGTCATTCATTTGAATTTAACTGAATTATATTTAATTGATGTTGCATTAGATATTTCATCCAATCTATTCTTTAAATATTCTTCTGATTTTTTCTTAAAAATTTTTCTTAAAACTAATTCTTTGTCATCAATAGATTTTAGATTCATATAAATTGAATTTCCAATTATTTTTCAAGTGCTTTTTGAATTTGAAATATTTACTATTATTTCATAATCTTCACCAATCATCCGGATCATATTTTTTTTATGATTAAAATATTTATTATTTGTTTTCTTTTCTAAAACAAATAAAAGTTTGTCTATGTTTCTATATATAAAATTATTTATTTCTGTTTTAGAAACAAAGAAAGGCGCTACAACTTGAATTGTATCCTTTACCTTTAAAGTCATATTTTTTACATTTTTATATATGATAGTGAAATATATATTTTTACCATTATGAATAATGTAACTTTTTTCAATTTTTGTTTTATTCATTCCTATTTAAATTCATTTCAATATTTTAAAATCTTTTTTTCCTTTTTGAATAACAGTATATTTTTTATAATAAGAATTATTTTTGTCAATTTCAAAATTTATATCTTCAACATCATTGCCATTTATTTTTATTGATTTTTGTAAAACAAGGTTTTTAGCTTGCGATTTAGAGTCACAAATATTTGCTAAAACTATTGCATCCAATATTTTTATTTTTTTTTCATTTATTTCTGATGTAATAGTTTTAATTGCAATCATCTCAAATTGTGATTGAGAAAGATCATCAAATTGCTTATTAAAAATTAATTCATTCATTTTAATTACATTTTCTACAGCATTTTTCCCATGAATGAAAGAAACTATTTCATAAGAGATTTCTTTTTGAGCGATTCTAAGCTTAGAATTTTCTTTATGTTTTTTAATTATTTCTTCTATTTCATTTAGATTTTTAAAACTAAAAAAATTAAATATTTTTTCAATATCTTCATCACTCTGGTTATAGAAGAATTGATACATTTCATATGGAGAAGAAATCTCACTATCTAAGTAAATTGCACCCTTTTCAGATTTACCAAATTTTGCGCCATCTTTTTTTGTTAATAAATTTATTGTTATTCCAAATGCATCATTATTTAAATCAAACTTTTTAATTAAATCTATACCAGATGTAATGTTACTTCATTGATCAGATCCCCCCATTTGTAAATTAATATTTTTGTCTCTTCATAAAGTATAAAAATCATATGCTTGTAAAATAGAATATGAAAATTCAGTATAAGAAATTCCTGTTTCTAATCTACTTTTGATCATGTCTTTCTCTAACATATAGTTAATGTTAATATATTTCCCTACATCTCTTAAGAAATCCAGAACATTGAAATCTTTATAAAAATCATAGTTATTTATTACCTCTGAATTTGTGTATTTTTTTAATTGCTTTGCAACACCAGCGACATTGTATTTTAAAATATCTTCAGATAAAAGATTTCTTTCTGATTTCTTTCCAGAAGGATCACCTATCATCCCAGTGGCACCACCTAATATTGCATAAGTTTTAAAACCCTCATTATTAAATCTTCTAAGTAAAATAATCATAATTAAATTTCCAACATGAAGCGAATGAAAAGAAGGATCAAATCCAACATATAAACTACCTTTTTTTTCAAAAAATTTTTTTGCTTTCTCTTCGTTTGTAATATTATTTATTATTTTTCTTCTTTTTAATTCATCTAATAAATTCATTTTTTTCTCATTTAGTTTCTTTAAATTATTTCAATTATATTATTAAAATGTTTTAATGATTATTAAATATGTTATTATTTAAAGACAAATAAATAAAGAGGTAGAAAATGGCTAGTTTTAAAGCAGAAAATTTTAAATTAATTGGTGAAAAATTAAATGTAGGGGATGATGCGCCTAACTTTGAATTATATAATGAACATATGGAAATGAAAACACTTGATGATTGAAAAGGGAAGACAATAATAATATCTGTTGTTCCTTCAATTGATACAAGAGTATGTGATATTCAGACAAAAACATTTAATCAAAAATATAATAATGACGAAGATGTTGTAGTATTAACAGTTTCAGTTGATTTACCATTTGCTTTTTCAAGATGATGTGAATCAAATAATAAAAATGCAATAATATTAAGTGACTATAGAGATAATAATTTCGGTAAATCATACGGTGTATTAATGGATCCTTATATGACTTTATATAGATCAATATTTGTAGTTGATAAAAATAAAAAAATAGCTCTTGCTGCATATAATGAAGATGTTGGGCAACCAGTTAAATTTGAAGAAGTTTATGAAGTTGTAGAAAAATTAAAATAAGGTTCAAAACCTTATTTTTTTACATACTTTCCCTAATTTTATTTCTTATACTATACATTGCTGTTGCACCTTCAGCCATTGCTGAAATAATTAAGTTTGGCTTTGATTCAAAATGATTTGAATTCCCAATTGCATAAATGTTTTCTACATTAGTTTTACAATTTATATCTATTAATATTTTGTTGATTTTATTTCTCTCAATTTGCTTTAAAATTTCAATATTACCTAGTTTCTTTATTTCTTGACCATATTGAACTAGTAAGAAATCATATTTTAATGCTACTTGTTCATTTGATTCAATTTCTTTGACAATAATTTCATCATTTGATATTTTAAATAAATCATAGTTTAAATATGTTTTAGTTTTGTTTAATAATAATTTATCTATTTTTTCTTGTCTTGCTCTAAACTCATTTCTTCTATGAACTAAAACTACATCATCAGTAACATTTTTTTCCTTTAGATAATTAGCCCAATCAAGAGCTGAGTCTCCGCCACCAAGAATTACTATTCTTTTTTTGTTATAATAATTGTCACCTTGAAATACATAGTGAATATTAGAATAGTTCACTTCTTTTAATAAATCACTTTTTATTGGTGTAAAAGAACCTGAACCTGTAGCAATTATAATAAATTTTGTTTTAACTATTTCATCATTAGAAAGTCTTGTTAAAAAGTATTCGCCATCTTTAAGAATTTCTAAAATTGTTGTTTTTGTGAAAAAAATAATTTTATTTGGATTTGATTCTATTTGTTTTATCATTCCTTCTGTAATAACGTATGGCTTTATATTAAGAAAACCAGGATAGTCATGGATATCCTTTTGAGCATATAGTTGCATTGGTTGGCCTCCAAGGTTATCATTCGACTCAACTATTATTGAAGATACATTTATTAATGCACCAATTATACTTGCGTACATTCCCCCTGGTCCACCACCAATTATTAAAACATCTTTTGAAATCATCATATTTTTCTCTTTTTTGTATTACTATATTTTATTAAAATTAAATATAAAAAAAACATTTTTCACATAAAATGGTAAGATTATTATGTTATATAAGCAATTTTAGGATGGATATATTTTATGACACCACATATAAACTCAAAAAAAGATGAAATATCAAAGGTTGTTATTATGCCAGGAGACCCACTAAGAGCTAAATGAATAGCTGAAAACTTTTTAAAAGATGCTGTTCAAGTTAATTCAGTTAGAGGTATGTTGGCTTTTACTGGAACTTATAATAATAAAAAGATTACAGTTATGGGACATGGTATGGGAATTCCATCAGTTGGTATTTACTCATATGAATTATTCAAATTTTATGATGTTGATTTAATTATTAGAGTTGGTTCTGCTGGAACTTATGTTAAGGATATAAAATTAGGTGATGTTCTTATTGTTGATAATGCTTATTCTGATTCTACATATGCTGAAATATTAGGTTTAGAAGTTAAAAACAAAACGATTCCTGCAAATAAGGAAATGGTTGACATAGCTTTTGAAACTTCAAAACAAAGCAACATTGATGTTAAAAAAGTTAATTGTCATTCTGCTGATGTATTTTATAGTAGCTTTTCATGTGAAGAATGATTTAAAAAATCAAATTCAGAAGTTGTTGAAATGGAATCTTTTGGGTTATTTGCAAATGCGATTACTTTAAATAAAAAAGCCTTATGTTTATTGACTTGTAGTGATTCTTTAGTAACGCACGAAGCAATGCCGCCAGAAGAAAGACAAATTGGGTTTTCTAAAATGGTAAAATTATCTTTAGATATAGGTATCAATTTTTATGAAAAACAAAATTAGTATAAATACTTTATTAAATAAAAAAATAAACAATGAAAAATTAACAAAAGAAGAAATATTTTCTTTTGTGAATATGTCTTGCAATAAGCAAATTAAAGATTACCAAATCTCTACAATGCTTAATGCAATTTTTTTTAATGGCATGTCTTTTGATGAGATATATTGATTAACAGTTGCTATGAAAAATTCTGGTTTTACATTAAAAACAATTCCAAAAACGATTGACAAACATTCAACTGGAGGAGTTGGTGACAAAGTAACATTAATTCTTACACCAATATTAGCTTGTTTTGATATACCTGTCTTTAAAATGTCTGGAAGAGGTTTGGGGTTTACAGGTGGAACTATTGATAAACTAGAATCAATTGGAGTTACTACCGGTTTATCAATTGATAAGGCTAAAAAAATTTTTAAAAAGAATAATATGGTAATTATTGAACAGTCATCAAATCTTACTCCTGCTGATAAAATATTTTATGCTTTGAGAAATGATACAGAAACTGTTATGTCACTTCCATTAATTGTTTCATCAATAATGTCCAAAAAATTAGCTCTTGGCTCTAAAAATATTTATCTTGATGTTAAGGTTGGAAATGGTGCTTTATTTAAAGACATAAAATCTGCTAGAGAATTTGGAAAGATTTGTATTAAAATTGGTAAAAAAGAAAAAGTTAATGTTATTTGTCATTTTACAAATATGAATCAACCATTAGGGAATTCAATTGGAAATAAAATTGAAATAATAGAATCATTAAATTTTTTAAAAGGTAACTATTCATCAAAAAATTTGAAAGAGCTAATTTATATAATGATTTCTGATATTTTAATTGATTTTAAAAAATCTAAATCATATTCTGAATCAAAAACTAAAATTGATAAAATGATAAAATCATTAAAACCATATGATAAATTTATAGAATGAGCTAATGACCAAGGTTCTAATCTAAGTAAGCAAGATTTTGATAGTTTAAAACTAACCCCAAAACATAAAAAAACTATTGTTTCAACTAAGTCTGGTTATTTCAAAATATTATCTTCACTAATGATCGGACAAGCTGTATTTGATTTAGGTGGCGGAAGAATAAACAAGGATGTTTCTATTGATAATGATGCTGGGATACTTTTATTAAAAGAAAATGGTGATATAGTTAAAAAAGGGACACCAATTATTGAAGTTTACTCAAATTCTGAAATTACTGATAGTATTTTAAAGAATATTAAGAAAAGTTTTATTATTTCAAGTAAAAAAGTAAGAAAAGAAAAAATGGTGTTAGGAGAGGTTAGATAATGGAAATTGAAAAAATTTTTAGTGATTTAAGTAATCTAATAAAGAATTCTTATAGCCCATATTCAAAATTTCCAGTTGCTGCTATTGCAGAAGGAGAAGATGGAAAGTTTTACAAAGGGGTAAATATTGAAAATGCTTCTTTCGGTGCCACTATTTGTGCTGAAAGAAGTGCAGTATCTGCTTGTATTTCTAATGGTAATAAATCTGTAAAAAAAATTTACTTATTAACTGATGTTGATAAATTTATTTATCCATGCGGAATTTGTTTACAATTTATTTCAGAGTTTTTGCATCCCGATGCATGAATTTATATTTTTACAAAAAACAAAGAATACAAACAATACAAATTATCTGAATTAATATTGGTTCCATTTATAAAAAAGGATTTAACAAATGAATAAAATTTTTAATGATTGATTAAACAGTGATCGAGTTTCTGAAGATTTAAAACAAGAAATGGAAAAACTTTCAAAAGAAGAAATAAATTTATATTTTTCTGATAAGAAAGCAAAGTTTGGAACTGCGGGCATTAGACAAAAAATGGGTGCTGGAACTAGAAGATTTAACACTTTTACATATGAACAAATTTCAGTAGGTTATGCTAAGCATATATTAAAAAAATGCAAGAAACCTAGAGTTATAATTGGGCATGATAATAGATTTTGTTCAGACGAATTTACAATGATATGTGCTAATGTTTTATCTTCATTTGGTATAAGAGTTTTAATTATTAAAGATAATTTATTAAAAGCTACTCCAATAATATCATTTTTAATTTCACATTTAAAATTAGATGGTGGAATAATAATAACTGCAAGTCATAACCCTAAAGATTACAATGGTTTTAAAGTATATAAAGAAACTGGTGGTCAAATATTAAATGATGATGCAGAATCAATTATTAAAAAAATGCCTGCTAATAATAAAATATTAAATATTAGCTATGAACCAAATCATGACTTAATAAGTGAGGTGGACGATATAAGTATTTTAGAATATTTTAATAAAGCAAAATCTTGTTTAATAAATACTAACACAATTGATACAAAACATTTTCCAATAATATTCACATCTCATCATGGTACTGCTTCAGATGATTTGCCACACTTTCTTTATACTTTAGGTTATACAAAAGTAATTAAAGTTAAGGAACAATGTTATCCAGATTGTGATTTTAAAAATTCGCCGAATAGTAATCCAGAAGATCAAAGCTCATTTGAACTTGCATTAAAATATGCTAAAACTCACAATGCAGATATAATGCTTGGTGTTGATCCTGATGCTGATAGACTTGCTGTTGCTATAAAAACAAAAGAAGGATCTTTCAAATATATTTCTGGAAATGAAATGGGAATAATATTTTCATATTATTGTTTAAAACATAAAGATTATAAAAAAACTCCTTTTATAGTTTCTACTTTTGTTTCAACTAGTTTAATAGATTGAATAGCTGCTGATTATGGATGCAAAGTTTTTAGAACTGGAACAGGTTTTAAATGTTTATCTTCAGTAATTGAAGAAAAACATAAAGAGATGGATTTAGTTGTTGCTTTTGAAGAAGCAATTGGTTCGCTTAATTCAACTATAAATAGAGATAAAGATGCATATCAAGCATCTGCATTAGCATTAGAAATATTTGATTTTTACAGAAAGCAAAATATTGATTTTAAAGAGTTATTAGAAAATGAAATTTATCCTAAATATGGTTATTGAAAAGGGGAAACTATTTCATTCTTAATTAAAGACTTAAATTGAGTTGAAAAATCAGAAGCAATCATGGAAGAATTTAGAACAACTAAAATCGATGAAATTTGTGGAATGAAACTTTTGGAAAGTAGATGAAATGATGAAGGTGATTGTTTAGAATGAATTTTTGAAAATGATAATAGTGTTAGATTTAGAAAATCTGGAACAGAACCTAAATTTAAAGCATATTTCAATATGTATGGAAGTACATTAGAAAAAGCTGAGGAAAACTTTATTCAATTTAGAAGAGAAATAAAAGAATTAATGAAAAACCTATAAGGCACTCATTAATTCTTTTATTTTAATATTAATATCATCAGACATTATCGATAAATAGGTTTGTTTATAATTATAATTTTTAATTTTTGAAGTAATTTTAAATTCTTTTAATTTATCACTAGAAATTTTAATGTTAGGATTTTCTTCCTTTATCCATTTTTCAATATCATCATTTATCTGTTTATAAATATTTTTTCTTAGTATTCTTAAAAAAATTTGTATAGAAATAAGAATATAAAGAAAATCCAAAGAAATAATTACAAATCCAGCAATTAAAAAATTATTACTGTTTCATTTTGAATGCATCATAAAAAAAAACATTATACAACCAATTAAAAATATAATTGAAGATGAAATAGAAACTATTCTTCTTCTATCCTTATATTTTTGGTATTCTGCGGAATCTAAAATAAAATTATAAATTACTTTTCTTGTTTCCATATCATTATTGATTATAATTCAACATACATATTTTTTTTAATAAATAAGGTTTATAATTAATAAATATTGCTTAAAAAAAGGTTTAAATAAATGAATTATAAAACAACATTGAAAATGCCTTCAACTAGTTTTGAAATGAAAGCTAATCTTAATATAAAAGAACCTATTTTTCAAAAAAAATGATTTAATTTAGATTTAGAAAAATTAATTAATGATAAAAATAAGGATAATGAAATTTTTATTTTACATGACGGTCCACCTTATGCAAATGGTGATATTCATATTGGTCATGGATTAAATAAAATTTTGAAAGATTTTATTATTCGATATAAAAACGAAACAGGTTTTTACTCTCCTTATATTGGCGGTTGAGATACTCATGGTATGCCTATTGAAATTGCTTTACAAAAGAAAGATAAAATAAACGATTTAACAATTGTTGAAAAAAGGATTAAATGTAAGGAATTTGCTATTAATTGAATTGAAAAACAAAAGTTACAATTTTTATCTTTAGGTCTTATCACTAAATTTGACAAAATTTATAGAACATTTGATAAGGATTTTGAGGTTAATCAAATTAAGATATTTTTTAAAATGTTAAATGATGGATTAATTTATAAAGATCTAAAACCAATTTATTGATCTTGATCTAGTCAAACTGCTTTAGCAGAAGCAGAAGTTGAGTATGCAGATGTTCAATCTGATAGTATTTATTTAACTTTTAAAATTCATAATTCTAAAATTTTAGAGAAAAATGATAAATTACTTATTTGAACTACAACTCCTTGAACTATACCCTCAAATTTAGCTATAGCAATTCATCCAGATTTTGAATATGTAAAAGTTAAAACAAATATTGGAAATATTATTTTAATTAAAAAAAACTTTCAAGAATTATTAGATAAACTTGAAATTAAATTTGAAAAGGTTTTAAAAGAATTCAAAGGTAAAAATTTAGAGAATGATGAATATTATCACTGCCTATACCCTCAGAAAATTCATAAAATAATATTGGCTAATTATGTTTTATCTGACAATACTGGTCTAGTACATAATGCACCAGGTTTTGGTAATGATGATTATTTAGCTTGCAAAAAATATGGAATAAATGTTTATTGTCCAATTGATTCTTTGGGCAAGTTTACAAGTGAATGTAATGATGAAGAATTAGTAGGTAAATTTTATATTGATACTAATCCAATAATTATAGATAGATTAAAAAATAATAATTCATTAATTCAATATAAAAAAATAACTCATTCTGCTGCACATGATTGGAGAACAAAAAAACCAGTAATTTATAGAGCTACTGATCAATGATTTGTTAATCTTTCTAAAATAAAAAATGATTTAGTAGATTCTTTAAATAAAGTTAATTCAAAACAAGGTCCTTTAATCATTCAAAAAATTAAAGAAATGATTGAAAATAGGCAAGAGTGATGCATTAGCAGACAAAGATATTGAGGTGTTCCTATTCCTATTATTTATGATGAAAAAGAACAACCAATAATGGACATTGAATTACAATCAAATATCTTAAAAATATTTGAATTAGAAGGTACTGATTCTTGATTTTCTAAAGATGTTGAATATTTTCTGACTACAAAATATAAAAACAGAAAATGCAAGAAAGAAAAAGATATCATGGATGTTTGATTTGATTCTGGTACTTCACATACAGTTATTAACAATTTAAAATTTCCAGCTGATTTATATTTTGAAGGAAAAGATCAATTTAGAGGATGATTCAACTCTTCTCTTACTACAAGTGTTGCTTTCAATAATTCTGCTCCATATAAAGAACTTTTATCACATGGTTTTGTACTTGATTCTCAAGGCAGAAAGATGTCAAAATCTTTAGGTAATGTTATTAAGCCAGATGAAATATTAAAGAAATATGGTGCTGATGTTTTTAGAATTTGATGTGCTTCAATTGATTATTCTGATGATGTTAGAATATCAAATGATATTTTAGATCAATCAAGTGAAATATATAGAAGAATTAGAAATACAATTTTTAAATTTATTTTAGGAAATTTAAATAACTTTTCTGAAAAAGATTTTAGCTTTAATTTTTCTGAAGCAGATAAATTAGTTATTTACAAAATGAATAAGATGCTTGAAGTTGTTCATTTATATTACTTAGATTATGACTTTAAGAATATTATTAAAACTATCAATAAAATGATTTTAGAATTATCAACATGATACTTTGAATTTATAAAAGATTCTTTATATTGTGATGAAGAAAGCAACTTAAATAGAAGAGCTATTCAAACAGTATTATTTCATATATTAAAATCATTCTTAACAATTCTGTCTCCAATAATACCTCACACAACCGAAGAAGCATATGAATATTTTAATTTAGATAAAAAAGAAAAAAGTGTTCATTTAGAAACAATAGTTAAAAAAATTGAATTCCCAAATGTTGATTTGAAAATAGATAATAATAAATGAGATTTATTTTTTGAATTCAAGGAAAAAGTTTTTTTGAAATTAGAAGAAGCAAGAAAAAATAAAATTATTAACCAAAATAATGCTGCTAGAGTTAAATTAAAGAAATTTGATAATAACTTATTCGATATTGAAACTATTAAAAATTATTTAAATGTTTCTGAAATAATTATTGACACAAATTTAGATGAAGATATTTTTGTTGATAAAACAGAAAATGAAAAATGTGAAAGATGTTGAAACTTTTTCAATGAATTAGTTTCTAAAAAAAATATCTGTAATAGATGTTTTATAATTGTAAGAAATATAAATAAAGATAATTAATATATAATTATTAATAAGGTACAAAATTACTATGAATAAAGAAAAAAAAACTATAGTTGAATTTAAGAATATTACTTTTGGTTATACACCAGAACTAATGGTTTTGAATGATGTTAATTTCTCTATTTTAGAAAATGAATATGTTTGTATTATTGGTCATAATGGTTCCGGAAAGTCAACTATTTCTAAAATATTAACTGGTCTTTTAAAACCATTAAAAGGTGAATTATACGTTAAAGATAATTTAATAGATCAATCAAATATTAATTTCATAAGAAGTAATATAGGTATAGTATTTCAAAACCCTGATAACCAATTTATTGGTATAACAGCAGAAGATGATATTGCTTTTGGTTTAGAAAATAGAAGAGTCCCGCAAGAAAAAATGAAAAACATAATTACTCAAGCTGCAAAAAGTGTTCAAGTAGATAATTTGCTATCAATGGAATCACAAAAATTATCTGGCGGAGAAAAACAAAGAGTTGCGATTGCTTCAATACTTGCAATTAACCCATCAATTATTATTTTTGATGAATCAACTTCAATGCTTGATCCAAAAGGTAAAAAAGAGTTGAAAGAACTTATGCTCTTATTAAGAGATAAAAAAAACAAAACTATTATCTCTATTACACA
>JBOGBI010000012.1:0-1036 GCA_051656145.1 Mycoplasmoidaceae bacterium
TTTTGTATATAATAAAATTAAAAAACTTTAATTAAATAAAAAGGACTACATATGATTAAATTTTTAAATTCGAAAATTGGCTATGGAACTTATAAAGTTACAAATCAAGAAGAATTAAATAATTCAATTAAATGAGCAACACTTGCTAAATATGATTTTATAGATACTGCTGCTTTTTATAAAAATGAAACTCAAATAGGTAAAGCAATTAGAAAATTTAAAAAGGAATTTCCTAAAAAAGAAATTTTACCAATTCAGACTAAAATATTTCCTAACAACTTTAATAAAAACATTGTTTCAGAGCTTAAAATATCCTTAAAAAAATTAGGTAATTTAAAATCAGTTGAAGCTTGTTTATTGCATAGACCTCATGTAGATAATACAATGAATGTTAAAGCATGAAAAGAATTAATTAAATGTCAAAAATTAGGATTAGTTAAATATATTGGTGTATCTAATTTTGAACCTGATATGATTAGAATTTTATATAATGAAACAGGTATTATACCTCAAATTGTTCAAGATGAAGCGAGTGTTAATTCAATTAGAAATGATAGAATAAAATTCTCTAAAGATAATAACATAATGATGCAAGGTTGAAGACCAATGGGATTATTAGAAAAAAATATGAAATCTCAATTATTAAAAAAGATTGCTAAAAAATATAAATGCGATATTTCTGATATATTAATTGCTTTCTCTGTTGCTAAGGGTTATGTGCCAGTTGTCAAATCATCAAATGAAAAAAGAATTTATGCTAATATTAAGGCTTTAAAAATTAAATTAAAAAAAGAAGATGTTATTGAATTAGAACTTAATTTAAATGAGCATCAATCAACTATTTCTTCTGGAACTGATAGTTATGCTTTTTTATCTTTAAAAAATAAGACTTAAGATCAAAAGTGTTAATTAAATCATATTCAAAAGTTAATTTATTTTTAATTGTTAGTAATAAGAAATATAATAACCTACATAAAATAAAATCATTGTTTCTTTTAAATAAAGATATCTATGATGAAATAGAAATTAATAAATC
>JBOGBI010000013.1:0-8642 GCA_051656145.1 Mycoplasmoidaceae bacterium
TTTAAAATTAAAAAATTAATATTAGCATTGCTAAATTAACTATAAAAAATAATTAGACTATTTACTTTCAATAAAATTAATTATTGTTTTATAGTAAAGTTCTTCGTTTTCAGCAAATAATCCATGCCCAACATTATCCATTTTAACAACAGTTAGGTTTTTTATTTTGTGTTTTAAGTGGATTGCTGAGTTATTTGCATCAACTAATTTATCCTTTGTTCCAACTATTAATAATGTGGGAATATCAATAGAAGCATAAGCTTTTTCGATTTCTAAAAATAATGATGGTTTCATTAATTCTCACTGAATATCCTTAATATATTGGTTATTACTATTAATAAAATATCAATACTTTCTAGTAAAATCATATTTTGCATCTAATTTAGGAACAATAATTTCAGGTTCATTAAAAGCAATTTTATGTAATTCCATTAATCCTTTATAACTTTTTGGAAAGAAAGCATTAACTTTAGTAATAATTTTAGGGATTGAAGTAATATTCAAAGGTGACACTAGAATAATTTTGCTTATTCTATTATCATCCTTAATTTTTTTATATACCATAGCAGCTAAACTAGCTCCTAATGAGTGGCCCATTAAAATAACATTTGTTAATTCATTTTCTTCAAGAAACTTAACTATTAATTTAATATGTAAATTTATTTTTAAATCTTTTTTGGTAAATTTATTTTTTTCTTCTCAAGATCCAGGTAAATTAAATGTGTAGTAGTTATATTTTCGGTTTCTTTCTTCAAAAAGAAAGTTTGAATATCTATTTGCAGCATAACCATGAATAAAAACTATATTAGGAACATTAGCATTTTTATTTTTTTCAAAATAAAATTTTTCTAAGAGAGATGTATTGACTGTTTCAATTTCCTTAGGATTTTTCTTCAACATATGAGTCCTTAAAACATATTATATATATAATTAATTTTACATTTTATTTGTAAATATTTTAATTAATTTTAAATTAATAAATATATTATAATATTATTTGTTTTAAATAATAACTTTAAAAGAGAAGGGTATTTATGTATCAAATATTAAAAAGAATGCCTTTAAAAGACAAATTCCTATTATTCTTAACTGTTATTGTAATGACTGTTTCTGTTATGGCGGATTTAATGCAGCCATTATTCTTTGGAAAAATATCTCAAATATTATCAAAGTCAAGTGATATTAACCAAATTTGATCAAGCTCAGTTGATGGAATTTTATTTTCAGGTTGAATTTGAATGATGATTGGTGCTGCTATTGTTGGTATAATATTCAACATCATTGCAGTCTATATTACAACTGATGTATCAGTAAGAACAGCTTTCCAAATTAGAAATGACATGTTTAATAAAGTTCAAAACCTTTCATCGCAAGATGTAGATAAGATTTCTACATCATCATTTATTACAAGAATTACATTAGATGTATTCCACGTTAATGAATTAATGGTGTTACTATTTACTTTATTAGTAAAGGCGCCAATTTATTTTTTAGGAGGATTAATTCTTTCGGTTGTGTCTGTTTCACAATTATCAGAACCAGAATTAAGTAATTTATCTTATATTTACCTTATATTTTTATTATTAACTTTTTTTACAGGATTAATTTTATATAAAGCATTTCCTACTTTTGAAAAAATTAAAAAAAATTATGATAACAATAACTCAATTATGAGTGAGAACTTAATTGGTTCAAGAGTTGTTAGAGCTTTCAATTTAGAAGAAAATCAAATTACAAGGTATGATAGTAAAAATATAGTTTTAAAAAGAAACTTAATTAAAGGTGATTCATTAACTACAATATTTTTACCATTATTTACAATAATAATGAATCTTGCAATTGTATTTATCATTTCTTATTCAGGATTTGTATCTATCAATATCCCTGCAGAAAGAAGACCTGAAGTTGTAGGGCTAGTTACTTCATTAATCCAATACTTAAATATATTATTAGTTGGATTCTTCCTTGCTTCATTTGTTTTAGCTACTTTTGCATTTACAAAAGTTTCTGGAAAAAGAATCAATGAAGTTTATGCATTAGAAAATTCAGTTGTAGAATCTAAAAATCCAATTCAAATTGATAAAACAAATATAAGTTTTAAAAATGTCTCTTTTAAATACTTTAAAGAAAGTAATGATTGAGCAATTAAAGATATGTCATTTGATATTAAGGAAGGTCAAACAATAGGAATAATTGGAAAAACAGGTTCTGGAAAGTCTACAATTGTTAACTTGTTAACAAGACTTTATGATGTAACAGAAGGACAAATTACAATCGGAGATCATGATATAAAAGAAGTTAAAATCGAAGATTTAAGAGAAAATATTTCTGTTTCATTACAAGAAAAAATTTTATTTTCAGGAACTGTAGAAGAAAACATTAGAGTTGGTAAAATTGATGCATCTGATGAAGAAGTTTTAAAAGCAGCTAAAATTGCAGAAGCTTATGAATTTATTAACGAAAAAGAAGGTAAGTTTAAATATAGAATTGAAGAAAGAGGAAAAAACTTATCAGGTGGTCAAAAACAAAGAGTTTCAATTGCTAGATCTGTTGTAGGTGATCCTAAAGTTTTAATTTTTGACGATTCAACAAGTGCGCTTGATAACATAACCGAAAGAAAGTTACTAAACAACTTGAAAAAAGAATTAAAGGACAGTACTTTAATAATTATTGCCCAAAGAATTAATTCTGTTAAAGAAGCAGATAAAATCTTAATTATTGATGATGGTAAATTAATTGGTGAAGGTACACACTCTTATTTAATTAAAAATAATAAGAATTATAAAGAAATTTATGACTCTCAAGATACATCGAAGGATAAATAATGAAAAAAAATAATTCAAAAAAGAACTTTAATACTATTTTAGTTTATGGTTCAAAATATAAATTAAGATTTCTTTTAATATTAATTCTATCTATCTTTTCAATTGCTTCAAATGTTCTATCAACATTCATGGTAGGGTTTGGATTAGAGAAGTTAATTAATAATGTAAACAATAGCACTAACATTATCAATGAAATTACTATCTTTTCTATATTGTTAGCTTTATTTTATGCAGTTTATTCAGGGTTTAGATATTTAAGTAATTTACTAATGATTAGGTTAACACATAATTTAGGGTTTACTATTAGAAAAGATTTATTCTTTAAAATTCAAAAATTACCATTTTCATACTTGGACGTTCAATCAACGGGTGATGTAATGAGTAGATTAACAAGTGACGTTGAAGTATTTACCACAACTTTATCTCAACAAGGTGTTGAATTTATATCTGGTTTTATAACAGTATTAGGAATGTTAATTGGGATGTTTATTCTTTCTCCGTTATTAACAGTAATATTACTTGTAACAATGCCAATAATGTTTTTTGTAATTGTTTTTATTTTAAAAAAAGCACAACCATATTTTATGAAAAGACAAAAATATACTGGGATATTAAATGGTTTTTCAGAAGAGTATATTTCTTCTCAAAAAGTAATTAACTTATTTTCATATCAAAAAGAAGCATTCAATAAATTTAAAGATATTAATAAAGATTTATCATATGCAGTTGGAAAATCAAGGCTGATATCAGGTGTTATATTCCCTTACAACAACTTTGTAAATAATTTTATGTTAATGTTTATTACATTAATTGCAGTTGTGTTTATTTCAAATGGTATATCAATAAGTGGTGGAACTAGTTTAGAAGGTATTGGTTTAATTTTTCCTTTCATTTTATTACAAAGACAATTTTCAATGCCAATTACAAACTTCTTTTCAATGATCAATCAATTCCAATTAGCATTTGCAGGAGCAAATAGATTCTTTGAAATTTTAAATGAAAAAGAAGAACCTCAACAACAATCAACAAATCAAATTAAAGTTACAAATGCTCTTGTTGAATTTAAAAATATTAATTTCTCTTATGTTGAAGGAATTCCAATAATTAATGATTTATCATTTAAAGCTATACCTGGTGGAATTAATGCAATTGTTGGTGCAACAGGGTCTGGTAAAACAACTTTAATTAGTTTATTAACAAGATTCTATGAAATTAATTCAGGAAGTATTGAAATAGATGATCAAGATATTGCAAAATTCTGTAAACATAATATTAGAGAAAATATTACAGTTGTTTTACAAGATACATTCTTATTTTCAGAATCAATTAGAGATAATATTTCTTATGGAAATATGAAAGCAACTGATCAAGAAATAATTGAAGCAGCAAAGTCAGCAAATGCATGACATTTTATTGAACAATTACCAAATGGTTTAAATACAATTTTATATCCAGATAATTCGATTATTTCAGAAGGTGAAAAACAATTAATTGCTATCGCAAGAGCATTCTTATCAAAAGCTAGAATAATTATTTTAGATGAAGCAACTTCTTATGTTGATACTAAAACTGAAAAGGAAATTCAAGAAGCTATGGCAAAACTAATGAAGGGCAGAACTTCATTTGTTATTGCTCATAGATTATCTACAATTAAAAAAGCAGATCAAATTATTGTTCTTCAAAAAGGGGAACTTAAAGAAAAAGGGACTCATAACCAGTTGCTATCTAAAAAAGGTCTTTACTATAACATGATTGAATCTGGAATGTCAGATGATAACTAATTAAAATTTGTTTAAAAAACCATAATTATTTATGGTTTTTTATTTATAATGATTTTAAAGGAAAAATTATGAGTAAATTCGATTCAAAAAATTCAAAAATAACAATAAACACAATGAGAATGTTGGGAGTGGATATGGTTCACGAAGCAAATTCTGGTCATCCAGGAATTGTTTTAGGTGCAGCACCAATTATGTATGCATTATTTAGAAATCATATTAATCTTTCACCAAATAATCCATTGTTTCCAAATAGGGATAGGTTTATACTAAGTGCAGGACACGGTAGTGCTCTTTTATATTCAACAATGTTTTTATCAGGATATAAAGGTTTGACCATAAATGATCTTAAAAATTTTAGACAAATAGACTCAATTACACCAGGGCACCCTGAAAAACATATTTTACCTGGTGTTGAAATATCAACAGGACCTCTTGGTCAAGGAGTTGCTACTTCTGTTGGTGTTGCAATTGGTGAAACATTCTTAAATAAATCATTTAAGTGTGAACATGGTAGTTTATATGATAACTACACATATTGTTTATTTGGCGACGGTTGTTTACAAGAAGGAGTATTTGATGAGTCTATTTCTGTTGCAGGAAATTTTAATTTAAATAAATTAATTCTTTTATATGATTCAAATGATATTCAATTAGATGGTAAAGTATCAGACACTACAAAAATTGATACAAAAAAATATTTTGAGTCTAAAAATTTTAATTATATTTTAGTTAAAAATGGTCATGATCATATTACAATTTCAGAAGCAATTGAACAAGCAAAAAAATCTAAGGATAAACCATCTATTATAGAAATTAAAACAAAAATTGGATTTGGTTCTGCAAAAGAAAATAGTAATGCTGCTCATGGTTCTCCTTTATCGGAAAAAGAGATAAAAGATTTAAGAGTTAAATTAAATTATAATAATGAACCTTTTGAAATACCTAAAGCTGCTTTAGAAGATTTTGAACCCCTAAAAATTAGAGGCGATAAAGCAATTGAAAAATATAATAAAATTTATGAATACTTTAAAAAAGATAAGGCTTTCTTCAAAAAATTAAAAAACTGTCAAGATGGAATTTTTCATATTGATGAAAAAGATTTTGATGGAATTAAAGATGAAAAAGAATTGGCAACAAGAAATCTATGTGGGGAAGTTTTAAATATTGTTGCTAGCAATAATCCTTTTTTAATAATTGGTAATAGCGACTTATCTTCTTCTACAAAAATTAAATATCAAAATGGTGAACAATATAATTATAAAAATAGGTTAGGAAGAAATATTAATTATGGTGTAAGAGAATTTGCTTCAAATGGAATTAATACTGGCATTTCTTCATACAATGAATTAAAAGCAATTGGTTCTACTTTTCTAGCATTCTCTGATTACAATAAAGCTGCTATTAGATTAGCTGCAATTTCAGAAATACCATTAATAAGCATTTATAGTCATGACTCTATAACAGTTGGTGAAGACGGCCCTACACATCAACCAGTTGAGCAAACATGAACTTTAAGACTAATACCTAATAACTTTGTTTTTAGACCATGTAATAAAGCAGAAATGATTGCTGCATTCAAATTTGCATTAGAATCAAAAAAATATCCTACAAGTATTATTACTTCTAGATCTAATTTTATTCAAACAAAAGGCTCTGTAGCAAAAGCATTAAAAGGTGCTTATTTAGTAAAAGAACACGATAAATACAAATTAACTATTATTGCCACAGGTAGCGAAATGGAAGTTGCTTTAAAAGTAAACGAAATTCTTGAAAAAGAATATATGATGTATACAAATATTGTTTCAATGCCTTGTGATAGGTTATTCGATCAACAATCAAAGGCTTATAAAGAAAGTATTCTTGGAGATAAAAAAGTAGTTTCAATTGAATTTGGTGTTACTACACCTTGATATAAGTATGCAGATATAACTATTGGAATAGATCGTTATGGTTATTCAGGAAAACCAAATGATGTTATCAAAAAACTAGGGCTTACTCCGAATGATATAGCTAAAAATATTATGAAAAAATACAAAGAATTATAATTAATTTTGTATTTTTTTTATTTTAATAATTTATAATTAATAAGATAATATCGTTATAAAAATGAGGCTAGAATGCTTAACATCCCTATAAATTCAGATATAGTTTTTTTAGATATTGAAGCAGACCACAAGAATGGTAAGCTGCTTCAATTTGGTGCAATTAAAATCCAACAAGGTAAAGCATTCCAAGTTAATTGATATTCAAATCCAGAAACAAACATTTCTCATAACGTAATTAAACTAATTGGACAAGAAGCATTAGAGTTAATTAATAACGCTCCAAGTAATAAAGTAGTTTTAGATAAAATTTATAAATTTATTGATGAAAGTTATTTTGTAAGCTTTGGAGATTTTGATTACAATTTTTTATCAGAACTATTTGAAAAAGAATTAGGAAAAAAACCGAATATTAAATTTTTAAATATTCAAGATGAGTGAAAGAAATTAACATGTGATAATCAATGTGTTTCACTTACTAACTTAGCAATTTTTTTTAATGTAACTTATGATGAAGAAAAACTTCATAATGCTTTTTATGATGCAGAAGTAATGTTTAAAATTTATCGTGAATGAATGAAGTACACTGATGAAGAAATTATCGAAAAAATAATTAGCCAAAGAAGTATTGAATCAACAATTATTGATCCTACAATTAAAATAACAATGAAAAACTTAAGTGTTCAAGACAACATTTCAAAAATAGATGGTTATGCAATGTTTAACATTAATATTAAAAAAATAATTCTTGAAGAAGGAATAAAAAGAAAGAAAATTGTTTTAGGAATAAGAGCTATATCTTTTTTAAATAATAAAATTGTTGAAAATTGAGATGAAGATTTCACCAAATATATTAAATCTAAAAAGTATTATGAACATCAACATTTTGTAACTGTTGCCCTAAGAAAGTTTATGTGAACAATTAAAGATAAAAAAATTCTTTTATACAAAGATCAGGTAAATGACTATAAATATTTATGCGAACTTATTCATGAGTTTTTAGGGAAAAGACCAATGAATTCATACATAATTATTAATGGAATTCAAAATTATCAATATTTGAATTATAATAAAGGTGTAAATAACTTAATGATTAATAATGATTTGATAGATACTTGAAACTCATTAAATAACATCTTAGATAAGAATATGGCAAACAAAAAATGAAGTACAAAATAATAAACCACGATACTATTTCAGAAACAATTGATTTAATTGGGAATGAAATATTAGAAGAACTTAAAACAGCTGAAAATGTTTCATGTATTTTACCTTGATATCCTAATTTAGATTTAATATATAGAACTTTATTTAATTACAATACAATATCTGGTAAATGAGCAAAGAAAAATATTAATAAAAAAATTAGAAAAAAATTACCTAAAGACTATAACAAAATAAAAATAATAAATATGTATGATTTTATTGGTCAAGATAGCATTGAATTTTTTCAAGTTTCAACTTATCAAAAGTTTTTTGAAATTTTAGATAATGAAATTAATTTTTGCTCATTTAGATTAAAAGATGAATCAAGAATTAATAAGGAATTATTAATTAACCCTTCAGACTTTGATAAAAAAATTAAAGTTTTTACAAATGGTAGGATAAGTTTTTCAGTTGTTTTCATAGATAAGGATGGAAATATTCCATACATTGAAAACTATGTTGAAAATATAGGGACTAATTTATCTGCAATAGATGAAAAAGGCGCAGAGAATTTAATGGAAATTTTTAAGTTAAACAATGCACCTGAACAGTCAATTAATTGCGGAAATAGGTCATTGACAAAAAGTCATAAAATTATTGCAATAATTGAAAAAGAAGCATTAAAATATTTGACAAATGAACAATATGAAAAAAATCCTTCAGCATCAATGAAAACATTAAGAAGTCATGACAATGTTTTATATATAGTGAAAAGTTGAGAAAATGAATAAATTTAAAATAAAATATATCCCTGGTTTTAGACCAGTACCAATGCTAGCTTTATATAA
>JBOGBI010000014.1:0-31823 GCA_051656145.1 Mycoplasmoidaceae bacterium
TTTGTATCTTATGGTATTGTCAGAACAATAATGGAACCATTAAGAGCTGGTAATTTTAGTTATGTTACTTCACTAATAACATCTATTTTAATGGTTGTATTTGGAATAGGATTTATTCTTTATAATCATTTATATTTAAATAAAAACCGTGATAAATTTATTCTATTTACAATGTATAAAGCATTCCAAATACCTTTTAAAAAACTTTATTACTTAATGAGTAGTTCATATAAAAAAGAAATTAATAGATATGATCCTGATTGAAAAAATTGAGGGAATCCAAAGCCATTAAAACTTAAAAGGACTAATGAAGAAGTGATGTACTATAATGGACAATAAAGGAATATATTATGCAAAATAAAAAAATATATGATTGTTTAATAATTGGAGCAGGCCCAGCTGGATTAACTGCTGCAATATATGCTCAAAGGGCTGGACTTAAATGTTTAATTATTGAAAAAGATACACCTGGTGGAAAGATGTCAAAGACAGCCATAATTGAAAATTATCCTGGTTTCAAATCAATAAAAGGATTTGAGATATCATTGAATATGTTGAATCAAGCAAAGGAAACAGGTGTTACATATTTATATGGAGATGTAACAAGTATTATTAAAAAAGAAAATATTTTTGAACTTAAGATTCTTGATGACCAATCTATATTTGGGAAAACTGTTATTATTGCTACAGGAATGAAAGAAAGAAAAGTAGGAGTTCCTGGAGAAGAAAAATTCTATGGTAATGGCGTTTCTTATTGTGCAATATGCGATGGTGTTTTATATAGAAACAAAGAAGTTGTTGTTGTTGGCGGTGGAAACTCGGCTTTTGAAGAATCTATTTATTTATCTGAACTAGCTAGTAAGGTATATCTAATTCATAGAACAGATAAATTTAGAGCTGAACAAAAAATTATTGATAAAGTAAAATCAATTTCAAAAATAGAATTAATAACTAATACTATTCTCAAATCAATCAATGGAGAAAAACAAGTTACAAGTGTAACTGTTCATCATGTATTAAATAAAACTGATAAAGATATTAAAATTGATGGAGTTTTTATCTTTATTGGATATAATCCTGAGACTTCATTTATTGATAAAAATATTATTGATATTAATGAAAACTTCATTGTCACTAATGAAGATATGGAGACTAGAACTCCTGGTCTATTTTCAATTGGAGATGTTAATAAAAAAAAATTCAGACAAATTTCAACAGCTGTTAGTGATGGGACTATAGCTGCGCTTAATGTTAAAAAATATATCGAAAATAAATTTGAAAACTAATAAAAAATACCACTAAATAAATTGTTGTATTTTTTATTTTAATTTAATAATATTTTCACATTTAAATTTATTTTGAATATTATTAGAAGTAAATATAATTGTTTTATTTTTAGCATGTTTATTAAGTGTTTTATTTACTAATTTAATTTGTTCATCATCTAAGATTGATTCAATTGAATCAAATAATAGTATGTCTGGATCATCATATATTACATAACCAATTGAAAACATTTCTTTTTCACTATCTGAAATTTGCAAACCCTGTGAATTCATAGGGTTTTTAATTATTGCTTCATAGAAGTAATCTATATTAATTTTAAGATCTTCTAATATACATAATAATTTATCATGATCGATATTAATGTCTTCAAATTCTAAGCTTAATTTTGGAAAAAAACTTTGATATCCAATTCTTTTTCTTAAGTGATCAATTTTGTAATTTGATATTCTAACATTGTCAATTAATATCTGACCTGAATCAACATTATAATAATTCATTATTAATTTAAGTATAGTACTTTTCCCTGACTTAGATTTTCCATAAATTAAATTTCTTTTATTTTTTTTAACTTTAAAATTTAAATTTTTTAAAACTTCAATTTTCTTATCTTTTGTTAAATAAGAGAAACAAACATTTTGAAATTCTAGATCACCCTTAATATTTGGTTCTAAAGTTCCATGATTTTCTTCTTCATCTCAGTCATAGAATTCTTTGATTCTAACGATAGAAGCATTCAACATAACTGTATCGTTTACTAGTGTTGATATTTTTTCAACAGGAGTAACTAAAATATTAGCAGATGCAATAAGACCTATTAATTCTGCATTTGTAATTGTTTTATTTGCTACTAAAAAAGCACCAACTATAAGAGTTAAAACAGTAATTAATAAAGATGTTAAAAAACCATTCATTTTAAACAAAGATAATTTTCAAAAAAACTTTTCAGATATTTCAGATAATTTTTTTTGAAGATAATCAAACTTTTTCATTGATAATAAAGAACTATTAGATGATTTAACTTGAGATATCATATCAATATTTGCACCAATTTCTACATTTATATTTGAATTCATTGATTTAATTTGTTGCTTCATATAAGATAACTTTTTAAAAAAAGATAAATATAAAATAACTGATATTAAATAAATACTAATAACAACTACTCCAATAATTCAATTTACTAAGAAGATATAAATAAAGCCACCAACAGATAAAATTATTATTGTAATTAAATCTGAAATAGCACTATATGAAAAACTATTTACTTCTTTTAAGTCTTCAATTAATCGATAGAAATATGTTCCGCTAGGAGTATTATCAATTCTTTCCATTGGAAGTTTATGAAACTTTTCTAGCATATCTCTTCTTATTTGCAATTCTAGCTTTAAATCAAATGTATGGCCTAAATGGTCTAGTAAAAAATGTAAGACTATTTTAACAATAACAATTAGTCCTAACATTCCAGAAAGAAAAGCCAATTCTTTATAAATATCTTTTTCAGCAGAAGATGTTATTAATTGAGTTATTATTGGTATAAAAATAGTTGCTATTGTAGTTATAATGGTGAAAATAATAATTAATACAAGATATATTCAATTTTTTTTATAATACTTTAAATACAATTTCCACGAATTATAATAGTCACCATTCTTGAATGTGTTAATTTTATTTTCTTTTCTCATTTTATTTAAAATAAATTATTTATCCTTCATGTGGGGGAAAAGTAAAACATCTCTTATAGAAGTTTTTTCGGCAAATAGCATTACTAATCTATCGATACCGATCCCTAATCCACCTGTTGGAGGCATTGCATATTCTAAGGCTTCAACAAAATCCATATCAATATCATTTGCCTCATCATTTCCTAGTTCTTTTTCTTTTGCTTGCTCTTCAAATCTTTCTAATTGATCGATTGGGTCATTAAGTTCAGCAAAAGCATTTGCATATTCTTTTTTATTAATAAATAACTCAAATCTTCTAGTATAGCCTTTTCTATTATAGTCTTTTTTAGCTAATGGAGAGATTTCAATTGGATGACCTCAAACAAATGTTGGTTGAATACATTTTTCTTCACAAAATTCTTCAAAAAATAAATTTAAAATATGTCCAATTGATTTTTGGTGTTTTTCAACTTTAATATTATGTTTTTTTGCAAATTCTAATGCTTCTTTTACTGTTGTGATTTTTGCAAAATCCACTTTAGTAACTTCTTTAACAAAATCCACCATATGAATAATTTTAAATTTCTTAGTTAAATAAATTTTTTGTCCATCAATTGTAACAGTTTCTTTTTTAAGTTTTTTAGCTAAGAATTTAAAAGTGTTTTCAACTATTTTCATAACATCTTCCATCGATGCATATGCAGTATATGCTTCAATTGAAGTGAACTCTGGATTATGAGTAGCATCCATTCCTTCATTTCTAAATAGTCTTCCAATTTCATAAACTCTTTCAAAACCGCCGACTATTAATTTTTTAAGTGGCAATTCAGTTGCAACTCTTAAGAAATAATCTCTTTTCAGTGTATTATGACTAGTAATAAAAGGTCTAGCAGCAGCACCACCTAATTTAGGATTTAAAACAGGAGTTTCAACTTCAAAATAATCTAAGCCATCATAATACTGTCTTAAGTATCTTAATATTAGACTTCTTATGACAAAAGTATCCATAGATTCTTTGTTCATAATTAAATCAACATATCTATGTCTTGCCCTTAATTCTTCATCTTGAAGTCCATGTCATTTTTCAGGTAATGGTTTTAATGATTTTGAAAGTATTCTAATGTTTTTAACATCAATTGTAAGTTCGCCCTTTTGAGTTTTGAAAGCTGTTCCCTTTAACTCGACAATATCTCCAATGTCTAAATATTTTTTAAAATATTCAAAGTAATTTTTATTTATTTTGTTTTTATTTATATAGAATTGAACACTTCCTGAAAAATCAACTATTTTTCCAAATGTTTGTCTAATTGCTAAAACTCTTCCAGCTAATGTATATTGTTTTTTGCCATGCTTTTTAATGTTTTTATTTTCATTACAAAATTCAGTTAATGAACAGGTTCTTTTAATACTTTCAATTGTGAAAGGATCCTTATTTTGATCTTGTAATTCTTTTAATTTATTTCTTCTAATAATCTCTTGATCATTAAATTTTCTTATCATATTTAATCTCGTTTAGTGAATTTTACTTTTTTATTATAATTTATAATGTGAAAAAAATATGAACAAAAACAAACTTTATCTTATATTTTTTTTTAGAATTGTAAGATAATTGATCAATAAGTTTAAGATAATAATTTTTTATAAATATTTATGCTTTTTGAATATATGAATAATGTATAATATTTATAATATTTTATAAAATCGGAGTAATAGTGAAAGTTAAAAAAGTAAAACCAGAAGAATTATTAGATAAGGATTGAGTTAACTCGAGACTTTTAGAAAATATTAAATCAAAAGTTCAAAAAGAAGAACTTGATGATATGGAAAATGTATTAGAAATTTTCATTGATAAAGTAGAAAAAAGAAAAAGTAGAAAAAACAAAACAGATTTAGAAGAGATAGTAGAAGCATTTCATATCTTTGCATTAACTAATGTAGAATTAAAAGATATTATTGATAGAATCCAAGCAAGAAGTATTATAATTACTGATTATTCTAAGAAAGAAGTTTTAACACCTGCTAGAATAAAAGAAATTAAAGATATTGTTCAAGAAAAAATAGATTTTCAAGTTGAAGAATTACAAAACGCTCACAACAATACTACTGATAAAGTAAATGATGGTGTTAAAGCTTACTTAGGAGTTCTTGGTTCTTCAAAAATGCTTTCTGCAAAAGAAGAAATTGAGTATGCTAAGATGTTAGAACATAAAGATCCTGAAATTAGACAATATGCTGTTAATCAATTAATGACTTCGAATTTAAGATTAGTTACTTCTATCTCTAAAAAATATTTAAGTAGAGGTTTAGAAATTGAAGATTTAATCCAAGAAGGTTCTTTAGGATTAATGAAAGCAATTCAAAAGTTTGATTATAGAATGGGAAATAAGTTTTCAACTTACGCAACATGATGAATTAGACAAGCGATTACAAGAGCGATTGCTGATCAAGGTAGAACAATTAGAATTCCTGTCCATATGGTTGAAACTATTAATAAATTAAACAAAGTGGAAAGATCATTAACTCAAGAATATGGTAGAGAACCAACTATTGATGAGCTATGTGAAGAAATGGGTGGTAGTGTAAATGGTTTTACTACTAAAAAAATTAGTTTAATTAAAAAATTAAATGTTGAACCAGTTTCTTTAGACAAGCCAATAGGTTCAGATGAAGAATCTCAATTTGTTGATTTTGTTAAAGATAACAACATCTTAACTCCTGATCAGTTTACTGAAAAAGGATTAGTAGCAGAACATATTAATCAATTATTTAAAAGTGTTTTAAAAGAAAAAGAAGAAACAATTATTAAAATGAGATATGGTTTATCTCCTTACCCAGGTCCAATGACTTTAGAAGAAGTTGGAGAAGAGTTTGGTGTAACAAGGGAAAGAATTAGACAGATTGAAGCAAAAGCATTAAGAAAATTAAAACATCCATCAAAAAGTGCAAAACTAAAAGCATATGTTAAAAACGAGGATTAATTTCATTGCTTCATTAGTAGATAAATGTAATATTGTTTTAGATATTGGATCAGACCATGCAAAGATTTCAAAAATTTTAATAGATGAGAACAAAGCATCAAGAGTAATTAATGTTGAATTAAATGATGGACCACTACAAAATAGTATTAATGCTACTAAAGATGCAAAATACTATAATTATATTTGAAACATTAAAAGTAATGGATTTAAAGAAATTTATCCATCTTTTTTTATAGATGTTTGTATTATTGCTGGAATGGGCGGACAAACTATTGTTGAAATACTTAACGGAAGTAAAGTTCATAAAATAAATAAATTTATATTGCAAGCAAATAATAATGTTGAAAAATTAAGAGAATGATGTTGAAAAAATAAATGAAAAATTAGTAATGAACACTTAATAAAAGACAATAATATTATTTATGAAATAATAGTTATTTCTAAAAAGAATGGCTATATTCCTTTTAATTTCAACAGAAAATACTTTGGAAAAATTAATTTAAAATTAAAGAGTAAATTATTTATAGAAAAATGAAATACTGAAATAGCTTATTTAAAAAATAACGAAAATATTTATAAAAAAAACATTAAATTAATAAAAAGAATAGAAAACATATTAAGAAAATAATTAGATTATTTTCTTAATATGTTTTCATAGTAAAAACTTTTAATTGAAAATAATAGTTTTTATATTGTTATAATAAACTAATATATATAGAAATGGAGAAAATATGAATAAGAAAACAAAAATAACTTTATTAAGCCTAATGCTTGGTGTTTCGCTTACAGGGGTTGCTACAACTATTGTTAGTTGTTCTGCTTCATCTTCAAATGAATTAAAAATTGAAAGAAGTTCATCATTAGAAATGGATCTGACTAATAGTTTAACTGAAATTTTAAAAAAGGATCAAGATTATTTATCAAAGAAAGAAACATATAACAATATATTAGATAAAAATGAACTTCCAGAATCTACTTTGTCAATTTTAAAAAATGGCATAAAGTTCATTAATAACGGAAATGATATTTTATGAGATGATGCTGTGACTAAATTAGAAATAAATGGTTCTCCATTTACTCAAGTAGCTAAAGGAACTATTAAAGGTATATCAATAAAATTAACAATTAATTCTGATTATGTTGTTAGCGGATCTTCTTCAGCTGGTATTGAGGTTATTAACACAAGAGCGTTAGGAAATATTGGTTCAATAAATATATCAAATATTGAGTTAAAAAACCCTGGATTTAATGATAAGTTAGCAAATGACTTAACTAGAATATTAGAAGACAAAAAAACTTATCAAGAAATGAAACAAACATATGATAGTTGAATCAAGGATCCATTAAAAAATTTACCAACATTAATTATAAATGATTTTGTTCAAAATTTTATTTTTGAATTAGAAGATAAATCTCAACTATCTTTTTTAGAAATAGTAGATAATATAAAATTCGAACCTGAATCTGAATACCCTAAAGGTGTTAATCAAAAAGTTCCTAATTTTAAAACAACTATTATTCTTAAAGAAGATGGTGATGGCGAAGATGACTATACATTTAGCAATCCATCTCAAAAAGATTTATTAACAATACCTGAAATTGAAATAAATGCTGAAACAAAAGCTATTGACACTAATTTTACTAGTTCGAATATTGATGTTATAGAAAACGAATTCCTTCAATATCTTAATAAACCTAATGCAGATAATTATGTTCTTTATCAAGAAGTAAAGCAAAAATTTGAAAATATGATTGGAGAAAACAAAATAATCCCTGATGGAATTAAAGATGCTATTTCTCAAAACTTTAACTTTCCTAATTATGATCATGGGCCAATATCTTTTGATGATGTTGTTGAAAAAATAACAATTACATCTAATGGAGAATTTCCAAAAAATGCAAACGCTCCTCTGCCAAATATAACTATTTCGCTTACTCCAAAACCAAATTTCGTAAGTACAAACTCTTCATTGATAAATTCTTTTGAAATTAACTTAAGTAAAGTTAAAAGTGGAATTATTAGGTATGAAGTTGTGATTTCTCAAAATTTAGAAAAGGATTTAAATAATGTTTTGTCTAGTCATTTATATGGACTAGAAACATGACAAGATATGAAAAGCACATATGATGATTCTTGAAATACTTTTGAAAATTTACCACAATCTGCTCAATCATTAATAAAAAACGGAATTACATTTATACCTATCGGACTTAAAAGTGAAGATTTAGATTCAATCATTATTGAAAAATCAACTTCTTTTGAAAATATTATTGATAATATTTCCCTAATTAAGGGTCAATTCCCATCATATGGAAATGAAATACCATCTATTAATTTTAAATTAACAATGATTGATGATGCATTCCATTCTGATGATTATCAAAGAGATATTAATATTAAAAGTGGTGGTCTTGGAAAGGCTGATAAACCTATATCAACTATTATCATTATTAATAATGAAAATATACTACAAGCAAGGATAGAAATTCAAAAATTAATTGACAACAATCTTTATTCTGAAAATTTTAATACTTATAATTCGTGAAAAAAAATTAGCGATTTACCTACAAACATTATAGATATTATAAAAGAAAGTGTTAGGTTTGATGCCAATCAATATCCAGATTCATTTAAATGAGATGATATTGTTGATAAAAATAATGAAGCAGAATTTATTAAACCTAATTTCCCTAATCAACCATCTATGCCTATCAATGATTTTTCATTAAGAGTTTACTTAGATAGTAAGTTTATATTAAACAATTCTTCAAGATCATTTGATATTAATTTTGGACAATTATTTTGTAAAGGTTATCTAGAAATTAAACCTGTAGTAAAAGAGGGCTTAGATCCAGATATTGAAAAATATTTTACAGATTATTTAAATAAATATCTAATTGAAGGACTTAGACCTAATGCTTCAGTAAATGATAGACTTAATCATATGAGAGACAAATATAAATCAATTGAAGAATCACAAGAATTACGAAGAAGATTATTTAATGACATATCATATATTAATATGACTACAAACACTCAGATTAATATTGCTGCTAATAACTTTTTTACATATTTCGATGTTCAAGTAAAATTAGGGTCATTTGCAGCTACTTATGATCAAAGATTTGGAGCGGTAGAAATAACATTAACTGTCAAAGATGGAATAAATTTTTTCTGGTCATCAACAAATAATAAAATACGTAAAATAAAAACAGATGCTTTAAAATCTGCTAAAGAAAATATTCCTACTATAACAAAAAATTTATAAATTTTAAAATCTCAATTAAATAAAAAAATTGAGATTTTTTTATTTGTTTTTTGTAAAACAATACAATACTTAATTAATTTAATTGTTAGAAAATTATAACAAGATTATATTTTATAATGTTATAATAAATTAACATATATTAAATATGGAGAAAATTATGAATAAGAAAATAAAAGTAACTTTATTAACATTAATGCTTGGCGCTTCGCTTGCAGGAATCGCTACAACTATTGTTAGTTGTTCTGCTTCTTCGTCGAACCAAATAAAAATTGAAAAGAGTTCTACTTTAGAAAAAGAAGTAACTGATAGCTTAACTAAGATTCTAGAAGACGAACAAGATTATGAAAAAAAGAGAAGGGTTTACAACAATATAATAAATAATGATGTATTACCAGATTCTACTTTAAGAATTTTAAAGAATGGTATTAAATTAACTAATGATGGAAGTACTATTTCATGAGATGACGCTGTATCTAAACTGAACATAGAAGGTCCTAGATTTACACAAGTAGCTAAAGGCGAAATTGATGGCATATCAATAAAATTAGTATTTAATTCTAATTATATCGTTCACGATACTTCTTTAAGCAACGTTGAAACTAAGACTGGAAAATTAGGAAAAGTAGGTACTATACCTATATTAAAGCTTACAGAACAAACAGTTGATTTCAATCAAAGACTTTCTAATAATTTAACTAGAATATTAGAAGAAAAAAGAACTTATCAAGAAATGAAAAAAACATATGATAGTTGAATTAGTGATCCTTTAAAAAATTTACCAAATTCAATTATGACTGATTTTATAAGTAATTTTAGATTTGATACTTCAGGTGGTTCTACTTTATCTTTTATAGAAATAGTTGATAATATAAAATTTGAATCTCAATCTGAATATCCTAAGGGTGTTGAACAAAAAGTACCTGATTTTAAGATAACTATTATTCTTAAAGAAGATGGTGATGGTGAAGATGATTATATATTTACTGATCCATCTGAAAAAGACTTATTAACAATACCTAAAATTGAAATAAATGCTAAAACAAAACCTATTGACACTAGCTTTGCTAGCGTAAATAATGCAGGCATAGAAGATGCATTCTTTAATTATCTTAACGCCCCTAATAACCATGGTCTTCTTATTTTTCAAGAAATAAAGCAAAAATTTGATGAGATAAATAACGGAGCAGTCCCTGCTGAAATCAAAAATGCTATTTCTCAAAATGTTCAATTTAATTTCCCTGAATATGAGCATAGACCAATTAATTTTGATGATGTTATTGATGAAATAAAAATTTCATTTAAAGGTGAGTTTCCAAAAACTGCAGATGCTTCTCTTCCTAATGTATCTATTACTTTTGTTCCAAATAAAAATTTTGTAAGTACAGACAATTCATTAGCAAGACCTTTTGAAATTAATTTAAGTAGAATTAAAAGTGGAATTATTAAATATAATGTTATAAAAAGTCCAAGTTTAGTAACAGATTTTCAAAGAGAATTATCTAATCATTTAAATAGACAAACAACATGACAAGGTATGAAAAATATATACGATAGTTCTTGAAATAGCTTTGATAATTTACCAGATGCTGCTAAAAAAGTAATTAAAGATGGAATTACATTTGCACCTACTGGGCTTAAAAATGAAGATCTAGATTCAAGTTTAATTGAAAAGTCAAACTCTTTTGATAATATTATTAGCAATATTACTTTAAGAAAAGGGCAATTCCCATTATATGGAGCAGAAATACCTTCTGTTAATTTAGAATTAACAATGATTCAAAATGCAATCTATGAACCATCTCCTGGTAATTGAAGAAGAGATATTAATGTTGAAAGTGGTGCTATTGGACAAGCTAATAAACATATAGCAATAAATATTAATATTGATACTGCTGCAATAAGAAAAATAAACGAAGAGATGATTCAACCACAAATTGGAGATGTAACAAATTATTCAACAAATCGTAATAAATATAATACATGAAATGAAATGAAGGACTTAGGAACAGCTACTGTAGAAGCAATAAAAAAAAGCATTTCAATTAACACAGGAACATACCCAGAATCATTTAAATGAGATGATATTGTTGATAAGAGTAAAGAACCGAAAATTATCAAACCTGAATTTCCAAATGAACCAGGTATGGTTATGAACAATTTTTCTTTAGAAGTTCACTTAAATGATAAGTTTGTATTAAGTAATACTGAGAAAAAATTTGTAATTAATTTTGGAACATTACTTAGTAGAGGTTCTCTAAAAATTGATACTCAAATACCAAGTGACCCAGGAAGCACTCTTACAGCTTTTTTTACATCTTACATAAATAAATATTTAATGGACACTGTTCCTACAGGCGCATCTAAAACTTTTATAGAAGCGAATATGAGAAGTCAATACGTTAAACTTGCAAATGGAGCTGCTATAAAAAATCAATTAAACAGAAATATTTCTTACATTAATTCAGTTACAAAAGTTAAAATTAATAATCTAGATAAATTTGATGAATATTTCGATCTTAATATAAAATTACCAGCTCTTCCTCCAGAAAATGTTACTCATATAGTATGACCTCAAGTAACTATAGAATTAACATTTAAAGATAGTAAAAATCTTAATTGAACAGGTAAAATGAGTGATAAAACACTTGTAATAGTAACTAGTTTTTTAAATTCTATAGATTTAAATTATATACTTAATGGTGGAACAAGACCGTAAATTATATAGATAATTAAAAACTTATAAAAAACCAATTTTAATTAATTGGTTTTTTTAATTTTATAAAAACCATTTTTAACAACAACAAAATTAATTTTATTTTTTCTAAAACATAAGAAAAAATAAAATATAATATATAAAATTAGGTATTAAAAATGAAAATTATTGAAGGATCTTTACTTGCGTTTAGCAAAAATGTTGATGAAATGATTTCACAACTAATTACTTTGAGAAAATCAGGAATTAAAAATATCCATTATGATGTTATGGATGGAATTTTTGTTCCAAACACAGCCTTTTTTGGAGAGAATCTAGCAATAATTAAAAGAATGGGATTTACAATAAGTATTCATTTAATGGTTATTGATGTAGAAAGTTATGTTGATTTTTTTATTAAAGAAGAAATTGATTATTTAACATTTCACTGTGAAGCTTTATCAAATTTAGAATCTTTTAAAATTATTCAAAAAATAAAAAATAAAAAAATAAAATGTGGCATAGCAATCAAACCAAACACAAAAATTAGTGATGTAATGGATTTAATAAATTTTTCAGAAATAATTACTTTAATGTCTGTAGAGCCAGGTTTTGGTGGGCAAAAATTTATCCCAAGAACTTTAGATAAACTTAAAGAAATAAGAAAGTATAATAAAGATATTATTATTCAAGTTGATGGTGGTTTAAACTTAGAAACTTCTGAATTAATTAGTGAATATACAAATTTTTTTGTTATGGGAACTTTTTTAATAGATAATATAAATAATTCTGAATATATTTTAAAAAGATTAATTAGGTAAAATAATGAAAAAATCAAACTTTGATGGAAAACCAATTCTAGTTATTACTATAAACGGAGAACCTTTACTAGACATTCATCCAGAACAAAAGAAAAAATTTTATAACTATTTAATATTATTGTCTATTAGATATAAACTAATACTTGTTACAGACATGCCGCAATCAAAATCAAAAACTCTTAACAAAGAAATAGGGTTAACAGATGGATTTATTATTAATAATTGTGGCTCTGCAGTTTTTGATATTAAAAGAAATGAAATAATTTCGGTTGATAATATGAAAAAAAGTAAAATCCTTCCAATTTATAGACAAGCACTAATAGCAGGCGATAGTGTTATTTTTCACACTCAAAATACAATTTATATTTACACTCACTATGTAAAATTACTATATTATTTTGTGAAATCATTCAAAGGAACAAAGGTTGAATTAATCCAAAACTATGATGATGGTATTAAAAACCTTATGAGAAACAAAGTAGAAGCATTAGAAATTTATAATACTTTTTATGATGTATCAACAATTTTTAATAGAAACGAAAAAATACATTCAATATGTGAGAATGAAAATTTAGTATATAATGAATTAAATAGTTCGAGATTGTTAATCATTGAATCTTGTATTAATAATGCAATTAACTTAATTATGGAAAAAGTAAATATGCATTTTACTGAAGTTTACTTAATTAATTTAACTAATATATTTCATAATCAAAATATTTCAAGTTCATACGAATATCAAACAAATACTACAATGGAAGATTTATTTGAAAATAAAACCTTTCAAATATTTGATAGTGAACTTAAAAATATTATTGTTGATAACAATTTTTTAAGCATTGAAGAAATAGAATTATATGAATAAAATAAAAGTCTCAAAAAGGAATAAAGTATGTCAGTTATAAATTTTTTTGGATTAGGTGGTTTAGACGAAAAGGACAAAAGATGTTTTGTCCTTGGAGTCGATGAACAATATTTTATATTTAATATGGGAATCTCAATTCCTAGTTTTTCAAGATTAGGTATTAAGAAAATAGCGCCTGATTTTTCATGAATAGAAAAAAATAAAAATAAAATCAAAGGAATCTTTATATCATCTGTTAATTTTGATAATGTTGGCGGATTATTGCACTTAAATAATGTTATTAAAGATATCCCTATATATACTTCAGAAATAGGAAAAGTTATTTTAGAATCATTCTTTAATAAAAATAGTATGAAGAATATTAAAAATTATTCTGATTACATTGTAAATATTGTAAAACCTTTAGAAGAAATTAAACTAGGCAATTCTTTTATTACTCCTTTTCTTATTTTAAATAGCTCTCCCAATTCACTTGGTTTCGCTTTTAAAACTAAAGATGGATCTGTTGTAATTTTAGATGATTTTATGATTGGAACAGAAAATGAAAAATGTTATAAAAATAATATTTATGAAATAAACCAAATTACAAAAAATAATAATCTATTACTAATCTCATCAGTTGGTAATGTATCAAAACCATATGGCTTTACTTCTCCAAATCATGATTCGATGTCATACATTGAAAAAGAAATAGATATATTCGAAAATAGAAGAAATATTATTGCTTGTTATGACTCTGATCTATTCACAATTTTTAGAATAATCAAGTATGCACAAAAAATGCAATTAGGTTTTTCTATTCATAATAACGTTTTGTACAACCTGATTAATAAATTTATTTCAACTAATATTTTAGATTGTAAAAAGTTATTATTTTTCCCGATCTCAAAAGTTAATAAAATGGAAAAAGGAATAATTTTAATTGCTTACAATAAACAAAAAATATTTAATACAATAACATCTATTTGTACAAATAATGAAGAGTTTATTACTCCAAATAAGAATGATAAATTTATTTTAGCGATGCCAACAACAAGTGGTTTTGAATCTATAGAAGCAAATGTAATTGATTTGATAGCATCAATTGATCTTAAATGATCTAAATTACCTAGAAATATTTTAGAGATGAAGGCTTCATCAGAAGATCACAAATTATTGGTTGATATATTAAAGCCAAAATATATTATTCCCACTTCAGGATTGTACTATGAATTTTTAGATTTTAAAAATCTTGTAAAGGGAAATGGTTGTGAGGAAAATAATATTTTACTTTTAGAAAATGGCCAATCAATCTTTTTTGAAAATGGATCTTATATTAAAGGGAAAACTAAATGAATGGAACTCCATGAAAAATATTTAGGCACTAATCAAGAGTTTGGAGATGTTAATGCCTCTTTATTAAGCGAAAGAAAGTTAATGTCTGAAAATGGTGTTGTTTTCATTTCGGCACTTATTAAAAAAAACAATGCTGATATTAAAGTAACTAACTTTGATTTAAGTACATATGGTGTTTTATCAGATACTGATTTTATGAAAGAAAATGTTGATAAACTTAAAGAAAATCTAATTCAAATGATAATTGATGGTTACAAAGACAAAAATATTAGTCAAAAAGAATTAAAAAATTCAATTAAAAAAGTAACATCAAAATTTTATGAAAAAAATATTTATAAAACACCACTTATTCTATCAACTCTTATTGATAGATAGTGATATAAAATATATAAAATATTTGTATTTTTTTATAAAAAATGTATATAATATATTATGTTTAATATTAGCAAAGCTAATAAATACATTTCATATGGAGCAATAATGAAAAAAGATATTCACCCTCAATCAAAAGATGTAAATTTTGTTTGTTCTTCTTGCAACTCTGAATTTAAATTTAAATCTACAATAAAAGATGACAAATTTACTATTGATGTTTGTGGTAAATGCCACCCGTTCTATATGGGAAATTTATCTTCACAACAAGTAAGGGGAAGAGCTGAAAAATTCTCTAAAAAATTTGAAGCTGGAAAAAACCAGATTAATTCTACTACGACTAAAGATATTAAGTCTGATAATAAGAAAAGTGAAAATAAGAAAATTATTAGATCTTTAGATAGTTTATAAGAATATGCTTCAATTTAAAATTGAGCATATTTTTATTATATAAATTAAGGAGGACACATGAGTTACAATAAAAAATTATTTTTATCACTTTCAAATATTGAAACAAAATATAATTTGCTAACAAAAGAACTAGAATCATTAACGAATGATTTTAAAAAAATGGCAGAAATAAATAAAACTTTAAAAGATCATTCAAAGGTAATGGAAAAATTTAAAGAGTACAAGGCTATTGTTCATACTATCGATAATGTTGATAACCTTTTAAAAGAAGAAAAAGATCATGAAATGATAGAGCTAATTAAAATGGACTTTGAAGACGCTAAAAGTAAAGTAGAATCACTAGAAGAAGAATTACAAATTTTATTATTACCAAAAGATGCTGATGATGAAAAAGATGTTATCTTTGAAATGAGACCTGCAGCTGGCGGAAGTGAAGCTTCAATCTTTGTTGGAAATATGTATGAAGCGTATATGCGTTATGCTCAATCTCAAAACTGAAAAGTAGAAGTAATAGAAAGTGCAATGGATACTTATGGTTATTCGTTTATTTCTTTTTCAATTAGTGGTTCTGAAGTTTATGCAAAAATGAAATTTGAATCAGGAGTTCATAGAGTTCAAAGAGTTCCTTTAACTGAGTCAAAGGGAAGAGTTCATACATCAACAATCACTGTTGCTGTTTTACCTGAAGTTGATGATGTTGAAGTTGATATAAAAAAATCAGATCTTAGAGAAGATTTATATTGTGCATCTGGGGCTGGAGGTCAGCACGTTAATAAAACTCAATCAGCAGTTAGAATCACTCATATTCCTTCGGGAATAGTTGTTGCATGTCAAGAAGGTAAATCACAACATTCAAATAGAGATACTGCAATGAAATTACTAAGATCAAAACTTTATGAAAAAATGAAACAAGATCAGCATGATGAATTAGCAGGTCTTAGAAAAAATCAAGTAGGTAGTGGAGACCGTTCAGAAAAGATAAGAACATATAATTACCCTCAAAACCGTGTTACAGATCATAGGATTGGTTTATCGCTTAATAAATTAGATATTATCATGCAAGGTGACTTTAAAGAAATAATTGATGCATTAATTGCTGATGACCAAACTAAAAAAATGTCTAATTTGGAATTCTAATGACTTTTAGAGAATTTATTGATAATTCACTTAAAAAGTATTCTGGGTTATCAAGGGGAAATTTATTTAAAATTATTTTCTTTTTGTCTAAAGAAAATAAAAATAATGAATTATTACATCTAAACATAAATAATGAAATAGATTTTGATTTAAAAAAGTCTAATAAGATTATTAATAAATTTTTAAATAAAAAAATTCCATTAGAATACATAACGAAATCTTTTACTTTTTATAATAATGAATACTATATTAATAGAAAAGTTTTTATTCCAAGAGATGAAACAGAATTTTTAGTTAGTAATATTATCAAAAATTACAAAAATGTTTCAAACTTAAAAATTCTAGATATTTGTTCTGGCTCTGGATGTATTTCAAATACTTTACAAATGAATTTGAAAGATGCAGAAGTATATGGCATAGAAAAGAAAGGTTCACCATTTAAAATTGCAAATATAAATAAAAATAAATATTCCTTAAAAACAATTTTCATTAAAGATGACATTTTCAAATGAATTAAGAAAAATAATATAAAATTTGATTTGATAATTTGCAATCCCCCATATATTTCAAAAGATTATAAATTAGATGAATTAGTATTAAAAGAACCAAAAGCTGCTTTATTTGCAGAAAATGATGGACTATTATTTTATGAATTTATTATAAAAAATATTAATAAAATTCTTGATAAAAAAGGGACTTTAATATTTGAAATTGGGTTTGATCAAAAAGAAAAATTAATAAACATTTTAAAACAAAATAATTTAACAAATTATAATTTTGAAAAAGACCAATATGGATTAGATAGAAATTTATATATTAAATTGTAGGTATTATGAAAATTATTAAAGAAAATAACATATCTGAAATTATCAAAAATATAAATGAAAATAAAATCATTATTTTACCAACTGATACACAAATTGCAATTATTTGCAAAGAAGAAAACAAAATATATGAATTAAAAAAGAGGAATAAAAATAAAAAATTAATTAAATTTATTTATGATTACCAAAATAGAAATTTTAGCAATGAATTTGTTTTATTAGCTAATTATTTTTGACCAGGAGCATTAACTATAATTGAAAATAAAATATCTTATAGAATGCCAAACAATAAATTATTAATTAATATTTTAAAAGAAGTTGATTTTCTTTATTCTTCAAGCGCTAATATTTCTGGAGAAGAACCTTTATCAAATACAATTAAATATCAAGAAGCATTTAAAGAAAGTTCATTAAAAAATGAAATAGTAATAGTTGAAGGAGAATCAATAGAGACAATGCCTAGTTCAATTTATGATTTGGATCAAAAAAAAATGATTAGAGAAGGAAAAATATCTTTAAAAGAAATAGAAAAATTATTAATACAAAAAAACATATAAATTATGACAGTAAGAATTATTTTTATGCTATTATTTATTTATTACTTTATGAGGCTAATGTGAGTCAAGAATTAGAAAATAAAAAAATCTGAGAAGAAATCGAAGGATTAAAAAAAGAGATTAAATTATTAAAAGACCAAAAAAATATTTCTAAAAGTAGTGCGAATGATTTCGATTTTACTTCATATAAAAATGAAGTTAATGAAGAAGATTTAAATAAGTTAATGGAATTTAAAAAAATAAAACCTGTTTGATTTATCCCGATAATTGGTTTCTTTTGATGTCAAGCAGATATTCAAATAAATATTGAGTCAATTGATAGAGGGCTAGTTAGAAGTGAATATGCCAAATCAACATGAATTTTATTTTTACCACTAATACCTATTGCAATGATTTCAGTCTTTATAAACCTTTGACCTTTTCTAGAAATCTACGGAATTAGAAAATTAACTTATAAAAGAATTATGAAAAAGAAGTTGGTAAAAAATGACTAAAATATATATAGCATCAGATCATGCAGGTTTTGAAATGAAAGAATCAATTAAACAAGTAATGAATAATCTTTCATTCATAGATTTAGGTACAAAATCATCTGAATCTGTAGATTACCCTGATTATGCTTATGCACTTGCAAATGAAGTAAAAAAAGATAAAGATGCATTAGGGATTTTAATTTGTGGAACTGGCGTTGGAATGTGTATGGCTGCTAATAAGGTCAACGGTATTAGATGTGCTAATGTAACTTCTCCAACTTTTGCTGAGTTAGCAAAACAACATAATAATGCAAATGTAATTTCTTTGAGTGCAAGATATGTATCAGTTGAAGAAAATGTAAAAATAATAAATGCATTCTTATCTTCTACTTTTGAGGAAAGACATTTAAGAAGAATAAATAAGTTAAATATAAAATAGTTAGAATGAGAAATTAAATGGAATTTAGGAAATTAATAACTAGCGAATCAGTAAGCAAGGGTCACCCTGATAAAATTTGTGATCAAATCAGTGATAAAGTACTAGATGCTTGTTTAAAGGGTGATAAAAATTCAAGAGTTGCTTGTGAAGTTTTTGCTTCAAATAGACTAATTGTAATTGGTGGAGAGATAACAACTAAAGCATATGTAGATATTGTTAAATGTGCATGAGAAGTATTAGAACCGCTTGGTTATAATGAAAATGATTTTACTATTATTTCAAATGTAAATTCACAATCTATTGATATTTCGCAATCTATTTCTCATTCAATTGGAAAAATATGTGCTGGTGATCAAGGAATTGTTTTTGGTTTTGCAATTAATGAAACAAAAGAACTAATGCCTTTACCGATTATGTTAGCACATGATTGCTTAAGAGAATTAGAAAATAAAGTTAAAAAAAATCATATTAAATGAGTTAAATCAGACGCAAAATCACAAGTTACTATTGATTATTCTAATAAGAATAAATTAAGAATTGATACAATGCTAATTAGTGCTCAACATTCAGAAGACTATGACCCAAAAAAAATGAATGAATTAATAACTGAAGTAATGTTAGATGTTGCTAAAAAAAGAAATTTAAATTCAGACTTCACAAAAATAATAAATCCATCAGGAAAGTTTACAATTGGCGGACCAATTGGTGACACAGGATTAACAGGAAGAAAAATCATTGTTGATACTTATGGAGGATATTCTAAACATGGTGGTGGAGCCTTTAGCGGAAAAGATCCAACCAAAGTAGATAGATCAGGTAGTTATTATGCAAGATATATTGCAAAACACATTGTTGCTGCAAAATTAGCAGATGCTTGTGAAATTCAAATAGCATATTCAATTGGAAAACCAAAACCTATTGCAATATATCTAGATACATTTAATACAAATAAAATATCTAATGAAAGTATTTATGAAATAATTAATAAAACATTTAATTTTGATATTAAATTTATGATTGATCACTTAGAATTAAAAAAACCAATTTATTACAATACTTCTTTTTATGGTCACTTTGGAAAAGATGAAAATTATTCATGAGAAAAATTAGATAAACTAGAAAACATAAATAAAATAAAAAATAAATTTATTTAAATTTATTTTTTATTTTATAATTATTTAGATGTGAAAAATTAAAAAAGGATAAAAAATGATTTATACAAAAAAAAAATTAAATGAAATAAATGTAGAAGGGAAAAAAGTAATACTAAGATTAGACCTTAATGTTCCGATGAGCCACGGTCAAATTTTAGATGACAATAGAATAAAAGCTGCTTTACCAACTATTCAATATTTATTGGATAAAAATTCTAAAATTATTATTTTATCTCATCTAAGTAGAATTAAAAATAATGATGATAAGGAATCAATTGATAAATCTTTAGAGGTTGTTTATTTAAATATAAAAAAGAGACTTGCTTCAAACAATGTTTATTTTAATAATAGTACAGATGAAAAAGAAATAACAAAAGCTGTAAATGATTTAAAAGAAGGAGAAATCCTAATTTTAGAAAACACAAGATTCTATGATGTCGATAGCAAAGGATCGGTTGTTAAATTAGAATCTAAAAATGATCCTAAATTAGCTAAGTTCTGAGCTTCGTTAGGAGATGTATTCGTTAATGATGCATTTGGAACATCTCATAGATCTCACGCTTCAAACGTTGGTATTGCAAAAAATATTAATGATTCTGCAATTGGTTTGTTAGTTGAAAAAGAATTAAATATGCTTTCACAAGCTTCTGAAAACCCTGAGCAACCTTTAGTTGTTATTTTAGGTGGTGCTAAAATTGCTGATAAAATTAAGACAATTGAAAAAATATCAAAAGTTGCTGATAAAATTCTTATTGGAGGCGGAATGGCATTCACATTCTTAAAAGCCCAAGGTAAAGAAGTTGGTAAATCATTAGTTGATGATAGCAGTATTCCTGTTGCTAAAAGATTTATTGAAGAATTAGGTGATAAATTAGTTTTACCAGTTGACTTTAATTGTGCTGAATCTATTCCTGCTCAATGATCATTAAAAGTAAAAGAAGGAATGGAAATCCCAGCTGATATGATTGGTTTAGATATTGGTAAAAAATCTATTAAATTATTTTGCAATGAAATTAAACAAGCTAAAACAATTATTTGAAATGGACCAATGGGAGTTTTTGAAGACCCTAAATTTTCTCATGGTACTATAAAAATTTGTAAAGCTATTTACAAGAAAACTAAAAAAGGCGCGTTTACATTAATCGGTGGTGGTGATTCTGCTTCTGCTGCAATTAAATTCGGTTTCGAAAATGGATTCACTCATATTTCAACTGGTGGAGGCGCTTCACTTGCTTACTTAGAAGGAACGTTATTACCAGGAATTGAAGCTTTATCAAATCACGGCGATATAAAACCTATGAAACTTGAAAAAGAAAAAGCCGTGATTAAAAATAAGACAAAATCTAAAAAATCAAATCCAACTAAAAAAACATCTTCAAAAACAACTGCTAAAAAACCTGTTGAAAAAGTTGATCCTAAAAAATCAAATCCAACTAAAAAAACATCTTCAAAAACACCTACTAAAAAACCTGTTTCAAAAGTTGATCCTAAAAAATCAACTCCAACTAAAAAAACATCTTCAAAAACAGCTGCTAAAAAACCTGTTTCAAAAGTTGATCCTAAAAAATCAACTCCAACTAAAAACAAGAAAAAAGCTCCAGCTAAGAAAAAAAATAAATAGTATCACTATTTTTTTTTTATAATAAAAATATGAATAAACAAAATATCACATATAAAAACAATAGAATAACATATAACATCTGTGAAACAGGTTTATTAATGGGGATTACATTGGGCGTTTATTACTTATTAAGCTCCTTATCAATTGGTCAATTAATAAGTTTTGATATTCATTGAGTATTTTATATATTAGGAATAATAGTAATTAAAGAGAGATCTTTTAGATTATTTTTCTTTTTCTCTATTCCTTTTTTGAGTATGTTTAGAGGAAATATTATTGCAATTAATCACTTCCAAGTATTTGTTGAATATTTTCTTGTTTATTATTGTTTCTTTTTATTTCTTTTTTTTAATTGATTAACTGATAAAAGAAGCAGTAAAGTTCAATTTATTATATTTGTTTTGTTTTTACTAATATCTTTTTTTATTAGGTTAATGCTACATACTATATCTGGAATTTTATGATGAGGAGCAAATAGTTTTGAAATGTCTATTCTAATCAATATTAGAATTCTAATATTAGATTGAATAGTAGTTGTCCCTTTAACAATTATTACTTACCCCAGTTTGAAACTATTTTATAAACAACAAAATAAAAAATAAGAATTATTTCTTATTTTTTATTGCTCATTTTTCTACATCTCAAACTTCATTAACAATACCTTTATAGAATTCAGGCTCATGACTTACTAATAAGATAGAACCATTATATTCCTTCAAAGCTCTTTTAAGTTCGTTTTTAGCTAACTTATCAAGGTGGTTAGTTGGCTCATCTAGAACTAATAAATTAGTTGGTTTATTAATTAATTTACAAAGCTTTGCTTTTGCTTGCTCCCCCCCACTTAATGTCTTAAGTTTACTTTCAATATGATCTCTTCTTAAACCACATCTAGCAAGAGCTGATCTAACTACTTGATGATTACGATCTTTTTCATCAAATGATCTTCATACATCTTCTAAACATGTTAAATCAGATTGTTGGGTTTCTTGTTCAAAATAACCTAACTCAATATAATTACCCATAGTTATCGAACCAGAAATTGGTTTGATTATTGATATAAGACTTTTCAATAAAGTTGTTTTACCTAACCCATTTGTACCAATAATTGCAATTTTTTGACCTTTTTCCATTAAAAAATTTAATGGTAATGATAGTGGTTTATCATAACCAATAACCAAGTCTTTTGTTTCAAAAATTAATTTTGATGGATCTCTTGCTTCTTTAAAAATAAATTTAGGTTCAATCGGTTTTTTATTTAATTCAATTTTTTCTATTTTATCTAGTGCTTTTTGACGTGATTGTGCCATTGCAGCTGTTGAAGCCCTTGCTTTATTTTTAGCAATAAAGGTTTCCATTTTACCAATTTGCTTTTGTTGCCTTTCAAAAGCAGCTGCCATTTTTTCTTGGTTTAAATCATACACTTTAATAAAGTTATCATAATTACCAACATATCTATTTATTTTGTGATTTTCAATATGACAAATAACGTTTGTGACTGCATTCAAGAATTCTAGATCATGTGAAATTAAAATAAAGGCATTTGGATAGTCTTGTAAATATGTTTGTAATCATTTAATATGTTCTTCATCTAAATAGTTTGTAGGTTCGTCTAGAAGGAGAATGTCAGGAGATTCTAATAATAATTTTGCTAATAAGATTTTAGTTCTTTGTCCACCAGAAAGTTCTGATACATCTTTGTCTCAGCCAATTTTACTAACTCCTAGTCCATCACATACTTGATCAATTTTAGCATCGATTTCATAAAATCCACTATGATCTAAATGGTCTTGAATAACGCCAGCTCTTTCCATATATTCATTCATTTGATCATCTGTAGCAGTAGTCATTAAGTTGTATAATTCTACCATTTCTGCTTCTTGTTGAAACATATGATCAAATGCTTTTTTTAAATAATCCCTTAAGGTAGTATTTTTCCCAAGATCAGTATGCTGGTCCATATAACCAACAGTTAATTTTGAGTTTCACTCAACAGTCCCTTCGCTTGGTTCTTCTTTTTTAGAAATGATTTTCATAAATGTTGACTTACCTTGACCATTAGGACCAACTAAACCAAGTCTATCTCCTTTGTATAACGTAAAACTTACATCATCAAAGATAACTTTAGGTCCAAAGTTTTGTGATAAGTCTTTTACCTTTAGTATACTCATATTTAGCTCCTTATCAATTAATCAACTTATTATATAATAACAAAAAAATATTACTGATAAATGATTTTTTTAAAAATATTAAAGCATAGTTAAAAATATGTTATTTTATTTATTTACGATAATATGAAATTAACATCCTTAATTATTTATGCAATTAAAATAAGGAGAAAAATATGAATAAAAAAATTAAATTAAGCATATTAGTAACATTAGTTACCAATTCTGCTTTAGCTATTACTTTGCCAATAGTAAGTTGTAGTAGTGCTAGTGATGAAGATATAACTATTAGTTCAAATGTTGGAACAGCAATTACAAATAAATTAGCTGATTTAATGAAAAATCAAACTAGCTATGATAATCAAAAAATTTTATATGATAAATGAAAAACTAGTGGAATAGATAAAACACTAATAGATGAAATCAAGCCACTTATTACATCTACTACTAAAGCAATAAATAATGTTACTTTAGAACTTAAAGAAGAATTTCCTTCTGAAGGAGAAGTTATTGATGGTGGAAAAATTACATTTGATTTAAATAGCGGCTATAATATTATAGGTGGAGTTAATCCAATTAATATTGGTTCTTTAGGTATATCAATTGATAAAAATAAATTATCACCGATTTTAGAAACTGTTGACAATGCTTTAGATGCTTTAACTATTAAAATGAAGAAAGACTTTTTAGACGGTGATAGAAAGTTTCAAGAAAATATAAGATACTATTATAAAGAAGGAAAAACTTTTGGTGCTGGAGTTTATTTTGAAATAATTAAATCTACTATTAATTTTAAAAATATTCTTGGCGAGGTTTTTAATGGAGCAGATGTAATTAAAGGAATATATATAGCAAAAGAGCTTGAACTTGGGGTTCAAGGCACACCTATAATAGCTCCTGATATTATTGTAAAATTAAAAGATCCTTATAAATACGATAGCGGTGAAATAATTATAAGTCCTGTAGAAATAGGAATAGCAAAATAAAAAAGAATGTTAATAAAAAATTAAATTTCATATAATTACATGAAATTTAATTTTTTATTTATTTTTGTTTATATTTAACTCTTTTTCATTTAAGTGTTTAGATACTTTTTTATTTATGTAATCTTCGAAAGCCTTTTCATCAAGCTTTAATTTTCCTTTTCCATCATCTTTATACAGAAGTCTTAAAGTTGCTTCATCATATATAAAATTATTCTTATTGGCATAATTTACAAGTTGCTCAATCGTACAACCATCATTTATTAATTTTTTGATTTCTAAGTCATTCTTTACTTCTCTAATAAATTTTTGTAGCTTATTATCTTTTTTATTAATTCTTTTAAATTCTTTTTCATCTAATTGTTCAGATACTTTTTTATTAACATAATCTTCAAAAGCTTTTTCACTAAGCTTTAATTTCCCTGTTCCATCATCTTTATATAGAAGTCTTAATGTTGCTTCATCATATGTAAAATTATTCTTATTTGCATAATTTACAAGTTCATCAATTGTACAATCATTTTTTATTAATTTTTTAATTTTTATATCGCTTTTTACTTCGTTAATAAATTTTTGGATTTTTTTATCTTTAACATTATTGTTAATTAGTTTACTATTTTCTATTTCCTCTTTAAATTTTTTATCTATCTCTTTACTAAGATAACTTTCTAGTTCTTTTTCATCAAGTCTTAATTTTCCAAATTTATCAGATTTAAATAAAAGTCTTAATGTATTTTCATCATATGTAAAGTCATTATCAGCGCTGTGAGCAACCAGTTCGTCAATAGAACAATTTTTCTTCATTAATTTTTTAATTTCTTTTTGAGTTTTTACTTGTTTAATAATGTTTTGTATCTTATTTATCAATTTATATTCCCTTTAATCTATTTAACATCTAGTTTAATCTTATTATAATTTAATTAATTATCATTTAAAAAAATCAAGGATATTAAGTTCTTAATATCCTTGATTTTTATATATAATATTATAAAAAACTTAAATTATGAATGATTTAAGTCTAAATCAAATCTTTTCTAGCAAGATTGCACAATAAGGCGCACTTAACATTTTTTCAGGATTATACATAATTCCTAACTTACTAGACAATTGTTCTAAAGATAGATCAGCATCGAAACCAACAATTTGTTTAGAAAGTTCTAAAGCATCAATTGTTGACAATTCTAATGAGAATCCATTTTCTTTAAAAATCTTTTCTAATAAAGGATAAGCAAAATTATCTCCATTATATGTAAAAAGAATTGAATCTTGAAAAACAGAAGATATGTTGTCTAAAGCTTCTAACTTAGCAACTCCTTCACTTTCAAGTTTTTTAGAAGTTATTCTATTTTTTCTTGTTATATGACCAGGTATTGGCTTTGAATTTTTAATAAAGAAATTTTCTTTATTAATCATTTCATTATTTATATAAGTTCTGGCTGCGAAATAAAGTATTTCAGAATTTATACCTTCTTCTGTGGTCTTTACGTCAAAAATTACTATTTTTCTGTCCTTAAATAAATCTTTTTTCATTATCACTCCATTGATATAAATTTGTTAAATTTAATTTTATATAAAACAAAATATATGTATATTATAATATATATGTTTAAAAAATGAGTAAATAATGTTAAAAAAAATTTTGATTTGTTCTGATACTCATGGTAACAATAAATACTTAGAAGAAGCAATTTTATTAAATAAACCTGATGTTGTTTTACATGCAGGTGATTTTTGTTGTAGTCTTAGTTTAATTGATGGAATGGTAGACTATGTTGTTAAGGGAAATAATGACACAGTTGGGGAAGAAGAATTATACTTTTCATTATTTGGAGTAAATGTATATATGACTCATGGACATCAATTTATTTCATATTTTTATAAGTCTAATGAAAATTCAAAGAGAATCTACAAATCAATAAGAAATAAAGGTTTGAATTTAATTGTTTATGGACATACTCATGTTGAAGATGTTGACTATGTAAAGAAAACATTAATAATTAACCCTGGATCTATTTCTTCTCCTAGAAATAGTTCAAATAGAAAAAGCTATGCAATTATTACAATTAAAGAAAATAAAATTATTGAAAAAACTTTCGAAGAAATAATAAGATACATATAATATGAAAATAACTAAGATATCTCCAAGAGGTTTTTGTAAAGGTGTTGTAGACGCTTGATCAATCGCTAAAAAAGCTAGGATTGAAAATCCAAATCATAAAATATTCATGATTGGTTGATTAGTTCATAACAAAGATATGATTTATGAAGTGTCAAAGTATAACATTACCACAGTTGATGATTGCCAAATTGATCGTTTATCAATTGTTAAAAAAATCATTAATGAAAATAATAAAGATGAGATCGTTATTATCTTTAGCGCTCATGGTACAGATTGCAAAGCAATTGAATATGTAAAAAATCAAAATGTCATTTTTTATGATGCAACATGTATGTATGTTTATAAAACTCATAATCTTATAAAGGATAAAATAAATGAAAATAAAATTATCTTTTATATTGGAGTTAAAAATCATCCTGAAGCTATTGCAGTTAAATGCATTAATCCTAAAAAAATAATTGTAATTGAAAATATCTATGATATTAAAAAATTAGAAAAAGATTATGAAAATAAAGCAATATTCATTACTAATCAAACAACAATGTCAATGTATGATTTTTTTACCCTAACAAAATATATTAAAAATAATTTTAAGAATGTAGAATTCAAAAATGATATATGCTTAGCAGCATATGAAAGACAAAAAGCAATTTTAGACATTGATAGTGATGTGGATTTATTAATTATTGTTGGTGATAAAAAATCAAATAATTCTAACAAGATGGTTGAAGTTGGCTTGAAAATGAAAATACAATCACATCTTGTTGAAAATGTAAACGATTTAAATTATGAGTGATTCAAAAATAAAAAAAATGTTGCTATATCATCTGGCGCTTCAACACCTACATGAACAACAAACAAAATAATAAAATTAATTGAAAATATAAATATTAGCGATTAATAAAATGATAAAATTAATTAATATGGTTGATAACAAAAAAAATATTTTAGAAATCGTTTGTGATTATTTCAAAAAAGCAAATAATAAAAATACGGCAATTTGAAAAATTGTTATTTTTTTCTCTCTTGCTTTAGTTGTGATATTACCATCATTTTTAATTAGAGATTTCATGTTAAAAGCAGAAAATCAAAATTTTAATTTTATGGGAAACTTTATTGAAGGAAATATTGTAAGCAACACTGGTGTAGGTTTAAGTATTGCAAATGGAAATCCAGCACTTGCATATGTATTGCAAGCTTTTTCTACATTCGTTCCATTAGTAATATTTTTATTTTCACAAAGAAAATTAATGGATATAGGAGCTTTACTTATGTTTTTTGGTGGAATATCAAATTTTGTTGATAGATCAATTTATGACAACTTTATTCATTTATCAAATGCACCTGGAATTGTTCCTGAAAATGCTGTAGTTGATTATTGAAGATTTGGATTTGTAAATAATAGTTTCATATTCAATTATGCTGATTTATTTATTAGTATCGGAATTATATTATTAATTATTAGTTTTATATTTATATTAGTAGCTATTTGAAAAGAAGATGAAAAGAAAGAAAAAATAAAAAAAGAAGTACAAAATGAAAAAAATAATAAACAAAACATTTAATGAAGAAAGAGTAGATAAATTTTTAGTTTCCGAGCTGAAAATATCAAGAAACAAAGCATTATCACTAATTAAAGATTTAAGAGTAAAAATAAATAATGAGTGAGTTCAAAAACCAGGCCAATTATTATTTTTAGATGATGAAATCACAATATATAATATTGAAACAATTAATGTAATGAAACCTATAAAAATGAGTTTAGAAATAATTTATGAGGATAACAATTATTTAATAGTAAATAAGCCAAGTGGTTTGCTAGTTCATTCTTCTTCTTTTAATGAAGAAAATACTTTAGCTGCAGGAATTAAGTATTATTTCCAAAGTAAAAATATTCAATTTCCAGATTATGATTATCGTTGGGGAATTTGTCATAGACTTGATAAAGATACAAGTGGCTTATTAATTGTTGCAAAAAATTTAAAAGTTCAAGAAATTTTAATGGAATTAATTAAAAATAAAAGTGTCAAAAGAGAATATATTGCAATCATTAATAAAACATTAGATACAAATAAGATGAAAATTGACGTTCCTATAAAAAGAAATAAAAAGGGGAAATTAAAAATGATCCCTTCAAATGATTTTGATGCAAAAGATGCAATAACGTTTATTGAAAAAATAATTGACTATGATAATTTTTCAATAATTAGATGTATTTTAGAGACAGGAAGAACTCACCAGATCAGAGTTCATTTACAATACTTAAAAAGACCAATTGTAAATGACCCACTTTATGGAAATAATAAAATTTATAATAATTATGGACAATACTTGTATGCTAGCAAAATTGAGTTTGAAGACCCTTTCACAAAAGAATGAAAATATTTTAAAGCTCCTTTGCCAGTAGAATTTGAAAACTTTATTAAGGAAAATACATAATGAGCAACATTTTTTTTATTGATTCATGCAATTCTAGGTTAGTTCTATCTTTAATAATTGATGAAAAAATAGTTGATACTTTATATTTTCAAACAAATAAGAATATGACAGAAATATTTAACAATCAAGTTGATCTTTTTTTAAAAAGAAATAATTTTGATAAGAAAAATATTAGTCATATATATGTTTTAAATGGACCAGGAAGCTTTGTAGGGGTAAAAGTAGGCTTAGTATTCACTAACTTATTTGCGAAGCTTAACAACTCTAAAATATATTTTCTTGATACATGTTCATTTCAACAAACTAATGAAAAACAAATTTCAATTATTGATGCAAAAGGAAATTTATATTATTGTAAATTTGGTAACAAAGAAATTAATTTAGAAAATATTGAAAAAATTAATGATATTGCAAAAGAAAAATGTTATACAATATTAGATAATTCTGGAAATTATATATTTGAAGAATGTTGGAATTATAATAAGAATAAATTTATTGAAGCAGAAGAGGTAATTGGTAATTATGTTAAGAAAGCAATATAGAACAATTGAAACAGAAAAACTTACTATGGAAGAGCAAGAACAAATCGTTGATATTGAATCTAATGAGTTTTCTTACTCATATAAGAATTTTGAAAAAATTATTGAACTAATATCTGATAAAAATCATAAGTTTATCTTGCTTAAAGATAAAGAAAAAATTATTTTTTATTGTATTTATGTTTTTTTGGCGGATGAAATAGAAATTTATAAATTATGGGTCAATAAAAACAAAAGAAGAACTGGATTAGCTCATTCAATATTGTCATGAGTTTTATTTAAAAAAAATGTAAAACAAATTGTAGCAGAAGTTAAAGAAGAAAATATTATTGGTAGATCATTTTATAAAAAACTTGGATTTGAAGAATCAAGAATAAGAAAAAATTATTATTATGATAATTCAAATTGTGTAACGTTAATAAAAAAAATAAATGATAAATAAAAAAATATATTATAATAAATTTGATTTATTGATGGTGTTTGAATAAAAATCATTTTATATGAATAATATAAAATTTATTTATTGCAAAGCATATTCTAGAAATGCCTAATTAAATGATAAGATGACTCAAAGTCATCTTATTTTTTTGTAATATTTAATAATATGATTTTCTTTTTTCAGCTTTTTCACGTTTAATAGCTTGTTCTTGTTTTATTTTAGTTTTAGCTGCATTTTCTTTTTTATATTTAACTACTAATATTTTTTTGACTGATGCATCAATTTTTTTTCTTTTTTCTTTTTGTTTAATTTTCTTAATTTCCGCTTTTAATTTCTTTTTATATCCAGGTTTAACTTTTTTACTTGAAGTATTAATTACATGTTGAATTTTTTTATCTACTTCTGTTTCTTTTCTTTCTCTTTGTTTTTTAAATACATATTCAAAAGGTTCTAATTTACCTTTTTTGATTTTTAAACTTTCTCATTTAATCCCTTTAGATCTTAAACGGTTGATGTTAAGGATTCACGCTTTATCAAACAATACATATGACTCTCCATTGTATTTTCCTCTTCCAGATCTACCAGAACGATGAATATATCACAAATCTTCTTTAGGCAAGTCAAATGAGATAATATGACTTGCTCCATCAATATCTAATCCTCTTGATGCTAAGTCTGTAGCCACTAAATATTGATACTTAAAATTTTGGATGTCTTTATAAACATTTTTTCTTTTCCTTGACTCTAACTTACCATGTAATAGCCCTACATTAATATTTAAACCTTTTATTAGTTCATATATTTTATTTGCACTATCAATTGTATTACAAAAAATTATACAAAAATATGGATTGATAGAGCTAATTAATGTTTTTAGAGTTTCTTCTTTGGCAATATTAATTTCATCATGAATTAAAATATGTTTAATTTGATCATTTTTTCAAATGTTTTCAGAGATATCAATTATCTTTGTGTCTTTAAAGTATAATGAAATTTGTCTTGAAAGCATATCATGTAATGTTGCAGAGAATGCTATTTTTTGTAAATTTTTATTAGGTGATAAAACGTTAAATATTTGTTGAAAAACAGATGCAAAACCTAAATCCATAGTCATGTCAGCTTCATCAAAAACAATTGTATTAATAAAGGTTGTTTTGATACTAGTTTCACACAATTCTAAAAATCTTTCTGGAGTAGCTATGATTACTTGTGGTTTTGCTTTTAAAACTTTTTCATGTACTTT
>JBOGBI010000015.1:0-60158 GCA_051656145.1 Mycoplasmoidaceae bacterium
CAGATTTTTTCATTTCTTTAATTATTCTACCAGGCATTGAACCAATATATGTTTTTCTATGGCCTTTAATTTCTGCTTCATCTCTCATTCCACCAAGTGAAACTTTGACAAACTTTTTATTTAAAGCTTCTGCAATAGATTTTGCTAATGATGTTTTACCAACACCAGGTGGACCAACTAGACAAATTATAGAACCTTTTGATTTAGTAGAGTTCATTCTAATTGCAAGATATTCAATTACTCTCTCTTTTACTTTTTCAAGTCCATAATGATTTTTTTCAAGAACTCTTTCAACTTTTACTATATCTTTTACATCTTCAGTTTTTTGTCATCAAGGCAAATCAATAATTCAATCTATGTATGTTTTAATTAATGATGTTTCATTTGAATTAGATGAAACTTCCATTCTACTTATTTCAGAAAGAAGTCTATTTTTAATATGTTCAGGATAAGGATTATTTTTAATTTTTTCTCTTAATTTATCAGCATCATCTTCTTTAGAAGTAATGTCTCCTAATTCCTCTTTAATTGTTCTAATTCTTTCTCTTAAATAAAATTCTTTTTGTTGTTTAGAAAGATTCTTATTTATTTTTTTAGAAATCTCAGCTTCAATTTTTTGAGAGTCTGATTCAGGAATAGATTGAGCTAAAAATTTATTTAATCTTTCATTTGGATTTAGTAATTCTAATAATTCTTGTTTTTCACTAAAAGTGCTAGAAATTAATGAACAAATAAAGTCAACTGATTCGCTTGAAATTGTATCTTTTGTAAATTTCTTTTTAACTTCCTTAAAATTTATATTTTTATTTTGTAATAAATCATCTTTAAAATCTTCAAATAAATTTAAAACAATTTTATTATTTTCATCAGTTAATTTAATTCTTGTATCATATGGAACATAATTAACAACATCATATCCATCTTTTGTTTCAATTTTCTTTGACTGAATTCTAGATATACTTGATAAAGATATTTTTAAATTATCTTTATCTTCCATTTTTTCTATTGATACTTTACATAAAGTTCCAATAGTATAAATATCAGAATTTTTAGGTATGTCTAGGCTAGGATCTTTTTGAGAAATAATAATAATCATTCCGTCATGACTAGAAATAGATTTTTTTACAGCTTTAACAGATTTTGGTCTACCTACTTCTATTTTTTCAACAACTCCTGGAAACAGAATAATACCTCTAGTTATTAAAAGTGGTAAAATTCTTTTATCAGGAGTTGTTCTCTTTTTAGAAATTTCTTTTTTGTTATCCTTTTCAATTGGACTTTTTATATTTTTTTTGCTCATATTATTTATTTTTCATTTCCTTTTTTGTTTTACTTAGTTGAATTATTGATTAAGAAATCTATTGTTTTATTAAAAATTAACTTTTCTTTCAAAATTTCAATAGTTTGTTCTGGTAGATTTTTTAAATCTTCTAATTTCATTCCTTCACTTTTAGAAATATCCTCTAAGTGCTTATTAAATTCATCATCAGAAATGGTAATGTTTTCCTTTTCAGATATTTCAATAATTGCATATTTAATTTTAACATTATCAATTGCTTGCTTTTTAATATCATTGTAAAAAGAATTTTTATCTTGTTTTGTAAACATTAAAAAAGTGTCAATATCAATTTTTGAAGATGAGAACATTCTTTTATATTCAGATTCAATTGTTTTAACTTCTTGTTCTACTGAATAAGTATCTTCATGACTCAATTCACTAATATTAGCAAGTTCTTTAAAAAGTTTAGCTCTAGCTTCTTTTTCTTGGTTTTCTTGTTTTGTTTTTTCTAAATTATTTTTTAAAAAAATATCAAATTCTTTTGTAGTAGTTACATCTTTTATTTTTAAATTTTTTACAAAATCATCATTGTATTTTGGTGATTTCTTATGTTTAATATCATTTATTTTAACATTAAAAGAAACGTCTTTTCCTGCTACATTTTTATCATGATAATCTTTAGGAAATTTTAAATCTAATTTTTTTTCTTCTCCTATATTAATGCCAATCATTTTTTCTTCAAAACCTGGAATAAATTGATTAGAACCAATTTCCAATTCAAAATTTTTACTAGATCCATTTTCCATTTTTTTATTTTCAATAAATCCTTCAAAATCAAAAATTACAAAATCACCGTTTTCTATTTTTTTATTTTCTTTAGGTACTAATTCAGAATATCTATTTAAGTATTTTTGTTTTTCTTCATTAATTTCTTTATCAGTGACTTTTTTATCAATTTTAAAAGATATTTTTTTATAATCTCCAATTTTTACAGTTGGAATTTTTTTAAAAACAAAAGATAACGAAAGTTTTTTATCATCAACATTCTCTACATTAAGTGTGGGTTGTTCATTTAATAAAGAATCTTCTAATTCTAAAAACTGTTTGTCCTCAATTAGAAATTTATTTATATTTTGAACTTGCATATTTACCGCTTTTTCAATTATTTCACCCTTAGAAATAAGAGATTTTGCTTTTTCGTTATGAGCTGGTGTTCCCGGTCTGAAACCTCCTGGAATTTTTATTTTTTTTGCTAAATTCTTAAAAGATTTTTCTTGCATTTTACTTCATTCAGGATTTTCTATATCGATTAAGAAAGATATGTCCTTTTCATTGTTATTTATTTTAACTATTTTCATTTTACAAACCTATACCTATAAAGAATTATAAATTAAAATATATAAAATTATTTAATTATTAATTTAAATTTTGTTAAATATTTTATATATTTATTTGAATTAGGCATCAATTCAATTTTTACACTTATTTCATCATTTGATACAATTTTAAAAAATAAATTTGATGACATTTGATCATATGAATATTTTATGTTCTCTGAACTATTTACGATTTCCTTTGCTACTATAGGTAAGTTTTTTCTAATTAATGAACTATCAAAATATTTTGAATATCCATTAACAGAGTTATCAATTTTTATTAGTGAATTTATATTTTCATTTTCTAAAATTTCTTTTTCAAATGAAATATTTTTAATTTCTAAATTATTGTTTTCTAATGAATTATCATTTGTATTTGGATTTATTATAAATGATATAAATACTGAAAGAGTTGTTATAAAAATAATTGAACTAAGTGAAATAACAATAGCTTTTCTTTTATTAAATTTTTTCATAATTATCTATCATTTCTTTTTCTTCTTCATATTTTACTCATGAAGAATCATTTATGTTGAAATTATTTCTCAAAGATATAAAATAATTTTTACCAAGAACATTTAAATTAAAACTAACTATATAATATCCATATGTTTTAAAAGGAAAAATAATTCCTAAATAATCATCTCTTTTATCAAATTCTTTTAAATCAAAATTATATAAATATCCACAATTTAAAAACATATTATAAATATTATTAATTATCGATGATTCAAATTGATTTATAGATAGTTTTTTATTACCATTTTTTATATAATTAAATTCTATTTCAAATTTATTAATAGAAATATTTACATTTTTTGTTTTAATAGAAAAAAGTTTATAAAACCTCTCTTCATCAAAATAATTTGGAATAGAAAAATCTATTGGTGTAGTTTCATTTTTTTTATAACCATTTGAATCAAAATAATTAGCTATAGGAATATTATATCTTCCAGATGATTCAACTATAAGTGTGTTTGAATATTCAAAAAAAGTTTCTATGTTTTTTGACCTAACTTCATAAAAAAATTGATTAATATTTTCATCAGTTGATACAAAACCATATTTATTTAATATTTCAACATCAATATCGAAATCAAAATTTATTTTTATATTTTCTTTTAAAAAACTTCTGTTGAAATATGAATTTTCTGAAATATCAACTTCCAATGTAGCACGATATTTTTTTGCAAGTTCTTTTGGATAATTATCTATATTTTCTGTTACTTCTTCAATAACTTCATAAATTATAATATTTCTAATTTCTTGCCCTGGAAAACTAATATTCATTAAAAATGTTCCAATTGGCAATTTACTTTTAGAAATTGCATTTATTTCAAATTCAAAAAATAATTTTGTGTCATTATAATTTATTTTTGATTTTATGTATGTAATATCAAAAAATTTCTTAACTCAATTATGTTCATTTTTAGAATCTAATTTTTCTAAATAATAATTTGTATTTATTTCATTTACATAAATATGACTATTTATCATTTTCAAAAATCCATAAAATTATTAGACGCTTTTCTTAGTTTCCAGTAGTATGTTGAAATTGAGTAATTTAATTCTTCTTTTTCTTTTTTGTCTATAAAAATATTTTTTAGTATCCAACTATCTTCTTTATCTAATTCTTTTAAAATGTTATCAATAAAAGAAATATACATGTTATATTCCTCTAATTCTTTTATTGTAATTTTTTCTTCTTCCTTATTTATATAATCAAAGTTTTCTACAATTAATTTGTTCCTTCTATATAAATAGAAAACACTTCTAACTTCTTTTATTATATTATTTGTCATTTATTCCCCCTGTATATAAAATGTATAATAATTTTTATATATATAATTTAATTTAAAAAAATTAAAAAATCAATAACAAAAAATAAGCACAAAATAAAAAAAATTAAAATTGTAATTTTAATTTTTTATTTTATCATTTTAGTAATTTTTTTGCAAAAAACTTAGAAAAGCAATCATCGCAGCATTATCACAAGAATATTCTTTTTTAGGAAAAAGATAATTTATATCAGAGTTTGCTATTTTTTTTCTGAAATATTTATTTGCAGAAACCCCCCCACCAATACAAACAATTTTAGTATTTAATTCATTTGAATAATATTCAATTTTCGATAATAAATATGAAATTGCTCAGTATTGAAAGTTAGATGCTATTTCTATTTTGTTTATTTTGTCAGAATCATCTATTATTCTTTTGATTTTACTTTTTATTCCAGAAAAAGAAAATGGTTCTGAAGCAGATGGAATTTTGTATTTTTCAGTTATATTTTTCTCATCAAATATTTTATCGATAGATGGCCCACCTGGGTAAGGAAGACTTAAATATCTTCCTATCTTATCATAAGCTTCACCTAAAGCGTCATCTTTTGTAGAATTTATAGCTTCAATTTCCTTTGGACTTTTAACTTTATATAATGATGTTGTACCACCAGATACAATTAAGGAAATAAACGGATATTTAATTTCTTTTTTGTTATTTATAAAAGGACTAAATATATGAGCATGAATGTGATCTATTTCCATTAGTTCTACATCTAAGTATCAAGATAATGTTTTAGCAAATATTTTTCCAATATGTAAACAAGTTGGTAAGCCAGGATTAGATGTGTATGAAATTAAATTAATATCATAAATATCAACATTTGATTCATATAATATTTTATTAAATACAAGCATAATATTTTTAACATGTTCCCTACTTGCAATCTCAGGTATTATTCCTCCAAATTGAACTAGTTCTTTCTCTGAAGAAATAGTAACACATGATATAACTTGATCATTATTTAAAATTGATATGCTAGTATCATCACAACTTGTTTCAATTCCGATTGTGTAATAATTCATTAGATACTATTCTTTGTAAATAAATATGCAATTAACATGTTGGACTTTTGTAAATTTGTTATTTTATCTTCAATTTTCTTTTTAGAATCTGTTGTTGGAACTTTGAATGTAGCAATTGCTCTTTCTATGAAATCTAAGTCTTCTTCTTCTGAAAAGTAACCATTTACTGGATCTATAACATAATCATAAAAATTTTTAATAGGAGAAGTGTACATTACAAAATCGAAATTCACATAAGCTAAACTCAGGTCATCAGGATCTATATCAATAATTCCCTTTAATGCAATATCATTAATTATTTCATGTATTTTATCACTATTTGATTTGCTTTTTTTATTAATGACAATCATATCTAGTGCTAAATTTGATCCTGTTTTAGGTCTAATAAAATTAATATCAGTTAAAGGATCTACAGGACTATCGCCACCAAACATAGAATATAACACATCTCCATTATACATAAAGCCAAAACCTGAACCATTTGGATGAGCTAAATCATTTAAAACATTTCCTGAGTCTGGATTGAATATCATTTCATTTTTACCGAAATATTTTGGAAGAAATGAAAATACTTCTTTAAAATGTTCAATTGTATTTTCATCTGGATTAGGATTAACATCATCTTTATTTAGAATTAATCTTCCTAAACTGTACATTGTTCTAGCATCATCTATTGATATACCTCTTAAATTTTTTTCTCTATCTAATATTTCTTTTAAATCAACTAGTACTTCTTCTCAATTTTCAAAAATTTCTTTAGAAAACTGTATTTGTTCTGATTTATAACCTAATATAAAATCTTGCAAAAAATATGGAACAGCATATTCTAAAAGATTGTCATTTTCTTCATCTTTATCAAAATCATATCCTGTCAATATTTGATGAATTTCAGGAATAAAAAGATCTAATGCTTCATCTGCATTTTTAATAATTTTATTCTGGTCAATAGGAGAAGGAATATTGAACTTTGATCATTCAATTGGTAGTAATTCACCTCTTTCAATTAATTCAATAACAGCATAAGAAGAAGGGATAGCAATATCATAATTTTTTTGAAATTCTCTTAATAAGGCTTCATTATTTATGTATGATTTAAACTCTGTATTATATTCATTAGAAATAGTATCCATAACATCAGTAGACATATAGCTTTGAAAATTTCCAAAATAAAGTTTATTTGAATTTGAACTACATGCTGAAAGTAATGGTAAACTAAAAGCTGAAATTAAAATGCTTGAAAAAGCTAAAAGAGTTTTTTTAAATTTTAACATTTTTTCTTCCTTTCTTTTCGATATGAATTTTTCTTAACATAAAAATAATTGTAAATACTAAAGATACCATTACTATTATTGCTCCAAATGTAACAATTCAAGCTTTTATACCTTTATTTGATTCAAATATAGTTGTACCAATTGTAGAAAAATTACCATTAACTAATGATGTAATAATAAAATCATCAAAACTTAATGTTGTTACTAATACAAATGCTGTAATTAATGAAGATCTTAAAAATGGAATAACAATATTTACATATGTTCTAAATTTTGATCACCCAAGATCCATACTTGCAGATATTAAAGAACCTTGAAATTTCGACATTCTTGGATATATTGCCATTATTGCATATGGAGTGCAAAAAGAAATATGAGCTACTACTACTGTAAAATATCCAAAATTTTGTCCAAGTGATAATCAAACTAAAGAAAATAAAACTGAAAGCGTTACTCCAGAAATAATATCTGGAATCGCTATATCAAATTTAGCAAAATTTAAAAATGTATTTTTAATTCTTGTGTTGCTTCCCCAAATTCCTAATGAAGTTATTAATGCAATTATTAATGAAATGGGAACTACAATAATTGATACTAAAATTGAATTTACAAACGCATTTAGAAACTCATTGTTTTTAAATATTTCTATGTAATTTTCTCCTGTCATTTGATTAAAATTATCTAAAATATTTCCTCTTTCACTTTGACCAACAAAACTTAATAAAACTATAAATACTAGTGGGGTATATATTAGAAAAATAATTATATAAATATATCATTTTTTTAAAAAAATAATGATATCTGATTTATCAAAATTTAATTTATTAAACATTTTTTCTACCTCCTATAAATTTGACTACTCTTTTAGGTATAAAATAAAATAGTAAGTACATTCCCATTATTATTAAACTCATTACAATACTAATTGAAGAAATTCTAGCTAATGCAATATTGCTACTACTTGAATCTAATCCTAAATCAAATATTCAATCTCCAATTAATCCGCCATCATTTGAGTTATTTACAAAAGAAGTAATTCCTGTTGCAGTTAATGATGGTAAGAAAACTAAAAACATTCCCATTAATAGTCCAGGAAGAATATATGGTATCACAACATAGATTAATGTCTGAAATGAATTTCTACCCAAATCTTTACTAGCTAATAGTAAATTTTTAGGCATAGTTTCAGCAATATTTAGTATTGATAAAATAAATATTGGTAAGTTTAAATAAACTAACGTAATGATAGTATATATGTGGCCAAATGTACTATTTGGCATTTCATTAGATGTATCAAAAAAAGTTTTTATACCTATTATTTTTATTAACATACTTAATCACATTGGCATTGTTAAAACAATTACAATTAATGTTTTAAAAATGGATGAATTTATTTGTGATAAAAACAAACCAAAAGGCATTCCTATAAGAACACATAAAATCGTAACAGCTATTGCTATGCCTATTGAAATTAATATTTTTTCTCAAACAGTTGTTCCTAATCAATTTCAATTATCTTCCATTGGTATATTAGAACCATCAGAATCTACATTTGGTGATAAAGACAATACAATTAAAATTATTGAAGGTATTATTAAAAAAAATAATAGCAAAATTGAAAATGGAATTAACTTATTAAAGTTCTTGTTTCATGTAAATTTTTTCTTATTCATTTTCTCCTCCCATTAAATGCATATCTTCAATGTCTCAGCTTAAATAAACAGTTTTGCCAACTTCAATTTTTTGAATAGATTCAACAGTAAGTTGGATATTATTTCAAAGACATTTTGCCTCTCATAAAAGACCCTTATATGTGATTGATTCAACCTTTGCAGATATTAATGATTTATTTTTTTCAACTATATCAAAATCTTCAGGTCTAATCATAATTTTTACATTTGAATTTATTCCAAAATTTTTATATTCTTTAGAATATTTAAAGTTAGTTCCATTAATATCAATTGTAAAATTATCGTTTATTTTACCACTTAAAATATTTGCTTGACCTATAAATTTAGAAACTCAAACATTTGATGGTCTATCATAAATATCTTCTGGTGTGCCTGTTTGTTTTATCTCTCCAGAATCCATTACTACTATTTTATCTGATAAAATTAGTGCTTCTTCTTGATCGTGAGTTACTAAAATAAAAGTAATGCCTAATTCCTTGTGTAATCTTTTTATTTCAAACTGCATTTGTTTTCTTACTTTAGCATCTAATGCACTTAATGGCTCATCTAAAAGCAAAATTTCTGGTTCTATTACAATCGCTCTTGCTAGTGCAACTCTTTGTTTCATACCACCAGATAAGTTTTGTGGTAGTAGCTTATTTTTACCTTCAAGACCAACTAATTTTATTACTTTTTCAACTTCGTTTTTAATTTCTTCTTTTGTAATTTTTCTAGTTAGTAATTTTTTTTCTAGTCATTCCTTTTCTTCATCTGGATAATTTTGTCAATATGAAATTCAGTAATCTAAATCATTAAATTTATCTTCTAAAATTTCAATTTTTTTTCTTAATTCTTGAACAAATCTATATTTTTTTTTGTTTTTTAATAAATCTACAATTAGAACAAGTTCATCTTTGTTAGCATCTATTTCTTTTGAAGAATAATTTATAAATTTGTTTATTCCCATTTTAAATAATGAAGTGTTTATTGACTCATAAAATTTGATCTTCATGGGAATATATGAATAAATATCTCTATTAAAAATTTCCATGAAATTATTTTCAATTTTTTCAATTTTAATATCAAATTCTTCTTCTGATATTTTAGAAAGAGAAAGCAAGGTTTCATCACTATTGATTTTCTTATTAATTTTATCTATTTCTTTCCTTAGATTAGCTTGACTTTTTTCAAGTGATTTTATTTTAGATTGTGATTTTTTAAAATATTCTTTTGCTTTTTTATCAACATCTTTATATATGTCATTAGAAAGATTTTCAATTGGTTTTCTCATTATTTTTAAACCATATGAAATATTTTCTTCAACATTCATATTAGGAAATAATGCATAATCTTGAAAAACTGTTACACTTGGTCTTCTTTGAATTTTTAAATCTTTAATATCTATGTTATTTGCTAATATTTTTCCTGAATCTGGATTTTCGAAACCAGCTAATAATTTTAATAATGTAGTTTTACCACATCCTGATGGTCCTAGCAGGGTAACGAATTCACCTTTTTCAATTTCTAAATTAAAATTCTTAATTACGTAATTTTCATTATATTTTTTTGATATATTTTTTATTTGAAGTAATGTTTTTTTCAATACTTTTACTCTCCTGTTAAAAATTATTTTTTGTTAATTATAAAATTGTCCATTGAATATGCAAATGAGTTAACTTTAGTAGTTACTTCATCTGATAATTCAATAAGTTTTTTTGATGATGGATTAATACCAATTTTGAAACCTACTTGTTCAAACATTGATACATCATTATTTGAGTCGCCAAAAGCAACTATTTCTTCTTTTTTTATATTGTATTTTTTTGTTATAAATTTGATTGCTTCACCTTTGTTGCAATCCTTGTTGGTTATTTCTATTGATCTTTTAGATGTATGTACATAATCAATTTCACCATAAAATTCTTTATCTAGAGTTTCTAATGCTTTTTTTATTTTCTTCTTATTAAAAGATAAAAATAATATTTTTAATGTGTCATTTTTAAAATCGTAATTTTCTTTATTAAATTTTATTATTTTTCCAGAATTAAACTTTGCAACTAAATTTCTTAAAGGTAATTTGTTTGCATAAATTTTTTTATTATTAACGCCTTCAATTGAATATATTCAAATTGAAATATTAACTCTTTCTTGAATTTCTATTAACTTTTTAAAAATCTCATCAGAGATACAATTAGAGAATAATATTTTTTCTAAATTTAAATCGTATATTAAAGCGCCATTTAAAGATATTAAAAAATCATTCTTTTTACCGCAATAATTTTCTATAGTCTTGTTGAATGATAGGGCAGAAACTAATCATCTACCTGTGCAAAGAAAAATTTTCCCACCAAGCTCTTGATATTTCTTGATAGAAGCTAGAGATTTTGAACTAATTTTACCATTATAGTTTAATAAAGTATGATCTAAATCAATTGCAGCTCAATGGTATTTCATATCAAATCCTATAAAAATATATATATGCTTATTTATATCACTTATTTATAATAAAAATTAATTTTTTTATTATAAAAAATATAATATTAACATATATGAATATACCAGTAAAAAAAATATCTTTTTTATCAATGATTTTATCTTTAGGAGTTGTATTTAATTATATTTCTACATTTATACCATTTTTTATTTTTAGCTTTTTAAATGTTGATTTATCTGTCGCTTTTTTATTGCTTGCTTTTTCATTATATGGCTATTGAAGTGCTTTTTTTATGTGTTTTGCAATTGGCCTGTTTAGTATATTTTGATCAACGACAGGAATTATAGGACCAATTATATTAATTGTTTCAAATTTATCATTTATAAGTATATATTTTTTGATATCTAAAATAATAAAAATAAAGAATTTAGAAATATTAAATTTATTTTTTTCGATAATAATTAATGCTATATTCTTAGCAATTCTTAATGGAATGATATTTACCCCAATATTTCTTAATATGTTCACAGACATTAAAACTATAAATTTTGTTGAAATTACAAATAATTATAATAGTGGTCTTTGATATGAAAAATTGAAAGTATATTTTATGTTTATCCCAGATTATTGGTTAGGAATATTTTCTCTATACATTTCTTTCAATTTATTTAAATTTTTAATTGGCGGAATTACTTTTATTATATTTAAGAAAATTATAGAGAAAAACAATCTTTTAAATAATAAAAATTAAAAGTTTTTTAATTTCATATATTTTGTTAACTCAACAACAATATTATGTGATTGATCATATATTTCAGGTATTGTTCAAAGCTTTTTTTCTTCAATATCATTAATGCTTTTTAAAACTTTATTTATATATTCATTTTTTATATTTTCATCGATTGATGATTTATTAATTTCTTTTAAAACATCTTTATAAGAATAGCTACTATTAATTTCATATAACATATTTAAAATATTCTTTATTTTTTTAAATTCTTTATTATTTTTTTCAAGATTCATATAATTTAATTTAGTTTTAAATAATAATGTTATTTTTGGATTAATTGCCATTAATACTAATAATGTTTTTTCTAAATTAATCATTTTATATTCATTTATTTTTTCAAAATCAATATAATTATTTTCTATTTTTTTTGTATTATTAATACTATGATAATTTTCCATAACTGATGATTGTTGAAATAAATTATTGTTTTGATTATTTTCAATAGAAAAATATTTTTCTTTTTTTAAATCATCAACATAAATTGCTTTATTTTTTAATCCTTTTAATTTTTCAATTTTATTTTCTATTTTAAATTTTACATCTTCGAAAACAAGATTTGTTTTTTCTGCTAGAATTCTTGAATAATAAGATATTAAATTTAAATCTCCGTATTCAGCAATAAAATCTTCAACTTCATTTATTAATGAAAGCTTATTATTTACATTTACTTTTAAGATACTAGGAAAGTGTTTATTAATGAAAAATTCAGCAACAGTTATATTCATTTCTTCTTTTTCATGAAAAAGTCTAGAATTGCCTTGTATTAAAGAATCTAAATCTTTATAATTTTCAGGATAGTTATCAAAAGTCATTAAAACCTTTTCAGTTGATTTTAAAATTTTAGTTATGTTTATTATTGCCTTAAAACCTGCATCATCATTATCCAATGCTAAAACTAACGTTTTACATATTTCTTTTTTTATGATTTCAAAATGATTGTTTGTAAAACTTGTGCCCATTAATCCAATTACATTTTTATAGCCCTTTTTATACATTGAAATTACATCAAAAAAACCTTCTACTAAATATATTTTTTCAAATTCATTTTTGATAACATTTTGCATATTATAAAATAAACTATCTTTTTTAAAGAATTCATTTGTTTTAGAATTTAAATATTTAACACTTTCTTTTTCTGAAATAGACCTACCTGAAAAACCAACAATATTACTATATTCATCCATAATAGGAAATATTATTCTATTAACAAAAAAATCTTTATATTCATTTTGAGAATCTAAATATATTACACCATTATCTATTAAATCATTTTCTTTTCATAATTGATTTCCATCTTTATCTTTTCTTGTAAGATATTTAAAAAGGCCATATTGTGAATGTGGTGCAAAACCAATATTAAAATACTTTATCTGTTCATCGTCAAGTCCTCTTGAATATAAATATTTAAGTGCATTAGTATTTTCTTCAGAATAAAGCATTCTATTAAAAAAGAAAGCAACTTCATTATTTATTTTTAAGTATTTTTCTTTTTTTTCATTTCTAATACTATTTATGTTATCAATATATGTATTCTGAAAGTTAGATTTTTTTGCTACAAATTTTATTGCACCCAAATAATTTATTTTTTCTATTCCTTGAATAAAGGAAAAAATGTCTCCGCCTTTATTGCATGAAAAACATTTATACATTCTTTTTTGAGGTGATACATATAATGATGGTTTAGTATCTTGATGAAAAGGACAAAGTCCAAGATAGTTAACACCTTTTTTTGTGAGATTTATATATTGTCCAATTATGTTTACAATATCAGCTGAATTTTTTAATTGATCAATAATTTTATTGTCTATGTACATCTTTTGTTCTTAACTCTTCTAAAAATTTTTCTATCTTAATAGTATCTTGGTTCATTGTATCTCTATTTCTTATTGTAATAGTTTTCTTGCTATCTTCAATTGAATCAAAGTCAAATGTAATGCATTCATATGTACCAATTGCATCTTGTCTTCTATACCTTTTACCAATTGAACCCGCTTCATCATACGAACAAGAATATCCATAAGATAATATTTTTTCATAAAATTCCTTGGCTTCATTTTTTAATTTATTTGTTAATGGTAAAACACAAAATCTATATGGAGATATTTTTTTATCAAGTGATAAAACAATTCTTGAATCATCTCCTATTTGTTGTATTTCAAAAGCATCTATTAAGGCTGCATAAACTAATCTATCTAAACCCATAGAAGGTTCTATAACTGAAGGAAAATATCTAATATTCTTTAGTTCATCAAAATATTCAAGATCTTTCTTTGAATTTTCTGAATGATTCTTTAAATCAAAATTTCCCCTATTTGAAATTCCACATAATTCGCTTCAACCATGAGGAAATTCAAAAAATAAATCAACTGTTTTTTTTGAATAATGAGCAATTTCATCTTTATTATATTCATTTTGCTTTATTTTATCTTTCGATATACCAAGTTCTTTAATTATAAAATTTTCCATATCTAATAATAAATTGTCAAAATCTTTGCTTTCATTTTCTGGATTAGTAAAATATTCTAATTCCATTTGTTCAAATTCTCTTGAACGATAAATAAAATTAGAAGGAGTTATTTCATTTCTAAAAGATTTTCCTATTTGCGCAACACCAAAAGGTATTTTCTTTCTCATTGTTCTTTGAATATTTTTAAAATTAATAAAGATACCTTGAGCAGTTTCTGGTCTTAAATAAACCATAGTTTTTTTACCTTCTGTAGTGCCTATATTTGTTTCAAACATTAAATTGAATTTTCTAATATCGGTTCAATCATTACTATTGCAAATTGGACAATTTATTTTCTTATCTAAAATTATTTTTTCCAATTCATCAAATGTATTGTTTTCATTTACAATCGAATCATTTAAAAATTCATTGATAAGTTTATCAACTCTAAATCTATTTTTACATTTTTTACAATCAATTAAAGGATCTGAAAAATTATCTAAATGACCAGAAGCTTTTCAGACAATTGGATTGCATATTATATTTGAATCTAAAGGTACAATATTAGTTTTTTTAGTAACAAAGTATTCTCATCAAAGATCTCTTATATTTCTTTTAATCATTGAACCTAATGGACCAAAATCTCATGAATTAGCTAGACCACCATATATTTCTGAATTTTGAAAAAAATAACCAGTAGATTTTAAATGATTTACTATTTCATCTTGTGAGTATTTTTTCTTCATATGTTTACCTTTTTTCATAATAATTATATTTAATTATATAAAAAAAACATAACCAAAAAAATGATTATGTTTTTATAAATTCAAAATAATTATTTTATTTCAATTGTAGCACCTGAACCATCAAATTTCTTTTTAAGTTCTTCAGCTTCTTCAGGTTTAATACCTTCTTTTACTGGCTTAGGAGCTCCATCAACTAATCCTTTAGCTTCCATCAATCCTAATCCTGTAATTTCTCTTACTATTTTAATAACAGCTACTTTGTTTGCACCTGCATTAGCTAGGATTAAATTTACTTCAGTAGGAGCTTCAACAGCAGCACCTGCCGAAGCTGCAGCTACAGGAGCAGCAGCAGAAACGCCAAATTCAGTTTCTATACTTTCTATTAATTCTTTAATTTCTAGTAAGCTCATTTCTTTTAATGCAGCTACTATGTCTTCTTTTTTCATTTTACTCATTTTTTATTCTCCTTTTATTTTGTTTCTTCAACAGCTTTAAGTGCATATAGAACACCTCTAATTGGTGCAGTTAAACAAGATAGTAACATCGAGTATAAACCTTCTCTATTAGGTAATTTAGATATTGCAATTGATTTTTCAGCATCAATAAATTTGTTCTCAATTACACTACCTTTGAATTTAATACAATCATTTGTCTTAGACAAATTATTAATTATTTTTAAAGGTGCTATTTCATCTGAGTTACCAAATGCAATTGCATTTGGTCCTACTAATTCTCCGAATCCTTCAAATCCAGCTTTTTTCAATGATCTATTTAAAATGTTATTTTTAATAACATGCAAACTAGCATCACTTTTTAACATTTCTTTTCTAACTGCTGTCATATCATGAGCATCAATACCTTGATATTCAAAAATTAAAAAAGAAGCAGATGATTTCATTAAATCAGAAATTTTGTTAACTTCAGACTCTTTAAATTGAATGATTTTTTTCAAAACTTTTCCTTTCATTTTTTACAATATCCAAATAAAAACTATCAATAATTAAAGTGATAGTTTTTATATTTATAAATATAAAACCTCGATAACATTTTTAAAAGTAATTTAACACTTCGTTATTGTCTTTGGTATATTGCAAGAATATTCTACCATAAATTTTTAAATAATATAGATATTAAGAGTTTATTGATATAATATTATATGTGGTACCTTAGCCAAGTGGTAAGGCAAAGAGCTGCAACCTCTTCATCATCAGTTCAAATCTGATAGGTACCTCCAAAATGCATCTTTAGCTCAATTGGATAGAGCATTTGTCTACGAAACAAAAGGCTATAGGTTCAAGTCCTGTAAGGTGCGCCATTTTATAATAAACACATTATTTAATTATGTATTATTGATTTTTTTATTTATATAGTTTGATATAATAATTAAGTTATAATAATAAACTAATTTAATATATAATTATTTTGTTTTTTTAAACAAAAATAAATATTCGGGAAGTAGCTTAGCTTGGTAGAGCACTTGGTTTGGGACCAAGGGGTCGCAGGTTCAAATCCTGTCTTCCCGACCATTTTATGGCAGGGTATCTCAGTTGGTTAGAGAACTCGGCTCATACCCGGGGTGTCGTGGGTTCAAGTCCCACTCCTGCTACCAATATTTGGAGCTATAGCTCAATGGTTAGAGCCCCCGACTCATAATCGGTAGGTTGCAGGTTCGAGTCCTGCTAGCTCCACCAGTTTAAAAAACAAAAAATTAATATTTATTTTAATATTAATTAAAAATGGAGGATTACCCAAGTCCGGTTGAAGGGGTCAGTCTTGAAAACTGAAAGGCGGCGTGAGTCGCGCGGGGGTTCGAATCCCTCATCCTCCGCCATTTTTATATCGCGGGATAGAGCAGACGGTAGCTCATCAGGCTCATAATCTGAAGGTCGGTGGTTCGAGTCCACCTCCCGCAACCATTTTGGTCCTGTGGTGTAGTGATTAACATGCCTCTCTGTCACAGAGGAGATCGCGGGTTTGAATCCCGTCAGGACCGCCATTAATGGCTTCTTAGCTCAGTCGGTAGAGCAACAGACTGAAAATCTGTGTGTCGACAGTTCGATTCTGTCAGAAGCCACCATTAAAAAATTTAAATTCTATTCATAAAAATGAATAGAATTTATTTTAAAAAATCACAAAGGAATAATATGATAAAAATAGCGTTTGATGTAATGGGATTTGAAAATGATATTATCGAAGCTATAAATGCTGCTAGAAAGTTTGTTAAGAAATATTCGGACACACAAATTATTCTTATTGGAAATCAAGAAGAAATTAAAAAAAAACTTAATCAATATGATAAATTTGAAGTTGTTAATGCTTCAGAAGTTATCAATCAAGAAGACAATCCATTATTAGCAATAAGAAAAAAAGATTCATCAATGTTGAAAGCAATTAAAATGGTTAAAGACAATGAAGCAGATGCCGTTGTTTCACCTGGTTCAACACCTTGTTTTGTTTCTATAAGTTATTCTAATTTTGGTATGATTGAGAATATTTCTAAGCCTGCTTTCAACCCTACTTTTCCTTCAGCAAATCTAAAGGGATTCAACATGCTTGATGTTGGAGCTAACAAAATTTGTGATGAACATGATTTAGTTAATTTTGCATTAATGGGGCATGTTTATGCAAAATTAGTTAGAAAAATAGAAAATCCTTCTATAAAATTACTTAACATTGGCACAGAGGATTATAAAGGTCTTGATAATATCCAAAATGCCCACAAAATTCTAAAAGAAGAAAAAAGAATTAATTATCAAGGATTTATTGAGTCAGGAAAACTTCTTCTTGGGGAGACTGATGTAATTTGCACTGATGGTTTTACTGGTAATATTTGTTTGAAAACAATGGAAGGTTCTTTAAAAATATTATCTAATGAAATAAAAAAGAATTTATTAAAACCATATAATATTTTAGGAGCAATTTTTTCTTTTAATGCATTTAGAAAAGTTAAGAATACTTTTGATTATAAAAACTATGCAGGAGCTTTAGTTCTTGGTTTAAATAAACTTGCAATCAAAGCTCATGGTAGCGCAGATGAAAGAGAGTTTATTAGTGCTTTAGAATTAGCTAGAAACTCTGCAAAATATAATATTGTTGAAGAAATTAAAAAATTCGTAAATGAAAAAAAATAGAAGAGAAATCAAATTACTTTTAACTAATCTTAAAATAGATAGCAATGTAGGAATTGAAACTTTTGTTGAAGCGATGACTCATAAAAGTTTTAGAAACGAAAATCCAAATATTAAAAAAGACTTTGAAAGGTTAGAAATTTTAGGTGATTCAATTGTTCAAAAAATTGTAACTGAATATCTATTTATAAATTATCCTGAAAAAAATGAAGCAAACATTACAGATGATCGAAAATCAATAGTTAGAGCAGAAACAATGAAAAAAGCTGCAAATCAATTAGAACTTATTGATTATGCTTTTTTAGGAAATGGAATCAATTCTGAAAACGATACAAATAACATCAGACCAGACTTGTTTGAATCTCTAATTGGAGCAGTTTATCTTGAATGTGGAGAAAATAAATGTAAAGAGATAATTGAAAATACTATTATTGATTATTACTTAAAAAAAGAACTAGACTCATCAACAGATTACAAATCTAAATTTCAAGAATTAATTCAATCAAAAGAATCAAGCAAAAAAAACAAAAGTAATTATATTTATTACAAATCAATAGAAGAGAATAATAACTTCAAAGTAACACTAATTGTTAAAGGCGTAACTTATGGTGTTGGAAGTGGAAAAACTAAAAAAAGTGCAGAACAAGAAGCGGCAAAAGATGCATTAGACAAATATAGTCCATTAAAAATAAAAAATACAACTAGAGAAATCTAGTTGTATTTTTTATTTTGAGTAGCATTTACCTATTCTCACTTTTGGGCTACCTTCGGCTCCATAATGCTTAACTTCTGTGTTCGGTATGGGAACAGGTGTTTCCATTACGATATTGACACTACACAAAAAGATAGTTCTCTGAAAACTGAATATTATTTTAACAATCAATCTAACTTATAAATTTCATATAAGTTTTCGAATAATTAGTATTGGTCAGCTAAACATGTCACCATGCGTACACCTCCAACCTATCAACGTCGTAGTCTTCAACGATTCTTAAAGAAAATTAATCTTGAAGTTAGCTTCACACTTAGATGCTTTCAGCGTTTATCTATTCGATACGTAGCTACCCAGCTATGCCATTGGCATGACAACTGGAACACTAGAGGTATCTCCACTCTGGTCCTCTCGTACTAGGAGCAGATCTTCTCAATTTTCTAACGGGCACGACAGATAAAAACCAACCTGTCTCACGACGGTTTGAACCCAACTCACGTATCTCTTTAATCGGCGAACAGCCGAACCCTTGGAACCTGCTTCAGCTCCAGGATGAGATGAGTCGACATCGAGGTGTCAAACAGTGCCGTCGATATGAACTCTTGGGCACTATTAACCTGTTATCCCCAGAGTAGCTTTTATCCGTTGAGCGATGGCCCTTCCATACGGAACCACCGGATCACTATGACCTAGTTTCCTACCTGCTCGACTTGTAAGTCTCGCAGTCAAGCACCCTTATACCATTACACTCTGCATATGATTTCCAACCATATTGAGGGTACCGTTGCGCGCCTCCGTTACATTTTGGGAGGCGACCGCCCCAGTCAAACTGCCCACCTAACACTGTCCTACCTCCAGATTCATGGAGGTAAGTTAGAGAAAACTTAATTCAATGGTAGTATTCCAATGTTGACTCCATACATCCTGGCGAATGCATTTCAAAGTCTCCTACCTATACTCTAAATGAATTAAACTTTCCCAATATTAAGCTACAGTAAAGCTTCATGGGGTCTTTTTGTCCAATCGCGCCTATAGGGCGTCTTCACCCTAACCGGGATTTCACCGAGTCTATTGTCGAGACAGTCAAGAGATGGTTACACCATTCAAGCGGGACGGAATTTACCCGACAAGGAATTTCGCTACCTTAGGACCGTTATAGTTACGGCCGCCGTTCACTAGGGCTTCGGTAAGAAGCTTCGGTATAAATACCTAACATCCATCCTTAACCTTCCAGCACTGGGCAGGTGTCACCTCATATACATCACCTTGCGGTTTAGCATAAAGCTGTGTTTTTGTTAAACAGTCCCCTCTCGCTCTTCACTGCGGCTTATATAAAATAAGCATCCCTTATTGCGAACGTACGGGATTAATTTGCAGAGTTCCTTAACAATAGTTAACTCGCTAGCCTTAGGATACTCTCCTTGACCACGTGTGTTCGTTCTCGGTACGGACAATAATATAATAATGTTAGAAGCTTTTCTTGGAAGCGTGATATATATGGCTTCGTTCACTCCGAAGAGATCCCTTGTACTCATACCTCGTCCTTAAAGCAAGCGGATTTGCCAACTTGCAAGACTCGATATTTAAACCCAAATCCGATAATGGGCCCATATTAACCTTCTCCGTCACTCCATCACTCATATTATTGGTACAGGAATATTAACCTGTTTCCCATCGACTACGCCTTTCGGCCTGGCCTTAGGACCGACTAACCCAGGATGGACGAACCTACTCCTGGAAACCTTAGTCAATACGGCTTGAAAGATTCTCACTTTCATACGTTACTCACGCCGGCATTCTCACTTCTATGCGGTCCAATAGTTCTCACGATCTACCTTCATCCCACATAGAACGCTCACCTACCACTACATAAATGTAGTTCGTAGCTTCGGTTATATACTTTAGCCCCGTTAAATCTTCGGCGCAGAAACACTCGACTAGTGAGCTATTACGCACTCTTTAAACGATGGCTGCTTCTAAGCCAACATCCTAGCTGTTTAAGTATTTCAACATCCTTTTCCACTTAGTATATATTTGGGACCTTAGCTAACGATCTGGGCTGTTTCCCTCGCGACTATGAAGCTTATCCCCCATAGTCTAACTGCTAGAATAAAATATATGACATTCAGAGTTTGATTACATTCAGTACACCTAGGTGGCGCCATCAGGTATTCAGTGCTTTACCTTCATATATCAATTATCTAACGCTAATCCTAAAATTATTTCGGTGAGAACCAGCTATCACGAGATTCGATTGGAATTTCACCACTAACCACAGGTCATCCGCGGTCGTTTCAACGAACGTCGGTTCGGTCCTCCATATGGTGTTACCCAGACTTCAACCTGCCCATGGCTAGATCATCTCGTTTCGGGTCTATCTCAACATACTATATCGCCCTATTAAGACTCGGTTTCCCTACGGCTCCACTTCTACAGCTTAACCTTGCATGCTAAAATAACTCGCCGGCTCATTCTTCAAAACGCACGCCATCACACATTAATGTGCTCTGACACGTTGTAAGCTTATGGTTTCAGATTCTATTTCACTCCCATCTCTGGGTTCTTTTCACCTTTCCCTCACGGTACTATACGCTATCGGTGACTAGTTAGTATTTAGGCTTACCCAATGGTCTGGGTAGATTCCGACAGGATTTCTCGTGTCCCGCCGTACTCAGGATCCTACTAGGTATAAGATGGATTTCGTATACAGGGTTTTCACCTTCTATGACATAGCTTCCCAACTATTTCTACTATCCATCTTAAGTCCACATTGTAGTCCTACAACCCCGATATAAATATCGGTTTGGCCTGTTCCGCTTTCGCTCGCCACTACTTACGGAATCACTTCGTTTTCTTTTCCTCTTGCTACTGAGATGTTTCACTTCACAAGGTATTGCTTCAATAACCTATGTATTCAGTTAAAGATAACTAGCATTACTACTAGCTGAGTTTCCTCATTCGGATATATACGGGTCACAGTTTCAAATCAACTCACCGTATCTTTTCGCAGATTTGCACGTCCTTCATCGCCTTCTAGTCCCTAGGCATCCACCATAAGCTCTTAGTAACTTATTATGATATCTTCAATTAATATTTGTTAAATTTTTTAACATTTGTTTTTTGTTAGAGTGTTTGTTGCTATAAAAATATTTTTGATTTTGCAATCAAAAATTTCTTATAGTCTTTTTTTTATAAATTAGACTAAAAAGATTGTTAATAATATTCAGTTTTCAAAGAACTATCTTGAGAGAAAATACTCTCAAAACTAAATAGAATCTGACCATAAAATTTCTTATATTTTTACAAGCAATATTTTATGGATTTTAAATAATGTACACTAATTAAAGTGTTAATTTAGTAAATTAACTCCATTAGAAAGGAGGTGATCCACCCCCACATTCCCGTAGGGGTACCTTGTTACGACTTAACTCCAATCACCAGTCCTACCCTAGACGCAAGACTCCCGAAGGTTATCTTAACGGTTTTAGGCATTACCAGCTCTCATAGTTTGACGGGCGGTGTGTACAAGACCCGGGAACGTATTCACCGCGACATGTCTGATTCGCGATTACTAGTGATTCCAACTTCATGAGGGCGAATTGCAGCCCTCAGTCCGAACTGAGACAAGCTTTTTATGATTAGCTCCCCATTACTGGTTCGCAACAGTTTGTACTTGCCATTGTAGCACGTTTGTAGCCCTAGATATAAGGGGCATGATGATTTGACGTCATCCCCACCTTCCTCCAGCTTACGCTGGCAGTCTCATTAGATAAAGTAACTAATAATAAGGGTTGCGCTCGTTGCGGGACTTAACCCAACATCTCACGACACGAGCTGACGACAACCATGCACCACCTGTCATCCGGTTAACCTCCACTATATTTCTATAGCTTTGCCAGAGATGTCAAACCTAGGTAAGGTTCTACGTGTATTGTCGAATTAAACAACATGCTCCACCACTTGTGCGGGTCCCCGTCAATTCCGTTTGAGTTTCATTCTTGCGAATGTACTACCCAGGCGGGTAATTTAATGCGTTAGCTGTAATACCGACACATTACCGTGCCGACATTTAATTACCATCGTTTACGGTGTGGACTACTAGGGTATCTAATCCTATTTGCTCCCCACACTTTCGAGCCTAAGCGTCAGTTATAGCCTAAGTTTTCGCCTTCGCCTCTGGTGTTCTTCCATATATCTACGCATTCCACCGCTCCACATGGAGTTCCAAAACTCTCTACTATACTCTAGACTTACAGTTTCCAATGCAAACAACCGTTAAGCAGTTGTCTTTAACATCAGACTTGTAAATCCGCCTGCGCTCGCTTTACGCCCAGTAAATCCGGATAACGCTTGCATCCTATGTATTACCGCGGCTGCTGGCACATAGTTAGCCGATACTTATTCAAAGGGTACCGTCAAATAAAAAGCATTTCCTCTTCTTACATTTCTTCCCCAATAAAAGAACTTTACAATCTTGTAGGACCTTCATCATTCACGCGGGATTGCTCCATCAGACTTTCGTCCATTGTGGAAAATTCCCTACTGCTGCCTTCCGTAGAAGTATGGGCCGTGTCTCAGTCCCATTGTGGCTGTTCTGCCTCTCAGCACAGCTACGCATCATCGACTTGGTGAGCCATTACCTCACCAACAATCTAATACGTCGCACCCCAATCCAAAAGTGTTGCAAACGCAACTTTAAATATTAATACTTATGTAAAAATATCCTATGGGGTATTAGCTAGTTTTTCAACTGGTTATCCCCCTCTTATGGGTATGTTGGATACGTGTTACTCACCCGTTCGCCACTAAGTATAAATACTTCGTTCGACTTGCATGTATTAGGCATCCCGCTAGCGTTAATCCTGAGCCAGGATCAAACTCTCAAAAATTGAACAGATTCTATTTAGTTTTCAAAGAACTTTCTATGTTATTTTTATTCAAAATAACATAACAAAATTGCTATCATATTAATGAAAATTTATGATATTCAAAAATACAAAAGCAAAATAATTATATAATATAAGTGATATTTTTCAAATTTTTTAAAAAATTTCTTATATATACATATTATTATAGTATTTCACCTATAACTCCATCAAGTGTTACTTTCTTTATTTTAACTTTTTTAATTTGACCAGTTAGATCTTCATTTGTTTTAACCAGTACTTTAATATACTCAGAAGAGAATCCTTCTTGAAAAGAAGTAGAAGAAGATTTCTCAAAAACAATTTCTGTTTCTACACCAATAAAAGATTTCAAAATTTCTTTTCTAATATTGTTTTTTAATTCAGTGATTTCTTTTATTCTTCTTTTTTGTATATTCGAATTTATACATTTTAAATTATAAGCAGCAGTCATTTTTCTTTTTGAATATGGAAAAATATGCATATCCAAAAATCTAATTTTTTTTAACCATTCCATTGATTCTAAATGATCTTCTTCTGTTTCAGTTGGGTATCCTACAATATAGTCTGTAGTAAAAGTAGAATTAGGAGATTTATCTCTTATTTTACAAACAAGCTCATAAAATTTCTCACTACTATACTTTCTATTCATTTCTTTTAATACTTTGTTTGAGCCAGATTGAAGACATATATGTCATTGTTGGCAAAATCTTTGAGAATTGCTTGTAACAATGTCTACAATTTTATCTGTAATTTGAAATGGTTCGACTGAAGAAATTCTTACTCTAAAATTACCTTTTAATTTATTTATTTCTTCTAACAAGTTTTCAAAGTTATGTTTGCCATCATCATAACCAGCAGTATTAACTCCAGTTATAACAATTTCTTTATATTTTTTCTTTAACTCATTAATTTCTTTTATTAAAATTTTAAAATCTTTTGATCTTTGCCTTCCTCTCGAAAAAGGAATAATACAGTATGAACACATAAAATTGCAACCATCTTGTATTTTTATAAAAGCTCTTGTTTGGTTAGTGAAATTAATATCTTCATTTTTTTCAAATTTTTGATTTATAAACAAATTTTCTATCTTATTAATTCTTTCTCTTTTTTTCTCAAATTCAGTAATTAATTCATGAACATTGTTTTTATATTTGTTACCTATTAAAATATCAATATTATATTTTTCACCAATATCGCTATTCATTTGTGTAAAACATCCTGAAGCAATAACAATTGAATTAGGATTGTTCTTTTTTGCTCTTTTTATAATGTTAATTGATTTTTTATCAGCTTTTTCTGTAACAGTGCAAGTATTAATAATGTAGATATCAGAAAAACTATCAAATGGCTTTTCGATATAACCATTCATTAATAATTGATTTCTCATTGAATTAGATTCAAAAATATTTACTTTGCATCCTAAAGTATAAATTGCAAATGTATTACTTTGCATCTTGAATTTCCTTTTGATTTTTTGTTTGATCTTCTATTTTTTTTGGTTCTTTTAAATTTTCACCATTTTTTCTTTTCTCAATATCAACATTAATTTTAAAATGGGAGTATTGTTGGAAACCTACACCTATCAAGGAAATAAATAATACAACACAAATTAATATTATAGTAACTCAACTGCTATTTCCCCACATTCCATAAATTGAAAATGATGTAATGAAAGAAAGAGAAAAAATCATATTAGTTAGGTTAACATAAATTGCAACCCAATCAAAGAATATTCAATTTTTGGTCATATGAAATTTTATTAATGTGTACTCTTTTGTCAAAATAATCATATAAACACAAGAAGTAATTGCTGATACACATGAAAATATAATAATGGGTAATATCTGACCAATTAAATCATTAGGGTTGTTGGCAACAAGGATAATTGATATCATCACGCCTAATACAATAGAAATAGATGAAACTTTATATAGAGTAGCCAATAATATTTTTGTTATATTGCTATTTTTCATTTTTACTTCCTAAATTAAAAGATAAAATTGATGCAATATAAATTGCAGCAGTTTCGCTTTTTAAAATTGTGTTTGTTAATTTTAAAAAGTAACAATTATTTTTAAGCATTTCTAATTCTTTTTTAGAAAAGCCACCTTCTGGTCCAATAATTAAATTAATCTTATCACTATATTTTATATCATTAAATGAAAAAAAATTCTTTGATTCTTGATATGCTAATATATTAAACTTATCATTTTTAATTTCATCAATTAATTCATTAAATCTTATAGTATCTTTCAAATCTAAATCTATATATCTAAAGCATTGTTTTGATGATTCAATAATTATTTTATTTAATCTATCATAATTTAGTTTAATATTTTTTTGACTTCTTTCAAATAAAACTGGAGTTATTGATTTACAATTTATTTCATTTAATTTTCTTACAGCTAATTCAAAATTATTTTTATCTATTACACCTAAATAAATGTTTAAATTCAAAGTATCATTTTTTAATTTATGTTTACTTATTATTTCTAATTTCAATTTATCAAGAGAAGTGATTCTTGTTTCATATTCATTTATATTATCAAAACAAAATAATTTATCTCCTATTTTTTTTCTTAAAGATTTTTTAATATGTAATTCATCTTCATTTGATAAATATATTTCATTATTTAAAATTTTTGAAATTTTAAATTTAGGCATTTAACATCCTATCTAAAATAAAATTAATAAATTTATATGATTTTTCGTCACTGTAATTTTTAGATGTAACTATTGCTTGATCAATCAAAATTTTTCTATCAATTTTAGAAGTTTTATATTCAGAATATGCTGAAACTATTATAGCTAAATCTACTTCTGCAACCCTATCCCATTTTCAATTTTCACTTAAATTTGAAATTATAATTTTTTTAATTTCAGAAAAATTTATTAAAGCATATTCGACAATGTTAAATATATATTCATCATTTTTGATTTCATCTGGAATATTGTCAGAATCAAAATCTTGTTTTATTAAACAAGAATATATGTATTGAAAAACAATTATTCTTTTTTCTCATTGTTTAAGCATAATTACCTAAGAATAATATTCACATAAAAATCATTTATGTTAAGTTCCGAGCTTAAAATAAATAAAATTTCTTTTCTAAGAGAATCAATTTCACCTATTATTTCTTTATTTAAAGATTCATTAATATAAATATACATTTCATTATTATCATTTTTATTTAAATATGAATCTATGTTAATGTTTTTGTATTTGTAATTCGAGCTTTCAATATAATTTTTAATATATTTTGTAATAGTTTTAAGTTCGATAAATATTGAATCATTGTTTTTTGAAAATATTTTATACATTCTTACTTCTTCCGATGTACTCACCATTACTGGTATTAATTATTACAGTTTCACCTGTTTTAATAAATTGCGGAACATTTATTTCATATCCAGTTTCAAGAGTTGCTTTTTTTAGTGCGGCTTGTGCAGTATTACCTTGAACCGCTTCCTCTGCAAATTCAATTTTTAATTGAACTTGATCTGGTAAATAAAGTCCTAAAATTTCTGATTCATAAATCATTATATTAAATTCTAAACCTTCTATTATAAAGTTTTTTTCTCATTCCAGTTTAGATGAAGGAATCTCATATTGCTCAAAGTTTTCTAAATCCATAAAAATATAATTAGAACCATCTATATAAGAAAATGAACATTTCTTCTTTAATATATTTGCTTGTTCTAGTTTTTCTCCAGTTAATACTTCAACAGTGATTGCTTGGTTTCTAAGATTTTTAACTTTGCACTTAACTATCCCTTCTCTCATCGCTGTTTTATTAAAAGAATTTTCTATTACTAAATAGATATTATTTTTATACAAAAAAGTATGACCTGGTCTTAAATCTTTTGCATGTATTATTTGTGCCATTTTTATTCCTTAAAATATACTAATATTATTATAAAATAAAAAAATAAATAATTACATTAGTAATTATTTATCTAAATCTGCTTTTGTTATTTTTGGCGATTTGTGTTCTATAATTTCAAAGAAATAAGATTGTTTTCTTTTTCTAGCATTGTCAAATTTCTTAACTGATTCTGTTTTTGGTGGGAACGGAGAAGCTTTTTTAACTACTGGAGACTCTACATTATTTTCAACTATATTTAAATTACTATTTAATAATTTTTTTAGCCTTATATTTTCTTCTTCTTTTTGCTTTAATTCATTTACAATGTCATCATTAGGATTAGACAATCTAATTCCTAATGGTTCAACACCTTTTTCTAAAGAAGAAATTCTTGCTTCATATTCATCTCTTAAAATTTTTAGAGCTTTATTATTTATAATATCAACAATATCATTTTCATTTACATGAGATTTATTAATTATATTTTGAGATAATTTTCTAATTTCTTTTTCTTGGGCTTCAATTATGTTAGTCAACTCAACTAGTCTTTGATTGTTAGCTAATCAAGCTTTTTGAGTAACTTCAGATTGACTGTTTAATTTTGAAACTTCATTTAAAGCAAGTTTCTTGCTTTCGTTTTCAATGAAAGAGCTTATATCATCTTTAGTATAAGTTTGTATTCCATCTGAAGCTCTTATTTTAACAATTTTTGTTTTTGGTAGCTCACCATTAAAATAATCATATTTCATATCTTCATCTCCATTCTTATATTCATAAATTCCATCGTCTTCTAATGAAAGACCTTTTTTTTGGAATTCCTCTTCTCAATTTAGATTATAGTTCAATTCTTCATTATTTTTTAAAGAAATTTTAGAATCACTTGTATTGATAAAATTTAATTCTTCTTCTAAAAAAGAGTCTATATTCATATTAACTTTTTTAAAATTATCTTTGAATAAGTTTTGTGATTTTTCTTGAATTCTTTGAATAGGGTCAACAAAACTGCTTGAGTTAGATCTCTCTAATTGAATTAATCTATTTTCTATTGAAGCAAATGAATCTTGATTCTCAATAAAATTTTTGTCAATTTTATTTGATAAATAGTCTAGATTTATTATTAATTTTTCATAAATGTTGTTTATGTTACTATCCAAACTTGTCATGAAATTATCTAGTTCATTATCAGAGAAATTTTTAGAATCAATTTGATTAACATCAGATAAATGAATATCAAATTTTTCTTTGTTCAATAAATTAGAAATATATTGACTTCTATATCTCATTGTTTTTCCTTATTTTTTAAGCACTACTTTATGTTTATTATAACAATCTTTTTTTATGATTTGCTATTAATTTTTCAATTGCTTCTTTTTCTTTTTGGTTAAGATTTGCATCTTTTTGAGCTGTATTTGTTTGGCTAGCTTCTTTGAAACCTTTTTCATGTTCAATGATTATATCTTCTAATAAAGATATTCTTTGAACATTTTTCAATCAAGCTCTATGTGATTTATTTAATTCTGAATTATTTTCTTCAAACATTTTTATAAATGTTTTTAATTCTGCAGAAATAATTTCTTCAGAATATTTTAATATTAATTTTTTGATTTCATCTTTATCTTTTAAATTACCTTCAATTTTGAAATCAATGTTTTTTAAAGTTTCATCAATTCTTTTGTAAAGATTAACATCTATTTCATTTGTAATTTGAAGAATTTCATTGTAAAGATTTTCTATTGAAACTTCTTGTTTTTTAGTTATTTCATTTATTTGGTTAGAAATAAAATTATTTTCACTTTCAATTGAAGATATTGCACTCTCTAAATTAGAAATATTTTCATTAATTTTTGAAATATCACTATTTTGTCCAACATTACTTAATAATTTAGTTTGTTTATTAATTTGATCTTCTAATTCTGATATTTTTTTGTTATTTGCAACTCATAATTTATAAACTTTTTTAATTTCATTAGAAGAAGTATCTGTATATTTTTTAAGATCGATAATGTTATTATTATTCAATGAAGAAATATTCATTACTTCATCAATTAATGATTCTATTTTTAAATTACAATGTCATATTTCATCAAATATTAATTGATTAATTTTTACATTTTTGCTATTTAATTTATAAATAATATTCTTTATTTCTTCTCTTATTTTTTTATCTTCTTCAGATAAAGTTAAAAGCTCTTTTTTGAAAGGTAAATTATTGATTTCTTTAATAACAATGCTATAAACTATTTCTTCAATAGACTTAATTATGTCATCTTCCTTAATTATTTTTCTAGGATCAAGATTTAATGAGATTGAATCTATTTTATTATCAATTTCTTTAATAATTTCTTTAATATTATTTTCAAAATCTTTTTTGAATGAAAATAAGTTATCTTCTAATATTAAGTTTTTATTTTTTAATGATTCTATTTCATTATTAATTGATCCGTCCATTTCAAGAATATCTAATAAGTTTTCTTGTAAAGAGTTGTTTTTGTAATCTAAACTATCGATATCATATCTTTGTTTTTTTAATTCATCTTTTAGCATATTATCTAATGATTTTAATTTTTCATTATTTAATAATCAGTCTTTTTGAATTCTTGATATTTCTTCAGAAATACTATCATTAATATGAGCAAGTTCATTTATTTTTTCTAAACCTTCTTTTTTATCAAATTTTTGATTAACATCTTCTACTAATTTTTGAATTCTTTCATTTGCTAACTCATAGTTATTGTTTACCAAATTATGAATTATATCAATAGATTCTTTATTTTGATTTATATTAATAGAAGCATTTTCTAAAAACTCCATTGAGTTTTTATATACATCTTCAACTTTTGAATTAAAGTCCTCACCAATTTCTTTTCTAATTTCAGAAGCTAAATCATCCATTTTGTTTACAAGAATTGTTTTTTGATTTTTAATATTTTTTTCAATTTTTAAATTATCATTCATTATTTGCATAATTTCAAATTTTAAATTCTCATCAACTTTAACTAATTCATCCATTTTTCTTTTTAAATCTGGAGATGGTTCATAATCACTATTAATGTCAGATAATTCACTTGATTGGTTTTCAAGTAAATCTATGAAAGAAGTTAATTTAAAATTATTTAATAATCATAATTTTTTATTTTTTTCAATTTCGTTATTTACTTCTACATTAAGTTCTTTTATATCAGCAATTTTATGATCTAAATCAACACTAGCAACTTGTAAATTAGATGATAATTTTTCTTCTAATAAAATAATGTTGTTATTACAGTTGTTTAAATCTTCATTTAAAATTTCATTAATTTGTTCAAATCTTGAAGCTGATTCTTCGCTTGCAATTTTAACACTATCAACTAATTCTAATGTTTGATTGTATAAGTCATCAATTTTACCTGAGAAATCATCAGTTAAAGAATTAGATAAGTTTTTAATTTCTGTATCTATTTTATCTTCAAGATTTTGTTCCATAGATAACATTTTTTCGCTAACATCAGATTCTATTGTTTTTATTCTATCTTTAATTTTAGATTTTTCATTTAACAATGTATTTTTAATTGAATTAGTATCAGAATAAATATTTTCTATTTCTTGTTTTATATCTCTTTCAGATTCATAAAGTTCTTGAATTCTATCAAATGATAAGTTTCAAACTTCTTCACTACTTCTACTTAATAATCTTAATTCTTCAGATTGAGATAATAAGATTTCTTCAAGTGAAGCTAATTTTTTATTATTTGCAATTCAAGCATCATAATTTTTCTTAATTTCATGCATTGAAGTATCATTGTCCAATCTTAATTGTTCAACTTTTTCAACTAATGGTCTAAATTTAGGATCTTCTTCTGGAAGTAAATTAATGTTTTCATTAATTTCAAATAATGAGTTATTTACTTCTAGTACAAAACTATTAACTTCATCTTTTAATTTACTAATTTCTTCTGCATTATTTTCAGAGAATAAATGAACTTCATTGATAATTTCAGTCATTTCAGAATATAGCGAAGAAATTTTTTCTTCTATGTCTGTAGAAACTCTTGAGATTTTTTCGTCAATTTGATCTGATAGAATTTCTTTTGAATCAAGAATTTCTTTAGATAAATCATTTTGAATTTCATTCATTCTTTCTAAAACTTTTTCTTTTTCAGATTTTAATTTTGTATGAATAGAATTTGTTTCAACATATAAAGATTCAATTTCTTCTTTTATATCTTTTTCAGATTCATAAAGTTCTTGGATTCTATCAAATGATAAGTTTCAAACTTCTTCACTACTTCTACTTAATAATCTTAATTCTTCAGATTGAGCTAATAAAAGATCTTCTAATGAAGCTAATTTTTTATTATTTGCAATTCAAGAATCATAAATTCTTTTAATTTCATACATTGAAGTATCATTATCCATTCTTAATTGTTCCACTTTTTCAATTAATGGTTTAAATTTAGGATTTTCTTCTGGAAGTAAATTAATTTCTTCATTAATTTCATATAGGTTGTTATTAATATCTACTACAAAGTTGTTAACTTCTTCTTTTAATTCATTAATTTGATTTGCATTATTTTCAGAGAATAAATGAACTTCGTTGATAATTTCAGTCATCTCAGAATATAGAGAAGAAATTTTTTCTTCTATGTCTGTAGAAACTTTTGAAATTTTTTCATCAATTTGACCTGATAGAATTTCTTTTGAATCAAGAATTTCTTTAGATAAATCATTTTGAATTTCATTCATTCTTTCTAGAACTTTTTCTTTTTCAGTTATTAGTTTTTTATTAATAGAATTAGTTTCAACATAGAATGATTCAATCTCCTCTTTAATATTTTTTTCAGATTCATAAAGTTCTTGGATTCTATCAAATGATAAGTTTCAAACTTCTTCACTACTTCTACTTAATAATCTTAACTCTTCAGATTGAGATAATAATATATCTTCAAGTGAAGCTAATTTTTTATTATTTGCAATTCAAGAATCATAAATTCTTTTAATTTCATACATTGAAGTATCATTATCCATTCTTAATTGTTCAACTTTTTCAATTAATGGTTTAAATTTAGGATTTTCTTCTGGAAGTAAATTAATTTCTTCATTAATTTCATATAGGTTGTTATTAATATCTACTACAAAGTTGTTAACTTCTTCTTTTAATTGATTAATTTCTTCGGCATTATTTTCAGAGAATAGATGAACTTCATTAATAATATCAGTCATTTCATTATATAAAGATGAAATTTTTTCTTCAATTTCAGAAGATATTTTAGCAACTTTAGTATCTATATCAGCTATAACTTTTTCTTGACTAAGATTAATTTCTTTTAATAAATCATTGTTAATTAATTCAATCTTGCTATTAATTTTTTCTTTTTCTTCAGTTAATTTATTAATAATTTGTTTATTTTCCGAAAAAATATTTTCAATTTCTTCTTTTATTTGTGATTCAGATTCATAAAGTTCTTGGATTCTATCAAATGATAAGTTTCAAACTTCTTCACTACTTCTACTTAATAGTCTTAACTCTTCAGATTGAGCTAATAAAAGATCTTCTAATGAAGCTAATTTTTTATTATTGTTTTTTCAAACACTATTAATGTTAGAGATTTCATTACTTGTAAGTTCTGAAAAGATTTTTAAGTCTTCAATTTCACCAAGCATTTTTTGGAATCTTGGATCTTCTTCAGGAAGTTTATTTACTAAGAAGTCAATTTCAGATATTTTTGAATCAACTGTCATTAAGCTTAATCTAGTAAAACTATCTAAATTAGTTATTTCATCAATTAGTTCATTTTGTCCATCATTTAATTCACTAATGATACTAAGCATTTCTTGGTAAAGAATGTCAAGTTTAATTGAAGTGTCATTTTTAACATCTTCAATTTTCTTATCAGTTTCAGCTAAAATGCTTTGTTCAACATCAGTTATAATATCTTTAATTTCTTTTTTATCATCTTCAACTTTATCTAAAATTTTAATTTCAGATTTAGCTAAAATTTCTTTTAATTCATTAGTTTTTTCACTTATAGCTTGTTTATTTTTAGAAGATTCAGTAATTATTCTATTTTTAATTGCTTTGTTTTCATTATATATTTGCTCAATCTCTTCTTTTATTTCAGATTCAGAAGCATAAAGTTCATGAATCATATCATAAGAATCAACCAAGTTTCCTTCAGTGTATTCACCCAATGCAAGAATTTCTTGACCTTGTTTATCTAATTTAGATTTTAATACATTAATTTTTTTATTATTATTTTTAATTGTTTGGAATTGCTCTTGCATTTGATCAACTGAAACTTCTGAATATTCAAATAAAGTTTGAATGTCTTCAGATATTGCCTCGAATTTTTCATTATGATCAGGTATTAATTTGATTAAATTTTCTAATGCATCAATTTCATCTTTATTACTTTGGATTTTGTTAGCAAAAGATATTTCTACATCAGATATTTTTTCTAATGTTGAAATGTTTTCATAATGGATATTTGATATTTGTTCAATTAAGTCAAAGTTTACTTGCATTAATTTGTCATCAAATTTTGCCTCTGATGTAATAATTTTAGAATCCATAACATCTTCTTGATCAGCAATTTTCTTATCAATTTCAGATGTTAAATTAATTAGTTTTTCATTTAATTTTTCTTTACCTGATTCAATTTCAGCTTTTAAACCTTTATTTTCAGTGTAAATTTTTTCTATTTCTTCTTTAATGCTTTTTTCAGAATTAAATAATTCATGAATTCTATCAAAAGAAGTTGAAATAGCACTATCACTACTTGAAGCAATGAATTGAATTTCTTCAGATTGAGCTACTAATATTTTCTTTAAAGATTTACTTCTTTCAACATTTTTGTTTAGTTCTTCTTGTAACTTCATAATGTAATCAGATTGCTCTTTGTTTTCAATACTTAGTTGAGCAATAGAATCAACAATTTCAATATAAATAGGGTTATCTTTTGAAATCCCTCCTCTATTTTTTAATTCTTCTATTTCAAATTCTAAGTAATCAAAAGTTTTTAAAGTATCTGTTTCAATAATTGAAATTTGACGATTAAGTTCTTGATTGCTTTCATTTAATTCATTGATCAAATTCATAACCTCATTATGAAGAGTAATTAATTTAGTATCAATATTTGTATTGATTTCATCAAATTTTGAATCAGTAATTGAAAGTATATTAGATTCAGTTGTAGAAATTTTGCTTTCTAATTCCTCATTTAATATTTTAATTTTGTTATCTAAATTTTGTTTTTCTTCTAATAGTTTTTTCTCTAATTTACTATTTATTGCATTGATAGCAAGTATTTCATTTTTAATAGAATTTTCACTTTTATAAAGTTCTTCAGTTTTGCTAAATAAATCGCTAAAATTCATTTCAGAGTCATTTGCTAATGATAATATTTCTTCAGATTTATTTTCTAACATTATTTCTAATCTTTGAATTTTTTCATTGTTCATTCTTCAAGCTTCTATGCAATCTCTTACTTCATTAGTAGTTTGAATTGTTGAATTTTTAATTTCATTTATAGTTTCAAAAAGTCTAGAAAATTTCTCATCGTGTTCTGGATCTAAATGAGTAAAATGCTCTAACTCAGCAATTTTTGAATTAACTTCAAATAAATTTAATGAAACACCTTCATTAACAATTGATATTTCTTCAAAAGATGATTGATTCTCTTTTTTAAGTTCATCTATCATATTAATTGTTTCTTCATAAAGTTTGATCATTTTGTTATCAGTTTTTTCTGTAACTTTAGTATCTAAATCAAGAATCATTGTATCGATATTTGTTGAAACATCTTCAATTTTGCTTTCTAAATTATTTTTTTCTTCTTGTAATTTATTTTCTAATATGCTATTAACTTTTAAGATTTTTTTAATTTGATTTTTAATTTTATTTTCATTTTCATATAAAACATTTATTCTATCAAATGAGTCATCAAAAGCTTCCCCAGTTAATGATCTAAGACTTTGAATTTCATTTGCTTGGTTGCTTAAAACATCTTCAAGAATTTCTAATTTTTTGTTGTTATCATTTCAAGAAGTATAAATATCTTCAATTTTAGAAATTGCTTCGATGTTAAAAGACTTCATTTCATTTACTTTATCAATTAAATCATCAACTCTTTCGTCTTTAACCTTATCAATTATAGTGTTATCAATTAAATCTTGTAACTCATCAATTCTTTTACTTGATGCTTTTAATTTACCTGAAAGATACTCATTTGTTTCTTCAATTTCAACTTTTGTATTTTCATTTTCAAATTGAATGTTAGAAACTAATTCTAATGTTTCTTGGTATAAAGCCTGAAGTTTTTCATCAGTTTCTTTTTGAATTTTATCATCTAAATTATCTAAGTTGTTTAAGATGTTATTAATTTCAATGTTAACAACTTCCATTTTATTTTCTAAAATTGAAGAATTTGAATCTAATTGAGATTCAAGAGTAACTATTTTTTCAGTTATTTCACCAGATGTTTTTTCTATATGAGCAATAGATTCACCAGTTAAGTGATCTAAATCATACTGAATTTTTTCATCAAATGAATCAATCAATGAATGGAAATCAGTATAAAGGTTATTGATTTTTTCATCAATAGATTCTTTTTCTTTTTCTAATGTTTTTTCAATTTCTTCATTATTTGCTCTGATAGTAGTTAATTCTGTTTTGAATTCTTCACTTCTAGCTTTTAATTCATCAATTTGTTTTAATGAAGTAGAGATGTCATTGTAATCAGTACTTAAAGAAATTTTATTAATTTCTTTTGTATTACTTAATATTTTATCTTTTAATGATTCAATTTTTTCATTATTTTCATCTCACATTAAATGAGTTTTCTTAATATCTTTTTTATGTTTTTCAAAAGTAGCGTAAATATTTTCTAAGTTACTGCTATTTTCATCATAAATGGCAAATTGATCATTAGAAATTTGTGATAATTGTTCATTGAAAGAATTAAATTTAGACTCTACAGACATAAATAAATCTTCAAATCTTCTTTGAGATTGAATCATCTCATCTATTATGTCAGAAGTAATTTTATTCATTTCTTCCATTGACTTAGAAAGATTTGTATTTCATTCAGCAATTGAGTCTTTATTTTTATCATAAAATTCATCTTTTACTTCAGTAATTTTATCTAAAAATTCTTTTCTTAATTTTGAGTATTTATTTTCATTTTCAGAATTAACTTCTTCAATAGATGCTAAAATAAGTCTTTCATTTCTAGCAGAAGACTCAGCTATTTTATAATCAATTTCATTATCTCTATCATGTATAATACCTAAGATATTATTTTCTAAATCAAATAATTTAGCATTGATTTCATAGTTGATTTGCTCTACTCTCTCATAGATCATATCTAATTTAGATTCATCTATTCTTACAACTCTTCTGCTATTATTTTTATAATTTTCCATTTCATCACCCTCTATCTCATCCCATTCATCTCAAGGAATTTCCTCTATATAATTTTGGTTATTATTGTTATTTGTTTCTAAGTTCTTTTTTTGAACATTAATATTTTGATTATTGTTATTATTTATTAAATCTTTTAATCTATTTATTTCTTGAATATAATGTTGATTATCTTCCGAATTATTTTTTTCTTTTAATATATCTTTTAATCTTTCAATTTCAAGATAATATTTATCATTAGAATTATCATTTTTTTGCTTTATTAGTTCTTTTAATGAGTTTATTTCATCTAAATAAGAATTGCTTGAATTTTTATTAATCATTTGTAATTCATGTCGGAATTTATCATTATTTACACCAATAATATCATTTAAGTTAAATAACATTTCCTTTATGTGACTTATTTGGCTATTAATATAAGATAATTGATCTTGAGACTGAGCATTGATTTCATGTGTCTCATTTAGTATTTTGGTTGTTGTTTGATAATCATTTTCTAATAGTTCTTCTCTAAGTTGAGTAGCAACATTCATAATCTCATTTAAATTTTCATTGTTGCTATATAATAGCTCATCTCTCAAATTAACAAGTAGGTCATTATATATCATCGAACTTTCATCAACTTTATCTAATATAGTGTGATCCATATTAATTGAATCTTCATTTGAAAAATGAATTCTATTCTCTAAATCATCAAGTCTATTATGCAGCTCATATGTTTTGTATTCTGTATTTTCAATAATATTGTCATTACTATATAACAACTCATCTCTTAGATTGTAAAGAGAATCCTCTTGTCTAATAGCATTCTCTTCGACTTTATCTAATATTGCATAATCCATAGAAACTAAGTCTTGATTAGAATTATCCATTTTATTTTCTAAAGTGTTAATTTTATTATTTAATGTAGAACTTAAAAAATTAGTAGTTTTAATTGTACTATCTTTTAATGAGTTTTCTATTGTGTTAATATAGTTAAATAAATTTTGAGTATTATCATCATTTACTTTTGTTATTTCATCGTATAAGAATTGACAGTCATATACATTTGAATTCATACTAATAGCTTCATATAATGAATTTTGACTTGCATAAATTTCTTCTCTTAACGAGCTTAAAGAATCATAAAAATTCTTATCTAAACCCTTGTTTCCGCCAATAGAATTAGATAAATTATTTTGTAAGTAATTTAGAGCACTATATAATTGATCAGCATTTTTATTGTTAGTATCAATAATTGTTCCCATTGGATAACCAGTAGTGTTATTATTAGCAATATTATTAATTATATTTCTATTGGTAGAAATTTCATTTTTTAAAATTGCTATTTGGTTTAGTAAATCATCTAATTGATTATTTGCTACTGAATTATTTTTTTGAAATATTGGCTGAGTTACCATTGGAGGGATATATGTTTGTGGTGAAGTGAAAGAATTTCTTGAAGCAGAATTAGGGTTAACAATATTATTTTTTATATCCATTAATTGATGCGAAATTTTACCTTCTACATCTGTGATTAGATTAAAAAGTTGTTGATTACCACTATTACTTACTTCAGCGATTTTATTAAAAATTAAATCAATATCGTTTGCATTAGAGCCATAATTATTATTATTTTGTCTTTTTTTAGCCACAAATAACCCTTTTGTTATTAAATTTATTTATAAAATTTACACTATATACACTAATAATAATATATTTTTTGCATATTTTAGCATAAAAAGTAACAAATTAAAAATAAAAAAAACAACTAAAAAGTTGCTTTTTTTTAAACTAGTGATAAAATAGCTTTTTCAGTATTATCACCTTGTCTTCTGCCAAGCTTCAATACTCTAGTGTATCCGCCATTTCTATCTTTGTATTTTTTACCTAAATCATTAAATAGTTTTTTTAGCAATTCATCACTAGAAGCATTTTTAGTATCTAATAATATTGCAGCAGCTTGTCTTCTTGATGCAAGAGTGTTTTTTTTAGCTAAAGTAATTATTCTATCTACATGTTTTCTAGTTTCTTTTGCTTTAGTTAAAGTAGTGATTATTTCTCCATAAGCTATAACATCAGAAACTTGTTGTCTAATTACCATTTGTCTTCAAGCAGTAGTTTTACCCTTTTTGTTTATATAAGACATTTCTAATTACCTTTCTTCTTTAAATGTTAGATTTCTATCTTCAATTTTCTTTACAATTTCTTTTAAAGACTTTTTACCAAGATTTCTAATTTTTTCAATTTCAAGTCTAGTCATGTTAGTGATTTGATGAATTGTTTGAATTCCAGCTCTCTTTAAACAATTATATGATCTAACAGAAAGATCTAGTTCTTCAATTGGAATTGATAAAAAATTGCTAGTAGATTTTTCTGAATCATCTCTCATTGTATTGAACTCAGATATTTTTTTATTAATTTCAACTAATGGAGAGTAATGATCAATTAAAATTTTACTTGCCAATGCTACTGCATCAGAAGGTGAGATTGAACCATTTGTAACTACTTCAATAGTTAATGCATCATTTGTATCACTTTTTGATGTTTTAATTTCTTCAATTGAATAACTAGTTCTAATAATTGGAGAAAAGTTTGAATCAATTGCAATTATTCCAATTGAATTAATTGATTCTTTGTTTTCTTGAAAAGATTTAAAACCTCTTCCTACAGTTGCATATAAATCCATGTTAAATTTTGTTCCTTCATTAACAAAACAAATGTATAGATCTGGATTTAATATTTTAAATTCAGATGGGCAAATAATGTCTTTTGCTGTAACAATACCACCTGTTGATTTTATTTGCATAACTGGTCATTTTTCAATTCTAGTATTTTCTAAAGTATCCATTGATGATACGTCTTCTTGAAATTGAATAACTAATTTTTTTAAATTTAATATTATTTCAGTAACATCTTCTTTAACACCTTTAATAGCTTGGAATTCATGAGGTACATTAGGAATTTTAATTGCAAAAAGACTTGCTCCAATAATATTACCAATTAATGCTCTTCTTAAACCATTACCTATTGTGTTTCCAAAACCTTTTTCTAATGGTTTGATTGTAAATTTTCCATAATTATCATTTTCTAATAATGTATCAAAATTAATTTTGTATTTTAAAAATTTATTCATATTTTTTCCTTTTCCTAAGATATTATCTTGGTTTTTTTGGTGGTCTACAACCATTATGAGGTATTGGAGTAATATCTCAAATCTCAGTTATATCTAACCCCGCAGTATTTAAACTTCTAATAGCAGTATCTTTACCACTTCCCGTTCCATTAACTTTTACTATTATTGATTTTAATCCTAATGATATTGCATTTTTAGCAGCAGCTTCTGCTGCAATACCTGCAGCATAAGGTGTTGATTTTTTACTATTCTTATAACCAATTGAACCTGAACTTGATCAAGAAATAGCATTTCCTTGTAAATCAGTCAAAGTTATAATTGTGTTATTTGAAGTAGAATGTATGTGACCAATACCTAAATGTGAGGCTAATTTTTTTTTCTTTTTTGCCATAAATATTTCTCCTATTTACTTTCTATTTTCTTATTAGCAACTGTTTTTCTTGGACCTTTTCTAGTTCTAGCATTAGTTTTAGTTCTTTGACCCCTTACAGGCAAACCTTTTCTATGTCTAATCCCTCTATAAGAACCAATTTCCATTAATCTCTTAATATCCATTGCTTTGTTTCTTCTTAAATCACCTTCAATAACAAAAGAACTAATGTTTTTTCTTATTAAACTTAATTCATCGTCTGATAAATCAGCTACTCTTTTATTTAAATCGATCTTACAATCATTTAAAATTTTAGTACTTAAAGATTTTCCAATACCATAAATATATGTTAATGATATTACAACTCTTTTATTATTAGGTATGTCTACCCCTAATATACGTGCCATATTTTCTCCTTATCCTTGTCTTTGTTTATGTTTAGGAGTCTTACAAATAACTTGTATCCTACCTTTTCTTTTTATTAATTTGCAATCTTTGCAAATTGGTTTAACAGATGCTCTTACTTTCATTTTATCTCCTAAGAAATTCTATATACTATTCGGCCACGTGTTAAGTCATATGGACTCAACTCAACTTCTACAGTATCACCTTTTAAAATTTGAATTCTATGAATACGAATTTTACCAGATACGTTTGCCATAACACTGATACCATTTTCTAGTAAGACATTAAATTGTCCACCTTGTAATACATCAGTTATAGAACCTTTCATTTTTATTTTTTGTTCTTTTTCTACATTCACTATTATTATTCCTTTTCTTAATCTTGGGTTAATATTTCATAACCGTTTTTTGTAACTAAGATCATGTGCTCTCAATGACATGTTAGTTTTTTATTTTTTGATCTAACCGATCAATTATCTTTTTTATCAATGTAGTAGTCACTTGAACCACTCATAATCATTGGCTCTAAACAAATAATCATTCCTTCTCTTAAAGTTGGGCCAGAATTTCTAACACCATAATTTAATATTATTGGATCTTCATGCAGTTTGATTCCGCAACCATGACCGCCAAAATCTTGTAATATATGATATCCTTCATTTTCTACATAGGTTTGAATAGCGCTTGATATGTCACCAATTTTATTTCCTGGTTTAATTTGATTTATACCTTCTAATAAAGACTGATAACATACTTTACTTATTTTTTCTGCCTCTTCATTTTCTCCGATAATGACAGTGAAAGCTGAATCGCAAATATAATTATTGTATGTTATTCCAATGTCTAATGAAAGCATATCACCTTTTTTAAGAATATATTCAGATGGGACTCCATGAATGATCACATCATTCACTGATAAGCATATGTTGCCTTTGAAACCATGATAATCTTTAAAGGTACAAGTAGCACCTTTTGATTCAATTATTTGTTTTGCAAATTCATCAATTTGATTTAAAGAAATTCCTTCTTTAATGTATTTGATAAGTTCTCTTTTAGAGTGTTTTCAAATATCACATGCTTTTTTGATATTAATAATATCAAATTCTGATTTTATATAGATCATTTATCCTTCTTAAAAAGAGATTTTTCTCTCAATGTTTTTTGCAACTTCATCTGATTCCATACCTGAATCCATTTCAAATAAACAATTCTTGTTTTTATAAAATTCTACTAAAGGAAATGTTGATTCATAATAATTTTTTAATCTATTTTTAATAGTTTCTGGATTGTCATCAGATCTTTTAACTAATGTAGTTTTGTCTAAATCGCATATTCCTTTTTCTTTTGGCGGCATGAAATGTTCATTGTAAATTTTATTACAAGTAGGGCAAGTCATTCTTCCAGCAATTCTTTTGATAACAATATCATCAGATATTTTTAAATAGATTGCATAATCAACTTTAAAAAAAGTGTCTAAAAATTTTGCTTGTTCAACATTTCTAGGGTAGCCGTCTAAAATAATATTTTTATTATTGACAATATTTTTTAATTTATTTTTTAATAATTCATTAGTTATTTCATCTGGAACTAAATCACCTTTTTCAAGATAAGAATTTATTTTTTCAGAAAGTGGTCCTTTATTGTTTAGTTCTTCTCTGAAAATTTCTCCAGTTGATAAGTGCAAAATATCATGTTTTTTAACTAATTTTTCAGCAACAGTTCCTTTTCCAGAACCTGGTGCTCCTAAAATAATCATTTTTAAATTTTTAATCATATAAATTCCTTATCATAAATGTGAAATACTTGAGTCATCTTCGTTTTGTGAATCAATATATTTTTGTTCGATACTCTTTTTACTTTTTGAATATGAGTAATTAGTTTCAGCACTACATAATGCTTGTCAAAAATCTAATGATCCAGAAACAATAATAATAATACCTGTCCCACCAATGGCAAGCCCACTTGGTAAGCCTGTTGTTATAGATAGAATGTATGGTATTGCAGCAATTAATGCAAGAAATGGTGCACCAATACAATTTATTCTAATAAGGACTCTTGAAATATATCTTTCTGTAGTTAATCCTGCTTTTATACCAGGTATATATTTACCACTTTTTTTAAAGTTTTCAGATATCTGCTCAGGATTCAATTGAATATAAGAGTAAAAAAATGAGAATAATAAAATAAGGATTACATATAATGATAAACCAGATCAAGAAGTTAAACTAAAGAAATCATTAATAACTTGAGAAACATCTTGAGAAACAAATTCAGCAACTGTTGAAGGAATCGACATTATTGATGATGCAAATATAACAGGTATTACACCAGCAGCATTTACTTTAATTGGCAAGTAAGCTAAATCTTCTGAAGAAGTAGTTAAAGCTTGGCCAATTTGTTGTATAGGTATTTTTCTAATCGAATTATAGATAAATACTACTCCAACTAATAAAATTATAAATAATAATATATAACCAATAAATGATAGATATCCAAGTAGAACTTGATTAGGTGATACACCTTCAGTTTGAACTAATACAAAAAATACATTTTGAAAATTAGGAATTAATGAAGAAAGGATACCTGACATTATTAATAGAGATATTCCATTACCAATACCTTTTTTAGTTATTATATCAGCAATGAATAATGATATTAATGAACCAGCAACAAAACCAACTAACATTTTTAATACTGTATATCATTGTAATGAAGCTAGAGTAGTTTGACCATCAATCTCAAATCTACCAGTAGAAATACTTAAACTTAAAATTGCATAACCTTGAGCCAATGAAAAGAAGACAGTTAGAATTCTATTTATAATCTCAATTTTTCTTCTTCCCTTCTCACCACTTTTAGCCAACCTTGATAAAGGTTTAATTATATCTGATGATAATAATTGAATAATAATTTGAGCAGTAATGTAAGGGGATATTCCAACAGAAAATATTGATAGTTGAGAAGCACCACCACCACCTAATAAATTCATAATATCTAATAAAGTATTTCCTTCAATTTGAGAATCTTCAATAACTTTTACTCCTGGCATTGCAATTAGAGCGCCAAATCTAAAAAATATTAGTAGTGATAATGTAGCAACTAATCCTATTCAAACTTTTTTACTTGTAAATACTTTTTTTGATTCCCTAAAAAAATTACTGTTCATTTATATAACCTTGAAAGTACTTTTGCTTTTTTCTAGAGAAAGAATCGCTCCTTTTGAAAATTTGTTCGCCTCAATTTTAATTGAATCTTTTAAATCAGTATTACCAATAATTTTTAATGGCAAATTATTATTTTGAATGATTCTTTTTTCAATTAATATTTCTTTCGAAACAGTTTTCAATTTTAAATCAATTATTTGTTTTAATGAAATGACATTGTAGTTATTTTTAAAATCATAGTTATTAAATCCAACTTTAGGTATCCTTCTATATAAAGGGGTTTGTCCACCTTCAAATCCGATTCTTACCATACCAGATTTTCTAGCCTTTTGACCTTTTGTACCTCTAGTAGAAGTTTTACCCATACCAGATCCTATACCTCTACCAACTCTCTTTGGTTTATGATTTCTAGAACCTTCTATATATTCCATTTTTTCTAATTTCATTTTTGTTCCTTAATTAATATTAATTATAGATTTTTAATATCTTTATCTCTTAGAGATGCTACTTCTCTAGGAGTTTTTTGATTTTCAAGTCCATTTAAAGTAGCTAGTACCATATTTAGACTTGTATTTTTTCCTAAGTTTTTAGAATAGGCATCTTTGTACCCAGCCATTTCTAAAAGGACACGGATAGGACCACCAGCAATAATACCAGTACCTTCAGGAGCTGGTTTTAATAAAACTTTACCAGCACCTTTTCTACCAATAACTTCGTGGAATAAACTACCATTTTTATTCATTTTAACTTTTACCATGTTATTCTTTGCATCTTTTAATGCTTTTCTAATTGCAATTGGGACTTCAATAGATTTTCCTGTTCCATATCCAACCAATCCGTTTTTATCACCTATAATAACTAAAGCAGAGAATCTCATGTTTCTACCACCCTTAGTTGTTTTAGATATTCTTTTAATTCTAACAACTTTTTCATGATATCCAGTAAAACTTTGTTTTGATACATTTTTAGAATTTCCTTTCGGACCATTTTTCTTGAAGTTACCTTTTTTAAAATCTTTTTTAACAAAAGTTTTTTCAGAGTTATTTCCTTCAATAGTATTTATTGGTTGGAATTCTTTTTTTGGTTGTTCTTCAACTATAGTTTTAGCTTTGAACTCTTTTTTTGGTTGTTCTTCAACTATAGTTTTAGCTTTGAACTCTTTTTTTGGTTGTTCTTCAACTATAGGTTTAGGTTGCTGAATTTTTTGTGCAGATAATGAGCTATTTGAAAAATCTATTTTTTCTTTTGCATCTAATTCAATTAAGTTAGTATCATTAGGATTATCTATGCTATTAGCAATTTTTGACAATTCTTTAATTTTTTGAGAATAAATTTCTGATTTAATATCTTCTTCACTTGGTTCTTTTATAATTTTAGATTGTTCTTCCACTTCTTTCTTTCTTAAAAGAGCTTCTTTTTCCCTGATTTTTTCTAATTCTCTTTCCTTATTTTCTTCTACAGCTTCTATTTTTTTAACTTTTTCTAGTTCAATAGATTGTTTCTCTTTAACTCTACTAATAGATTCTTTTGTTAGAGGTTTATCTGAAATATTAATTCTTGATTTAACGTCATCTCATTCTTTGAATTCAACTTCTTGATTGATTAAACCTGCTAATTTTTGAGCTTGATTTTCTAAGACATTAATGTCTTCTTTTACATTCAGAATATCTTTTTCTGATGTCGATTGTTTTTTGTTTTCACTCATTTTATTTTTCCTTTTTTATAAAATTTAATTAAAAATTAAATTTATTAATTTTCACTTTCAGAATCTTCATTAACAAATTCTTCAATTAAGTCTTCATGACCATCTATTTGATCATAACTACTTGTGTCATTATTTAATCCCATAAAAGGGTCTTCAAGTTCTTTCTTTTGTTTATTTAAACTTTCAATATCCATATTTAGATTGATGTCATATTTAGAGGCTTGTTCAAGTCTTTTCTTTAATTCATCATATCTTTCCTTTGTTGCTTCAGCTTGTGATCTATGTAAACTTGCAAGTTCAGAAGTTCTTTTTGCTGTTTCTTGAGCAATTTTTGCTTCTTCATCTTTTTTAGCTGCATGTAATTCTTCAAGTTCAGATTCAAATGCTGCTTTAGCAGTTTCAGATTTAACTTTTGAAAGCTGTGCTTTAATAACAAATTGTTTTGCGTGTACTAATGAATTGTTAGCAACTTCAGATATTTCAACAGCTTTCTTTCTTGCACTATCTGACTCTTCTTGAGCTAAAGAACAGTCTTCAATTTTTCTAGCATATCTTTCTTTTGAAAGAGCAATTTTTTTAATTAAGCTTTCAAGATCAGCTTCTTCTTTTTGCAATTGAACAAAAAGCTCATCTCTTACTAATACTTCTTTCTCTAAAATAATTGTTTTTGTTTCAGCTATTTCAGTAACAGCTTTTGCTTCTTTAATTAATCTAGTTGCTTTTTCTACTTCATCTCTTGCAATAATGTCAAGCTTTCTAGTTTCTTCTTCTAATTCAAGAGCCTTTATACTTTTTTCTTTAAGATCAGGTGTTAAAGAAATCCCATAAGCATCTAATTCATCTATTTTTCTTTGAAAGTCATTCATAATATTTTTTTCCTTTTATTTATTAAAAAACTAATCCATTTTTTCTTGCGCTATCAGCAAGAATTTGAACTCTACCATGGTATTTAGAGCCACCTCTATCGAAATTTATTTCTTTAATATTTTTCTTAAGAGCTTTTTTAGCAATATCCTCGCCAACCTTTGATGAATTTTCTTTGTTACCGTTCTTTAATCCTAATTGTAATGAAGAACTTGAAACAATTGTTACATTTTTACTATCATCAATTAATTGTGCATAAATGTGACCATTTGTTTTAGTAACTAGAAGTCTATGTAAACCATTATCAATTCTTTTAAATTTTCTAGCAATTTTTAAATGTCTATTTTTTCTATTTTCTTTTTTATTTAAATTTAATCTTTTCATATTTAACTAGTTCCTATTTCTTCCCACCATCAGCAGTTTTACCAACTTTTCTAATAATGTGTTCATCATGATACATAACACCTTTTCCTTTGTAAGGTTCAGGCGGTCTTTTGCTTCTTATAATAGAAGCAAATTCACCAACAACAGTTTTATTAGAACCAAAAATTTCTATTTCTGTGGGAGTTGTACAAGTAACTTTTATATCTTTAGGTATTTCTAATTTAATATTGTGAGAATGTCCTAAATATAATTCTAGATGATTACCAACAATAGCAGCTTTATAACCAACACCAATAATTTTTAATTTTTTTGAATGCCCTTTACTTACACCAATTATTGCATTATTAATATTTGAGTTTGTAGTTCCATGAATCATTTTAGTAAATTTTTCTTCATTATTTCTTTTAATAACAACTTTGTTGTCATTTAAAGAAAAATTAAGTAAATTACTATGAGGATTTAATTCAATCACTCCATGTGTTCCTGAAATTTTCAAAATATCTTTTTCTAAACTGATCGAAACACCAGCTGGTATTTCTAATACTCTATTACCAATACGTGACATTATTTTTCTCCTTTTATTAAATTATCATACATAAGCGATTACTTCACCGCCTAAGTTATTTTTTCTTGCATTCTTATCAGTCATTATTCCTTGACTTGTTGAGATGATAGCAATACCTAAACCATTTAAAACAGTTGGTAATTTACTAACTTCACTATATATTCTTAAACCTGGTTTAGATATTTGTCTCACTCCTGATATTGAAGAGACATTACCTTTGTATTTCAAAGTTATAAGAGTATAAGGTATTTTTTTTGCATCTACTTTTTCTTCGTAATTTTCAATGTATCCTTCTTCTTTAAGGATTTTTAATAAACTACTTGTTAGTTTTGATTTCTTAGATTGAATTTTAACTTTTTTTGATTTTGTTCCCATTCTAATTCTAACTAGTAAATCTGATATTGGATCTATGTACATAAATTATTCCTCCTTATCAAGAAGCCTTTCTTACTCCTGGAATAGAACCTTTGTAAGCTAAGTCTCTAAAGCAAAGACGACAAATTCCAAATTTTCTATTAACAGCTCTTGGTCTACCACATTTTTCACATCTAGTATAATTTCTAACACCAAATTTCTGATGCTTTTTCTGTTTTTCAATTAATGATTTTTTTGCCATAAATTACTTTTCTCCTTTACTTTTTACAAATGGTATTCCTAAATGTTTTAATAATGCAAATGCATCTTCATTGTTATTACTTGAAGTAACAATTGTTATATCAAACCCTCTAATTCTTTTAACATCATCAAAATTGATTTCTGGGAAAATAATTTGTTCTTTTATTCCCATAGTAAAGTTTCCTCTACCATCAAATGATTTTGTTGATATCCCTCTAAAGTCTCTAATTCTTGGAATTGCTATAAAAATTAATTTATCTAAAAAATTTCACATTTGGTCATTTCTTAAAGTTACCTTAACTCCAATCTCTTGACCTTCTCTTAGTTTATAAGTTGCTAAAGATTTTTTTGCTTTTGTTTTAATAGGTTTTTGTCCAGTTATTACACTTATTTCATTATAAACAGAATCAATGTTTTTACTATCTTGAGTTGCATCACCAACTCCAGCATTAATAACAATCTTTTCTATTCTAGGAACTTGCATAACTGATTTGTATGAAAATTCTTTCATTAAAGCAGGAGCTATTTCCTTTTTGTATCTATCTTTTAATAACATAATACCTTCTATTTACTTGCAATTTCTAAGTTAGTTTTTTTTGAAATTCTAACTTTTTTATTGTCTTTATTTAAACCATATTTAACTTTTGTAATATTACCTTTTCCTTTTGGATCTAGTAATGCTAACTTAGATAATGGAAGTGGTTTATTGACTTCAATTATTCCACCATCTTGATTCTCTTGACTTGGTTTTTGATGTTTTTTAACCATGTTTATTTTTTCTACAAAAGCAGAGTCATTTTTGTTATCGATTTTTAAAATTATTCCTTCTAAACCTCTATGTTTACCTGATATAACTCTAACTTTATCACCTTTTTTTAATCTTTTCATAGTGACCTCTCTTATAAAACTTCAGGAGCTAAAGAAACAATTTTAGGAAAACCTTTGTCTCTCAACTCTCTAGCAACTGGACCAAATATTCTTGACCCTCTTGGTGTTTTGTCATCTTTAATGATAACACATGCATTTTCATCAAAACTTAAGTAGACACCACTACCTCTTCTAATTGATTTTTTTGTTCTTACTACAACAGCTTTAAAAACTTGACCTTTTTTAACGTTACCGTTTGGTTGACATTTTTTAACTGAAACAACAACAATATCTCCAATTGATGCATATCTTCTTTTTGATCCACCTAAAACCTTAATAACTCCTACTTCTTTAGCACCAGTATTATCAGCTACAGCTAATCTTGACATAAATTGAACCATAATATATTCTCCTTAATTTAGCTTATTTAGCTTTTTCTACTATTTTGTAAAGTCTTCATCTTTTAGTTTTACTTAAAGGTCTAGTCTCTACAATTTTTACTTTGTCACCAATTTTACAAACTTCTTTTTCATCATGCGCATGATACTTTTTGTGAGTAATAACAAGCTTGTGGTATAGTTTATGTTTACTTCTTGTTTCAACATTTACCACAATTGTTTTAGACATTTTATCAGATACAACAATACCTGAAAGTATTTTTTTATTAATAACTGTTGGTTGCATAGATATTAAACTCCTCTTTGCGCTTTCTTAACGATGTTTGTTTTTTTAGCTTGGTTATTGTTTGACTTAGTAACAATTTTCTTAGGTGCAGATTTAGTAGAACTTGAATCTGTTTTAGTCATTTTTGAAATTTCATCCTTTTCAGTTGATGAAACTTTTGTTTTTGGTTTAGCTTTTGTTTTTTCTTCAGCAGAATTTATAATTGCATCAGGATCAAAAGCTAAACCTTTTCCGATTGAATTGGTAATTCTTTTTCCATCTTTTCATTCAATTAAAGCATAGTTATGAGATGAAACAGATAACTCAACATTTCTTTCTCTTAATACGAAGAATGAAACAGCAATAGTTTTTTTAACTAACTTAACCTTATGTGTTTTTTCTAATTGACCTGCAGCAGCTTTGAATCTGTACTCTAATAAATCATTTTTTAATTTAATTATTAGATCGGCTAATTCTTTATTGCTTTTTTTTCTTAAATCATTAACCATTTGGATTCTCCTCTTTATGAATTATTTTTCATGTAACGCATAATTTGTTTCCAGCTTTTCTTAGAGCTTCCTTCATTTCTGCAGGTGGAATTCCAGCAATTTCAAACATTACTGTTCCTTCTTTAACTACTGCAACTCATTTTTCAGGAGAACCCTTACCAGATCCCATACGAACCTCTAATGGTTTCTTAGTTAAAGATAGGTGAGGGAATATTCTTATTCACATTTTACCTGTTTTACCTAAAGACTTAGAGATTGCAATCCTTGCAGATTCAATTTGTCTATCAGTAACTCAAGCACCTTGTGTAGAAACTAGTCCATATTCACCGAAAGCAACATATCTATTTCCTTTTGCTTTACCTTCATATTTAATTCTATGAGGCTTTCTATATTTTGTTCTTTTAGGTTGTAGCATTTTTAAGCCTCCCTAGGTGCTTTCTTGTTTTGTTTTTTAGGATCAAAACTAGCTCTTTTTGATTTAATTAGAATTGGATTTTCATTAACTAATTTGTTTCCGAAAATTTCTCCTCTATTGATTCAAACTTTTACACCTATTAATCCATAAGTTGTATGTGCTTCTTCTAAAGCATAATCAATGTCAGCTCTAATAGTTGATAGTGGAATAACACCTTCAGAGTAACCTTCTACTCTAGCCATCTCTACTCCACCTAATCTTCCAGAAACTTTAGTTTTTACACCTAAAGCTCCAGCAGCTAAAACTTTTTTAATTGACATTTTTTGTGCATTTCTAAATGAAATTTTTTTCTCAATAGCATCAGCTATTTCTCTTGCAACTAATCTTGCAGATAATTGTGCATTTTCAATAGTAATAATTTTAGTATTTACTTTGATTTTTTTTCCAACTATCATACTAATTTCTTTTTTAATTTTTTCTAAATTAGCACCTTCTTTTCCAAATAAAAAACCTGGTTGAGAAGAGTAAATAAATAATTCAATATTTGTTTGTTGTCTTTCTATTTCAACATTAGATATTTGAGCATCTTTATATTTTTTAATTAATAATTCTCTGATTTTGTGATCTTGAACTAATCATTTAGCAAATTGCTTTTTATCTTCAGCAATTCATCTTGATTGTCAGTCTTTGTTAACACCATATCTTAAACTATTAGGATTTGCTTTTTGACCCATATTATTATTTACTTCCTTTCTTCTCTATTTTTGTATTTTTAATTGCTTTTGGTTTACTATTTTTTGAAACTTCTTTATTTTTATCAAGTGGTTTTTTTGTTTTAGAATCTTTTATATTTTTAGCTAAATTTTCTTTTCTTTGCTTTGCACTATATCCTTTATTGGCTTGTGCTCTTTTTGTTTTTAAATCTTTAATTTTTTTTAGATCTTTTTTCATTTCCTCAGGATCATCTGAAAGAGTGATCTCAATATGAGAATATCTTTTCTTTAATAAATCTGCTGAACCTCTTGCTCTTGGATTTGTTCTTTTTAGTGTTGGAGCTTGGTTAGCTACAATTTTATAAATATATAATTTAGAACCATCCATTGCATGATTATTAGTAGCGTTTGCAATTGCTTGAATTAATAGTTTTTTAACAATTGGTGCAGCTTTTTTATCTGTATTATCTAGAATAATTAAAGACTCAGTAACTGGTTTATTTCTAATTAGATCAACTACAAGTTTAGCTTTTTGACTAGAAATGTGAATATATCTTTGTATTGCTGTTGCTTTCATAATTATCCTTATTTCCTATTGCCTGTATGACCCTTGTAAGTTCTAGTAGGAGAGAATTCTCCTAATTTATGACCTACCATGTCGTCAGTTACATAAACATTAATAAATTGTTTTCCATTATGCACTTCAAATGTTAATCCTACAAATTCAGGGAATATTGTACTTCTTCTAGATCAAGTTTTAATATTTTTCTTTTTTTCTTGTGCATTCATGCTTACAACTTTTTTTAATAAGCTTGGTTCAACATAAGCACCTTTTTTTGAGCTTCTTGACATAAATTAATTATTCTCCTTAATTTTTTCTTCTTCTTACAATTAATGCACTTGAAGATTTTTTCTTATTTCTAGTTTTAACACCCATGTGTCTTTTACCTCAAGGAGTTCTAGGAGCATCCATACCAATTGGTTGTCTACCTTCCCCTCCACCATGTGGGTGATCATTAGGGTTCATAGCTGAACCTCTAACTGTTGGTCTTATACCTTTATTTCTATTCTTACCAGCTTTACCAATATTTACTAAATTATGGTCTATGTTTGAAACTCTACCTATTGTTGCAAAACAGTTGTTCATTACTTTTCTAACTTCGCCTGAAGAAAGTTTCACAATTGTGTAATCACCAGTTTCATCTTTACCTAAGATTTGTGAGGCAGTACCAGCAGATCTTGATAATTGTCCACCCTTACCATGAATTAATTCAATATTATGAACAAATGTACCTTCTGGAATCATTGAAATTGGCATTGAGTTTCCGATTTGGATATCACATCCATTTTTACTAGAAACAATTTTATCTCCAATTTTAATTTTTTCTGGTGATATTATATATCTTTTATCGCCATCTTCATAAGATACTAATGAAATGAAGCAAGTTCTATTCGGATCATATTCAACAGTTTTAACATAAGCAACTTTGTCATATTTATCTCTCTTGAAATCAATTATTCTATATTTCTGTTTTTGACCGCCGCCTTTGTGTCTTACAGTAATTTTCCCTTGATTGTTTCTACCAGATTTTTTGTTTTGACTAACAAGTAATTTTTTATAAGGTTCATCAGTAGTAAGAGAAGCTTTATAATCTATTACTATAGTTTGTCTTATACCACTACTTCTGGCCTTGATTCTTTTTATAGGCATTTTCTCTCCTTACCAATTATTCTTTTTTTTCTTCTTCATCAAATACAATTTCAGTTCCTGGCAATAAAGTTATGATAGCAATTTTTTTAGCTTTCTTAACTCCTGGTCTTCTAGTTCCTGTTTTTGTCTTTTTTTCAATTTTGCTTACAATGTTTACTTTTTCACATTTAATTCCATAGATAGCTTGAAATGCTTCTTGTATTAATTTTTTATTTGCTTTTTTATTAACAATAAAGCAATATTTCTTTTTATCTAATGAATTCATTAAATATGTTTTTTCAGTATTGTAAGGTTTGATTATTACTTCACTTAAATTCATTATGCAAATACCTCCGATAATTTATCAAAAGCATTTTCTTGACATATTGTAATATGACTATTAGCAATATCTCTAGTTGAAACTTGATTTCATTTTTTTGAATACACTTTTTGAATATTTCTACAAGATAAGTTAAAATTTTCATTCTTATCATCATTTAATATAAATAATATTTTTTTGTTGTTAATTTCTAATTTTTTTAATAAAGTGTCAATTTTATTAGTTGATGGGTTTTTCATATCAATGTCATTAACCATTAAATAGATTTGATTTTCTTTAAACTTAAATGTAATTGCTGATCTAATAGCTAATTTTCTAACTTTTTTATTTAATTTTATATCATAGTTTCTATTTGGTTTTGGACCAAATACAACTCCACCACCAACTCATTGTGGAGATCTCGTTGAACCTTGTCTAGCTTTTCCTGTATGCTTTTGTCTTCATGGTTTTCTACCACCACCTCTAACTTCAGCTTTTGTTTTAGTTGAATGAGTACCTTGTCTCTCACCAGCATTTTCAGACAGTATAGAATCAAAAATTGCTTGCTTACTAGGTTTAGCTTCAATTAAACTAGTATTTTTTAAATCAATTTTTTTTATGTTACCAGCTAAATCTACTAAATTTACTTTTTCCATTTGTATAACCTTTCTTATTTTTTCTATGCAGCTGCATCAATATTTTGAGTTTCAACTTTATTGCTTTTAACAATATTGCTTATTTTTTTAAAATTCTTTACTCTATTTGTAGTTTTAATAACAACTAAAGAATTTTTTGGACCAGGAACTGACCCCTTTATTAAAATTAAATTTTTTGATAAATCGACATCAACTATTGGTAAATTTTGAATTGTAACTAATTCTTGTCCATAATGACCAGACATTTTTTTACCTTTCATAACTCTTTGACCTTGGCTACCACCTCTACCAAAAGAGATTGAACCTTGGTATCTATGTGGATAACCAGCACCATGAGATTTCGGACCACATTTAAAATTTCATCTTTTAATTGCTCCTGTAAAACCATGACCTTTTGAAATAGCTTGTACATCTACATGATCACCAATTTTAAATGTGTCAACTTTAATTAAATCACCAACATTATATCCATCAACATCTCTAAATTCTTTAATATGCTTTTTTGGATCACAATTCGCTTTTTTAAAAACACCTAATTCACTTTTGTTTATGTTTTTTTCACTACAACTCAAGAAACCAACTTTAGTAGAAACATATTTATGTTTTTCTAAATTCTTTGTTTCAAGAACAAAATTTGGTTCAGAATGTATAACTGTAACAGGAATCATTTTTCCATCTTCTAGAAAAGAAGATATCATTCCAATTTTTTTACCTAATATCATTTTCATATTCTTCTCCTAATCTTATAAAGAAATCTTAATTTCTACACCAGTAGCTAGTGAAAGTGTTTTAAGTTTTTGAATTGACTCACCAGATGTATTAGTTATTATTAATAATCTTTTGTGAGTTCTTCTTTCAAATTGTTCCATTGATGGCTTATTTACATGGGGAGATCTACATATAGTAAATATTTCCTTTTTTGTTGGTAAAGGTATTGGGCCCTTAACATTTGCTCCTGTATCTTTTACAGTTTTAATTATTTTTTTAATTGATGAATCTAATAATCTGTGATCATAAGAAAATAATTTTATTTTCAGTTCATTCATTTTAAAAACTCCTTTTTTTCATATATAAATTTTGTTAACAACTTGTATCGGTGTATCATAAAAATAAAATTACACTTTGTAATTATACTATTAAAATTAAAAAATACAAAAAAAAATTATTCTTCTCTATTTGAATCAAAAAAGTCAAAGTCTTCTTCGTCATCAAATGAAGAAGTTTTTATCTCAGGAAGTTCTGATAAATTTTTTATTCCAAATACATCATAAAATTTTTCAGATACTTTATATAGAAACGGTTTTCCTTGTGAGTCTGCTCTACCAATTTCTTCAATTAAGTCAAGTTCTAAAAGCTTAATAATTTGTTGAGTTGGATCTATTTTTTTAATATCATGTATTTTTGTTCTAGTGCATGGAGAGTTATAAGCAATAATAGCTAATGTTTCTATCAATGAAGAGTTTAAAGGATTTTTTACAATATGGTTTTGTTCAGGAAATAATTTATCATGAATATTACTCTTAGTAACTAATAGATATTTTTTACCAAATTTCTTAATTTCTAAACCTCTATCCTCATGTTCAAAACTTGAAATAAGCTCATTCATTTCATTTTCAAAAACACTTTCTTCGACATTTATAATTTCTAGTAACTCAGTATGTTCTATTCCTTTTTTGCCTCGAATAAAAAGAATAGCTTCTATTAATGGCTTAATATTTTTCATTTTATAATCCTAAATCTATTTTCTTAATAATAATATCAACATCATTATTTATTTCTTGTTCTAAAACAATATTTCCATTTCTAACTAATACAAGTAGAGCAACAAAAGTAACAGCTAAATACTGTTTAGATATTTTAGAACTTGGAAAAGAAGAGAGCAATTCAAATAAAGAAATCTTACTTGAATTTAATTTATTTAAAAAATTTGTTATTTCATTTGTTACATCTTCAATTGATAATTCAGAAATATCAATATTAATTATATCATTTTCATTTTTTTGTAATTTTTTAAATATATTTCTCATTGATTTCAATAAAACATTAGGAGAGATACTTTGGGGCATTTCCTCTTGGACAATATCATCTAATTGAATAAAATCTACTTCTTTGGCATGCATTTTTTCTCTCTCAACCATTCTATTAAAAAGATTTGGAACTAATTCTCTAAATTGTTTGTGAAGCAAGATTCTTTGGATAAATTTGTCATCTTCCATTTCATTTTCTAATTTTTCTTGGCTTGTAGTTATTCCTAAAATTTTCTTTGATTTTAATTCAAAAAAATAAGTAATCATAGAAAGATACTCTGTGATGTCATCTATTTTCATATCATGCAGATGTTTTTGAACATAATTAACATATGAAATAGAAACATAAAGTAAATCAATATTCAATATATCAAACTTTCTTTCCTTAATTAAACTAAAAAGAAGATCAACTGGTCCAGTGAAATCTCCAATAGTTAAAGATAAATTATCAAAATTACTTAAATTTTTAAAGTCAGACATTAACTAACCTTTTCTTCTCTTCTTTTTTTAAGAATTAAATATTCTTTTTGTATAGTTTCTCTAATTTTCTCTGCAAGAATTTCTTTATTTTTTCCGGCATATTCACTATGTTTAATTGGTTTCAAAAAAGAAACATCAATTTCCTTATAACGATATCTTCTTTTCTCATCTTTTGTCATAACACCTAGTGTGCCATATACAGCAACAGGAACTATTGTAGTTAAATTATTAATTGCTGGAGCTAATCCTGCACTTTTAATTTCTCCAATAGTGTCCTCTTGTTCAATTCTTTGGCCTTCCAAGAAAACAATCATTGAATCCTTTTTGATTATTTCTTCTTCTTTTGATAAAATTTTTATTATTTCTCTTGGATTTTTTCTATCTAAAAATAAACAATCAATTAAGACTGCTGCTCCATAAGCTAATTTGTTTTCAGACATTTCTTTCTTAGCAACAAAATGATAGTAGGGATAACCTTCATGTTCATATAAAAGTTTGATAAAGATAAGAGGATCAATATTAGATTTATGATTTGGAACATACATTACAGGTCTTTTAGGAACATTTTCAAATCCAGTAAAATTTATTTTTACATTAAATAAAAATAAAGCTTTTTTAACAATTTTATAAGTTCTAAGAAATCTTTCATCAATTGGATAAAAATCTGGATTATTTTGGTAATCTTTTGCTTTTCTATTACAGATTTGAATTGAAATTCATAGTGAAGAAATTACATATGGAAAAGCCAATCAATGTCCTAAATTTCTAAAAAAAAGTTTTAAATTCATTTTAAATAAAATTCCTTATTAAATAACATATGTAAATTATAATAAATTTTTTAATTAATAATACACATTATATAAATAAAGTCCACAAGGATTTGCTTTATGAATTGATGAACCTTTAGATGGGGTTGAAAGCAAATTTTTTATTGAATTAATGTCTTTTTTTCCTTCAAGAACCAATAAAGAATAGCTAACAATCATTCTTACCATATATCTTAAGAATCCATCTCCATTTATTTTTATTTTTATTTTATCATTAATCTTTGTAACTCTAATTCAATATATTTCCCTTGTAGTATTTTTAAGTATTGAAGTACTAAAAGATAAAAAGTCATGTTTTCCCAAAAAAGTATTAAGTATTTCTTGAAGCTTTTCTGAATTTATTTCTTTATTATATTGTAATTCTTGCCTGCACATAAATGGATTTTTTTTAGATGTATTGATTATGTATAAGTATGTTTTGTTTTTGATTGAATACCTTGAATGAAAGTTTTCATCTACTAATTTAATTTTTTTTATATATAAATCCTCATTTATAGATTTGTTTAATATAAAAATTAGTTTTTCTGGATTAATTTTCATATCTGAATCAAAATGAAAATATTGATTAAGAGCATGAACTCCTTTATCTGTTCTTCCACTACAATGAATTGATATTTTTTCCTTAAATATTTTTGATAAAATTTTTTCTAAATGATCTTGGATTGTTTTTTCATGTTTCTGCTTAGACCAACCATAGTAGTTTGATCCATCATATGATATATTTACTAAATATCTCATTAGTTCTTAATCATTAAAGCATCTAATATACCAAATGGGGTTATCAGAATTGGCTTATCTTTGATAAATATTAATGTAATTACAAAACCAAAATAAATTAGTACCAAGGCAAAAAATATTATATCTATATACTTAATTGAAAATATTCTATATCTGGTTCTAATGCTCCTTGGATCATAAGCTCTTGCTTCCATAGCATTTGATAATTCATCAGCTTTTCTAAAAGCAATAGAAAATAAAGGAACTACTAAAGATGCTAAAGATTTTATTTTATCAATACCGTTTCCATTTCTAAAATCTACTCCTCTAGAAGCTTGAGCATTTAAAACTCTGTTTGCTTCATCTAATAATGAAGGAATAAATCTTATTGATAAAGAGATAGTCATGGATCATTCACTTATTGGAGCTTTTAAATATCTCAAAGGACTTAGAATGTCTTCAATTGCATATGTCATTTCAATTGATGAAGTTGTTGAAGTAAGAATTGTTATTATTAAAATCATTGCAAATATTTTCAATGTTACATATGCCATTAAACCTAAAGAAAATGATGAAATTGCATATCATTCAGTTGAATATGAAAACATATAAAGTTGACCTGATTCAATAGCAAATTCATTTATTATTGTTTTACCATTTGATCCAATTATTCCATTTAGTAATCTTTCTATATCATTAATATCTGCAGAATTAATATCTATAACATAAAAACCATTACCAAAAGAATTCAATGATGCATTAGTCCCTTCTAGAAGACTACTTATTTGTGAACTAAGATTAGTTTCAATTATTCCGCCCCAGATATCTCCATGACCAAATCATTTCCCATCTAAAAATATTAAATTTGGATTATTTGAATTTAATCAAAAAGGATTTTTAAAAATAGCAAATGAGCTATTAAAATCAAAAATTGCACCAGGTGTTTTATAGCTAACCCAATTAATTAATGTCAAAAGTAGTGCCATGAATAAAATAGAAACAAAAATTTTTCATAATCTTTTGAAAGGCAATTTAGCAGCAAAATATATTCCAAATATTATGCTTATAAGTATTAATTGAAATAAAAAACCATAAGGTACAAAAATTAATATTATAAAAAATATTACTGAAATCATTTTTATAGATGGATTAATTTTATGAATAATCGAGTCTTTATAAATATAACTATCTTGTATCATTACAGTTTCCTTTCAATTACTTGAATTATACAACTTATTAATTCTCTATCGTTAGTAGGTTTTAATTCATATAGTTTTTTAAATTTAGGATTCCTATTTGCTAATTCATCTATTAATTCTATTACTTTAGGTTTTTCCATTTTTGTTTTTGAATATAAGATTGGATTAGTAAAAATTTCATATGGTTCACCTGTCAAAAGTATTTTTCCTTTTTCCATTACAGTAACTGTGTCTCCATTTAAGAGAACTTGATCCATTGAATGAGTAATAACAAAGAGTGTTTTACCTTGCTTCTTTAAATCAGAAATTATTTCCATTGTTTCATGCTCTCCAGAAGGATCTAATCCAGCAGTTGGTTCATCAAAAACTAATATTTCAGGATCTATTGATAATATACCAGCAATTGCGACCCTTCTTTTTTGTCCTCCAGATAATCCAAATGGATTTCTTTCTAAAAATGAATCATCCAATCCCATTTTATTTAAATATTTTTTACCAATTTCTCTTTGGATTTCATCTAAAGATTTTTCTTTTAGAAAATGATTAAATTTAAAATTGAAATTATTTATCTTTAATTTTAAATTAACATGATCATTCTTGAAATTTCATTTTAATATTTTATAATTTTTTAAAAATATTTCTTTGTCAATATTTTCTTTGAATTTTTTGGAGAAAGAAAGTAATATAGTATCGATATTTTCCTTAATCATTTCTTTAATATTTTTTAAATTTATATGATTATAAAATATTTGTGGTGTACCTAGTGCTTTTGGACCAAATATAATATCATTATAAATTGTGTCTTTAAATAGTTGATATTCAGGATATTGAAAAACTAAACTAATTTTTCTTCTTAGTTCTTTTACTTTTTTTATTTTTTTCTTTTTTGCAAGTATTTCAATATCATCTATTATGATGTCACCAATATTTGATTTTAATAAACCATTTAAGTGTAAAACTAATGTAGATTTTCCAGAGCCTGAATCTCCTATAATATAGTGTAT
>JBOGBI010000016.1:0-2367 GCA_051656145.1 Mycoplasmoidaceae bacterium
AGAACTTAATTCATCCTTTAAACCTACATTAACAACAAATTCAGTATTAGTTAAGCTGATTCCATCAACTCCAACTATATTAGTAATAGTTTGATCTTCTGAAGTAGATCCAGAGCAACTAACTATTGGCAAAGTAATAGCTAAAGCTGAACCAGCAACTAAAGTTCCTAATAAACTTAATTTTATTTTTTTATTCATATCTTACCTCTCTAGTAAATATTTATGACTTTATTATATATTTTTTTATATTTTTGTCAATACAAGCGAATTATAGGCTTAAAATATTAAGTAATATTAGGCATTAAAAAATGCTTATATATTAATAAAAAATAGTAAAAATTTTTTTAAAAATTAAATATTGTTTTACAAAATATATTTACATTTAGTTAATCTCTTGAAATATTTTCACTATTGACGATCTAAATGTTAATTGCAATATCAATTAAATTATATTAGCTTTTAAAAATTGTTATAAAATAGGCCTATAAATAATAAACAGAAAGAATTTCAGTAACACATCAAAAAATACAATTTTAATATCGTATTCCATTAACTTTTTTATTATTGAAACTTTTAAAAATTTAAATTATTTTTAATTGAGTTTATATAGTGAAAATGTAAATAATAATAAACCTTTCATTCACTTTCAAAATTTTTTGAACTTATTTAGTTTTTGTAAAAGATAATAATCCTAAAAATGTTATCTATCAACATATAAAGCATTTCTGTGGTGCTTGAATCTAAAAATTATATTAATTAATACTTCTAATTAAGAAAAACAACTAACTATTGATAAATTAATATCTAAAACTGAACTAGAACTTTAGTTATAATAAGTAAAATTAGTTTTTAAAGTTGTTAAAATGATAAATATATTAAAAATACTTGTAGCATAATTAAAAAAAGTGCATAAGCACTTTTTAATAATTAGACTTTAATTATACTATTTAGCATCACCTATTTTTGTAATACTAAAAAGCATAAATTCTGTAGGTGAATCATATCCTGGGTTTAAATTAATTTTTGCACGAACATTAAAGTATCCCTTACCTGCTTCAGGCAATTCTGGAACATTAGTAAAAGTTATATCTTTAACTATTACATCAAAATCAATTTTATTGCCATCAATTGTAAAATTAAAATAACCTTTTAAAGCAGTTATCATAGCTTGATTTGCTTTTTTCCCTCTTCATGATTCTAAAAGAGCTAATTGTGCATCTCTAGTTGTTGCAGTATTAAATTGATTTATAAGGTATGTAGTAAAACGACTATTTAATGTATTTGTACCAGTATGTCCTAACACTACATCACCTAAAACATCGCCTAAAGTATTAGCATCAAATGTTATATCATTTATTGGCTTATATTTTTCTTTAAAGATAACTTTTAAACTAGGCCCTTTAATAGGACCAGTATCAGGAATTGTAGTAATAGAATTAAAAACTATACTTTGAATAGCATCATTGCCACTAATTGTTTTACTATCAGAAATTTTAAAATCTAATTCATTTTTAATTTCATTTATATAGTTATTAGGCAATGCATCACCAACCTTTCATTCGCTTACAATATTTTTTTGAGCTTCTTTAGTTTTTGCAAAAGATAATTCATTCTCAAGTTTTTCTGTAACAACATTTGAAGCATCTTGTGTTGTATTAGGGTCTATGCCGATTATAGTAATTAGTTCATTTGATGAAGCAGAACAACTAACTATTGGTAAAGTAATAGCTAAAGCGGAACTAGCAACTAAAGTTCCTAATAGTGTCAATTTTATTTTTTTATTCATATTTACCTCTTTTTAAAAAGATTTATGTGTTTATTATAATGCTTATTTTACTTTTTTCAACAAAAATAAACAATGCTGAATGTCTTGTTGATCTCCAAATTTGTTTAAATATATATTCTAAAAATTATTATCTAAAATATAAGGTCATTCTTAAACTAAATACAAAAAATAATTAAAATATAGTTTTCTAAAAATATATTTTCTTTTAATTAATGCCTTGAAATGTTATCGCTATAAATGATTAAAATATCAATAAAAAAAAGTGCATATGCACTTTTTATGAGTTAGAGATTAATATATTAATTTTGAGCAGCATGACCTAATCTACGTGTAACTTCATATATTAATTCACTAGGTGTATCGTATCCAGGATTTAAAGTTATTTTTGTTTTTATTCCAATACCCACTTCTTGCATATAAGGAGGCAATTCTGGTACATGAATAAAAGCAATGTTATTAAATACATCATCAAAAGGAATGGTTTCAGAACCAATTTTGAATACTAATAAAGGTTTCATATAATCAATCATTTCTTTTACTGCTTTATTTTCTCTTCAATGAGTTAAAAGAGCTTCTTGATC
>JBOGBI010000017.1:0-9388 GCA_051656145.1 Mycoplasmoidaceae bacterium
ATTATTTGTGGTGAAGTTTCTAAAAAAATTAAAATTCAAAATAAAGAAGATCATATGAACATTATGGTCGAGTTAGCTTTTCAATATAATAAGACTTACAACATGTCTATTTTTTCATTTTGTAATAATATTAATACTACTGAAGGTGGAAGTCATGAAGATGGTTTCAAATTTGCTATTCTAAAAGTTATTAATGCATATGCACTTAATAAAAAATACATAAAAGATAAAGATGATAAAATTTCAAAAGAAGATGTTTGTGAAGGTTTAACTGCAATCATTTCTATTAAACATCCAAATCCAATATATGAAGGACAAACTAAGAGAAAATTAGGTGGTAATGATATTAGACCATCTGTTAGTGATTTAACTCAAATGATATTTGAAAAATATTTATTAGAAAATCCAGATGATGCTGATCTAATTATTAAAAAATGTCTTTTAGCTAAGGAAGCTAGAAAGAAATCTCAAGAAGTTAGAGAAGCAACTAGAAGAAAATCTCCATTTGAATCAAATTCATTACCTGGCAAATTAGCAGATTGTACAACTAAAGATCCTGAAATTTCAGAATTATATATTGTGGAGGGTGATTCAGCTGGTGGATCTGCAAAAATTGGTAGAGATAGATTCTTTCAAGCTATCCTTCCATTAAAGGGTAAAATAATTAATGTTGAGAAAGCTCAAACAACAACTATTTTTAATAACAATGAAATTATTGATTTAATTACTGCCATTGGTGCTGGTGTTGCTAATGATTTTGATTTAGAAAAACTTAGATATAACAAAATAATTATAATGACTGATGCAGACGTAGATGGTGCTCATATTAGAATATTATTATTAACTTTTATGTTTAGATATATGCTTCCATTAATTGAAAATGGTAGTGTGTTTATTGCACAGCCACCTTTATTTAAATTTACAGTTGGTAAAACTATTAAATACGCTTATGATGAAAAAACTTTAGAAGAATTTAAAAAAGAAGTTGAAAAAAGTAAATTCAATGTTCAAAGATATAAAGGTTTAGGAGAAATGAATCCTAACCAACTTTGAGAGACAACAATGGATCCTACAAATAGATTACTGCTTAAAGTTAGTATTGAAGATGCGATACTAGCTGATGCAACTTTTTCTGAATTAATGGGTGAAGACGTTAAAACAAGAAAAGAATTTATAGAATTAAATGCTAAGTATGTAAAAAATTTAGATGCATAAATTAGAAAGGTAACTTATATATGTCAAAAAAAGATATTAATACAATAGATAAAATAAAAGACTCGCTTATTGGTACAAAGATAAGTGATATTTCTATTGTCAATGAGTTACAAAATTCATTCTTAGATTATGCAATGTCAGTAATTACTTCAAGAGCATTACCAGATATTAGGGATGGTTTAAAACCAGTTCATAGAAGAATTTTATATGCTGCATATAATTTAGGAATGACTCATGATAAGCCTTATAAAAAATCTGCAAGATTAGTAGGGGAAGTAATAGGTAAATTTCACCCTCATGGTGATAGTGCAGTTTATCAAGCAACTGTAAGAATGGCACAAGACTTTAGTTTAAGATATCCGCTTATTGATGGACATGGTAACTTTGGTTCAATTGATGGTGATTCAGCTGCTGCAATGAGATATACTGAATCTCGACTTTCTAAAATTTCATCTGAATTACTAAACAACATTGAAAAAGAAACTATAGATTTCACAGAAAACTATGATGGTAGTGAAATAGAACCATCAGTATTACCATGTGCTTTTCCTAATTTATTAGCTAATGGTAGCACTGGTATTGCTGTTGGTATGTCAACTGTAATTCCTCCACACAATCTTTGTGAAATTATTGATGCTGCAATTTATTTAGCTAAAAATGAAGATGCTTCAATTGAAGATATTAAAGAATTTATTAAAGGTCCTGATTTTCCTACATATGGCGAAATAGTTGGAGAGAAAGGTATTAATGATTACTTTAATACTGGTAGAGGTTCTGTAACTGTTAGATCTAAATATGAAATTGAAGATTTAGGTAATGGTAAATCTGCAATTATCATTAAAGAGTTACCTTATTTAGTAAATAAGTCTAATCTAATAGAAAAAATTGTTAAATTAGTTAAAGATGAAATTATTACTTCAATTGCTGATTTAAGAGATGAGACATCAAGAGATGGAATAAGAATTTACATTGAAACAAAAAGAGATATTATTCCTGAAATTTTACTAAATAAATTATTTAAAATGACTGACTTACAAACTAATGTAAGTGTTAACTTTATTGCTTTAGTTAATGGTATTCCTAGACAATTAAATATTAAAGAATCTTTAGTACATTATTTAGCTCATCAAATAGATGTTTTAATTAGAAAAACTAACTTTGAATTAAAAAAAGCTAAGGCTAGAGAACATTTACTTGAAGGTTTATTAATTGCAATCAATAATATTGAAGAAGTTATTAAAATTATAAGAAAATCTGAAAGTAATGAAGCTGCTGAAAAAGAATTAATTACTAAATTTAAGCTATCTAATGAACAAGCTAAAGCAATTTTAGATATGAGATTAAGAAATTTATCTAGTCTTGAAATTAATAAAATTCAAGAAGAGTTAGCAAATCTTAAAAAATTTATTTCTGAATTAAATGAAATCCTTGCTTCTAAAAATAAACAGGTTGAAGTCATTTCAGCAAGTATGACAAGAATTAAAGAAAAATATGGTGATAAGAGAAGAACTGAAATTCTTTATGGAATATCATCAGACATTAATGATGAAGATTTAATTCCAAAAGAAAACATTGTTATCACTATGTCTGAAAATGGTTATTTAAAAAGAATTCCAATTGATACTTACAAAACTCAGAATAGAGGTGGGGTTGGTGTTAAAGGTTTATCTACTCATGATGACGATAATGTTAAATTACTTATCAACACTAATACTCATATAGATTTATTATTCTTTAGTGATAAAGGTAAAGTTTATAGAATAAGAGCCCATCAAATTCCTTTAGGAAGTAGACAAGGAAAAGGTATGCCTGCTTTAAATATTATGAATATAGAAAAAAATGAAAGAATTTTAACTATTCTTCCTATAGAAAAATATGAAGATAGTTTTCTATTCTTTGTAACACTTAATGGAGTTATTAAAAGAACAGATTTAAACCAATATTCTTCAATACGATCAAATGGTAAAATAGCTATAACTCTAAAAGAAAATGACCTATTAAAATATGTTTTCAAAACAAATGGTGACGAAGAAATTTTTATTGGATCAACTAGTGGACATTTAGCAAGATTTAATGAAAAAGATTGTAGAGTTATGGGAAGAACAGCTGCTGGAGTTAGGGGTGTTAAATTATTACCTAATCATTTAGTTACAGGTGCTTCATCATCAAGCTCAGGAAACTTAATGCTTTCTATAGGGGAAAATGGTTTTGGTAAACTATCAAATATTGATACTTATAGACTTACAAAAAGAGGATCAAAAGGTGTTATATCATTAAGAATAAATGACAAAACTGGAAATATGATTTTCTCTAATGTTGTTAATGGAAATGAAGATTTATTAATGCTAACTTCATCAGGAAAAATAAATAGAATTTCACTTTCTCAAATTAGAGTAATTGGAAGATCTACTTCAGGTGTTAAAATGATTAATATGGATGATAATCAGAAATTATTATCTGCAACAATTTTTATAGACAATAATTAATTTTCATCTATTTTATTCAACGCTATTTCAATTAATTTGTTTATTATAGAAGACCTGCTGTTTCCAGTAGATTTGTATAACTCCTCTATTCTTGCATAATTATCTTTTTTTAGATAAATATTTGTTTTGACATCTAGTTTTTCTTTTTCCTTAAAAAAAACATCAACTTTTTCATTTTTATTTACTATATATTTATCTTTTTTATTATTTTTTTTTGTTTCTAATATTTCAGGTTTTAAATCTGGAATATTATTTATTTTTTCAACATTATAAATCTTAGGCTCAATAGCTATTCTTGTCTCTTCAATTGCTTCAAATTTTACTTCTTCTTTAATAATAGGCTCAATAAATATTTTTTTATCTTCTAAAACTTTTTCAGATTCAATTTGATTTACATTTTTTAATTCTTTTTGATTAACAATTTCTTCTTCTATGTACTCATCATCTGCTAAGTCAACAAATTTAAATTTTCTTTTGCTCAATTTTAATTCCCCTTATAATTTCCATTATTTCTCTTGTTATTTCTAAGTACTCAAGTTGGAACTTACTTTTTTGTATACTTAATGTTATTGGAACTCTTTCATATCCTACAGCAGCAGTAGATTTTGTTGATTGACTAACAAAATTAGTTGTTACAGGTATCCCTTGAGAATTCAGCTTAGGTTTAATTGATTTTTCAATTATTTCATTATGGATTGTTACCCTTTGATTAACTTTAGTAGGTATAGCAATAACAATTAAATCTTTATTACCTTTTTCAATAATCATTTTAGAAGCTTCAACAACTCTTCTAAGTCCAAGTATTGCATATTGATCAGGTTCAAATGGTATTAGTGTTACATTACTAACTGATAATACAATTGAGACAATTGTAGACATCATTGGTGGTGTGTCAATTATTATGTAATCATATTTTTCTTCTAATGAATGTATAATTCTTTTTAAAGATTCTGGCTTTAACTCTCCATTTGATATAAATATGTCAAAGAAGTTCAATTCATCATTACTTGGTAGTATATGTAAAAATTCTCTTTCTTTGATTATTGCTTCTTCTAATTCACATTCACCCTTTAAAACTTCAACAACTGTTTTTGTCAATGTATAAGGATTCTTACCAAATGTAGCAGATACATTTCCTTGCCCGTCAAGATCGACTATTATAGTTCTTTTTTTGTTTAAAGAGAAAGCAGCTGCCACATTTGTCGCTAATGTTGTTTTTAGAACCCCTCCTTTATTATTCACTACGCTTATAATCATGATTTCCCTTATTTTTAATTACGTAATTAATTATACCACCATTAATTATTTTTTTTAATAACATTTTTAATTACGTAATTAATTATGTAGTTATATATTTTATTATTGTTATGTTTTTTATATAACTAATTACGTAATTAATTACTTTAATATAATTATTAACAGAACAACCTTTATATGTAATTAATTACATAATTAATTATGTAATAAAAGCATTTTATAACAAAATTTAGTTAAAAAATAATCTGATGAATTTATGTTTTTTCATGGTTAAAAAATAATAAGATTTAACTATTACATAGTAATAGTTAAAAAATTAACATATTTTTGCATAATTTAGATAAAAAAATGGTATTATTTATTTAAATAGGTTTGTGATGCAAAAGAAAAAGATAATAACAAAATCAATAATAAAATTTTTCACTAAAAACTTATTGTCTGTTCTTGGGATGATAATGTTAGTTTTATTTTCGTCTGCAGTATTTACAACTTTAAATAATGCAACAAATAATCTTAATGCATCTTATCAGAGAGTAACTAAGAATGGTAACCTACATGATTTTGTCATTAACGAAAGATTCACTCTTGGTAATTCTAATTATGCTCTTGTGTCTGGTAGTGGGTTATATGATGATGTGGAAAAAACCTATACTTACAAAATAACTCCTAATACTGGCCCTAACAATGAAAATGTCTGAACAAATTCATATGCAAAAATTTTTAATGATTATAAATCTTGAAAATTAAATGGAGAAACTTCTCATGAGTTTTTTTCACAGAATAAATTTCTTTTTGAAGAAAACACTTATATTTCACTAAATCATGATACACCACCATTAGATTTAGAAATAAATAATTTAGTTTCTAATTCAATTAATGATCAATTGTTAAAATTAGAAACTTTAACTACTAACTATATGCCTGTTCAATATATTTATGATATTGAAAACAAAACCCCTACATCTTTAAGAAATTTTAAATCTATAAATATTCCAACAAATAAACAAAATATTTTTTATAAAGTAATCGAAAGTGATAGAAAAAATTTAATAGATCAAATTGTTTTATTTGAAGGTAGCAATCTTTCTGAAGCAAACCCAGCTTTTTCTGGTGTTTTTTCTTATTATTCAGATTTAGATGATAAATCTAATGATATTCAAGCAGGGAGAAAAATTGTTGATATATTAGTTAATGTTGATTGAACGGATATTTCAAGAAATAATCAATATAATGCATTTAATAAAATTTTAAAAGAAAGTCCAGATGCTGACCCTTGAACAATTTCTATTCCTCCAGGCCTACCAAATAGTGAAAATGGATTAGCTAGAAGTGGCCAAAGTAATTTTAAAAAAATTATAAATAATAGATTTTATAAAGAAAAAGGCTTTTCTATTACTTTCGATGAAAATTCAATATTACCATTGACCGGAGTAATTGAAGACAAAAGTTCTTTTGAAGCAGTGGTCACACCTCAATACCTTTCAAAAAATAAAAAAGAAATATTTTCATATTCAGAATGAATGCTTCACCAAAATGATTCTCAAAGTGACTTTTTAAAATGATTTTCAACAATAGATGAAAGATTTAAAATAAGTATTGATAGCATTGATTATATAATACTTGGATCTGGTATATCACCAGATTTCATATATCCTGTCCTTTCAAATCAAAGAATGATTCCAAATCTTGCAACAGAAGTTTTTTTCTATACAAATAATGCTGGATTTTTAAAAGTTCAAGATTCATTTAGAAATTCTGAATTAGAAACAATGATTCTTGGAAAATTTGATACAAATGTTAAAGACAAAGGGGCAGTCCTTAAAGAAATTAATAACTTATCTAGAACATTAATGGATTGACCAAGTAACATGCAAGCAGCTTTTTTTGCAGATGATTTAAGCAACACAATTACTCCATCTGCATTAAGAGTTATTTATATTCCCAATGTAATGAACATAATTACATTGGTTTCCTACTTCTTAACATCATTTATCACAGTTATTTCAATAGTTATTTCAATACTATTTATTAAAAGATTCTTAGATCTTAATAAAGTTAATTTAGGTGTATTACAAGCTAATGGATATAAAAAATGAGACATTGTATTACCTATGATTATTTGTATGGGACTTTTAATTGTCATAGGCACATCTATTGGATTTACATTAGGGCTTATATTACAAAGTCCAGCAATGCTTATTTTTGGAAGTTTTTGAACGCTACCTGTAAATTACACATCATTTAATGCAGCTTCATTTTCTATTTTTGTAATTGGTTTAGTTTTATTTTATTCATTAATCACATCAATAATCACATTATTCTCTTTGAGAGGTGACAATGTTTATTTAATGAAAAGTGATGCTCAATATAAAGGAAATCTTCTTTCTGAAGGTTCTAAAAAAATATTTAAGAGTTCAAACCCACTTAATAAATTTAGAGTTTCATTGGCATACCATTCTATTTCAAAATTACTTTTACTTTCTATTATGACATCACTAGTAATGACATCATTAATTTTTGCTTCTTCTACATATGGTAAATTTGAAGATGCAAGAATTAGTACTTTTAAATCTAAGCAATATAAATATGATCTAAAATTATTTAGTCCAACAAATGTTTCTGGTCAATACTATGGAGTTCCAATTGATAGTATAGGCATGACATTAGTTGAGGGTAAATATCAAAATATAAAAAATTATACAACTGAGCAATTAGATGATTTTGTTTCTGTGAATCCAGGATCTTCTCTTATTACTATAGGAGATGTAAATGGACCTTACAAGATTTTTGATGAAATTACAGATATTAATGACCCTACAATAAAAGATCCTACATTTAAAACTATATATGAAAATGGTAATTGACACCTTCCATCAACTGCAGATGTTGTAAGTCAAAATAGAATTGATTATTTAAAGGAAAAAACTCAAAATAGACCTCTACTTGATGTCTCTATTTTAGGGAATAATCCTTGAGAGATTGCAGCTAGATTAATGCCAAGCAATCAAAAGAATTATGCAGATAATTCTTTCAAAGAATTATTGTCAAGTCTTACTATTGATGATTCAACATTTGAAATTGTTGAATTAGTTGGTCAATCCAAAACAGGAGAATTCAATCCAAAACAAAAAGCTTCTGAATCATTAAAAAAATTTACAGAAAATTCAACAGAATCTGATCCTAATTCGTTTAAAAATTTAGTTGTTGATGAAGATGATAAAAATGACTATCTTATTCTTTCTAAGGGAAAGATTATGTCTGGTTTTTCACCATTATTAATTAATCATGAATTTATTAGTTTATTACTTCATTCATATGGCAATATAAATTCTGCTAGTAATAATTACACACTAAATTACAACAAAGTTCCTATAATGACTGATGGGGAAAATATTTTAGATGAAACATATACTAATATAGATTTCTCTATCAAGGAAAATAAGGAACAAGTTACTGATATAGCAAAAAATAAATTTTCAATGCATGGAATAAAAAAAGATACGAAATTTGTTTCGCTATTAAATTCACAAAACATTGACTTAATAGATAGATTAATTAAATTTGAATATGATGAATCTAAAAATTTATATCCTATTGTAATTAATGAATTTACTGCAAAAGAATTTAATTTAAGAGAAAGAGATACTATCAAAATACATGTTAATAATCATGTAGATAGATATGAAGATGATTTAAGTCTTTCAAACTTTGAATTTAATTTAATTGTTATTGGTATTAGTCAATCTTTTCAAGATAATGAGTTTTTTACTTTACAAGAATATGCAAATGAATTAACTGGCATGAATACACTTAAAAAGAATTTTAAAGACCCAAATAATCCAGAATTAGATTCTGATGAACCATTTAATGCTATTTTTAGTAATAGTGAAGAGGTAGTTCAAATTACAAATACAATTTCACTTTATTCTCCTAGTGGTTTATATCCAAAAGAAGATAGAACGGATAATAACGCTTTTCTTCAAATCCTTCAGAAAGATAGATATTCAAATTTAATACAAGCTTCAAAAATAACAGGAATTGATCAAAAAATAATTGATAGTCCTAATTTTGCTAGTCTTACAGAGGATAAGAAATTAGAAATAGCTAAAGAATTCCAAAAAAAAATTGTGAAAAAATATGGCGAACAAACTTATGTTTCCATTATAGATAATATTATATCTGTCGATGCTTTATTAAGTCTATTCCAAAACGTTTCTGATGCATCTAATTTTATAGAAATCACAATTTTATTAATTATAATTTTAGTTTCAACAATAATAATAGGATTAATGATTTATATGTTGATTAGTGATTCATTAAAAATTGCTGGTATGATGAAAATTTTAGGTTTAAAAAATACAACTAATGCATTCTCATTTATGAGTATTTACTTTGTTGCAATTATTGCTGGTATTATTATTTCAATACCT
>JBOGBI010000018.1:0-11922 GCA_051656145.1 Mycoplasmoidaceae bacterium
GCGAATTAGAATATATGTCAGAAATGAAACAACAAATGTTTAATAGAAGAGAATTAATATTTATTTATCCAAGAATGTTTTTTTGAAAAAAATGAAAAGCTAGAAAAATAAATGAAGAAATTATTATGGAACAAGAAGCTGAATTTCAAAATAACTATCAAAATGTATTAGCTATGAGAAATGAATACAAAGATAAGTTCAAAGAATATGAACATAAGCAAAGAAAATACAAAGAATCATTATTTAAATTATAAAAAACAATAGTATAATAAAACTATTGTTTTTTTACTTAAATTAGAGAAAAGGTGCTAATTATGATTAACTTAAAATTAATTAGAGAAAACCCAGATATTTTAAAAAACTCATTAAAAAAAAGAAATTTTAATTTTGATGTTGATTCTTTGCTTAAAGAAGATGAAAAATTTAGAAAAATCAATATTTTATTAGAACAAAATAATAATAAAAGAAATGTTCTTTCTAAAAAAATTGGCGAATATATCGCGCAAAAAAATCAAGACTTAGCTAATTCAACTAAAAAAGAAGTTGATGCATTAAATAAAATAATTAGTGATCAAAATAATGAGATAAATAAAATTAAAGATAATTTGGATAATCTTTTATTAAGTATTCCAAATATTTTACACTCATCAATTAAGCCTGGTAAAGATGAAAATGATAATGAACTATTTAAAAAAAATAATGTTTTAATTCCAAATGATTTTATTCCAAAGGCTCATTGAGATATTGGTTATGAAAAAAATATTTTAGACCTTGAGACTTCAAGTACCCTAACAGGAAGTAGATTTTCAATTTATAAAGGCAAAGGCGCAAAGTTAGTAAGAGCTTTGCAATCGCTTACATTAGACATGCATAGTGCAAGCGGGTATGAAGAATATATTCTCCCATTATTACTAAATGAAAAAAGTTTATCAGTTACAGGTCAATTACCTAAATTTAAGGACGATTTATTTCAAGTTGATTTTAGAGATTATTATCTATCTCCGACTCTTGAAGTTCAATTAACTAATTTATTTCGTAATAAAATTTTAGATCAAAAAGAACTACCAATTAAGGTTACTAGCTCTTCTTATAACTTTCGTTCTGAAGCAGGCTCTGCTGGTAAAGACATTAAAGGAGTTTTAAGACAACATCAATTTATTAAGACAGAATTAGTTAATATTTGTGACCCAATGAATTCATATAAGGCATTAGATGAAATGGTAAAACAAGCTTGCTCTATTTTAGATGTATTAGAATTACCATATCGAGTAATGAAACTTTGCTCTGGTGACACAGGATTTGGCTCAGCAATGACTTTTGATATTGAAGTATGGATGCCTTCATATAATAATTATCGAGAAATATCTTCTTGCTCGAATTGCGAAGACTTTCAAGCTAGAAGAGGGCAAATAAGATTTGCTAATTCTGAAAATAAAAAGGAACTAGTTCATACATTAAATGGAACTGGTTTATCTATTGATCGATTGTGAATTGCTATAGTTGAAAATTATCAAAATAAAGATGGTGATATTATTATGCCAAAAGCTCTAAAAAAATATTTAGACTTTGATAAGATATAGGAATAATTATGAAAAGTGGTTTATTTATTACTTTTGAAGGTCCAGATGGTTCAGGAAAAACCACTATCTTAAACAAAGTTATGAAAGAGCTTGAACAGCTTAATATTAATGTTTGTAGAACAAGAGAACCAGGCGGAAAAAATAAAGTATGTGAAAACATAAGAGACATTTTACTAAACAATAAAGATGATGTTGATAAGTATGCTGAATCTTTATTATTTGCTGCTTCAAGAGTTCAACATTTTAATAAGTTCATTGTTCCACAGACATCAAAAGGAATTAATGTTCTTTGTGATCGTTTTATTTACTCATCTATTGCATATCAAGGTTATGGAAAAAATATTGATATAAATTGAATTAAAGAAATAAACATATTTTCTACTAATAATTTTGAACCTAACTTTACTTTCTTTTTTGATGTTAAACCAAGCATTGCTCAAAAAAGAATCTTTGTTAATCCTGATCGTGAAAAAAATAGATTTGATTTAGAATGCCTTGAGTTCCAAGAAATAGTTTATAATGGTTATAAAGAAATTATTAAGCAAAATCCAAACAAATTTATAATAATTAATGCAGAACTAAGTTTTGATGAAGTGTACAAACAAGTTTGAGATGAAATAAAAAAAATATTTGGAATTGAAAATGACTAATAAAAACAATCATATTTTTATAATCTCTGAAAAAAAATTTTCTAACACAAATGATTTAATTAAAAAAATTTGCAAAGATTTTTTATTTCATACAGATGAGAAAGATTTGTATTATAAAAAAATAGATAATAATAATTATTACGATTACATTGAACACAATCTTTATTTTGAAGATATTAAGATTGAAGAAATTAGGGAATTAAAAAGAAAGTTTTATTCAATTGCTTTAGAAAATGCTGGATATAAATTCTATATAATAAGAAACATAGAATTATTAAGCACAATAGCTGCTAATTCACTTCTAAAATTTATTGAAGAGCCGCCTTCAAATACAATTGGTATTTTTACTTGTAGAAATTCAAATAAAGTTTTACCAACAATTTATAGTAGATGTGAAGAATTAAGATCAATATCTAATCTAGATGAAGTAGAAAAATATCTAAATGATAATATTAATAAGGACATGCATGACTTTTATTTAAAATCTTTTTTCTCATTAGATGAAATAAAAGCTTTTGTTAATTCTAAAAACAAAGATATAATTATTGATTTATATTTAAACTTAAAAAATAATTTAAACGATAACAAAAAAGTTTTAGACTATTCAGCACAATTTAAAAAACTTTCATATAAAGAAATTGGTATTCTAGTTAATTCATTAATGATTGATAATACAGTTGAAAATAAAAAAAATCTATTAGAAATTGCAAGTAACATTAAATTTAATTTAAGCAAGATATTATTATTTAATAAAATAATTAGTTTAATTTAAACATAGGAGATAAAATGAATACAATTGTTGCTTTATCAACACCACCAATGAAATCAACTATTCATATAATTAGATTATCAGGTCCAGAAACATACAATATTATTAATAAAATTTGTGTAAATAAAGTCGAAAAAATTGGTCACTCTATTCAAAATAACAAAATTATTAATAAAAAAAATAACAAAATTATTGATGATGTTTTGCTAATGAAATTTACAAATCCCAAGTCATTTACAGGAGAAGATTTGATTGAAATTAATTGCCATGGAAATTTAATAATTGTTAATAAAATTATTAAATTAATTTTAGAGAGTGGAGCAATAATGGCACAACCAGGAGAATTTACAAAACAAGCATTTATAAATAATAAATTAGATATCTCACAGGCTAATTCAATTAATTATTTAATTAATGCTAAAACAGATTTTCAAACAGATGTATCATTGAATATTATTTTGGGAAATGCTAAAAACAAAATTAGATTAATTTCAGAAAAATTGTTTCAAATAATAGGAACTTTAGAAGTAAACATTGACTATCCTGAATACTATGATGTTCATGATGTTAAAAGTCAAGAAGTTAAAAAAACAATTAATGAAATATATAATGATATTAATGAAATAATAACTAGTTATAACAACAACTATCATTTATTTAATGGAATTAATTTAGTTATTTTGGGAAAACCAAATAGTGGTAAATCTTCATTGTTAAATGCTATTTTAAAAATGGACAGAGCCATTGTATCTGATATTCCTGGAACAACAAGAGATTTTATTAAAGAATCAATCAATATTGATGGCTTAAATTTTAACATAATTGATACTGCTGGAATTAGAGATTCAAATAATAAAATAGAAAATATAGGAATAAATAAGGCTGTAGAAATATCAAAAAATGCAGATTTAATTTTATATGTAATCGATAACTCAATTTCTATCTCAAAAGATGAATTAGATTGAATTAATAAAAATATTCATTCTAAATTTATAATTGTTAAAAATAAAGAAGATTTAGAAGATAATAATTCAAATTTAGAAGGAATTAAAATATCTGCTAAAAATAATAAAATAGATAATTTGAAAAAAGAAATATTTAATATTTTTAAATTAAATAATGATGGTGAATTTTTTATTACATCTGATTATGAAAAAAATATTTTATTAGATATTAATAATAATCTAGATAAGGCAAATGAATTAATTGAAGAAGAAGCATCATTAGATCTGATAATATCTTTTCTTGAATATTCATACAAGCTATTAAAAACATTTTTAGGTGAAGAAAAAGATTTTGATTTATTAGATGAGTTGTTTAAAAATTTTTGCTTAGGTAAATAATTTTTTTTATTACTTTATAAATGATAAAATTAATTAAAAATATTAAGGATTTTACATGAAAGTATTAGTTACAGGCGGAGCTGGTTATATTGGATCACATGCAGTTTATTCACTTATCGAAAAAGGTTATGATGTTGTTATCATTGATAATATTTCAAAAGGATTTGAATCTAATATTCATCCTGATGCAAAATTTTATAAAGTAGATATAAGAGATGAAAAAGAAATAGAAAGAATTTTCTTAATTGAAAAAAACATTTCATCAGTAATTCATTTTGCTGGCTTAATAGTTGTTCCAGAAAGTGTTTTAAAACCTTTAGATTATTTTAATAATAATACTTATGGTGTTGAAATATTACTAAGAGTTTGTACTAAATTTAATATTAAACATTTTGTTTTTTCTTCAACAGCTGCTGTCTATGGTGAACCCAAAAATATACCTATATTAGAAACTGACACAAAGGAACCAATTAATCCATATGGTGATTCTAAATTAGCTGCAGAAGCAATAATAAGAGGTTGAGCAAACGCAAATAACTCAAACTATGTAATATTTAGATATTTTAATGTTGCAGGAACACACGAGAACGGAAAGATAGGTATTAAAACTTTAAAACCAACTCACTTATTACCATGTGTAGTTAAAAGCGCAATTGATAATCAAAAATTTATTGTTATGGGAACTGATTATGAAACTAAAGATGGCTCATGTTTAAGAGACTTCGTGCATGTTGTAGATTTGGTAGAAGCGCATATTATAGGTCTTGAATGATCAATTAAGAACAATAAGTCAGACATATTTAATTTAGGTTCTGGTGAAGGTTACACAGTTCTAGAAGTTTTGAAGAAATCAATCGATACTTTAAATGTTAAAATTCCTTATGAATTAGGTTCGAGAAGAGAAGGGGATCCTGCTAAACTTTATGCAAATACTAGTAAAGTAAATTCAATTTTAAATTGAAAACCTAAAAAATCACTTGATGAAATCATTACAACAGAATATAACTTTAGAAGAAAAATAACTAATAAGGAATAAAATGCTTTACGATACTCATGCACATTTAAACCTTGAATACTCAAATGAAGAATTAGATATAATTATCAAAAAATCAATAGAAAAAGAAATTTATGTAAATATTGTTGGCGTTGATTTAGAAAGTTCAATTAGAGCAATTGAAATAGCTAGATTGAATCCTAAATACTTTTTTGCTGTTATTGGAATTCATCCCAATGACGCTAGCAAACTAAAAAAGAATGAAATTGATGATGATGTAATTAAACTTGATAATTTAATAAAAAATAATTTAGATTGCATTAAAGCGATTGGAGAAACTGGTTTAGATTATTTTAGAGAAAAAGATCCAAAATGTATTTCAATGCAATTTTATTCTTTCGAAAAACACATTGAACTTGCTAAAAAATATAATTTACCATTAGTGTTACATATTAGGGAAGCACATGAAGATGCAATTAAATTAATAAAAGAAAGAAAACTTTCTAAAGTTTTAATTCACTGCTTTTCAGATAAGTTAGATTATGCTAAGCAATATGTTCAACTAGGTTGTATGCTATCATTTCCAGGTATAATTACTTTTAAAAAATCATTTGAATTAAGACATGTCGTTTCTGAAATCGACATAAATAATATTGTATTAGAAACTGACAGTCCTTATTTAACACCTGAACCTTTTAGAGGTAAAAAAAATTCTCCATTATACATTGAATCAGTATTTAAAGAGGTGTCTAATATCAAAAATCTTTCATATAATGAAACATGTAAAAAAATATGTGTAAATTCATTATTATTTTTTAATATATAAAGTATAATTTTATATATGGAAATGCCTAAAATTACAAAGAGAAATTGAGAGATAAATGATAACAAAGAAATTGTCATTAATGAAAAAATCTCAAATTACGATAAAATAGTAACTAAAAAAATTAATCAGGATAATATTGCTAAAAAAAGTAATAAAAAACAGGAAATAGAAGAAATTAAATTGTCCGAAGAAGATGATAAATTTTTAGCTGAATTTGAAAACAAAATTAAAGAAGCAGAAATATTTTCTGGTGAATTTAATAATTCTTTATTAACTAAAAAAGAAATTGAAGAACAAAATAGAAACCGTCTTTATTCAAAATTAATTATTGAAATAGAGCTTTTAGAAAAAATTGATTTTACCAACTATAAAAACTACACTAATTTAATTTTTTCTAAAATTAATTACAAAATATTTGAAAAAATTAAAGATGAAAATAAAAAAGAAAATTTCTTAATGAAGAATAAGGAAAGATCAATTTATAAAAAGGTTAAAAAAATTTTAAAAATTAAAAGAACATTAACATTAAAAAAAAACTCTGCCAACTCAATTATAGATATAAAAGGTCTAAATAAAATTTATGAAAGCAAATCAATAAACAACCATGTCTTAAAAGATATAAATTTATCAATTAAGAGAGGTGATTTTGTTATTTTAGTTGGTGCATCAGGTAGTGGTAAAACAACTTTAATGAATATAATCTCTGGTGTTGATAAATTAACATATGGTGAAATAGTTGTAAATAATTGAAATATTTCAACATTGAAGGAATCGGATCTAACAGAATTTAGACTAGCAAACATTGGATATATATTTCAAAACTATGGTTTAATTCCTAATCTAACAGTTGAGGAAAATATTTCTATAGGTTCTTTTATGAGTTTTTTAAGTAAAAAACAAAAACGAAAAATTAAGTATGATAATTATATCAATGAATTAAAAGTTGAAGAAATTTTGGAAAATTTAGAACTTACTAATATTAAAAATAAAATGCCATACAAATTATCAGGCGGTCAAAAACAAAGAGTATCAATTGGTAGAACAATTGCAAAAAAGACTCCAATTATCTTTGCTGATGAACCAACATCGGCTTTAGATGAAAATAATGCAAAAAATGTTATTGACCTTTTGAAAACAATCAACTCAGTATATAAAACAACAATTATTATGATTACACACAATGACAAAGAATTAGAATATGCATCAAAAGTAATTAGGCTAAAGGATGGTCGAATTCTATAGTTATGTAATATAATAATTAAGGTTAAAAAATGGAAAAAAAGAAGAAAAAAAGTATATTAAAAGCTAAATCTCCTGGTTTGCTTAATAAAGCAAAAATTATAGCATCAGCTGTTGATGCTAATAAGGATGAGTATAAAAAACTTTCTCAAAACGAAATAAAAGAAAGAGTTTCTTTTCTAGTTAAGCAAATTTCAGAAGGAAAAATTAGCACTGATGATATTGTAGTTGATGCTTTTTCTATGGCTAGAGAAATCATTTTTAGACAACATAATTTATTTGCTCACCCTGTACAAATAATGGGTGCTTATATTATCCACACTGGTGACTTTGCAGAAATGTTCACTGGTGAGGGTAAAACTTTAACTATCCTTCTTGCATCTTTTTTAAACTCTTTAAAAAAAGAAGGTGTTCACATTGTAACTGTTAATGAATATCTGGTTAAAAGAGATGCTGAGTTTGCAAGAGTTGCATTTGAACCTTATGGTATAACTGTTGGTTATAATACTTCAGAATTAAATCCAGGTACAAAACAAGAAATGTTCAATAAAGATATTACTTATACTACCAATTCTGAATTAGGTTTTGATTACTTAAGAGATAATATGATTAAAAATATTTCTAGAAAATCAATTAGATCATTATCTTTTGCAATTATTGATGAAGGTGACTCAATTTTAATAGACGAGGCAAGAACACCATTAATTATTTCTGGTATGCCAAAAGACGAGAGTAAATTTTATCTTGAAGCGGACAATTTTGTTAAAACTTTAAAAGATGAGGATTACATCATTGATGGCGAATCTAACACAATCTTTTTATCAGAAGAAGGAGCTGAAAAAGTTGAAAAACACTTCAATTTAACAAATCTATACTCAGTTGAATCTGCTGACATTGTTCATAAAATAACAAACTCTTTAATGGCAAACTTTATCTTTGCTGCAGGTAGAGAATATATGGTTAAGAATGATGAGATATTCTTAATAGATATTTTTACTGGAAGAATATTAGAAGGTAGAAGTTATAATGCTGGACTTCACCAAGCCATTCAAGCAAAAGAAAGAGTTAAAATTGATCCAGAAAATCAGATTTTAGCAACAATAACTTATCAATCACTATTTAGATTATATAAAAAGATTGCAGCTGTTTCAGGTACTGCTTTTACTGAAGCAGAAGAATTCTTAAAAATTTACAATATGATTGTCATTAAAGTTCCAACTAACAAGCCAATAATTAGAAAAGATTATCCTGATTATATTTTTAATAATAAAAAAGCAAAATGGAATCATGTTATTGCCGAAATTAAAAGAATTCATGCAACAGGACAACCAATTCTAGTTGGTACTTCTTCTGTTAATGATTCTGAGTTACTTCATAGAAGATTATCAGAGGATAAAATCCCTCATGAAATCTTAAATGCAAAGAATGATGAAAGAGAATCTGAGATCATTAAAAATGGTGGTATTAAAGGTTCAATTACAATTTCTACAAATATGGCTGGTAGAGGTACTGATATTAAAATTAATGAAGAAGTTAAATCTCTTGGTGGACTTTATGTTATTGGTACAGAAAGACATGAATCAAGAAGGGTTGATAATCAATTAAGAGGTAGATCAGGAAGACAAGGTGATCCTGGCGCTTCAAGATTCTTTACTTCTCTTGAAGATTCACTATTTAAAAGATTTGCAACAGATAGATTTGAAAAAGCTAGCACAAAATTAGAAGGTGAAGAATTCTTTGATTCAGTTTTCTTTTCACGTTTATTAGATAAAACTCAGAAAAAAGTTGAAGGTATTAATTTTGATATGAGAAAAAATTTAATGGACTATGAACATGTTGTTTCTTTACAAAGGGAATTAATATATAAACAAAGAGATCAAATTTTATTAAATGAGAATTGTGATCAAATTTTAATTAATATGTCAAAAGAATTCACAGAAGCTAAAATAAAAGAATTTTTAGATGCAAATAATTCAGCAGTTATTAATGGTGAAAAAATTGTTAATTGATTAAATAAAGATATTTTAAAATTTGATTTCTTTGAATCAAAAGATTTTGAAAAATTAGAAAAAATTCATGCTCAAATAAAACTAAATAAAATTCTTAGAATTGTTATTAAATCTAAAACTCAAATTCTTAGAGATTTAAATACATTAGAACAAATTAATAATATTTTAATTTATAACATTGATGCTGCTTGAACAAAACATTTAGATCGAATGAGTAAATTAAAAGAAGCTGTTAATTTAAGAGCTTATGAACAAAAAAGCCCTTTAAATCTTTATATTGAAGATGGTAATAGATTTTTTGAAATAATGAAAAGTGATATTGTAAATAATGTTTTAAATACAATCTTTTCAACACCTTTACCAGATGAAGAGAAGAAAATAAGATCAATTTTATCTAATGAAAAAATTTAATATAAAAATATCAATATAATTGCTAAAAAATAAATGATATAATAATATAAATATAAATGAGATAATATGGCTAAAAAAGATAAAAATAAAAAAGCTATTCATGCTGATTCAATTGATGTTTATTCGACAAAAATTGAAGATCAAAAAGTAGAAACAAAGAAGCAAAAAAATATTGAAAATATCCATATTGATTCTGCAGCTTCAGAAACTCCTTTTTACTTAAAATATAGAATTCCTATTTTCACTTCAATTTATAAAACTAAAAATAATTTTTATTTAAACAATAAAAAGAAATTTTTTATTTATATTTCATTAATTATTTTTTCATTAATAGTTAGTGTTACATTAATTACTGTTGGTGGTTTATGACTTGGAGGAGTTTTTGGTGAAAACACTGTAGATAATGATATCAGTTTTATTCCTGGATTAATTATGGCTGTTGGAGTATCTATCTTGGTGGTGGTATAAATGGACAAGATAAACGAAAACATTTCAATAACTTGAAAAGATATAGATAAAAATTTTGAAGAATTTAAAGTAATAAATATTGGTAGATGCAAAGATATAAGATCTACAAGAATGTCTAGAGTTGGTTTAGAGCTTTCTGGCTATTTTGCAAGAAAAGAATCATTTGCTGCTATTTTATTTGGTAGAGATGAATATAATTATTTATTAAGTTTTGATGAAGCAACAAGAAATAAAAAAATTAATGATTTTTTCAAATTAGAACCCCCAGTGATTATTTTATCAAGGTCATTTAATGAAGATATTATTTTAGATGCTGCTAAAAAATATGACATAGCATTAATCAAATCAAATCAAGCTAGTAGTTATATTAATACTTCTACTAATTTATTTTTAATAGATTCATTAAGTAAATATGAATCTATTCATGGAAATTTAGTTGAAGTTTATGGAATAGGAGTTTTACTAATTGGTGAATCTGGACTAGGTAAATCAGAGATAACTCTAGAATTAATTAAAAAAGGTCATTTATTCATTGCAGATGATGTTGTAGAGTACAAACAATTATTTAGTGATATTGTTGGTAGACCAAATAAAAAAACTGGTCATTTTATTGAAGTTAGAGGATTAGGTATTTTAAACATAAATAAATTATATGGTATTCAAGTTACTAAAAAAGATTGCAAAATAGATGTTGTTGTTGAGTTAAAAACTGTAACTAGAGAAGAAACTTTTGAAAGACTTGGCAAAGAATATGTATACAAAAGATTTTTTAATATTGATATTCCTCATTACAAAATCCCTATTTCTCCAGGTAGACAAATTGGTGATATAATTGAAGCAATTGTAGGCGATTTTAAATTAAAAAAATCTGGTTATTTTTCTACAAATGAATTTCTTAAAAAAATGAAAGAAGAAGATTAAAAATGTTTGACTCAGGTTCATTATATGAAATATTTACAAACAATATAGATAATATAGCATTTAGAATTGGTGACTTTGAAGTTGCTTGATATGGTATTATCATTTTTATTGGTTTTGCTATCGCAACTTTAGCAGGTTTTTTAAAAGCTCATTTTTGATATAGAATTCCAACAGAACCAATTTTATATTATCTAATTATGGCAATCCCTTTATCAATTATCGGCGCAAGAGTCTGAGCGGCTGCAATTGGTGAAATTGACATTTCTGATTTTTTTAATTTTAGGAATGGAGGAATGGCTATACAAGGTGGTGTGATGGCTGCTGGAATTGGAGGATTGATCTATTTTCCTCTAATTCTTAAATCAGCCAAATACAATGTTAAAACATGTTTAAATGACGAAGTTAAAGTAAAAAGAATTTCAACATTTGTTTATGCTGACTGTATGATACCATGTATTCTTATTGGTCAAGTAATTGGTAGATGAGGTAACTTTGTAAATGCAGAAGTATTTGGTGAAATAGCTTCACCAGAACAATTAGCATGATTAAAAGCAGTTATGCCAGAAGTATATAAGGGAATGATTATTAATGGACAATTAAGACAACCATTATTCTTATATGAATCATTTGCTAACTTTATAATATTTGCTGCTTTATATGCTGGAGCTGAATTTGTTTCATTTAGAAAGGCAGGAGATATTGGAGCATTATA
>JBOGBI010000019.1:0-2016 GCA_051656145.1 Mycoplasmoidaceae bacterium
AAAAATGTCTAAAAAATATCCTAATTATTTTTTTGAAAATAATAAAGGTTATGGAACAAAAATTCATTTAGATGCGCTTGATAAATATGGTCCAATAAAAAATTTTCATAGATTTACTTATAGACCAATAAAAAAATAATTATTTATGGTATTTTTCATTCTTATTTATTTTAAATGCTCTAAATATTTGCTCTAATAAAATATATTGCATCATTTGATGAGTGAATGTCATTTTAGAAAAAGACAAAAGATCGCTAGACTCATCTTTTATTTTTTTATCTAAACCATATGAACTACCAATTATAAAATTTATATATTTATAATTTTTCATATCTTCTAAATTTTTAATTTTATTTGAAAATTCAATTGAATTAACTTGCTTACCTTCAATACATAGAGAAATATTATATGAATCAATTAAATATTTTCTAATTGATTCAGACTCATTTTTTAAAATTATTTTTTGCTCTTCAATACTTGGATCTTTTAAAAAATTATCCTCTTTTATTGAAATTATTTCTATATTACAATAATGGTTTATTTTCTCAATATAAGAATTTATCAATATTTGCAAATCTTTATCTTTAATTTTACCAATTGTTATTAATCTAATTTTCATATTTTAATATCATTTTTTACTCTATAATAATTATATTGATTATAAAGGTTTTTTTAATAGTGAGTGAAAGTAGAGTAAAAAGATATAAGTCATATAGAAAACAAATTGACAGAGAATATACTTTTTTATCTAAAGTAAACAAAGATAATAAAGAATTATTAAAATTAGAGTCAAAGTTAAAAAACATAGATAGTTCATTGGTAGCTATTGAAGAAGTGGACTTATTTAGTATTGATATTGTATATGACGACAATTGATCAAATTATTTAGTTAACTTAAAAGAAATAATTTCTTTTTATGATTTAAAGCAAATATCAAAAATTCTATTAGAATCACAAAACCCTGTTAAAAAAATAGAACCTTCAAATATTACACATGATGATTTAATTAAATCATTACTTAAAAACGATCTCAATTACAGAGATATAAAAAAAATTGAGAATGAAATTAATTTTAAAAAACAAAATCAAGAAGTATTTAAAAGAGAAATGAAAGATGTAAGTAATCATATAGAACAAATGGTTACAGAATCAAAAAAATTAAGAGATGATAAACCATTTATTGGTAAAATAAAAGCATATAATAACAATGATAAAAGAAATCAAAATATGAAAAAATTTTATTTTGTTGCAATAGCATTTTTCTTTATCTTATTTATTATAGGAATAATACTATTTTTAATTGGAGGAATAATATAATGATATATAAAATCGCAATTGACGGACCATCTGGTTCTGGAAAGAGTTCTTTATCAAAGGCCATTGCTAAAAGAAATAATATTTTGTTTCTTTCTTCTGGAATTCTTTATAGAGCATATGCCTTTATATTAAAAGGCACGGATATAAATGATATTGATTTAATTAAATCAATTCTTGATTCTAATAAATTAAAATTTCAAAATGAATCAGTAATTAAGGATGGTAAAAGAATAAATGAGTTTTTATTTACAAATGAAATATCAAAACTTGCTAGCAAATATTCATCTTTGCCTATAGTTAGAGAGCATGTAAATAATATTTTAAGAGATGTTGCTAAAGATAAGAGTGTAATTATGGAAGGTAGAGATATTGGAACTGTTGTTTTAAAAGATGCTGAATTAAAATTCTATCTAAAAGCAAGTGTTATCGAAAGAGCTAAGAGAAGACAAAAAGAGCTAGAAGAAACATCAGAAAAAAATAGCTTACTTTATCTTATTAAGGAAACAGCAATAAGAGATTGAAAAGATAAACATAGAAAAATAGATCCGTTAAAAAAGGCGAAGGATGCTTTTGTTATTTCAACAAGAAAAAAAACTTTAATTGATGTTACTTCTGAAGTTCAAACAAAGATTAATGAGTTTTTAGAATGCAAAAAATAGCAATTGTTGGTAAACCAAATGTAGGTAAATCAACATTATT
>JBOGBI010000020.1:0-3749 GCA_051656145.1 Mycoplasmoidaceae bacterium
AAGTAGTTTTTCCAACTCCACTTTTTCCATAAATAATTAAATCATTTTCTAATTTCTTATTTAAGTTTTTAAAAATGTATTTATCATCATATTTAACTGATAAATTTTGTATTTTAATACTTGTTATTTTTTCTTCAAAAATAACCCCTTTATTTATATTTATAATATCTTTTGAAAAAATGTTAATATTATCTTCATGTATTTTATAAAATGATAAGTTTGCTATGAAATTAAATATTCCATTAGAAGAATCGCTAATTATATTTATTAATGTAAACACATATATCATTAATCCAACTGAGAATGATTCATTTGTTCCATTAACAATGAAGAATACTGAAATAATAGTGAATATAAAAAATATTATTTTATTTCCCATTTTTTCAATTAATGATATTTTTTCCTTTGTTTTTAAATTTTCATAAGTAAAATTTTGAAATTCTTCTGTCTCGTATATTATTTCATTTTTTTCTTCATTTAAAATTTTATAGTTTCATTCATTCTTGATTCTATATATGAAGTCATATAATTTATTTTCTATTTTAGTCTCATAATAATTGTTTTTATTTCCTATATTTTTAATATGTCAGTTATTTAACAAAAATATTATCAAATAAAATAAAATACTTATTAAAGATATTAATAAATAGAAATATGAAATTATTGATATAAAAATAATTGTATTTAGAAGAATAAAACAATTTGAAATAAAATCAGGAAATGCATATATTTTCTTTTGAATTAATGGAGTGATTGATTTAAACTTTAATAGTATATTTTCACGACTATTTTCTTTAATAAATTTTTCATTTTTTATCATTGAATTATTTAAGAAATAATTAAAATATTTTAATGCAATTTTATGAAAATTTTTATTTTTATAAAATGTCAAAAAAGAAGATACAAAAATATTTAATATAAAAAGTAATAAAAAGAAAAATGAAATAAATATAAGATCAAACATTGCATGATTTGGAATAATATTTTGCAAAATTATTTTTAAGTATAAGTTATTAATAATCATTATTAAAAATAAGCTAATATTAATCAAAAAAACTATTAAAGTATACTTAAATTTATATTTTTTAATATCAATTTTTAATTCTAAAAATTTATAGTTTATTTTATCTTTTTGATAAGATCATATTTTTTGAATATTTAATTCTAAAAATTCTTTTTCAGTAAATTTATATTTATTAATATTTGTAGTAATAAAATATTTGTTTCCAATTCTTTTTAAAATACAATATTGCTTTTTATAATCGATTTCTATAAAACAAATCAAATTTTTATTTTTTTCTTTATATAATTTATCCCTTTTTATTTGAATTAAATTTATTCCTAAAATATTGCACTTTTCTTTTAATTCATAAAAATTATCTGTTTGTTTAATATGTAATTGAGAATCACAATCTAAATTATTTTTATGCAACTCATAAAAGGTATTTTCTAATCATATTAAAAGAATATTTCTTTCTTTAATTTTATTCATACTATATATATGTCTAATTTATTATTATATTTCTTAAAAAATCAAATATATAAATTTTTTTATTATAAAATAAATTAAGGAATACAAATGAAAAAAACTATTATTTGTGAAATAAATGATATTTTAGAAACATATTTAGAAAAAAACAATATTGAAAAAATAAACTTTATTGTTGAAAAAACAAAAAATAATGAATGAGGAGATTTTTCTACTAACATTGCATTAGTTTTAGCTAAAAATCTTAAAAGAAATCCTATGGAATTAGCTGAAGAAATTTCAAAAAATATTTCTTCAAATAAAATTAAAAAAACAGAAGTTACTAAACCTGGTTTCATTAATTTATTCTTATCTGATGAGCATTATAACAATCTAATTAAAGAAGCAATTCAAAAAGAAACTAACTTTGGACAATTTGATAAAAAAGATATTTATTATAATATTGAATTTGTTTCAGCAAACCCAACAGGTTCATTACATATTGGACATGCAAGAAATGCTGCATTAGGTAGTACACTTGCAAATATTTGAGAAAAATATGGGATCTCTGTTGATCGTGAATATTATATTAATGATGGCGGAGCACAAATAAATAGATTAGGTGTTGCTGTGCTTATTAGATATAAAGAACTATTTAATATTAAAAATGAAATGCCTGAAGACTCTTACCATGGTGAAGAACCAAAATGAGTAGCTAAAGAACTTAAAGAAAAATACAATGATAAATTCTTAAATACTGAATTTGATAGTATAAAAATTATTAATAGTGAAGAAAGAAAAATCATTAATGATTTTTCTAAAATTTATTTAATGGAAAAAATAAAAGATACTTTATCAACTTTTAGAGTTAATTTTGACTTCTATTATCCTGAATCAAAAATCTTTGATGATAATTTAATTGAAGTCGCTCTTAATAAACTAAAAAACTATACATATGAAAAAGATGGTGCATTATGATTAAGAACAACAGAATTTAATGATGACAAAGACAGAGTCTTAATTAAGAGCGATAAAGAAGTAACTTACTTTATGCCTGATATTTGTTATCATTATGAAAAACTTAAAAGAAAGAATTATGATAAGATCTTCGATATATTAGGTGCTGATCATGGTAGTTATATAGTTAGAATTGCTGCTGCATGTAATTGTTTAGGATATAAAGACAAACTAAATGGTGTTATTATGCAAATGGTTAAACTAACAAAAGATGGCGAACCATTTAAGATGTCTAAAAGATCAGGGCAAAGTTTAACATTAAATGATTTAATAGAATCAATTGGAGTTGATTCTGCTAGATGAAACTTAGTTTCTCAATCAGCAAACTCTCATTTAGAAATTGATGTATCTAAAGCTAAATCAACTGATAGTTCTAATCCAATCTATTATGTTATGTATGCTAATGCTAGAATAACAAAAGTTCTTTCTAGTTCAAACAGTGATATAAGTTTAATTGATTCATCATTACTAATTCATCAAAAAGAAAGAGAATTGCTAAATGCTATTGCTTACTATCCTTGTTTAATTGATTTAATAGCAAATAATTGTGAAATTCACTTATTAAACAGCTATTTATTAAAATTAGCATCGATGTTTCATTCATATTATTCTGATGTAAAAATCATTAGTGATGATAAAAAGATATCACAACAAAGATTAAATTTAATTCACGCAATTAAATCAATTATTGCTTCAGGTTTAAAAATAATGGAAATAATTCCATTAGATAAAATTTAAACTAATTTTAGTTTTTTTATTGGAAATATTTCACATGTAATTTTTTCATTTTTTAATTTATCTTTTATCGTTTCACAAAAAACATTTTCAATTGCATGACCAACATCAATTAGTTTTATATTTAAATCAGTTGCATAGTTTCATAGGTGTCATTTTATTTCACCAGTTATATAGCAATCAATTTTTTTATTTTGTTTAATTAAGTATTCAACTTCACTTGAACCAGCTCCACCACAAATATAAATAGTTTTAATATCTTTATTATATTTTAATTCATTTGTAATTGCATAATCGCAATTTAAACTTGATTTTATTAGTTTTAATAGATTATCTTCGCTAACTGCTTTTTTAATCTTAAAAATATTACCATATGAATTTTCAAAGGCTTTTCTTGAGTTAATAGAATTAAGTTTTTTTGATAACTGATAATTCATACCTGATTTATTTTTATCAAAGTTTGTATGCAAACTAATTAAACTTATTTTATTAGTTTTCATTTTATCAATCATAAGTTTGATATTTTTAT
>JBOGBI010000021.1:0-41593 GCA_051656145.1 Mycoplasmoidaceae bacterium
TTAATTATGTTTTAGAAAAACAATTAGCTAAAAATGATTATGTGTCTATATTAGATGCAGATGATTTTTTAAGCAAAGATGCTTTTAAAATTATTAATGAAGTTTGTGATGATCATGATGTTGTATCTAGTGCATATACTAGATGATATGGTAACAAGAATAAAGGAAGATTTTTTTCATATCCATATTTATTTAAAAAAGTCATTACTAATAAATATCAAAAGCAGTCTCCTATCAGTATTCCTATTTCTTGATATGCAAAAAAAGAAGTATTTTATAAACTAAAAAAATTAGTAGAAGGAATACCTTTTCAAGATGGAAATTATACTTCGCAAATAATTATGAATGCTAAAAGTATAAAACATACAAGTAAAATTACTTGTTATTATTTTATCTCAAGAGAAGGCAATACAGTTACTTCAAAATGAGACTTAAAAAGGGTCGATCAAGAATACCAATGTTTATTAAACTTAATTGAAAATGATGCTCAAGAAATAGTGGCTTTAAGATTTCTATTTTTTTCACCAATTAGGAAAGCATTTATAGAAAATAAAAGAGAATTTATTGTAAATAGAAAGTTTCGTTTTAAATGAATTCCTTTTTACATAAGATGAATTGTAAACATAATATTTTTATTGACAACAAAAAAGTTTTTTACTTTCAAAAAAATATAGCAAAACTAAGCATAATATATTATACTTAATAGGTATATTTTTAATATTTTATACAAAATGTGGAAGAAACTAATGTTTCGTGATTACCACCCTAAAAAACATAATTACAAGAAAGGTAATATTTTATTTATGGCAATAAAAGATCCTAAAGTAGTTAGAGTTGCAAAAATTGAACTAATTGGAGGTCAGGCAAAACCTGGTCCTGGATTAGCTTCAGTTGGAATCAACATGGCTGACTTTACAAGACAATTTAATGATAAAACAAAAGACAAAAATGGAGAAGTAATTCCATGTGTCATTTATGCATACAAAGATAAAAGTTTTAAATTTGAAACTAAAACAACTCCAGCTTCTATTCTTTTAAAGAAAGCAGCTAAAATACAAAAAGCAGGAAAAAATCAGCTAACTGATCATGTTGCTACTATTTCTAAAGAACAAGCTTTAGAAATAGCTAGATACAAACTTCCTGATTTAAATGCTAATACTGAAGAAGCAGCATTAAGAATGATTGCAGGAACTGCAAAACAAATGGGTATTCAAATTACAGGTGTAGACCTAACTCCTAAAAGAAATAAAGGAGTTCACTAATGGCTGCTAAAAAATATAACTTTGATAAAACTAAAGCTTATAAAATTGATGAAGCTTTAAAAATAGTTAAAGATAATTCTAAAACTAAATTTGATTCTTCAATTGATATTGCAGTTAAATTAAATCTAGACACTTCAAAAGCTGAGCAACAATTAAGAGGAACAATTACTTTACCAAATTTTTTTGGTAAAAAAGATAGAATCTTAGTTTTAGATGATGGATTAACTGAAAAAGATGCAAAAACATATAACGTAGACTTTACTGGTGGAAAAGATACAATTGATAAAATCTCATCTGGATGAATTGATTTTGATCTAATTATTACTACACCTAAAATGATGCCCCAATTAAGTAAATTAGGTAAAGCACTAGGTCCAAGAGGTTTAATGCCTAATCCAAAAATTGGTAATGTTACTACGGATTTAAAGAAAACTATTGCAGAATTTCAAAAAGGTGTTTCTCAGTATAGAACAGATTCATATGGGAATATTCATATGCTAGTTGGTAAATCTTCTGGTGATATGAAAAAAGTCCAAGAGAATATCGAATTCTTATTAGCTTTCTTAAAATCTAAAAGACCATCAACTGTAAAAGGAACTTATATTCAAAATATTTCAGTTTCATCTACAATGGGCCCTGGTGTAAAAATAGAAATAAATAATTAATTTAATTAATTGACTTTCATTTTTTAATTTCTTATAATTAAATAAATGAGGATATTATGAATAGACAGAAGAATTTTATTTTTAAAAGTTTGGTTTTAATTATTTTCTTGGTGTCTTTAATAATATCTTTTTATTTTTCAATTGATTGAGTTTTAAATTCAGAATTTATAAAAAATACTAATTTAGAAATTGCTATAAATCAAGATTCTAAATCTACAGGTATATTGAATATTGCTCCAATTGATTGATGAATTGGTGTTATGTCTGTATTATTTGGATCAATCTTACTTTTTCTTATTTTTTGTTTAGTAATAATAATATTAAGAGCTAAAGATAAAAAAAGATTATACTTTTTAGGGAAAAATAAAGAAGAAAATTATATTGATCCAATGCAAAAATACAATATATCTTTTAGAACAGATACTTATATTATGGATGAATCAAATTATCGTAAAAACGTTTCATATAGAACAGAAGAATTTGTTCCTTATTACAATGGATTACGTGATGATTATTTAAGAAACAATTGATGAATGAGAATAGAATAACTCTCATCAATTGTTTTTTTATTATTTCTTTTTATAGAAATATCAAATCCTTCATTTTTTTCAAATTTAGGAATCAAGTGCATATGTAAATGCATAATTTCTTGATTAGCATTTACTTTTTCATTTACTAGATAATTTATTCCATCATTTCCAAGAGAAGAATTATTAATAATATTAGAAACTTTTTTTGATGTATTTGTAACTGCTTTTAGATAATCATCATCACAGACACTAAAATAGTCAAAATGTTTTTTTGGCATCACAATACAATGTCCATCAGAAATAGGATTTATATCTAGAATGCACATTGTCATTTCATCTTCATAAATAATCTTTGCAGGTATTTCTTTATTTATAATTTTGCAAAATAAACATTCACTCATAACTATTCCTTATTTGTTTTAAAATGTTCTTTAATATATTTATTTAATACTACATTATTTTCTTTTAAAAATAATAGTGAAGGTTTAACAATTGATGTAACAGATCCTAGAGGAATTTTTATTGTTAAATCTTTTTCAATTTTTTCAATTTGTTTTAAAAAGCTAACTCTTGCTAAAATTGAAGCACAAGCTACTTCAAGATATTTAGACTCAGCTTTCGTTTCCAAATGCATTTCATAATTTAATTTTTCATTTATAATTTTCATTTGCTCATTAAATCTATTTATATTTGTATATTGATCAATAATTACAAAATCATTTTCCTCATATAATTTCTTTATTACCTTATTATGACCAAATGTTTTTATTGTATTAACATTTTTGTATTTACTATATAACTCATTATATTTTTTTGGTTCAATATCATATATTTCATTAATGGTTAAATTTAATACTTGAGGATAAACTTTTTTCATGAAAGAATCAGTAAGTTTTTTAGAATCATCTACACCAAGTTCGATTAATTTTTTTCTATTTTCTTTTGGTATCTTAACCGCTGCAAATGAAACTCCACCAAATAAATCTCCATTACCAGATTCGTCAGTACCAATAGTAATATCTTTATTTATTTTATTATTTGATTTACTACTTTCAATTTTAATATTCAGCATTTTTAGAACATTATCATATTCACTTCCTTGAATTAAAAGCGTATTTGTATTATAAATTGTCATTTTATAATTCTTTGTAGAAAAAAAATATAATATGTTTTCGTTATTATTTTCTTTTAAATGAGAGCTCATATATTTAAGAATAAGGTCAATTTGTTTTTTATCTATTTTTTTAGAAAATGAACTACTCATAAAACTCCAATTATTATATAATTATAATATGATGGTTTAAAATTATGAATTATAAAATAAAAAATATGAGAGAAGAAATTCTTAATAAGAAATTTAGAAAAGATTTAAAGGCTGGTTATGATGCATATCAAGTAGATGTTTTCTTTGATACAGTTTTATCATATATAAAATACCTTGAAAACGAAAACGAGAATGCTTATAACATTAGAAAAAATTTAGAATCAGAAAACATTGCTCTTAGAAAACAATTAGAAGAAATTGAAAACAAAAGATTTGTTGCGGAACATGAACTTTCTGAATTAAAAGAAGATGGTTATAAAAACCAAAAAATAATTAAAGATTTATCTTTATGAAAAGCAACTTACACTAACACAAAGAATGATAAATAAAAATAATATTCTTAATTTGGGAATAGATATGATTTCAAAAAATAGAATAGATTTAAATAATCAATCTTTTTTGAATAAAATTCTTTCTATTAAAGAAAAAGATATATTTGTTTCACTAATAAGTGAAGATTTGAAAATTTCTTTTGTCGCTTCTAGATGAGCAGCAAAAGAAGCTGTTTATAAAGCATTAAATAATAAAGATATTTTATTTATTAATATAGAAATTTTAAATGATGAAAATGGGAAACCATATTGTAGTAATTTTGAAAATATAGCTTTAAGTATTACTCATTCTGAAATTTATTGCATTGCAATTGCTTTATTATTAAAATAATTTTGATATAAATCAGTACTCAAATTATGATTATTTTTTTGTTACTTTGTTATATTTATTTATGTATTAAAAGTAAAGGGGTGCAAATGAACTTTGTAGCATTAATTGGTTTAATAACTCATATTGAAAATATGAAAAATCATAAATATATTGAAATGGAAATAAACTCATCTAACAAAACATCAAATACTGCAAAAATAATTATTAATGAAAATAATAATAATTTATTTAATGAGATAAGATTAGGAGTAATAATTGGTATTAATGGTTTTATTGATTTCTCAAATAACAATAGTATTATTTTAAAGAATTATACATTAATATAAAAAAAAATTTAAGAATAATTAGTTCTTAAATTTTTTATCAATTCCAACTGTTATACCAAATGAATTTTTACCTGTATTACAGAAAATAATTAGTGGAACCTTTTTCATTAATATTTCACTTTTACTTACTTTAAATTGTTTAACAACTTCTTGTATAAAAAATTCTTTTTTATCTTCAGAGCATAGAGAAGTAAAAACTGAAATAAATTTAATTTTTCCTTCTGATTCATTAACGCTATCTAGCATTTTTTCTACCATTTTTTCCAATGCCTTATTATATTTATTAGCAATTGTGTTTAAACCAATTTTATCATTCATATTTAGTATAGGAACTAATTTTGCTTTGTCTAACATTTTACCAAGAATTAATTTTGACATTCTACCACTAGCTGTTGCTGGCTTAGATGATTCAGAAACAAAAGAAGTATGTATGTAATCACTTGCTTCTTCAGCAAATTTAATTACTTCTTCAACACTTTTTCCACTATCAATCATTTTCTTGCTTTCTAATAAAATATATTCAAGTCCATAACATTGAGCACGAGTATCTACAACATATATCTTACCTTTATATTCATCTTCTTTTTCAAGACTTTTAATAGAATCATATTGTGAAGATAAAGTTTTATTTATTGTGAAAATTAAAACAAAATCATTTGTTAGAAGAAGTTTATCAATAACAGTCATAACTTCACCAAGAGCACTACATGAAGTTTTTAAAAAGTTATTTGTTCTATGATGCTCATCAATTTTTTCATAATTTATTTCTTCTGGTAAATCATTATAACTTTTTGTATCATTTTCTGTTATTTTAAATGTTATTCTATTTACATCATTTTTTTTAATTTCATCTTCTGTTAGAGTAGAACTACCGTCTACAACAAATGCTATTTTTTTCATTTTTATTTCCTTTTAATATTAATTTTTTATAAAATAACAAAAAAAACAATATTGTTTTTTTTGTTTTATCTTTTGTTTGCAGCTAAGAATGTTTTTAATGCTTTATCAACTCTTCAACACATTGAGTTTAAGAAGTCATAACTATAAGCAGCATTTTTAACTCTTGATTTTTCAATTAATAATTGAATGAATTCAATTTTCTTTTGAGCACTTATTAACAACATTCTATATTCTTCATCATTAATATTTGTTGAATTTGACAATCTATAGATTAGTTCTTCTTGACTATAAATAATATCTTTGTTTTTATTTCAAGCTCTTTCATTACTTCCAATTTGTTCTTTTTTAGAATCAGTTTTTAATGAATTAAAATCTACTGGAATGTATTCTTTGCTATTTTCTGATTCGAACATTTGATTTTCTAAATCTACATTATCATCAAAATTAGTTTCAACATTTAATTCATCTTCATCAACAACTCAATTTTGACTTAATACTTCATCTTCTACATTTGAACTATCATTATCATTTCAAATTTCTTCATCAACTAATGATTCATCATCTAAATTTTCATCAATTGAAGCCTCAAAAAATTTGTCCTCATTAACATGTTCATCTTCAGAAGAAATATCTTCATGTTTTTCTTCTTCTAATTGACTATCTTCATTGCTTTCTTCATCATTGTTTTCATTAGAATTTGTATCTTCGAAAGACTTTTCATAGTTTTCATTTTCTTCAAAATTATCATTTGAATCATCTTTCAAACTATTTTCAATTTTTTGTAAAGATTTTACTATTTTTCTAAACTTTTTCTCTGATAAACTAGATTCAAGTTCAGCAAGCTTATTTTCTCTTTCTTCAATTGACATATTTTGTCAACTATTAAGAAGTTCTTTTTTTCCTTTTCTATTCATTTGTATCTCCATTTGTTTCGAAAAACATGTAATATATTTTTATTTTACTATATTTTTGTGCTATGTAAACAATAAAATTAACATATATTTGTGATTATAAATTTTATTAAATTGATATAATTAATTTATATTTTAATAAAAAGGTATATCATGAGATTGAAAAAAATAATGATAAACTCATTAGTTTTGATTCTTGTTTCTTCTCCATTCATAGCTCTAACTTTTTTAAATATATTTCCTAAACCTGATAGTGTTGATAGTAGATACATAATCGATGATGAAATAACAAAGGAACAAAAAGGAGTATTAAAGTCAGCTTTAGATGAAACAATTGCAGATGAAAAACTAATATTTAAGTTTTACACACTTACTCAAACTACGCAATACACACCTTCAATGCTTTCTTGATTTGTAGAATTTGATAAAGCATTGAATGCTTTGGATAGTAGATTAGGTTTTGAATTAATTCCTAGAACTAATCAAACTGTAGATTCTGGTTTCAGAAATAAAAATGCTGAAATGGTTAGTATGTTTTGATCTCCTGATTACCATAATATTGGTACTTGGGTTGGTTTGCATTTTGCTCCTAATTACCAAACCGCAAATTTATGACCATCTTTATATAAATATTTGACTTCTGGTAAAAATGGGAATATTCCAGAGGATTCTGAAGAATATGGACCTCTTAATTCTATTTTTATGGTTAGTAATTGAGGTTCTTCTTTAAAGGCTCATTTAGAAAATTCATTTTATCCAATTAATCCAATATCGGGAGTAACACCTGAAAATTTATTTCAAAGTATTGATGACTTAATAGCTTTGGATAGAAAGGTTGTTGCTGCAGATCCAAAAGCATCAAAAACTGGTGCTAGATCAGCATTATCAAATGCAATTACTTTATGAGCTGATTTAAATAGTGTTGATACTAAACAACCTTTAGCTGCAGGATTAGTAAATTGAATGGATCATCAAAGTTCAGGTTTACCATGAATTGCTAATGGTCCAAGCACTGTAGTTAGACATTTAACAAGACAAGGTTATAAGACTCCAACAAATGAATTTTCTGGCTTAAATTTTAGAGATTGACATTACATTGATGGTCAAACATCAAACAATGGTGAATTATTTAGATGATGAACACCACAAGATCCATTTGCAACAAATAGAACTCCATATAATCCTGCATTTAATGCTGATAGCAATAATATGTTTTTCCAATCAGTATTTAATGGTTTAGTAGATTGAAAAATAGTAGGAGATTGAACATTTGGTGAAAATCAACATGGAGAAGATGTTTGAACACCTCCAAAGCATTCATTTTTTATGAGTGGTGCTTCAAAAATAGAGTTCTTTAATAATGCAAATATTAATAATTATGTTTTAGAAAGAGATAAATTAGAAAATAATGAAATCATTATAAATGAACAATATAAACAAGCATTAACAACTTCAAATAGAATTAAGTTTACAATTGAACCTAATTTTCCATGATTAAACCATAGAGGTGAAGAAGTATCTAAGTTAAAAGCACAAGATTATTTTTGAGCTTTAATGGGGTATGTTCTTTCTGTTGATCTTGGAATTAATACTAATGGTTATTATTTAGATTTAATGAATATAGATGTTCAAAAAACAATTGAAGCTAATCCTAGTTTTTGAGTTAAAGATGCTAAAGGTAACTATATTCCTAAATTAAGTGATTTTAATACTGTTGAGTTTGTTTTAACAAGCCCTAACATAAATTTTTTAGATATATTATCTAAACAATATTTTCAACCAATTCCTATTGAAAATGATAAGGTTAAAGCAATTTTTGATATTCCATCTAATGATTCGTTATTTAATGACAAAGGTGAGTTTATTCCAAATAATATAGACTTTAATACCTTATATGGCGCTGGTGAAAAAAGAGGAAATTATACATCTTGATGATCTGCTGGTCCTTATTATGTAAAAAATGTTTCTGAGCAAGATATTGAATTTTCAATTAATGAAAAATATTTTGAAGTTTTGAATTCTAATAATAATCCATTAACTGAACATCCATTTGGATCTAATCCAAAAATTAAAAATGTTGTAATGAAATATGCTGGAGCTTACTCTCAACAAGTAACTTATGAGCAATTCAAAACTGGTGAAATTGATAAATCTGATATTCCTTCTGCATTAATTTCAGAAGCATTTAATAATTTTAAAACTTCATTTAGAACCGAAGGTGTTTCAATTAATTCAAGATCAGACTTAATACCTTACAATACAAATATTTATATTGTTGATGATTTCTTAGAACCAATTTTAGATTCAAAAGGTAATAAACAAATTAAAAGCTTAGTATCCCCTCAATATGAAAAGGCAATTGTTGCAGATTTTAATGAAGGGCAAGAAGGTAATAGTTGAAAAATTAGAAATGCTATCAATCAATGTATCGATTGATATTCATTGTCAGCATTAGCCTTACCAGACAATAGTGCATCTTTTCAACAATCTTTAGTTCCATTTGGAAATTTTAGATCAAGTGATAACTTGCCATTAACAAACATTGGTGATCCAATAAATGGTTTTATTGATAAAAATACATATTGAGAAACTGCAGCTAATAATGGAAAAATAGGTTATTTAAGAAGAACACTAGATACTTATAAAGAAAATTGAATTAAACAATTTCAAAAAAAATAAAATATAAAAATTAGGGAGAAAAAATGTTTAAATATGTACTAAAAAGAATTTTATATACATTAATTACACTTATTGTACTTTTAACAATATTATTTTTTCTTATGCAATTAATCCCAGGTTATCCAATTGAAAAGGCATTAAATGAGACAGACGAAGCTTTCTTAGCTAGGTTGAGAGCATTAGGTCTTTTAGATAATCCCTTGGTTCAGTACTTTAACTTTTGAGGAAGATTATTTACAAAAGGTGAGTTTGGTGTAATTTTTAGAAACTCTGGGAATGTTGTTAATGAATTTATTGAACCAGTAAAATATACATTGTTGATAGCATTACCAGCATTTCTTATTTCATCTATTTTGGGTGTAATATTCGGAACAATTGCTGCATATAATAGAGGAAAATGACAAGATACAGTCATAAATGTTTTTTCTGTACTTTTCATGTCTATTCCTTCATTCGTATTAGCATTATATTTAATTCAGTTTGCAGGAGCACTAGGATTACCAACTAATGTTGTGGTTCCTGGAAGTAGTGATTTCACAGTTGGAAAGATGCTTTTATCATTAATTATTCCAATTGCTTCAATGGTAATGACTTCTATTTCAGCTACTGTATACTTCACTAGAAATGAATTGGTAGAAATTTTTAAACAAGAATATATTAAAACTGCATTATCAAAAGGTATGAGTTTTAAGGTTGTTGTATTTAAACATGCGTTTAGAAATGCATCAATTCCGATTCTATATTCACTATTACCATCATTACTTTTAATTATTTCTGGTTCTATTATTATTGAAAAATTCTTTAATGTACCAGGTACAGCAGTACTAGTAATAAATGCTGTTCAAACAAATGAGTATTATATTGTATTATTCTCTGCATTGTTTTATTCAGGTATTTATTTCTTGCTACAAATAGTATTTGATGCATTAAGTACAGTTATTGATCCAAGAATAAAATTAGCTGAAAAATCAGGTACTTCATATCTTGAACAAATTAAATCATATTTTGCAAGAAAAAAAGATATTTCATATACTGCTCCAGTTCAAATCATCGCTGAAAAGAAGGCATTAAAAAGTGCGGTTATTCCGAAAAAGGAAGATAAATATAACTTAAATTTTGCTAAACCTGAAGTAAGTTGTAATGAGATTCAAGAATTTGACAAAAAACTATTTAAAAGAATTGACTCAAATTTATTAAACAACAATGAAATTTTAGGTAAACCACAAAATCAATTAACTGATATTTATAAAAGATTTATTACAAATAAATTTGCTGTATTTTGTTCAATAATTCTTATTTTAATAATATTAACTTCAATTTTTGTTCCTATTTTTGGACCATCAATCAATTCTCCAATAACTTCAGAACTTAAAGATATTATTAGTTTCTTGCCTCCAAGAATTCCTTGATTAGGAATAGATGGTACAACAACTCAAATAATGTCTCAAGAGAGATTTGATGCTTGATTTACTGCGCTAAATGGTGATCTAGATTTTAACCAAATGGGTGATGGTCTATATGAGGTCACATTTAATCCATATAAACTACCAATGTTAGCTGGTTACTATCCATTTTTTGGAACAGGACCACAAGGTAGAGATTGAATGAACATGTTGTGAATTAGTACTTCGAATTCTTTATTCATCGCACTATTAGTTTCATTAGTTTCTACAATAATTGGATCTATATATGGAGCTATTGCTGGATTCAATGCAGGTAAACCAATTGATACATTTATGATGAGAGTTGTTGAAATTATTTCAGGAGTTCCTACAATTGTTTGAATTTTAGTTATCACTCTTGCATTCTCTGGCGGAGGATTATCAATGGGTACTATTGCTGGTGCTTTAATATTTACAAGTTGAATTTGACCAGCTGCAACTGCAAGAATATTTGTTTTAAAATATAAAGATGCTGACTTCATTAATGCATCAAAAACTTTAGGCGCAAATAGAACTAGATTAATTTTCACTCATTTATTACCAAATATTTCAGGTAAGTTAATGGTTAGATTTGTTAACCAAATACCAAAAATAATTTTCTTTGAAACTTCATTAGTGTTTTTAGGACTAAAAGCACCAACAGATGCTAGTTTAGGTACAATGATTGAAACAGCAAGACAAACAGGTTATGTTCATTTATTATTAGCTCCAACACTAATAATTGTAATCATTACTTTATGTTCTCAAATAATTGCTAATGCATTTAATGATTCATTAGACCCAAGGGTAATTGGTAAATAATATGATTAAAAATAATATATTTGTTGAAAATAAAACAGGTAAGCCACAAAAACTTTTAGAAGTGAAAAACCTTTCTGTATATTTTAAAAATAAATTGGGTTTAATTAGAGCTGTTAGAAATATTTCTTTTTCTATTAATGAAGGTGAAATAGTTGGATTGGTTGGGGAATCTGGTTCTGGTAAATCAGTTACATTAAAATCACTTGTTGGTTTTAATGAATTTAGTATCACCGAATCTAAAAAAATGCAATTTGAAAATATTGATTTATCAAAGTTGCATAATAATGATTTTAACTTTATTAGAGGAACTCAAATTGGCTATATTCCACAAGATCCTTTAATGTCTTTAAATCCTACTCAAAAAATTAAATATCAAGTTTTTGAAGCATATTTAGTTTCACAAAAAAGAAAATATCAATGAGATGTTTTTTTAATTAAAAACAAGTTTAAAGAAAAAGTTAAAAATATAGACAAAAAAAATATTCAATATACTTCTGAAAAAAATTTATTAAAGAATGAATTAAAAAAATTAAAAGACTCATACAAAAAAATGATTAATAAAGAAGAAGTTCATAAAAGAAGTAGAGATATTTTAGAATATATCGGAATTGATGATGTTGAAAAAAAGTGAAATCTTTACCCACATGAATTTTCAGGTGGTATGAGACAAAGAATAGTTATTGCAATTGCAATAATTGCTAGACCTAAATTAATAATTGCTGATGAACCAACAACAGCATTAGATGTTACAGTTCAAGCTAAAGTTATTGATTTAATTAAAAAAATGTCAAAAGAATTTAATGTAGCTGTTATTTTTATTTCACATAACATCGGATTAGTTGCAAACCTTTGTGATTATATATATGTTATGTATGCTGGTAAAATAGTTGAACAAGCAAAAACTTGAGAATTATTTTCAAACCCAAGACATCCATACACATGAGCATTAATTTCTTCAATTCCTGATGCACATACTAATTCTAAACTAACACTAATTCCTGGTTCTCCTCCAAATATGATTAGCCCAATTAAAGGTGATGCATTCGCTCCAAGAAATAAATATGCAATTAAATTAGATTTTGAGAAACAACCACCAATGTTCAAAATTTCAGAAACTCATAAGGCTGCAACTTGATTACTTCATCCTCAAAGTCCTAACATACCAGTGCCAAGTGAGGTTGTCAAAAAAATTAATAGTGCTATTGGTGCAATAAGCAACAAAAAGAAGGAGGATAAACGTGGAAAAAAAGACAATTCTAAAAATAGAAAATCTAAATAAATTTTTTGAAAATAGAAATAACTATAAGATTGCATTAGACAATATATCCTTCGAAGTATTAGAAGGTGATTTTTTAGGTATAATTGGTGAATCTGGAAGTGGTAAAACTACTCTTGGAAGAACAATTATAAGACTTTGTGATGCTACAAGCGGTAAAATAAAATTATTTAATGAAAATATTTCTAATAAAAAAATTAATAAACAAGAAAACCTTGCAATATGCAGATCAATGCAAATGATTTTTCAAGATCCTCTTTCTTCTTTAAATCCGAAAATGAATATCTTAAAAATTATTTCTGAACCAGTAATAATCAACAAATCATTAAAAAAAGAAAATGCTCAAATAATTGAATCAAGACATAAAGTTAATTTTCTTTTTGAATATGAAATGTTATCTGAACTAAGTGAAAATAAATATGAAAATATTTATAAATATTTTATTGAGTATAAAAAAATAATTAATGAAACTATTTCAAAACTTGAAGTTTTGAAATTTACTAATAAAGATAGTTGAAATGAGTCCTTCATTGATTTAGAAACTGTTCTTGATTATTACATTACAGCTCAAAAACCAGTTATTAAAATTCTTAATAATATGTATGAAAATTCAAAAAAAATTATAGAATCATATGATAAAAAAATTAAATCAAAAAATTTAGAACCAACTTATTCAAAATATATCCAATACTCAAATAATTTAGATGAAGCAAAAGCAGATTTTGGTAATAAAGAAAATAGTATTAATAATTTAAAAAATAAGTTTAAAAAAATAAATAATGATATTGCTTTTTTTAAGAGCAATAGATTAGTAAAAAGCGAAATTAAGGATTTAAAAATTCATATAAAATTAAATAATAATGGAATGAAAATATCTAAAACTAAAAGGGATTATAATTTTCAAAAACTTTCATTGATTAGAGATGAATTAAAATTACAAATATTAAAAGATTTTTTAAATTTTGAGAATGTTGATGAAGAAAATTTAATTAATGAATATAGAAAAATTAGAGATATTATTGATGAATTTTTTAAAGATAAATTCATAAGTATTTTCAATGAAAATCTTTCTAAAAATTATGAAGAGAAAATGAATTCAATTGATTATGAATCAATAAAAAAAGAAATTGAAAATAGTTTATGAAAGAGTTTAATTGATTTTAAAAATAAATTACAAATTATTGATCAAAAAAATGAAATTATAATCAATGATCTTTTATCTGAAAAAACAATTATTTCTGAAGAAATTTCTAAATTAAAATCAAAAAAAAGAGAACAAGAAAAAACATTCTATACTAGCGAATCATATATTCAAAAAAATAATGATTTTAAAAAAGTAAAAGATGAAATAAATTTATTAAGAAAAGATAAACACAAAAAACACAATGAATTTGTTAAAAATAATTTATCTGAAATTAAATCAAAAATTAAAATTGAATCAAAAGAAGTTAAAATTAAAAAAGATATATTAACTAAAAAAATAAAGTTAATAATAAAAGATATTTTGGCAATTAGACCAACTGAATTAGCAAACTTTTCAAAAAAAGATGCATCTCAAGTAATTAAAAAAAATACAAAATCAATGAGAGAACAATTTAAAAATAAAATGTCCTCATTTAAATTAATTGATTTTGAATTTAAAAAAATTCTTGAATATTATTTTATAGAAGAAAGAATTTGCTCTTCTAACAAAGCTAAATTATTTTTTTATAGAAATGACTTTTTAAAAATAATGATTTTAGAAAAGGTTTTTGATCTATTAGAATCTGTTGGACTAAAAAAAGAACATGCTTATAGATATCCACATGAATTCTCTGGTGGCCAAAGACAAAGGATTGTTATTGCAAGAGCACTAATTAATGATCCTAAGATAATAATTGCAGATGAAGCTATTTCAGCTCTTGATGTTTCTATTCAAGCTCAAGTTGTTAATATGATGAAAGATTTATGTGAAAAAAGAAAAGTAACATTCTTATTTATTGCACATGATATTTCAATGGTTCATTATATTTGTAATAAAGTACTAATAATGCATAATGGTAAAATTGTTGAAAAAGGAACTACTAATAAAATATTTAAAAATCCTATTCACCCTTATACACAATCATTATTAAAGGCTGTTCCTGAATTATGAAAAATGGATGTAGATTTATCTTTATTTGAGGATAATTCTAACTATGCTGATTCATATTCAATTTCAAATAAACCTTATTTTATTAAAGTTGAAAATGATCATGAAGTTCTTGCTACACGAGAACAATTTAATAAGTGAGCATAATGAAAACTGGTAGTCATATTACAAGAGATACTTCCACATTCAATGGTAATAAAGAAAATGATAAAAGAGATTATTATGGAAAATTACCATCAGGTATTGTTCCATTAGTACTTAATTTACTATTATTTACAACATTATTGCTTGTAGGAATTTATGTACCAAATGAAAAAATTAAATGAACAGATGCATTTGTGATTGCTTCATATATTACTTTTGGATTAGATATTCTATGATTAGTTGGAAGACAAGATTTTTTTCAAGATGGCAGATTCTATATTTTTTCAATGTGAAAAAAGTCTTTTGGATGAAAAATTAAGGAAAAAGTACATTTCTCTTCTATAGATGCTAAAAATAATATTGAAAATCCAGATGAATATAAAGTTTTTCTTTCTAAAAGAAAAAATAAGACTACTAATTTATTTTGAGCTTCATTAATAATTCATTTTATTTTAGTTATTATTTCTACAATTTTAATTTTTGTAATTTAAGAGTTAATAATCATATTACAATTTTTAATATATAATTATTTTTAGTATGGAGTTTTAAATGGAATTAGCATTAGGTTTAGGTTTAGGATTAGGAATACCTATTTCATTAGCATTAGGAGCTTTTGCTGGCTACTATTTTGCGATGAAGCACTTTAAAAAACAATTAAAAAATAACCCACCAATAAATGAGAAACAAATAAGAATGCTTTATCAACAAATGGGTAGAAAACCTACTGAAAAGCAAATTAAACAAATAATGGAATCATTTAAAAAACAAGCTAAATAATTTATGGCAACTTTTATAAAATCTGCTTCAAAGGAATCAGAATGAATCAATGATGATAAAATTGAAATTTGTTTTATTGGTAGATCTAATGTTGGTAAATCTACTTTAATTAATGCTTTAGCAAAACAAAAAATTTCAAGAACATCAAATACTCCAGGCAGAACACAATTAGTCAACTTCTTTGATTTTGGTAAATATCGTTTAATTGATTTACCTGGTTATGGATATGCAAAAGTTAACAAAGATAAAAAAGAAGAACTTAATATAATGATTGAGGAATATTTAGTTAATAGAAAAAATCTTTATGCTGTATTTCAGATTTGTGATTGCAATGTCTTAACTGATAGAGATCAAAGCATGGCAAGATTTTTAAAATCTAAATTTAATAATCATTATATTATTTTGAATAAAATAGATAAACAAAGCAAAAGTTTTTATGATAATAATATTAATAAAATTACAAAGTACTTTAATACTTCAAAAGATCTATTTATTCCTTTAAGTGCAAAGAAAAGTCTACAAATAAATTTATTAGAACAAAAGATAGACGAAATTTTAAAAAATAGGTAAAAATAATGGATAAAATTTTCAACCCAAGTAAATTTGAAGATGAAATATTTAAATTTTGAATTGAATCAAAATTATTTGATAAAAAGAATAATAAAAAACCAAATTATTATATTATTTTACCTCCCCCAAATATCACTGGAATACTTCATTTGGGCCACGCTTGAGATGGAACAATTCAAGATGTAATGATTAGATACAAAAAACTTAAAGGTTTTAATACCTTATGAATAGCAGGTATGGATCATGCTGGAATTGCAACTCAAACAAAGTTTGAAAATTATTTATTAGAAAACAAAATTTCAAAAGATAAATTTACTAGAAAAGAATTTATTGATGAACTTTCTAAATGAGCTAGTAATAATGCAGATAATATTAGATATCAATGAAAAAAAATGGGATTTGCTCTTGATTATAAAAATGAGAAATTTACTTTAAGTAAGGACAATTCAAAATTTGTTAATAAAGTATTTGTTGATCTTTATAATCAAGGTTTAATTTATAGAGATTATAAATTAGTAAATTGGGATGTAAAATTACAAACTGCAGTTTCAAACATAGAATTAATTAATAAAGAAGTTGAAAATGAACTCTATTATATTTTTTATAAAGTTGAAAATTCAACTAAGAAATTAGTTGTGGCTACAACAAGACCAGAAACTATGTTTACAGACACATGCTTAGTTGTAAATCCTAAAGACAAACGATATACAAAATTAATTGGAAAATTTGCTATAAATCCTTCAAATAACAAAAAAATAAAAATAATTTCAGATAACTATGTAGATTTAAAATATGGAACAGGTGTAATGAAATGTACACCAGCTCATGATTTTAATGATTATGAGATTGGCAAAAAATACAAACAAAAATTTATCTCATGTATTAATTATGATGGGACAATGAATGAAAATGCTTTAGAATTTAAAGGCAAAGATAGATTTATTTGTAGAAAATTATTAGTAGGAAAGTTAACAAAAAATGGTTTTATTAAAAAAATAGAAATACAGAAATCTAATATTAATTACTCCGAAAGAAGTAATGAAGTAATTGAACCATTATTATCTTTACAATGATTTATGAGAATGGAAAAGATTTCTAAAAAAATTAAGGAAAATCAAAAATCTAAAAATAAAATATTTTTTTTTCCTAAAAGATTTGATGAAAATCTTTTTTCTTGATTAGAAAAAATAGAAGATTGATGTATTTCTAGACAATTATTATGAGGCCATCAAATACCTGCATGATTCAATAGCAAGAATAATAAAATATATGTTGGCACTACTCCTCCAAAAGGAAAAGAGTGAGTTAGAGATAATGATGTTTTTGATACATGATTTTCATCTGGTATGTGACCAATTTTAGCTACAAATAATTCTTTAACAAATCATAATTTTACTCCAAGCAATCTTTTGGTAACTGGTTATGATATTATTTTCTTTTGAGTTGCAAGAATGATGATATTTGCTGAATTAATAAAAAAATCTATTCCATTTCATGATGTTTTTATACATGGATTAGTAAGGGATTCTCAAGGTAGAAAAATGTCTAAATCTTTAAACAATGGAATAGATCCAATGGAAGTTATAAAAAAATATGGAGCCGATTCTTTAAGGTTATTTTTAATTAGTTCTTCAACAATAGGTGAAGATTTAATTTATTCTGAAGACAAAATTATTTCAATGTCTAAATTTTTAAATAAATTATGAAACATTGCTAATTTTATTGAAATGAAAATAATTAATAAAGAAATTGACACAAAATCAATACCAGATTATTTTGATAAATGAATTATGAATAAGTTTAATAAATTTATAAAAGAATATGAAAAAGATTTTGATAAATATAACTTTGTTGTTGCAACTTCAAAATTATTAAAATTTATTAAAAATGATTTTTCGGGAATATATATTGAATTAAACAAGTGAAAATTAGATACAAATAATAGTTACTTTAATTATCTAGTTTTAGACATTTTTAAAAAAATATTGACTCTTATTCACCCAATTTGCCCCTTTTTATCAGAAAAAATTTACATTTCTATTTATTATAAGAAATCTATTCTAAATGAGAAATATCCGCTTAAATACAAAAATTCAAAAGAAAATGTTGTTGATGATTTATTGTCAATTATTGAACAAGTAAGAAAATATAAATGAGAAAATAAATTAAATAAAAAAGATGAAATTAAAATAAATCTTTTTTTAGATAAAAACATATATAAAACTTTTAAAAATAATATAAAATATTTTTCAAATTTCTTAAAAATAGAAAATATTTTTATAAATAATATTGAAATTAAAGATAAAGAATTGATATTAAAAAATGACTTTTTTGTTTTTGATGATTTCACAATCGAATATTTATATGAAAAAAAAGTTTTTTATAATTCTGAAAAAGAAAATCTTTTAAAAGAAATTTCTAGATATAAATTCGAAATTGAAAGATCTGAAAAAATTTTAAGTAATAAAAACTACATTTTAAAGGCGCCTGAAAAACTAATTAATATTGAAAAAAATAAATTAAATTCTAATAAGAAAATACTAATTGAATTAGAATCTCAATACAAAAAATAATTTAATACAACATAAATAAATACAGAAGGTATTTATTTATGTTGGAAAGAAAATTTAAAATTAATTATTTTTGAATTTTATTTTTTATAAAATCAATATTAATGTTTTATATACTACCAACAATAGCTCCAATATTATTGATTTTTGTTTTAGGATATATGTTTTTTTACAAAATAGATTTAAAAAATAAGTTGATAGCAATATTTATTGCATTTTTAATATATTTTTCACTATTTTTCAACAAAAATACAAAAATACATTTTGGTGACTGAATTGATTCAATTTTTTCTTTTTCAATTAGAGATTGAACAATTAATTTTATTAGAGAAAATTATAGTGATAAAAGCGAATCAATAATATTGTTAATGGGATTTGGAATCAAAAAAAATGATAATTTCAATATATATGAAATATTTATAAAATTATCAATTTCACATTTAATAGTTGTTAGCGGATACCACTTATCTTTTGTATCAAAAATTTTTAAAATAGTTCTAAAAAATTATTATTTAAGAATAATTGCATTAACAATTTTTGTATTAATAATAAATTATAACTTAGACTTTAATTTTGGAATATTAAGATCATCAATTTTTTTGTTATTAATGTCTAATCCAAATAAGAAAAATGATCCATTACAGATGCTATCACTTTCAGGAATAATAATTTTATTTTTTTGTCCGTTAGCTTTAACTAGTTTTTCTTTTTTAATGAGTTATCTTGCGACATATTTATTAATATTAATTACATATAAAAGAAGCAACAAAATATTAAAATTATTTTCACCAATTTTTATTAATATTTTATTGATACCAATAATTAGCCAATTTTCAGAATACATTTCTATAACTGGTATTTTATTTTCATTTTTTTATTCAAGCATTTTTTGTTATTTGTTTTTATTTTCTACTTTTTGTTTTTTAATTACAGACTTTGATTTTATGTTCTCAGCCTTTTATGATGCTTTATATTTTTTATTAAATACTTTTTTAAATTTTAACTTTACAATAAATATTAATAATTGGAATATTATTATGACAACTATTTTTTACATAATCTTTTTTTCAATTTTATCAAAAAAACTAAATGAATAATTGGACAAAATATTCTATATAATTCATATATGAAAATAATATACTCTCCTGATAAAAATTTTATCTATAAAAAAATTCATTTCAATAATAATAATGAAACAAAACATTTGTTTTTTGAAGACAACTATGATGAGATAGAAAAGATTATAAACACTAGTAACTTATTTTTTTCCAATGAAAACTATGTAATATCTAATTGTAAATTTTTAGAAAAACTAGATGAAGAAAAAATTTCATTTTTAAATAGCATAAATAAAAATAATATTATATTAACTAATGTATCTAAAAAAATTGATTCTAATAATCTTTCAAAAATAAAAAATATTAATATTGATTTTACTCCTGAACTTAATATCCTAACAATGAAAAGTTATATAAATCAATCATTAGATAATAAGGGAATTAAAATATCCAATTGCGAATTACTTTACTCAATTTTAATTCCTAATTCAAGTATCATAGATAATGAAATAAATAAGCTTTCATTATTAAATATAAATATGATAGATGAAAAGATTATTAAGGATGTTGTATATGATTATTCAAAGGAAAATATTTTTGATTTAATAATATTTCTTCTTAATAAAAATTATGTTGATTTGTTTAAATGTCTAGATAATTTATTATTTGCTTCAAACAAAATTGAAACAATTATTTCTGTAATATCTGATCAATTATTTAATCTAAAAAATTATATTGAAATTTTTGAAAAAACAAATAGTCTTGAATATATACATCAAAAATTAAATATAGAACAATATAAAATAAAGAAATTTTATAATATAATAAATTTGAATAGTTCATTTAAAATAAATTCCATCTTATTGGGTTTATTTGAAATAGATCTAAATATAAAAAAGAAAAATTTTAATTCCTACATAGAATTAAAAAGATTCCTTTTAGAGGTTTAAATGGCAGAAAGAAAAGAAAAAAAGAAAGAAACTAAAGTACAAAAAAATACTAAAATTGAAACTAGTTTATATGATGAAATTTCAAAAGTTTTAGACTTGATTTTATCAAATAATGAGTTATTGCAAAACTTAAATGACAAAACATTTTATAATTCTTTTTCTACTTTATTAAACAATTTTAGATTACTTGAAAATAAAATTAAACCTAAAGTTTCGTTATTAGATAAATACACTGGTATATTGAACAATTTAAACAAAAAAGTCGAATTCTCAAAAGAAAAATTAGATAATGAAATTGATATAAAAGACAACATAAATTTCATTAGAGTTTTTATTAAGAATTTAACACATAAAGATTTAGAGTCTTTTACTGCAGAAGAAATTAAAAAAGATAATAATTCAAGCACAGAAGAAAAAACTCAAACTACTGAAAATTCAACATCTTCTGGTGAATACAATTATGGTAATTATGAAGACTACAAAAAAAACATTTTAAATCAGATGGTTCAAAAAAGACTTGCTGAAGATATGTTAAGTGGAAAATACTATTTCTTTGATAGTAAACCAAAAGCTGTTCCTATATTAAGATATGTTATTGGTGTAATGATTATATTAGCATCATTAATACTATTATCAATAGTTATAGTTGGTTCAATGACTAAACTAAAACTTCTTAATAAAGATGGTGAAGTTGTAGATTTAACTTTATTTTCAAATCCATTTACAATGATTTTTATAATTATATTTATATGTTTATTTATTTTTTCTGGTTATAAGTACCTTATTCCAGTTAAGAATGATAATGCTAAATATAACCTTAGCAATTTATCATTAGGCTTGTCTGTTTTTGGTGGAATTTTATTATTATCTTTGAGTATTCAACCATTAAGTCAACTTGATTCTATTATAAAGCAATATGTTGATGCAGGCACAACTAAAGAAAATATTGAATTATTTAAAGCTTGAAATTGAATTATGTTATCATTATCATTGTTGCTTATATCTTTCGGAATACCAATGATAATAAATTATGTTGTTAGACCTAAAAAAGATTTAAAATTAACTCAAGAATTAACTGAAAAATATAAAAGAGAAATTCATGAAAAAGGAATTATTAAATAATAAATTTTTGGAATCTAAAAATAAGAATACCTTTAAGATATTCTTATTTCCTTTTTATCCTATTAATTTTTTTAGATCAACAATATTAATGGCTTTATTATCTTCTTTAGTGGCTTTAAGGATAATAATGCAATTTTTTACTATTCCTATACCACAATTTGGTTTAACATTATCAATTTCCCATACACCAATAATTATAATTGGATGATTATTTGGACCTGTTATTGGTTTTTTTACTGGAATATTAACTGATACAATTTGTTATTTTGCTAAACCGACTTCTCCTTGATTTTACTTATATGCAATTCAAGAACCACTTTTATGTATGATGTCAGGAATATTAGGCTCAATATATTTAATAAATAAAAATAAAGAAAAAATGAAAACTGAAATAATAGTTTCAAAATCAATACTTTATTTATTTGCATTGTTTACTTTAATTATTTTAATAATTTATGCTCAACCAAATAATAAATTTCAAGGTTCAAATGATTTGGAAGAAAATGATTTTTTTGATGTATATAAATATGTAGCTATAGGGATTATCATTCTATTTGTTTTAGTTTATGAAATATTCTTTTTTTACCTCTATAAAAAGAAAAAAAAAGTTGATAGACTTTTCTTGTACTTAACAACTATAGGATTCTTAAATGCAATAATTTTTTCATTTCTTTTAGGAACAATTTCAGCTGTTGAGTATACTAGAATATTTTTTCCATCAAATAACAATTTTATAAAATATGGAGCAATGTTCTATGTAATTCCAAGAGTAATAAAAGAATCAATAAAGACACCTATTCAAATAATACTTTTATTTTCAATAGTAATGTCTGTAACTCCTTTTTTTGAAAAAATGATTAATAATATTTTATTATCATGAAACTCTGGAGTAGAAAAAAAAACTAAATAGTTTTGTTATGTAATACAACTCTATTTTGTTTTTTTAATGTTTTTAATGTTCTTGCTGAAACTTTAACTGTGATAGGTTTATTGTTGCTATCCATAATTTTTACATTCTGTAAATTAAGATTTCATCTTCTTTTAGAATGATTCATAGCATGAGATCTTTTATTACCACTTAAAGGACCCTTACCAGTTAACTGATCTTTTCTTGACATTGTGTTCTCCAATTATTTTTAAAATAACCATAATAAATATAACATATTTAAGATAAATAATATATAATTTTATTAAATTTGTTTTATAAATTTTTATATTTTATTTAAAATATATTTTTTTTAAAATAAATCAATTTATAAGGATATTTATGTTTTCAAATAAATTAATATTAGAAATAATAAAAAGTGATTTAAGTATTATCCCTGGAATTGTTAAAATACCAGAAAACAAAGATATCCAAATAAAAGGTAATGAAATAAATATCAGAATTCAATTAATGGATAACATAAACATAAGTGAAACATCTAAATTAATATTAAATCAATTAAGATTTAAATTAGTTGATAAAACAAAAAACAATAATTTCAACTTAAATATAATTGTGTATATTTAGACCTTGGAGAAAAAAATGAAAGTAATAAATAATTCAACCCTAATAAAGATGATTCAATATGGTTCAAAAAAGATTTCTGATAATTTTGAATATATTAATGAACTAAATGTGTTCCCAGTACCAGATGGTGATACTGGAACAAATATGAAAATTTCTATAACTGGTGCATACGAGGCTATAAAATCATTTAGTTCTGATGACATATATGATTTTAGTAGATTATTTTCTAGACAATTACTTTTAAATGCTAGGGGAAATTCTGGCGTTATTTTCTCTCAAATTTTTAGAGGTTTCTTTGAATCTTTAAAAGAAGGTCAAACAGAAATTAAAGTAAGTGATATTCCTAAACATTTAAAAGATGCAAAAAATAAATCTTATTCTTCAGTATCAAATCCAGTAGAAGGTACAATTCTTACTGTAATCAGAGTTTTATCTGAAAAAATTGATAAAGTAATAGGTAATTTTACAACAATGCATGATGTTTTTAACTACATCGTGGAAGAAACTAAATTGATTGTTGAAGATACTCCTAATTTGTTACCGGCTTTAAAAGAGGCTGGAGTTTGCGATTCAGGTGCTTATGGATTACTATGTTTTTTTGAAGGTATGTTAGAAGCTATTGACGGAAAATCATTAGAAGATGTAACTATATCAAAAGGTGAAGCAAATAAAACTTTATTACTTAAGACAAAAAAAGTTTCTTATATTAATACTGTTGAAAGACAAGAAATATCTGAAGAAGGATTTGGTTATTGTTGTGAATTTATTTGTAAATTAAATTATAAATTATTTCCCGAACAAGAAAAAAAAATTAATTTTAATAAAGAAAAATTTGAAGCTGATTTATTAGAGATTGGTGATTCAGTTGTATTAGTAACAGATGAAGATTTAGTTAAAGTTCATATGCATACTCATTATCCATATAAAATGTTACAACTAGGACAAAATTATGGTGAATTTTTAAGAATTAAAATTGAAAATATGACAGAACAATTTTTAGAAAAATTTTCTGATAAATCTCCAGAAGAAGTATTTAAAAAATTTAAATTAAAAAATACTACTCAAATTATTTGTACAGTGCCTTCTACAAAAATTGGTAAATTTCTTACATCAGAATTTGGAATTGCTACTTATATAAATACTAGTAAAAATGGAAACCCTTCAATTGCTGATTTTATCAATAAAATAAATGAAGTAAGAGCTAAAAATATAATAATAATAGTTGATGACTCAAATATTATTCTAAGTGCTGAACAAGCAATTAAGTTAAATGATTCTAAATTTAATATTCATTTAATAAAATCAAGAAATATTGCTGAATCTTATTTAACATTAATGTCATTTGATCCTTCAAAGGATTTTAAAACAAATTGTAAAACTCTTGATAAAGCTTTAAAAAATTCAAATAGTGCAATGGTTTCCACTTCTACAAAAACAATAAAAACAAAGAATGGTTTAGTTGTAAATAAAAATGATTATATTGGAATAATAAATAAAGAAATAAAAGCAGCTTCTGATGATTTATTACTTGCTACAAGAAATTCAATTAAACTTCTTGTTGGCAAGAAAAGTGTAGCTTGTATCTATTTAATTTATGGTATCGAAACAAATGAAAATCAAGTTTCAAAAATACAAAAATATATAAATGAACAAATTGGTACTAAATGTAAATTAATAGATGGCGGCCAAAAAATTTATAACTTTTACATAGGTTTTTAAAATAGAGGATAATTAATGAAAAAGAAAAATTTTGCAATACTAACATCTGGAGGAGATTGCTCATCAATGAATATAGTTATTTCCACATTTGTAAAAAGATGTTTACAAGAAAATATTCAACCATACTTTGTTTACAACGGTTTCAAAGGTTTATATGATGGTGAAATAAAAAAAGCAACTTTAAAAGATTCAATGCATATTTGAAATTTACCAGGTACGAAAATAAAGTCATCAAGATTTCCAGAATTTAAAGAAGAATCAATTAGAGAACAAGCAATTAAAAATTTAAAGAAATTTGAAATAGATTATTTGTTTGTATGTGGTGGTAATGGAAGCTATATAGGAGCTGAAAGATTAACTAATATGGGAGTTAAAATAATTGCTCTTCCAGGAACAATTGATAATGATATCGCTTCTTCTGATTTTACAATTGGATTTGATACGGCATTAAATAGCATTAAAGATGATATTTATAAAATAAGATCAACTATGGAATCACATAACTTTATTTGCTTTGTAGAAATCATGGGAAGAAATTGTTTAGATTTAACTTTGGATGCAGGATTATGTACTGAAGCAGATTACATAATAACAAATAAAAATATTCTTAAAAAAGAAGAAATTTTAAAACTAATAAAAAATATAAGAAAAACAAACAAAGAATCAATTGTAATATTAGTTTCCGAATTACTATATGGAATTGATGGAAATCCAACCTTACATGAAATTTCAGAATTTGTATATAAAAATATTAAAGAAAAAATAAGAATCAATGTTTTAGGTTATACTCAAAGAGCATCAATACCAACAGCATTTGATTTAAAACTATCTTCAGGTCTAACCAATTATGCAATGGATTTAGCTTTAAAAGGTGTACATAGTATATCAGTTGGTAATCAAGGCTTCAAGTATAAAAATACTCCAATTAATAAAGCTAATAAAATGGTTATTAAAAGCAAAAAAAATGAAGTAGCAAAATTTAACAATAAAAATAAAATATAGGAAAAAAAATGAAACATATAAAAAGAACAAAAATAATTGCAACATTAGGACCATCAATAACAGGTAAAATATTTACTTGAGATGCTTTTAATAATCCTGATAATGCTGAAAAAATATTATTAGCTAAAAAAACAATTAGAGAATTAATTGAAGCAGGAGTGAATGTTTTCAGACTTAACTTTTCTCATGGAACTCACGAAGAACAATCAATTAGAATAAAATTGGTAAATGAAATAGCAGATGAATTAAATGTTAATATTTCATTACTATTAGACACAAAAGGTCCTGAAATAAGAGTTGCTAAAATTCAAGACGGGGAAGTTAATATTTCTCAAGGTACTGTTATTAAAATTCACACTAACAATAAAGATTTCGTTGGAAATGAAAAAGAATTTGCTGTTTATGCTTCTTCAGATAATTATTTCATGGAAAAAGATGTAAATGTTAATGATCCAATTTATATTGATGATGGAAAATTAGAAGTTGTAGCAAAAGAAATAAATAGTTCAGAACATTATATTATAGTTGAAACTAAAAATAGTCATAAACTACAAGGAAATAAAAGAATTAATTTACCAAATGCTGATTACTCAATGGACTTTATAACTGATAAGGAAGTTGAAGATATTAAGTTTGCAATTGTTAATAATTTTGACTATATTGCTGCATCATTTGTTAATACTGGAGATAATGTTAGAGAGATAAGAGCTTTAACTAGTAAATTTGGTGGAGAATCAATTCAAATAATTTCTAAAATTGAAACTATGCAATCAATTAAAAATCTTGATGAAATAATTTCATTATCAGATGCAATTATGATTGCTAGAGGAGACCTTGGACTTGAAATACCTTATTATGAAGTGCCGTACTGAGAAAAATATATGATTAAGTCATGTAGATTTAATGGTAAACCAGTAATTGTTGCAACTCAAATGTTAGATTCATTAGAAACTAAAATTCAACCAACAAGAGCAGAAGTTACAGATGTATTTTTTGCTGTTGAAAGAGGAGCAGATTCTACAATGTTATCTGGAGAAACTGCAAATGGTTTATATCCAGTAAATGCTGTTAAAGTAATGTCAACAATTGATAAAAAAGCTGAAGAATTATTTGATTACAAAAGATCTTATAATGTTTATTTTCCTAAAACTGAATTTTCAAAAAAACCTTATGGTAACTCAATAGTTGAAATAGCTAAAAAATTATCTCCTGAAAGAGAAATTGAAAACATTAACTTTGATTATGATGCTGTCATTTATTTTGGAAATAGCAAAGAAAAAATAAATGCATTATCTAATATAAGACTATCAGCTTCTTTGATAGTAGTAACAGATGATGAAAGATTAAAGAAATATTTTGGAATCTACTATGGTGTAATTACTAAATATGTTAAAAACCTTGGAGATGTTTTAAGAAATAAAGATGCAACAATAGAAGACATAAAAAAAGAATTTGATTTTCATAAAAAAATTCTTACTATTATTGAAAAATAGTTATAAAAAAAATCAGAATTAATTTTCTGATTTTTTACTTTTATTAAATTTTTTAACTAAGTTTTTATAGTAGTATAATAATGCAAGTGATCCTGGAAAGAATATAAAGTACAATGCACAAACATAAGCTCAACTAGTTGGCTCATCTTTTGTATTTGTGGCAAATCCATATACTGAATATGTAACATATTCTCCGGCTTCATTTAATTCTTTATAAATAAATGGAATTGTAATTGCATAAATAGTATAAATTGTTGGATATATCATACCAGTAGCAAGTGTTGATCAGAATGATTTATATTCACCATCTGGTCTAAATCAAAGTTTTACTAACCCAAATAATATAAAATATAGTGGCATTATTATATGTCATCATACATTACTTGAAATATCATATGCATTACCAGTATATCCATAACCGCCTGAAATTAAAACTAATATAATGTTGTAACCGAAGAATGTAAAGAATATATATGCCATGGATGATACTAGAAATTTATTTCCTTTAAATATCTGAAATCCTGGATTAAAAAAGTATAGAATAAAAAAAGCTGCTACTATTCAATTACTTTGAGTTGTAAATCTATCGATTATACCAAATCATACTTTATCACCCTTATCATTTAATGCAAAGTCAATGAAGTCGTAACCTGTAAAACAAATTATAATTATTGCATTAATTACACCAAATAAACAAAGATAATTAACAATGTCAAAAGTTGCATAGTTCTTTTTTAATCTAGTAAAAAAGTTATCGTTATTACTGAAATGTATTTGCTTTTTTGATCAATCATCTTTTTTATTAGAATCTAAATTTTCCATAAGTCCTCCTTCCATAATATCTATATATTATATAGTTAATGAAAATATTTTTGGAAAAAAACACTTTTTTAAGAAATAAAGATATATAAACATATAATTGATACTAAAATATAAAAAAATAAGAAGCATTAAGCTTCTTATTTTTTTTATAAAAATTATTTTTTAAATTTATTAACTAAGTTTTTGTAATAATAAAATAATCCAAAAGATCCTGGGAAGAAGACTAAATACATTATCATAATGTAAGCTCAGCTAGTGGGCCTATCTTTTGTATTTGTTGCATTTCCATATATTGTATATGTTTCATAAACTCCTGTTTCAACTTCAACTCTATAAATAAATGGAATTGAAATTAAATAAATACAATATATTGTTGGATATATCATTCCAGTAGCAAGAGTTGATCAAAATGATTTATATTCACCATCTGGTTTAAATCAAAGTTTTACTAATCCAAAGAAAACAAAATAAAGTGGCATTAATATATGTGTTCATACATTATTTGTAACATTAAAAACAGAACCTACATATCCTCTATCTTTCGAAATCAACACTAATACAATGTTGTATCCAAAAAATGTAAAGAATATATAAACCATAAGTGAAATTAAAAGTTTATTTCCTTTAAATATCTGAAATCCTGGATTAAAAAAGTATAAGATAAAAAAAAGTACCGCTAGTCAATTGCTTTGGTAGGTAAATCTATCTATTATGCCAAATCAAACTTTATATCCTTCATCATTTAATGCATATTCAATAAATTTCCTAGCTGTAAAGCTAATCAAAATAATTCCAATAATTAAACCAAGCAAACAAAGATAATTAACAATATCAAAAGTTCCATAGTTATTTTTTAACCTAGTAAAAAAGTTATCATTATTATTGAAATGCATTTGCTTTTTTAAACAAGAATCTTTTTTATTAGAATCTAAATTTTCCATAAGTCCCCCTTCTTTAATATTTAAATATTATATAGTTAATGATAATGTTAATATAAAAATATATCTTTTTTATTAGAAAAAGATATATAAACATATTTTTAATAGATTTATAATAATTTTACTTTTCTTCTTTTTTATCAACAATACTAATTGCTTCAGTAGGGCAAACTTCAACAACTATATTATCTTCTTCTCCCAGTAATTCTTCTATTACTTCCGCTTTAAAATTTTCATCATATTTTATTGCTTGATTTGGAGAAGTTACAATACAAGCTCCACATGAAATACACTTGTCTTTATTAATCACAATTCTTTTTTTCATATTTTCCTTAACTATTAAAATAAAATATATTTTAGTTATGATATTATACTTTTAAAACTTAAAATAAAAAGATTTTTTATTTTTTTAATAAACATATATAATAATATAATATGCTTTTGGATAAAAAATATGAATAATATAATCCTTATTAAATATGGTGACTTATATTTAAAAGGAAATAATAAAAAAAATTTCATTAATTCCTTAAATAAAAATATTAAAATAGCATTAAGTGATTTTAAAATAAAAACAAAAATTGAATTTGATAAACTTGTTCTTACATTTGAAAATCAAAATTACAAAGATGAAATTATAAATATTTTAAAGTATATTCCTGGAATAAGTTTTATAATTCCATGCAAAATAATTAATAGAGATTTTGAGCTTTTAAAAAAGAATATTTTAAATGATTTAACTGAAAAAGGTTCATTTAAAATAGAAGTAAATAGAAAAGACAAAAAATATGATCTTGATTCATATTCGTTAAAAAAATTAATTGGCGGATTAATAATCAAAAATAGAAAAGATTATTTAGTTGATGTTCATAATCCTGATTTTATAATAAATATTGAAGTAAACAAAAATAATTTTATTTATTACACTGATAAAATAAGAGGAATTTCTGGATTACCTATAGGATTAAATGGAAGAGCCTTGGTTCTACTTTCTGGCGGTATAGACTCACCAGTTGCTGGATATCTATTACAAAGAAAAGGTATTTCAGTTGACTATATAACATTTATAACACCTCCTCATACTAATGAGGAAAGCCTAAATAAGACCAAAAGTTTAGTTAAAAAAATAACTTTAAATAGCAAGATAAATAAATCGTCTTTATACATTGTTAATTTAACAAAAATAATGAATGAAATTAGTCATATAAAGCTTGAAAGTTATAAGATAATTTTGATGAGAAGAGTATTTTTTAAAATAGCTTCAAAAGTATCTAAAATTATTAATTCTGATTTTATTGCAACAGGTGATTCACTTGGGCAAGTTGCTTCTCAAACAATTGATAGTATTTATTGTACTTCTAATGCAATTAATGAACCAATTGTTTTGAGACCACTTATTACTTTTTCTAAAAATGAAATAATAGATATTGCAAAATTTATTGGGACATATGAAATATCAATTATTCCACACACTGATACATGTAGTATGTTTGTTCCAAAAAATCCAGTAATAAAACCCAAAATTGAAAAAACAATAGAATTAGAACAAGAATTAGAATACTTAGATGAATTAATTGAAATTGCTATAAAAGAAATGATAAGGACATAATATGAATTTTGAATTAACAGATGTACAAAAAATAATTTTAAAAAAAATAAAAGATTACAATAAAATTTCCTTATTTTTTCATGAAAGGCCAGACTTTGATGCTCTTGGATCTTGTTATGCATTAAAACAATTTATAGAAGATAACTTTTTAGGGAAAGATGTAAAAGTTATTGGACTAGATACATTAGATCATGAATATTTAGGTGGGATTTTTTCTCCTGATCATGAGCCAATTTCAGAATCATTTTTAGATGAATCTCTTGGAATAGTTTCTGACACTTCTAACACAGCTAGAGTTTATTCTGGCAAGCATGTATTATGTAAAGAACTAATTAGAGTTGACCATCATCCAGAAGTAGAAAATTTTGCTTCAACAGAATGAATTGACCCAACATATCCTGCAGCTTGTCAGATGTGGGCCGAGTTATTTTTAGCATCAAAACTAATTTTTTCTGCAACAACTGCTTCATATTTATATGCTGGAATCGTTACTGACACCGGTAGATTTTTACACTATAATACACTACCTTCTACATACCATGTTACTTCTAAATTAGTTTCTACTGGATTTAGTAGAGCTAATATACACAATGCAATTTACACAAAAGATAAAAAAGAAATAATGTTTTCATCTTATGTAATTAAAAAAGCAAAGATTGAAGATATGGTTGCATATGCGTTGATACCAAGGGGCGCTCATAAAAAATTTGGGATTCATGTTCAATTTTCAATGGTTCATATTTTAAATGATATAAGAGGCGTACAGATATGATCTACATTATATTATGATGAAAATGCTCAGGGATGAAAGGGTTCTATAAGAAGTAATGATATTCCAATAAATAATATTGCAGAAATGTTTAATGGAGGTGGTCATAAATTTGCAGCTGGCTTCTCTTTAAATTCTGACAAGGATTATCCTAAGGTTATTGAAGTATTGAAACAATATGTTAGAGAAATTAGGCAATAAAAAATGAAAAGATCAGTTAAATTATTATTGACTTTATTCTCTCTTTTGGTACTTGCAATTTCAATAGCAATCTTTTTCATTTTTTTTGAAGAAGGTTTTTCTATTAATGCATTTTATTGAATTCTACCTATTATTTATTTTCTTCAAATAGTTCTTTCTTTTATAATTTTCTTTTCAAAAAGAAGATATGAAGTTAAGTCTGCTTGACTTTTTATTTTGAATATTCCAATAATAGGACTTATTTCTTTTTTATTGATGGGTCTATTGCCATTTGAAATTAAATCAATTGATAAAATGAAAAAAACTAAAGAAGTTATTTACTCAAAAGAAGATTTTTCTTTTTCTAATGAATATTCAGAGAAAAATAAATCTGATCCAATGATAGCAGCTTTAAATATTTCAAACTCTACAATTTATGAAAAAAATAATTTAAAATTTATAGCACAAAAAGATTTAGTAGAAGAAACTGTAAAATTAATAAGAAAAGCAGAAAAAACAATAAATATTGAATTTTATATATTATCAGATTCTATTTGATTAAATATTTTAACAAATGAATTAGTTAAAAAATCAAAAGAAGGTATAAAAATAAAAGTAATGTTTGACTATATTGGTTCACACAAAAAAATTAATAGAAAATTTATTTCTACACTTAAAAAAAATAATATTGAATACTCAGTATTTAATTCCACAAAATTAATGAAATTTGTTCCAAATACAAATTTTAGAAATCATAGAAAAGGTATCATTGTTGATAATAAATATTGTTTAACTGGTGGTTCAAATATTGGAGATGAATATATTAATTTAAAAAAAGGTTATTTTTATTGAAGTGATGTTAATTTTATTATTGAAGGAGAAAGTGTTCATTCTATAAATCTACAGTTTTATTATGATTGACATAAAGAAACAAATAAAAGAACATCATCTAATACTAATCTAATTAATGAAATTAATGATTTAAAAAAACATCAAGCAAAAAACTCTAATGAAATAATACAAATATTACAATCAGAACCATATTCTGAATTTAAAATATTCAAAAATATAATTACTAAATATAATGCTATTGCTAAAAAAAGAATTTGAATATATACCCCATATTTTGCATCAAGTACTGAATATATTGAATCGCTTATATCTGCTTCGATGTCAGGAGTTGATGTAAGAATTATTTTGCCTGGTAAACCAGACAACAAAAAAATAATCTTATCAATAAATAGATTTTTGTATGAAAAATTACTAAATTCAAATATAAAAATTTATGAATACAATGGATTCATTCATACAAAAGCAATTATTATAGATGATGATGTCGCTATTTTAGGTAGTAATAATTTAGATATGAGATCATTATTTATAAATTTTGAAACCGCAATTATTGTAAAATCAGAAAAAATAAATGCCCATTTAGTAAATAGTTTTTTACAAGATATTAATAATTCAAATTTTTTTGCTAAAGATGATTTGAACGAATTCTATACTCCAAAAGAAAAATTTAAAAGATATTTTATAAATGTTTTTTATGGTGTGTTGTAATTTTAAAAAATAAAGTATAATTTTTATATATTAGATATAAGGATTTTTTTTATGTACAAAATTTTATTAGCATGTTCAGCTGGTATGTCGACTTCATTATTAGAAGAATCGATTAAAAATTATGCGAATTCAATAAATGTAGAGGTAGATGTTATTGCAAAGGCTTCAGGAGAAGCAAAAGCTATAATTGATCAATATGATATAGTTCTTTTAGGACCTCAAGTTAAATTTATGGAAGCAAATTTTAAACAAATTGCAAAGGGAAAACCAGTGGTTGTTATCCCTCCACAAATATATGCTATGGCAAAAGGAGAAGAATGTTTTAAACTTGTTTTAGAACATTTAGAAAAATAGTTAATTATGGAAGAAAAATTTGGTTACAAAATTCTTGCTGAAAAAGCATTTCAAATAATAACTTATGCTGGGATGTCAAAATCTCATGCAATGGAAGCTATTTATGCAGCAAAATCAAATGATTTTAAAAAAGCAAAAGAAGATATGGCTAACGCTGAAAAAACAATGATTGAAGCAGAAAAATTTCATGCTGATTTAGTTCAACATGAAGCTAGAGAAATGAAAAGTATTAATGTTCCATTATTATTGATTCATGCTGAAGATCAATTACTTTCAACACAAACATTATTATTAATGGCTGAAGAAATAATTGATCTTCATAAAAAGATATCAGATAAAGAATAGGGATTAAAATGTTAGGAATATCAGTATATCCAGAAAAAGCAAACAAGCAAGATATAATAAATTATATTAATCTAGCAAGTAAGTATGGATTCAAAAGAGTTTTTACTTGTTTACTTTCTGTGAAAGAGACAAAAGAAAAAATTGCTGAAGATTTTAAAGAAATTATTTCGGCAGCAAGAAAAAATAATATGGAAGTTATTTTAGATATTGCTCCAAATGTTTTTGATGAATTAAAAATTTCATATGATGATCTTTCATTTTTTTATGAATTAGGATCTACAGGCATAAGATTAGATATTGGTTTTGATGGTTTTAAAGAATCAAAACTAACATTTAATAAATTTGACTTAGATATTGAAATTAATATGTCTAGCGGAACAAAATATGTTGATAATATAATGTCATATAAACCAAATAAAGACAAATTAATTGGATCTCATAACTTTTATCCTATGAGATATTCAGGATTATCTTTAGAACATTTTCTAAAATGTTGTAAACAATTTAAAGAATATGGTTTAAGAACAGCAGCTTTTGTTACTTCTCATTCTGCTTTAGATGGTCCATGACCAATTATGGATGGATTATGTTCTTTAGAAATGCATAGAGATTTACCAATTTCTACACAAGTTAAACACTTGATGATGATAGAAGATTTAGATGATATCATTATTGGCAACTCATTTGCATCAGAAGAAGAATTGAAATCCATATCAAAATTAAAAAACTTTCTTGAATTAGAAATAGTTTTTAATAAAGAAGCAACAGAAATAGAAAGACAAATAGTTCTTAATGAAGAACATTTTAATAGAGGGGATATTTCTGATTATTTAATTAGATCTACACAATCTAGAATAAAATATAAAGATAATAATTTTGAACCTTCTTTTACTCCTGAATTAATTAAAAAAGGATATATTACAATTGGTAATAATAATTTTGGTCAATATAAAGGAGAACTTCATTTATCAAAAAAAGATCATTTAAATGATAGAAAAAGAAAAAATGTAGTTGCAAAAATTTCTGATGAAGAAATATTCTTGCTCGATTTAATACCGCCATGATCTAAATTTGGTTTTAAGCAAAAAAAATAATCCTATTAAGGATTATTTTTTAAATGTTTTATTGAGTTGTTAAATTGTTTTATATTCTTTTTGAAGCTCATTTTATAATAGAATAATCCAACCTGATCTTGGAAACCGAAAAAAGTTTTATTTCTAAATATAACTTGTTTATAGTTAACCTTAGATTTCGACATACTTTTTTTAACTTTAAAATATAATCAATATTGATCATTTTCTAATTTTCAAGTTATTATTATTTCTTTTTCTTCTAAACTATATTTTTCAAATTCATAATCTAGAGTCATATTTTCTTGTTTGAATTTAAATTTTAAACCTTGTTCTAGATCTCTTTTTATTTTAAAAGTTTTCTTTATTACATTAGATATTATTAAAAATAATTCATCTTCATTAATTTTAAATTTTTTAGAAGAATATAAAATTTTATTTCTCCTATATTCATCAATCATTGAGTTGTAATTATTTCCAGTATTAATATATTTTCCGAATTGATTTGAGTTTGTTTTCATATTAGTTTTTTATCACTCCACTAACTACAAGAGAAAGTATTATTATTGAAATAATAAAGATAATAAATCCAAATAAAAAAATTCATTTTAATGATCTATTTAATATTTCATAATTTTTATTTAATACTATTCTTAAAAAATTTCTTATAAATCATATTAGACATGGTAAAAAAATTGATATTACCATTAATATCACTGGCGCTAATATTCAAACATTTCCTAAATCTGGTTGTTCCATTTTCGAAACTAAACTTGCAAATAACATTTTTCCTTATATATACATATATTTTTATAAAAGTATACAATATTTTAATCCTAATTATGTTATATTATAAATAGTATTTCATAAAAACAAAACAAATTTTTAAAGGAAATGAATAAACATGAAACAAAACAGATCGGATTTTAAAACACAATTTAAAAGTGGATGAGATGTATTTTTAAATAGCATGGGCAAGATTGCTGAGCAAAAACACATGGCTGCTTTAAGAGATGGATTTGCTTTATTAGTTCCTTTAATTATTGCTGCATCTTTTGGTGTTATTTGTATGACATTTATTTTCGGATGATGAGATACTGCTTCTACATCAATCTTAGGATGAATAACTTGAGGTATTGATGGTCAAATGATTAAAAATTCAAGTGATGTTTGAGTGTTTGCGCCAAACTCAGTAGCTTTACAAATTAGTACAATAGGAACATTTATATTTTATACAATTTGAAAAGGTATATTTAGTTTCTTATCAATATTTATTACACTGACTATTGCTTATTCATTCGCTAGAATTAAGCAAGTTAAAGATCCGTTTATTACATCATTAGTTGGCCTTGGTTCATTTATGATTCTAACTTATGGAGATCCTGGATTATTTGGTACTACTGGTATGTTGGTTTCTATTATTTCTGCTTTATTATCTGTCGAATTATTTGCAATGTTTGAAAAAAACAAAAAATTAGAACTAAAAATGCCAGCAGGTGTTCCTCAAGCAGTTTCAAGATCATTTTCTAAACTATTTCCAACTGTATTTACCTTATTAATTATGGTTGGTTTACAAGCTCCATTTTTAATAACTTTAGGTGTTGGTACAGCTAATGGTGTTGGTGATGCATTTGGTTTTGGACATGCAATTTCATTTGCCATACAAGCTCCATTTATTGAATTAGCTAATGATACTAGTGCGACTTTAGCTATTGGATTAGTTTACACATTCTTTGTTGCCTTCTTATGATTCTTTGGTATTCATGGTTCAAATGTTCTACTAGCAATTTTTGGTCCTTTAACACTTACATACTTAGAAAGAAACCAACAAATTGTTGCTGGAGACCTTGAAGGTACTCCTAGTGCTATGGCAGATGGAACATTAGATGCATTTGTATTCTTTGGTGGTGTTGGTGCTACATTAGCATTTGTTTTAGTAGGTCTATTTATTTCAAAAAGAAAAGAAACAAGAGAAATCTTAAAATTTGGTGGTCCTTCAGCATTATTCAATATTAATGAACCATTAATATTTGGTGTGCCATTAATTCTTAATATTTCTTATGCAATTCCATTTATTTTAATTCAACCAATACTATATGTTATTACATGATTAGCAATTGAAAAATTAGGATGAGTTCCTCCAGTTATTGTAAAAATTCCATTTACTTCTCCAGTGGGTATTGGTGGATTCTTAGCTGTTGCAAGTTGAGAAGGTATAATATTATCATTAATGAACTTCACAATCGCTTGTTTAATCTACACTCCTTTTGTTATCTTTGCAAACAATAAAGCGAAAAAAAACAATGAGGAATTAGTTAAAATTGAATATAAAGCAGCTTTTCAAAAATTAATTCATAAAAAAGAAGCCTTAAATAAAGATAGTAAAGGAGAAAAAGATGAAGAAAAATAAAGAACAAACTACTTCTGTTTTAAATGAAAAGAAAAATTTAGATTCAGAAAAATCAAAAATTTCAACTTTAGATAAAAAAGAAGAAATTAAAAAAGGAGATTCTCCAATTTCAAATGCAAAATCATCTTCAGAAATAAAAAAGGATATTATAGAAAATCCTGTAGAACCAGAAGAAAAAATTATTTATTCTAAATATAATAAATTTATTTTTAAAACTCCAAATAATAACTCTTTTGGCAAAAAACATAACACAATTTATAGTTTTTCTAAATTTGGTTTAGCTATAATTCTTACTGTCTTCTTATTGATATCTCTATGAATGAGTACAATATGACAAAAGGATACTTTAGTTGGTCTAAATGTTAATATAAAAGCAATGAACGATGTTTTTAATCCCAGTCCTTTGACTCAACAAGTTATAGATGCGATGAATGCAAAAAATATAATGCAGTTTACAGGATTGAGTATAAATTCATTATTAATTGATTCAATAATGGCAATAGGAATAATTTCGTTAGTTACTTTAGTACCAATTTTAGTTTTTAAAAACGGAACATTATTATCTGCTATTTCATTAGCACTAGGTTTTGTTTTGCTTATTATTATAATGTCACTATTCTTTTTTGTAATAAATGAACAAGGTGAATTAGTTACAATAGCAAGAGAAGGTAACTATTTAGCAGGACTATCTAGTCGTTCTGATCAAGAAACCGCAAGATTAAATGAAATTCTTAAGAGAATAATAGAAATAGTAGGATAATTACTAAAAACTTAATTGTTATACATGTATGACAATTAAGTTTTATTTTAAAACATAATAGTGTAAAAGTGTTTTAAATGATAAAAACAAGAAATTAAAAAGATGTCAGAAAATAAAAAACAACTATATATCTTAGCTTCAAGTTCAAAAGCAAATTCAGAAATTAAAAATAAAATTATTTATTCTAAATATAACAAATTTATTTTTAAAACAAATAACAACAATTCTTTTAGTAAAAAACAAAATTTAATTTATAAGTTTTGTAAATTTGGGTTAGTTGCTATTATTGCATTATTTATAATAATATCATTATTGACTTTGATATTACAAAATACAACTTTAAATTATTATAATGTTAATATGATATCAATGAATGTTGCTTTAGGTAATCCAATTTCAGATCAACATATTATTGAAGAAATTAATGGAGCACTTATATTTCATTTTTTAGAAGGACTAGGTATAAATGTTTGAATAATTTATTCTATAATTGCAATAGGAATAGTTTTATTATTTTTATTAATATCAATTTTATTTTTTAAAAATGGTACATTATTATCTGTTATTTCATTATCATTAGGTTTTGTTTTACTTCTTACTATAATTTGATTATTATCAATTGTAATATTTATACAAGGTGGGTTTGTTATGACTGCATCTGAAGGAACTTATTTATCATTATTGGATTTTCGTATAGAAAATGAAACTGAAAGATTAGAAAATATATTCTTTTGAATAATAGATACAGCATATAAGTAATTTTTAAATTAAAATTTTATTTAATATTATATAATAAATTGAAATATCAAAAAGGAGTTAAAAAATGCAAACGAAAAAAATAATTATTATAGACCCAATTGGTATTCATGCAAGACCAGCTAGTTTAATTGTAAACACTGCTTCTAAATTTGTTTCTAAGATTGAATTTAAATATGATGGAAAATTAGCAAATGCAAAATCTATAATTAATTTAATGGCTCTTGGTGTAAAAAAAGATGCTGAAATCGAAATAATAATTGATGGTTCTGATGGCGAAGAAGCAATGAATGCACTTGTTGAAGTAATGGAAAAAGAAAAATTAATTTAAAATTTATATAATATATAAATTTTATTTTTTTTAATAATTATGACATTTACAAAAGAAGTTAAAGAAGAAATTTCATTATTAGATTTTCCTAATCATTGTGCTAGATCTTTATTATCTGCATATTTAAAAAATTCATTAGAAATTAGTATTATTAATGGCGAAGTAAAATGAGAAATTTTAAGTCAATCTCCATTTATTTTGAGATTTATTTATAAATTACTAACTCAACTTTATGATGTTGATAAAGAATTTTTATTTTCAGAAAAAAAGATGCCTAAAAATTCTACATTATACAAGATGATAATTAGAGGAAATCTAAATAAAATAGAAAAAGACTTAAAGTTATTTACTGATGAAATTATTTTCAAAAAAAATTGCTGCTCACGTGCTTATGTTGCAGGACTATTTTTAAGTTGCGGAAGTGTCAACTCTCCAAACAGTAGAACATATCATATTGAATTTAAACTAAAAAATATTGAATTAAAAGATACATTAGAAAAAATTTTCAAAAGTATTAACATTGAATCAAAACTTTTAGTTAGAAAAGATAAATATATTTTATATATAAAAAAATCTAACTATATTTCAGATATCTTAAAATTTATGAGCGCGCAAAATTCAATGTTCAAATATGAGGATCAAAGAATTTCAAAAGATTTTACTAATCAAGTTCATAGATTAAATAATTTGGATATATCAAATTTAAAAAAAACTGTTAATGCTGCAAATGATCAAATAACTTATATTTCTTGAATAATAAATAATGAAAAAGAATTTGATAAATTATCACAAAAAGAAAAAAATTTTTGTAAACTAAGAATGGAAAATAATGATCTTTCTTTAAAGGAAATTTCAGAAGAATACTATCGAAAATATAAAGTGAAAATTTCAAAGGGATCTATTTTTCACTACATAAAAAAAATAAAAAATATTTATGAAAATAGAATATTATAATCATATAAGATTGGACATAAAATGAAAAATATTAAATTAATAATTTGTAAAGATGAAAATGAAATATCTGAACTGGCTTCACAAATAATCATAGACACAGTGATAAAAAATAAGAAATCTAATCTAGGACTTGCTACAGGTAGTTCTCCTTTAGGAACATATAAGAAAATAATAGAAAAATATAATAATGGCGATATTTCTTTAAAGAATATAAGAACTTTCAATTTAGATGAGTACTTAGATATAAAAAAAGATGATTATAAAAATACTTATGCACATTATATGGATGAAAACTTATTTAGTAAAACAAATATTAATAAAAAAAGAACTTTTTTTCCAACACTTCTTGCAAACAAACCAAATGATGACTATAAAAAGTTCGAAGATAAAATAAGAAAATATGGTAACATAGATATTCAATTATTGGGTTTAGGAACTAACGGACATATTGGGTTTAATGAACCAGGCAGCGAAATAAATACAAGAACAAGAATAGTTGATCTTGCACAAAGCACTATTGAATCAAATTCAAAGTATTTTAATTCAAAAGATGATGTTCCAAAAAGAGCTGTGTCTATGGGATTGGGAACAATATTAGAATCAGAGAAAATTTTACTTATTGCCTTTGGGAAAGAAAAATCAGATGCGATAAAAGCATTTTTTGAAAAAGAAGAATTTCATAGTGACTTACCTATGTCAGCACTATGAGAACACAATAATGTTTTAATAATTATTGATGAAGAAGCTGCATCAAAAGCAGATAAAAACAAAATAAATAATTTTCTAATTAAAAATGACTAAAACTTCATTATGAAGTTTTTTTAATGATTAAAAAGTTTTATCAATAATATTTAATTTTTTATCTAAAATAATTAATTTTGCTTTTACACCTTTTTTAATTCTTCCA
>JBOGBI010000022.1:0-53504 GCA_051656145.1 Mycoplasmoidaceae bacterium
GTTTTGGATTAATTGATGTTGGTGCAGGATTTATGAATGTAATAGTTGGGATAATGACATTCCAAGTGTTACAAACAGGAATTCAAATTTTACCAGAAGCAATTATAGAGTTTAAGCAATCTGTTATATTAAAAAGAATCGGTTCTACACCAATCAAAGCAATTGATTTTGTTTTGATTATGATGTCTTATTATTTTTGTGTTATCTTTGTACAATTTTGATGAATTGTTTTATGAACAACATTAGCATTTGGTTTTATAGAATTTGGTACAGGCATCCCAGAAGTTACAGATAAAATTTTAGGTATCGATCTTTTATGAAAAGGAAATGTTGATTGATTTAGTTTTTTTATTACATCGATGTATACTTCAGTTTTAGCAATAGTTGTAGGATTATTTATTGCTTCAGTTTCTAAAAGTTCAATTCATTCTCAAGTAATTGGTGGAATTACATTCTTTATAACAATGTTTTTATCAGGAAACTTTATTTCAATTCAAACAATTGATTCAATGGGGGCTATGAAATATATTTCTATGATAACTCCATTTAGATCGGTAAATAATTTAACTTACATTTCATGAAATTCACAAGATATGTTTGCGGTATTTCAACCTTGAAAGGATTCGGTATTTCCACTTTTTGCAGCTAATCCTGGCCCAGATGATTTACAAAGTAATTATATTATTGAATCATGATTTATTTGATATTCATGAATTATGCCTATTATCATAACAATTGGACTAGTTTTTCTATCTGCAAGATTCTTTAAATGAAGTAAGAGGTAATTATGTCTAAAATAAGAGATGAATATAAATTCGATATTTCATTAGGTATGTCTGAAGATAAATCAAATGCTCCTTTCATAATAGATTATGATCCACCAAAAGGAGAAAATAAATTAATTGAATTTAAAAATATTACAAAAGTATTTAATAACAATAAAACTAAATTTACTGCTGTAGATGACTTATCATTCTCATTATATGAAAATGAAAATGTTGCTTTATTAGGAGCTAATGGCGCTGGAAAAACTACAATTGTAGAAATGATGATTGGTTTAAACACTCCCACAAGTGGAGAAATATCATACTTATATGATTATGAATATAATTTTCAAGAAGCTATTGGGATACAATTTCAAGATTCATCTTATCCAATAGGTTTAAATGTTTCAAATATAATAGACTTTATGATTGATGTTTACAATATTGATATTACAAAAGATGAAATTATTTCTGTTGTTAAATCATTTGGTTTACTTGAATATTTGAATAAACCTGCAAAGTCCCTTTCAGGCGGTCAACAACAAAGATTTAATATATTACTTGCTTTATTGCATAAACCAAAAATTGTTTTTCTTGATGAGTTATCAACAGGTCTTGATATTTATATTAAAAACCAAATAAGAATTTTTGTTAAGAATTATTGTGAAAAATTTAATATTAATATAGTTCTTGTTTCACATGATATTGAAGAAATTGATAATATTACAGATAGAATAATTATTATTCAAAAAGGTAAAATTAAGGTTGATATTAATAAAAATAAAATAAATAAATATGCAAAATCTTTAAATGATTTAATTAATAAATATATATAAAAAATAAGGATATTAAATCCTTATTTTTTATCCTCATCTTTTTCAACAATTCAATTCGGAGATAAAGCAGCTTCTGCATTTAAATCAAATACATCAAATTTATTGTTTGAAGTTATTTCATTTAAAACAATATTTTTATATTTTTCATTCATTGCAGTATTAATCAATAAATTAAATACAATGTCTGCACCTTGCTGTTGAAGAAATGTAATGAAGTCTTGACTTACATCATTATAATTAATTTGTTTAGCATAACCACCATAAAAATTAACTGTACTTGTATCGGGTATTATTTGTTCAGAAATATATCCTTCAAATTTTCCGAAGGCTTCTTCAGGAACAATTGTTGGATTTCCAATTTGGTCAATAAATTTTTCTTTCTTTAAAGCAATTGTAGTAGCTTTATTGATTGAATCGATATCAAAGCTTCCACCTAATTCTTTACTAATATTGTTAGCTAATGTCTCAATATCACTTATAAATTTAATCTCTTCAATGTGAGCAATTAAATCGTTTCTTTTACCATATTGATATAAAACACCTTTTGAAGTCTCAGAAATATTTGAGCCATCTCTCTGACTATTAAATAATTTTTCAACTACAACTGAAGGAAGTGAATTACTTTCTAATGATTGTAATCCAGCATAACCTAGCATTTCATTTCCACCATTAGAAGTTTTCATTACATTGTAATGATTACTTTGTGTTCCATATGTAGAATTAGTATATAAGTTATCTCCATCAATATCTTCAGTTGCATTTGAAGGTAATAATGTTCCAGAGTTTGAAAAGTATTTTGAAGAATAATTGTTATTATCATTAACACTCATTCTATTAATATTTAATAAATCTTCAGAAGTTATTCCCCTATTACCGCTTTCAAGTTTACCATTTAAACCATCTGCTCAAACAAAATAGAAGTCTCTACCATATATAACTTGATCCCTTAAAGACTCCATGAATTTATCACCAATTTCTCCGTCTCCATTATCATCTTTTAATAAATAATCAACTGTTGAAGCTAATAAGAAAGCATCGAACATTTTTGTATAAATATCACTTTTATTAATATTGAAAGAATCTTTATATATATCATCTTTGTACGAAGTTAATTGATTAGGTGTCAAAATGGCATCATTTACTAAAGCATTTGAGTTGTATCTAGTTCAATCAATAAATTTGTTTCCACTTTTATTATTGAAATCTTGTCCATAATAAACATTTACTAGTTGGTTGTTTAATATATCAAGATTTGTTGATGAAGAACCTTTAAATTTTAAAAAACTTGATGGATCTAATGGATTTGCTCCAAAATAATTATCGACATTTTTTCCTAATACTTCTGATTTAATTTTGTCTGCGAAAATAGAACCATTGTTTTTCATATAATCATAAATTGATAAATTTAAATAAAAATCATTTGAATAAATTATTTGACTAAATTTAAATGTATTTTCAGTTGATGCTAGCGGTTTTACTGCTAAATCTATAACATATGTTTTCATAGCATCTAAGTAATCATCTCTATAAGATGACGGACCATAAATTGGCTTTGTTGATTTATATAAATTTGTTATATTATAAAAACCAGTTGATGTATTTTGATTATAGATTCAAGGCGCTGCAAATCCATTATTTTTTGAATTTGCAGAAAAATTAGAAGAGTAAGATTCCTTAGTTGATCTAAATTTATTTTGAACATTTATATTTTGCTCATAATTTTTTATATTAAATAAATAATTAGACATTGCAATATAAAATTTTTTAGAAGGTTCACTTTCTTTTTTACCAGTAATATAGTTATCTTCAAAATATTTATCAACTAATATTGGTATTGATGGATCTATTGGTATTGATGGATCATCAGATTCTTTACTAAACAATTCTTTTAAAATAAACTCTTTGTTGTCTGTAAAATATGTTTTTAGTTCACTTTGTAAATTAATAGATACATTATTATTACCTGTTAAATTAGTTAAATTTCTTTCGCTTAAAAGATGTCTATAAATGATTACATCACCATAGTTCCTGTTAGCATCCGCAGCATCTATACTAGATTCAATATATTTATAACCATCAATTGCAATTGCATGAACTCCAGCTTCATTTCTTAACATCATAAAGTTTGATAAATATGAATCAGCAATTTTGAATGCATCAGAAGAAAATAAATCTCTACCTCTTAAGCTTGTAAGATCACCAAATTGATTAATAATTTTATCAACCATTGCAGTTGGAATTTTAACGTGATTTGTATTTGCATAAGGATTAGTGGAAATAAATTGTTTAGTAATATCATCTAAGACAGTTATGTCATTATTTAAATTTCTTGTATTTTCATTAGTTAAAAGCTCATTACCAGATGTTTGAAATTTATTGTAGTAAAGAGATAATGCAGCCATTGCAAACTCAGGATAAAGTGTATCATATATATTTGAAGCTTTAGCTAATATATATGTTGAACTATCTTCTGTATGACTTTGAGGAACATCAACAAGACCAGCATTGTTTTCAACACCAGCTATTCTTGGAAGAATATAGTTATCTGTTTTTTTAGCATCATCAATAAAATTGTTAAATTTTTCAATACTTGAGAATGTTTCATTATCTGCACTTTCAGAAAAAAATGGGAAAGAATAATTTCCAGCTAAATCTGTACTCTTAGTTGAGAATGTGCCTCCTTCTTCTGGCGGAGTTTCTTCTGGCGGAGTTTCTTCTGGAGGAGGAACGATGTTTGAATTATAAATACTATTAATTCCGCCTTGTGGAGCACCATATTTTCATAATGACATATTTATAATCATTGGTTTTTCAAATTTTAATCATTTTTCAAAAATAAACTTTTGTATAGGAGCATAAAGTTCTCTTTCTAAGTCACTTTCGCCTTCTCAAGCAAAAGATCATCCTGCTGTATTAAGTGCATTCATTAAATCTGAAAGTTGTGGAGTTTTAATTGTTTCATTATTTGAGTTCTTAACTACAACAAGAGATTTTTCAAATATTTTGTCAGTTAAATATGTTATAGCTCATGTATTTTTTTTGATGGCAATATATGAATCTTTAGTCCCCCCATTTGGATCTAAATGAGCATCTTGGAATTCCTCTTCTCATTTTGAAGGGTTACTTTTTTGAAGTTGTTCTTCAGTTTGTTTAAGATTTTCCTCTATTTCTTTGTTTTGGTTTTTTAAATCTCTAGCAAATATAGCATTATTTTCTGAAATTTTTTCAATTGCTTTATAAAAAATATCTCCTATTTTACCTTCGATATTTTTTTTCATTGAAGATTCATTGAATAGTGAATCTTCAGAAACTTCTTGAAGAGTAACAGAGATTTTATCATCTCCTGTTTTACCATTATCAGCAAATAAATCACCGTCTTTCTTATCTATTCTATTTTTATCGTCTTCTACTGCTGCACTACATGATACTAAAAGTAATGCGGTCGAAGAAATAATTGATAATAAACCTAAAGATATAGTTGCTAGAAAAATAGTTTTTGACCTTCTTCTTTTCATATATATTTTCTCCTAAAAATTACATAACATTATTATAATATTTTATTTTAAAAAACACATAAAAATCATATAAATTATTAAAAATAAAATATGTATATTTTTTTATTTAAAATATAATAAATTAAAGTGTAAAGTTGTAAATAACAATAAGAGGACAAATGCCAAAAATTAAAATAAATAATTTATCAATTTCAATAAATGAAAAAATGATTTTAAAAGATATAAATCTAGAAATAAATAAAGGTGATGTAATTGCTATAGTTGGCCCAAATGGTAATGGAAAATCAACACTTTTAAAAAGTATAATGAACCATTATAGTGTAAATAAAGAGGGTGGAGACATTTTGATTGATGGTGAAAGCACAAATGAAATGGAACCCAATGAAATAACAAAAAAAGGTTTATTTTTTGCTCCGCAAAATTCCGAAGAAATACCAGGTGTTTTAATGATTGACTTTTTAAAGGCAATTGTAAATGCTAATAGAGACACTCCTATAAAAATGGCAGAATTATTTAGAAACATTGAAAGCATCTTAAAAGACTTAAATTTAGATAGATCAATTCTAAAAAGATTTGTAAATTATGGTTTCTCTGGTGGCGAAAAAAAGAAATCAGAAATTCTTCAAATGAAACTATTAAATCCTGAATGTATTTTATTGGATGAAATTGATTCAGGATTAGATGTTGATTCAATTAAACTTGTAATAAATGAACTTAAGAAAATTATTAATAATGAAAAATCTCTAATAATAGTAAGCCATCAACAAAAAATATTTGATGTTATAAAACCTAATAAAGTAATTGTAATTATGGATGGAAAAATAATCAGAGAAGGAGACTACTCTCTTTTACAAAAAATTAATAATGAAGGTTATGAATGACTAAATTAATAATAGAAAATAATAAATTTTCAAGAACTATTGATATAGCTTCAAATACTAAAGAAAAAATATCAATCGTTGATGTAAATGATAGTGATATTACTATGGATATAATAATCAATATATTTGAAAATTCAAGTGCAATATTGAATCTAGCAACTTTTTCAGAGTCAACAAAAAAAAACTATAACATTACAGTGAATCATTTTTCAAGTAACAGTTATAGTGAATGCAATGTTTTTGGCGTTTCCAAAAATGGATCTAATATTAAATTTAATCTAACTGCAAAGATTGATGATTTATCATTATCAAATAAATGTAAACAATCAATAAGCGGTATATTATTAACGAGTGATTCTTCAATTATCGGAGCTCCTAATTTAATAATTAATACAAATAGTATTAAAGCAGAACACTCTCTTTCAATAGGAAAAATAAATCAAAATAAATTATTCTATTTAATGTCAAAAGGATTAAATAAAAAAGAAGCACTCTACCTTTTAATAATGGGTTATTTTAATAACTGTTTAAAGAATTTAAAAAATGAAAATCTTAAAGAGAAAATTGAAGAAAAAATAAGAGGTAAATTATAATGAAAAACTTAAAAAAAGACTTTCCTTGATTTGAAGCTAATGAAGGATTAACTTATTTAGATAGTGGAGCAACTTCGCTAAAGCCTCAATGTGTAATTGATTTTGTTAATAAATATATGATTAAAGAATCTTATAATTCTCATAATACAGATTCAAAATACACATATTCAACTACTAAAGTAATTTATGAAACTAAAGAAAAATTAGCAAATTATTTAGGCACAAAATCAGAGAATATTATTTTTACACCAGGTGCAACATACTCATTAAATATGGTATCTCAAGGTATAAAACATATGTTAAATGAAGGTGATGAAATACTATTAAATACATTAGAACATGCTTCTAATTTATTGCCTTGATTCGAACTTGCAAAAGAAAAAAAATTAAATATCAAATATATTGAAACAAAAGATCTCTTCTTAACAGAAGAAGAAATAATAAATTCTATTTCTAAAAAAACAAGATTGATTTCATTTGCAAATGGAACTAATTTAATTGGAGCTTGATTAGATGCTGAAAGAATTTCAATTAAAATAAAAGAAAAAAATCCTAATACAATTATTTGTGTTGACGGAACTCAATATGTTCCTTTAAATAATATGAAGTTAAACAATTCAAAAATTGATTTTCTTGCTTGTTCTGGTCATAAAATGTGTGCTCCGACAGGAATTGGATTGCTTTATTTAAGCGATGAAATTAAAGAAAATTTTAGACCAACAATATATGGCGGTGGTATGAATAAAAGTATCACAAAAGATTCATATTTACAAATGAATAATTTAGAAAAATATGAAGCAGGTACATTAAATATTTTAGGAATATATGGGTGGAATGCTGCAATAGATTATTTAAATAATTTAGATTTTAAAGAAATTAAAAATAATCTAATTGAAATCAAAAAATATTTAGATAAAGAAATAAATAAAATACCCGGTTTTTCAGTTATAAATGATAATGTCAACTCATACATAACAATATTTAAACATGAAACATTATTTAGTCAAGATTTAGCTGGATATTTAGGGCAAAATGGAATAATAGTTAGATCGGGTTTTTCATGTGCAAAACTTGCTCACTATAATACAAAATATGATCAATTTGTAAGAGTTTCCTTATATATTTATTCAGACTATGATGACGTTAATAAATTGATAGCAATTTTAAAAAAATATAAAAAAGGTGATGAAATTAATTGAGTTTAAACTAATTAATTTTTAGTGGTAAATTATGGATTACAAAAACAATTCAAACATGCAAAGGGCAATAATTATTGATAATTATGAGAACCCTGATAAAAAAACAAATGATGATTTCATAAATGAAGAATATAAATCATATAATTTTTCTTCTGACTCTTGCATTGATAATCTAACATTATTTTTAAAAATCAATGATAATAAAATTGTAGATTGTTTATTCAATGGTGTTGGTTGTGCAGTAAGTTCTGCTGCTTCAAATATTATGTGCAATTTATTAACAAATAAAACAAAAGAACAAGCTCTTGCAATAATTGATAATTATGAGAAAATGCTTGCAAATGAAAAATATGATGAAGATATGATTGAAGAACTTAATGTTTTTTCAAACATACATAATCAGCCAAATAGAATAAAATGTGCAAAAATAAGTTCTGAATCAATTAAAAGAATTTTAAAAGGTTAAAAATATGGAAGATAAAAAAACTTATCAAAAAGAATACGAATTTGGTTTTAATGATGGAAACGAATACCTTTTAAATCAAAAGAAAGGTCTTAATAAAAATATCATTAGAGAAATTTCGAAAATAAAAGAGGAACCAGAATGAATGCTTGAATTAAGACTTAAAGCATTTGATACTTTTATTAAAATGGAAAATCCAAAATGAGGACCAGATCTTTCATTTATAAATTTTGATGAATATATCTATTATTCACCTTCGAAAAAGAAAATGGAAAACGATTGAGAAAATGTTCCAGAAACTATTAAAAATACATTTAAAAAACTTGGTATTCCTGAAGCGGAAGCAAAATTTTTAAATGGAGTTTCTACACAATATGACTCAGAAACTGTATATAAATCTTTAAGAAAAGAATTAGAAGATCAAGGTGTTATATTTTCAAACATTGAGACCGCACTAAAACTTCATCCAGAAATTGTTAAAAAATATTTTGGTAAATTAGTTTCTTATGCAGATAATAAATATGCTGCTTTAAACACAGCAATATGATCTGGTGGTTCTTTTATTTATATTCCAAATGGTGTTAAGGTTGAAAAACCACTTCAAGCATATTTTAGAATAAATGGTTTATCTTTAGGTCAGTTTGAAAGAACTTTAATTATTTTAGAATCAGATGCACTTTTACATTATGTCGAAGGTTGTACTGCTCCAATTTATAATGAGAATAATTTACATGCTGCTGTTGTAGAAGTTTTTGTTGGAGAAAATTCTAATTGCCGATACACAACAATTCAAAATTGATCAAAAAATGTTTTAAATTTAGTAACCAAAAGAGCAAAAACACTAAAAAGAGGTAATATGTCATGAATAGATGGAAATATTGGTTCTGGAATTAATATGAAATACCCTTGCACAATTCTTCAAGGAGATTATTCTACAAGTGATTGCATTTCAATCGCAATAGCTTCAAAAGATGTTGTTCAGGATTCTGGCGCGAAGATGATACATATTGGTAAGGATACAAAATCAAAGATTATCTCTAAGTCAATTTCACTTGATGGTGGTGATACTAGATATAGAGGATTAGTAGAAATTAAAAAGAGTGCTATAAATAGCTTTGCCCATGTTGAATGTGATACATTAATTTTAGATTCAATATCAAGAAGCGATACAGTTCCTATTGAAAAAATTTATAATAGTGAATCTTATTTAGAACATGAAGCAAAAATTTCTTCAATAAGCGATGAACAAATATTTTACTTTACATCAAAAGGACTTACAAAAAAAGAAGCTGAATATCTAATTATTCTTGGTTTTATTGAGCCATTTGTTAAAGAACTACCAATGGAATATGCAATAGAATTAAATAGATTAATTAAACTTGATATGGAAGGTTCTGTTGGATAAAATAGATCATTTTTATTAATAATTTTTAATGTTCAAATGTAATAAAATAATTGCATTTAACTTATTAATATATTATAATTAAATTAATTATATAGTGCATAGATGTTTCTATTTTGAATTGGAGAATATTAAAATTATGTCAAAATTTTTTAAATTTATAACAAATAATGAAAGAAGATTAGATTTATCAAAAATGGGGTTAACTTCTAATGATGTAATAATTTTAAATCTTAAAAAAAGCATATATGAATTATTAGACGATAAAATCGAATTAGATTTGATAAAACAATCAGCAACTACAAACAAAACTGTTATTGTAATTGTAAAAGAAAACTTTCCTACAGAAATGGGTTCTATTGAAAACTTAGATGATGTTAAAGCTAAGCATAAAAAAATTAAAAAAATTTTTAAGAAAAATGAAAATGTATTATTTTTCTTTGGTAATGTAAGTGAATCAGAAAGTATTTATGGAATTGAAGATGGAGACATAACTATGTCAGATCCAAATTTCTTTGATAATTTTATTTTAGAAAAAAAAGCAAAAGCTGAACATGAACTAATGATTCAAAATCAGAAATTAGAAGAAAATAAATTAATACTTGAAAATCAAATAAAAAAAGAAAAAGATGAAATTGAAAATGAAATAAATAATTTTGATAAAGAAAAAGATGAAATAAAGTCTTTATATGAAAATAGTCCTAATGGTACTTTTATAAATCAAAATACTAAAAGAAACAATGATATTGAAAATAATTCAGAAGGTATTTTAAGTAATTTATACAATGAAGATGGTAAATTAGTTGATATAACAAATTTATATAATGAAGAGGGTATATTAGTTGATGTAAACGATATATATGACAATGATGGAAAATTAATTTATTCAAGTAATTTATATAGTGAAGATGGTAAATTATTTGAATTAACAAATTTATATAACAAAGATGGTACACCTATTATTAATGAATCTTCTCCTTATGGAAATGGTAAATTAGTTAAGAATGAATTCGATAAAGAATTTGAGAAACTACATAAAATTGATAGCAATGAGATATCATATCCTCTTTTAGATTCAAAAGAATATTTACTAAAATCTATTTATGATTATATATGAAGAATGTTTATATTAAATAATAACAATTTATTACTAAACGACCTATTATATTTATCAGTTAATAATTTTCCTACATTATCTTATGGACAAAACGAGTATATTAGAGAATTAGCTGATAATGTTGATTCATTATTTGATTTAATTTTAAAACTTGACTACAAGCTAGAATTTAATAATAAATTATTCTACATTTATTTAGCAAATTTATTTACTGTTATTAATGGCAAATGTAAAGTTAATAGAGAGTTTCTTGTTGATATGGCAATTTGAGTAAGTGATGATGCTAGAGAACAATTTGTATCTAGAACAGAAAACTTTATGAATAATAATTTAGTTTCAATTGAAAAAATTATTTACTCGCACTTTATTGAATTTTCTACATTAGCACAAAGTTCTATTCCTAGAATTAAAGGATCTTTAAGAAATGAAGATGTACATTTAGTTTTATATAAAAAAGTACAATATTCAAATAACAGAAACTTATTTTCTATTATTATAAGAAATTTATATAGAGCATCAGGTGAAATTGGATTAAATTTAGAAGACTACATTTTAAATGAAGAAGCTATTAACAATTTAGATTCACAATTAAAAATGGATCTTGCAGACTCATACAACATTTTATTAGAAGAAGTTAGGAATTTTATTATTCTTAGAGGGAGTAATGAAGAAAAAATATCAAAACTTTATAATATATTAATGAGCATTGGAATTGAAATGATTATTGAAGAATCTACTCAAGTTATTAATGTAGCTTCATTAGTAAATCAAGAACAAGTTCAAATTGAAGATAAATACTTTAAATACATAAATGAAGTAGAACCTAAGAATGAAATAATTAATATTAAATATGAAGAAATTGAAGCTCTATATAGAGAAGCTTCTGATGCTGAAAAAGCAAGAAATATTAATGAAGATAAAGGTAATTTTGATTTAGACTTCTTGAAGGATCAAATTAAAAAAAGAAGAGCTAATGAGTTTGATAGAGACTATGGCTTAAATAGTGAATTAGAATTTGGTAATATTAATATTGATTCTGATGAAATGTCAGATAAAATAGACGATTACGAAACTAAAATTAGAGCAAATATTAAAATGATTGAAGATCAAAGAAAAATGCTGAAAGAAAGAATGGATAAATATTCTAATAGATCAGCAATGGATGAAGTCATTAAAATGAAATAAAAAATACACATATTAATGTGTATTTTTTTATCACTCTCTTTTTTTAGTAATATTTTCTGTTAAAACTTCACAACCATCTTCAGTAATTAAAATCATGTCTTCAATTCTTATTCCACCAACATTTGGTATGTATATACCTGGCTCAATAGTTACAATTGAATTTGAAGGTAATATTTCCTTATAATTTTGAGAGACTATTGGCAATTCATGAACATCAATTCCAACACCATGTCCAGTAGAATGAACGAAGTAATTTTTAAATTCTGTTCCAGAGATAATATCTCTACAATATTTATCAAGTTTTTGGCCTGTTATTCCAGCTTTAGCTTTTTTAATTCCTGTTTTGTTTGATTTAAGAACTACATCATAAGCTTTTATTAGTTGATCAGATTTTGGCTTACCAATTGCAAAAGTTCTTGTTAAATCTGAACAATAACCCAAATATTTGCACCCAATATCGATTGTAATGAAATCACCATTCCTAATTAATCTATCAGTTGGAGAATGATGAGGAAATGCTCCATTTGGACCTGAAGCAACAATTGGATCAAATGAATTACATTCTCCCCCTGTTTGAATGATTCTACAAGAAATTAAATTAGCAATTTCCTTTTCAGTCATTCCTTCTTTTATTTCTTTCTTAATTCATTCCATAACTTCACAAATTTTCTTTGCAGCTTGTCTTAAATTATCTATTTCATTTTTATTTTTGATAATTCTTAATTCTTTACCCTTAATAGGTTTTATATCATCTAACATATCTTGAAAGAAAGATAACTCTGTTAAATTAGTGTATTCTTCTTCTAAAAAAGCCGAAGTTATTGAATTTTTATAAAAATAATCTGATAATGTTTCTTTACTTTCATAAAGTTTAACATTTATTTTTTCTCCATCTATTTCTTTCAGACCTTTTTGATAATATCTGCCATCTAGGAAATAAGTCACTTCTTTTTTAGTAATTACAATAAAACCAAATGATGAATGAAAGTTTGATAATCAATATCTTCCTTGTTTTGAAGTTAAAATACATGAATTAATTTTATCTCTTTTTAAATAATTTCTAATTAATTCTATTTTTCTTTTCATACTTATTTCTTTTTTGTTTCAGTGTGATCATTAACTTTTCTACATCTATTACAAAACTTTTTTAAAGTCATCTTTTCTGGATGAGTTTTTTGATTTTTTTGTGTTAAATAATTAATTTCACGACACTCTTTGCATTCAAGTCTCACATGTTTTTTTATAGCCATAATTCCTCGTTAATAACATTGTAATTTAGTTAAAATCATTAATATTTTACCACTAATAATTGAATTTTTAAATATTATAAATTGATATTATTTTTTTTGCTTCATCTATTGAACCTAAATCTATGCATTCTATTTTATTTTTTCTTAAAAAATCAAATGCCTTTTTAGATCTATTACCTGATAAGCAATATAAATAAACTATTTTATCTTCTAATATTTTAGTTTCATTAATTAATAATTTATTCAGTGGTATATTAATAGCTTTTTCGATATGATGATTTTCAAATTCCATTTCACTTCTAACATCAATAATAATTTTCTGCTTCATATTAATACTTTAATCATTCTTAAATAAAATAAATTATATAATAAATATAGGTTCAATTTGAATTTTTACAATGTATGGAGAAAAATGAAAGGTAGAAGTTACAAGGGACAAATTCTTTTAGGTAAGTATAAAATTTTGCATTTGATAACTCAAGGCGGAATGGACTCTTCAATATATTTAGCTGAAGATATTAGTTTCACAGAAAGAAATTATTTTTCAAATAAATATAAATATTCAGCTGTAAAGATAATTGAAAAAACTAAAGATACTGCAGACGATCAATGAGAAAAAATTCTTGATGAAGGAACTACAACAGGAAGACTTATTGGAAAGAAAAACATAGTTGAGCTATATGAATTTGCAAAATTAGATGAAAACACTATTTTAATTATTATGGAATATGTAGATGGACCATCTCTTTCTAAATACATCACAAATAGCGGAACAATTCCATTAAATGAATCTATTTATATATTTGAACAAATATTAATAGGTGTGAATGAATTACATAAAAATAGTAATATCATAATTCACAGAGATTTAAAACCAGATAACATTTTAATTTCAAAAGATCTGTCAAAAATAAAAATAATTGATTTCGGTATCTCATCTGTTTTCAAAAGAAACAAAGATCAATTAAACAATATGGAAGCTATGACTAATGAAGAATCTTTTTATGGCACTATTCCCTATATAACTCCAGATGTTTTAAATTATAGAAAACAATCAGAAAATAATCTTGCTTCATTAATTACAAAACAATTTGATTTTCATTCTTTGGGAGTAATTTTTTATGAAATGATTACTGGAAAAAAATTATTTTATTACGAAGATGAAAATAGCATAGAATCAATTAAATTTCCTTGTATTTATGACATAGTTCCAATGAAAAGTATTTTTGAAGATTTTCCAAATGATATTGAAAATATAATTTTAAGATTAGTTTCTTCAAAAGAAAAAGATTATCATTACAGATATTCTAGTATAGATGAAATATTAAATGATCTTAAAAAATATAAATTAAGAATTAAAAATAATGAACCAGAACCTCCTCTTTTGAAGAAAACAACTGTTAGAAAGTTGCAATTTGCTCCAAAATTTAATGTTTATAAAGAAGGCACAAAATTTTACAAAAACAATAAAATATTTTCAAAATTATATTTATTTGGGGCACTATTTGTAATTTTATTATTAATTTTAATTCTATTATTTTTTATAGGAATTATTTAATGAATAAAGCAATTGTTTTAAAATCAATAAGTGGAATTTCTACATTAAAGGATTTGAATAGCTCCAATATATTTTTAGCAGAATTAAAGGGTTCATTGCTAGATAAAAAAATAATTATTTATCCTGGTGATTATGTAGAATATAATAATAGCGAATCTACAAAAATAATTACAAACGTTTTAAATAGAAAAAACTTCTTAAATAGACCGAAAATTGCTAACATAGATTATTTAATAATTGTTAATTCTATTACTGAGCCTAAATCAAGCATCAGAATGATAAATAAGTATATATTATTTTTTCAATCACAATTTATTGACAACATTGTTTTATATTTTACAAAATTTGATTTATTAAAAGATGATGAAATAAAAGATGCTAATAATTTATTAGATCATTTTAAAAATGATAATTATCTTTGCTTTTCATCAAATGATTATAATGAATTTCTTAATTTTTTAAATAGTAAAAAATCCAATATTATTTGTTTTACTGGACAATCTGGTGTTGGAAAATCAACTCTTTTAAATATGATAGATAAAAAATTTAACATTAGAACAAATGAAATTTCAAAAGCATTAAATAGCGGAAAGCATACAACAACCGCTACAAATTTATTACCATATCAAAATGGTTATCTAGTTGATACTCCTGGTTTTTCAACTGTTAATTTAAATACGGATAAGTTACTATTGGCAAATGGTTATAAAGACTTTAGAGAATTATCTATTAATTGCAAATTTAATAATTGTTTACATAAAGAAGAAATAAATTGTGCAATAAAGTCTATGGTAGAAAAGAATATTATTTCAAAAGAAAGATACAATGATTATTTATTTTTTTTAAATAATATTTCTAATAAAAAATAATTATATTTTTTCACCATTCAAAGAAAATTTAGATGAACTTATAATTTTAATATCAACGATATCACCATCATTTGCTTCTCCTTTAAAATTAACAACTTTCATCTCTTCAGAATATCCGAAAAGAATATTTTTATTTGATTTTGACTTACCTTCAACTAAAACTTTAACAGTCTTACCAATGAAAGATGAATTTTTTTCCTTTGAATATTTTTCTACTAATAAATTTAATTCTTGTAATCTTTCTCTTTTTTCTTCAATAGAAATATTATCTTCCATTTTTGCTGCAACAGTTCCATCTCTTTTGCTATAGATATAAGTATATGCATGATCAAATTTAACTTCATTATAAAGATCTAGTGTTTTTTGGAATTGTTCTTTTGTTTCATTTGGAAAACCAATTATTAAGTCTGTTGATATAGTACAATTAGGTATTAATTCTCTTATTTTATAAATAATTTTTAAATAATCTTTAATATACATATGCCTATTCATTTTTTTTAAAATTTCATCATCTCCAGATTGAATAGGTAAGTGAACATGTGGCATAATATTTTTATAATTACTCATAACATTAATTATTTCATCTGTAAAATTTCAAGGATTACTTGTTGTAAATCTTATTCTTGGAATATTAGTTTTTGCTACATCTTCTAATAAATTTGCAAAACTATAACCTTCATCCTGAAAATCAATTCCATAGGCATTAACATTCTGGCCAATTAAAGTTACTTCTTTAAAGTTATCTTTGATTAAATCTTTTATTTCATTAAGGATATCTTCGCTTTTTCTACTTCTAATTTTTCCACGTGTAAATGGAACTATACAATATGTGCAAAATTTATCACATCCAAACATTACATTAACACATGCTTTAATATTGCTAACTCTATTTGAAGGAAGATTTTCAATAACATCACCTTCTTTTGATCAAACGTCTACAACAGTATCTTTTTCAAAAATAACTTGCTCGATTATTTGTGGAAGACGATGAATATTATGAGTTCCCATTATAAAATCAACATGATGATATTTTTTTAAAATAGTATCAACTATATTTTCTTCTTGAGCCATACATCCAGCTATACCAAAAATGAAATTATTATTTTTAGCCTTAAACTGTTTTAAAAAACCAATTTCACCAAAAACTTTATTCTCAGCATTTTCTCTAATTGCACACGTGTTAAGAATTACAAAATCAGAAGTATAAATATCTTCATTATATTCATAACCTAAAGCTTTTAAAATTCCCATAATATTCTCAGAGTCTCTTAAATTTGATTGACACCCATATGTTCTAACATGAAAAGTTTTTCCTAATCCTATGTTTATGATATTTTCTGGAATATAAAAAGCATCTTTAATTACTTGAGACTCTTGCACTCTTTTTCTTGCCTTATTCAAATCTGGCATGAAATATTTTGATACATCAATTTTTCTCTTTTTCATTTAATCATTATAAATGCTTTTTTTAAATTAAATTATTTAATAAAATTAATTATAATTTATATAGACTATTTTTAAAGGAGCTATTATGAAATTATCTATTGTTTACAATATTTGTAATTTTTCTAATAATTTGGATAAGTCTTTAGAATCAATTCAAAAAATAAAGGATAAAAATTTTGAAATAATTTTTGTTTTAAATCTAAGCAATAAATTGGTTGATAAAATATTACCTTTATTAAATTTTCCAAAAGAAAGAGCATCATTTGTTTTTTTAGATCAAAATTTAGGTCACTCATATGCATATAACATTGGATTAAAACTTGCAAAAGGTGATTATATTTATTTTGCAGGTTCAAAAAACATATTCAAACAAGATTTTATGGAAAAATTAAATGAAAAAACTTCAAAAGAAACTTATGATTTTATTGTTATAAATGATGGAGAACAAAAAAAATTCTCTAATGAAGAATATATAAAAAATAGAAATACAGATGTAATGAATATTAGGAGAAAAATATTTAATAGAAAATTCTTAATAACAAATAATATTTGATTTACTAATTATAAAAATTTTAATCAATTATATTTATTTTACGTAAATGAAAATGCAAAAAAAATAGGTTATATTGATAAAAGTACTTGTGATTTCATTTATTCTGAAAAAGTTAATTATAATCTATATGATATTCTTACATGTTCTGAAATTCTTTTTAAAATAATAAATGAATCTGAATTTGATAAAGATAAAAAAGAATATTATAGAATGATAATTACTGTATCAATTTTATATGAATTTATATATAAAGTATTTAAAAATCATTCTGATAAAAATATAATAACAAACTCTATTACAAATGCATATAGAGTTATTGAGAAAGTATATCCAGAATACAAAGAGAATAAATATTTAATTAAAAACAAAAATAAAGAAATACCAAATTACATATTAAATTTTAAAGTAAATATAAAATACTGCAAAAATGTTTTAGAGTTTTTGTAAGAAATTATGAAAAAAGTTTATCCTTTAGCATCTTCTTTAAGAAGATTTTTTGCTAGATTATTAGATTTCATTTTAGTTTTTGGAATCATTGTAATTTTTTATTTTGTATTCTTTTCATTTGATCCGGTTGAAACAAATTTTAAATCACATTTATTTTTTTCTTACATGATTTTTATTTGACTAACTTTTTTTATTTATTTTGTATTAATACCATCCTTAAACAAGGGAAGAACTTTATTTATTTTTGCATTAAAAATGAGAATCTTTGATGCTAATGCTGATGATTATTTTTTTATCGAAAAAATTAAATTTAAAAATAGTAATCATAAAAATTTTTTCTATTTTTTTGTTAATTTATATAAAAGAGAATTTTTTGTTTCAAATATATTTTGCATAATCAATTTTTCATTAGGCGTTGTCTTATTATCATTAGGAGATGATGAAGGTTTGATTTTTATTAAATCGCTTTTTATGGCAAACGCAGGAATTGATAATACTGAAGGAACAAATTCATTTGCAATAATATTTACGTCATTATACTCAATAAATCTTTTAGTTATTGTTGTAATATTTATTAATTTTTGAATTAATTCAGGTAAAAGAAATATTATTGATGTTTTTAGTTCAACTGTGACTCTTTACCTTAAAGAAATTGAACCAAAATCATCTAATTTCAATAAAGATAAAAAGAATATAATTAATTATGGATTACCTGGTGAAATTTTAGATTCAGTTTTTGATGAAATATATGATTTAGAGAAAGAAAAAGATAATGGTAAAAATAAACGAAAAACAAAAAGAAGCAATTGAATCAGGTAATGAACCATTAATGATAATAGCTGGCGCTGGTTCTGGAAAAACATTTGTTTTAACTCAAAGAATAATTTATTTAGTTAATAAACTTGGTTTTTATCACAATTCTATTCTTGCTTTTACTTTTACTAATAAAGCAGCAAATGAAATAAGGGAAAGAATTTTAAATTCAATCCCAGATTTACCATTTAATTGAATTGGTACCTTTCATAGTATTTGTTTAAAAATTTTGAGAGAAGATATTCAAATATTAAATCGTTCAAATAATTTTGTAATATTAGATGAAGAAGATCAATTATCAATAATAAAAGAAATATATAAAATTAAAGCCTTTTCTAAAGATATTATTATTCAAAAAAAGACACTTTATTATGTAAGTTATTTGAAATCTAAAAAAATTAATATAGAAGATGACGAGGAAATAATTAAAGCATTAACAAAGCTTGAATTAAATTCAGAAAAAATAGAAATTATAAGAATTTGTTATAAGGACTACTCTAATTATTTACTAATTAAAAATTTATTAGATTTTGATGATTTAATTGTTTGTGTAAACAAAATATTTTCAATTAGTGAAGAAGTAAAATTGAAATGACAAAATAGATTTAATTATATTTTGGTGGATGAATTTCAAGATACAAATGAGGATCAATTTGAATTATTAAACCATCTAATTAGAGACAAACAAAATGTTTTTATAGTTGGAGACCCAGATCAAATGATTTATTCATGAAGAGGTGCATATTCAAATATTTTTGAAGATTTTCAAGATATGTATCCTAATAATAAAAAAATTCTTTTAGAAAAAAATTATCGTTCATCACAAAATATTCTAGATGTTTCAAATCAGTTAATTAAAAATAATAAATTTAGAATTGAGAAAGCACTATATACAGATAATAATAGAGGATCAAATATAACTTATTATCATGCCTCAAGTTCTGATAGAGAATCAAATTGGATAGCAAATAAAATAAATTATTTAAGAGAAGAAGAAGGATATAAATACAAAGATATTGCAGTCTTATATAGAAGTAATTATTTGTCAAGAAACATTGAACAATCTTTAATTTACAAAGAAATACCATATGTTATATTTGGTGGTCTTAAATTCTTTCAAAGAAAAGAAATAAAAGATTTAATTTCATTTATGAAGTTAATATGTTTTGAAGATGATGTTTCATTAAATAGAATCCATAATACTCCGAAAAGAAAAATAAGTGAAGCTATTTATTCAAAAATTTTGCAATTCGCAAATCAAAATAATATCTCAACATGAGAAGGATTTAAGAGAGTTTATGAAATTAGCGAATTAAAAGATGGAGCTAAAAAAAATTGTTATGAATTTTATGAGTTGATTTTATCATTAAAGGAATTTAATTTTATTACAATAAATGATTTAGTTGATAAAATTTTGAAAGATACTAATTATTTAGAATATTTAAAAGATTTAGATGAAGAATATAGAATTGAAAATATAAATGAGTTAAAATCATCAATTGCTTTATACCAGTATAGAAATCCAAAAGCTAAACTAAATGATTATTTACAAGAAATAACTCTATATATGTCAAATGAAGAAAAAGGATTTGAAGATAAAAGAGATTATGTTTCTCTTATGACTATTCATAATGCAAAGGGATTGGAATTTAAAAATGTTTTTTTAATGGCATTTTGTGAAGGATTATTCCCTTCTTCAAAAGCAACAGAAAAAGGAGATATTTCAGAAGAGAGAAGAATTGCATATGTTGCTATGACAAGAGCTAAAAAAAATTTATTCATTTCATCATATGATGGCAAGAGCTTTCATATAGCATCTGCATCTAATTTACTTCCTTCAAGATTTATTGAAGAAATAAAATCAAATAAAAATTTTGAAACAATTATTGATTCTGCAGTTAAATATGAAAAAAATTATAAAAGTTTTTCTATTAATGTTAAAAATTCTCAAGAAAAGGATTTATTTGAAAATTATCATGAAAATAGACAAATATTTGAATTAGGTGATCCAGTTATTCACACAATGTTTGGTTCAGGAATAGTTGTTGGAATTGATGGAGATACATTAAAAATAACTTTTAAATCCCCACATGGAATTAAGTTTATTTCTCGAGACCATAAAAGTATTAAAAAGTTATTAAGTTAATTAGCTGCTTTCAAATTTTTTATCTAAATAATAATCATATAAAGATTTTACAGTTTCATTAGCAGCTATTGAATTATTATTGTTATCAACATTTTCAAGTAAAACAGGTTTTTTCTCATTAGAAAATGCTATTCCACCAGACAATTTATTATTATCTCCAACAATAGAAGTTAAGTTCGGTCTTACTAATAATGCATAATCAACAAAGTTTCTATAATCGATAGCAGATTGGTCTTGTCTTATATATAAACCATTTAAAGATTTATATTCAAAAGGTAATTTAGTAAATTCGGCAATTTGATTATGTTCGATACTTGGTGGTAAACCATTTTCTACTGTGTATTCATAATTATATTTATCTAATAATATTGTTTCAGTGTATGTTTCAAATGGATCGTAATTTAATTGCGAGAAAATATTATTATCAGATTTGAATGCTGGGTTATCAATAAATAGCAAAACCTTTACTTTATCATTTAATTCTTTTTCAGAGAGAAACGCTTCAAGAAAATTAGAATCAATAACAGGATTTATAGAAACTCCTCCACCATTCTCAATTCCTCCACCACTTAATCAACTTCTAAAAGGTAAAGTAGAATTTGACCCTGCTAATGATCCATATATAAAAATGTAATTTCCATTATTAATGCTTGTATCACCTAATATAGCATTTTTAACAGAACTTTTTTGTTCTTTTAAACTAGATAATAAAACCTTCCCATTGGCTTCAGTTGGCAATTCCATTATTTTTAATTTAATAGAATCATCTGACGTTTGAGTAGAACTGCATGATACTAAAGACATTGATGCAATAATAGAAATATTAAATAAACAAAAAAGGAATATTTTTTTTCTATTTCTTTTAACTATTTTTTTCATATCCACCCTTTTATTTTTAAATATCTAAAAATATATCAATAAATATTATATATTAATTAATAAAAAAAGTAATATTTAATATCAATTAAACTTTTTTAGCTATAAAAAATTAATTAAAAGATGTAAAAAAGCAAAAATTTAAAAAAAAATGTATAAAAACAAATAATAAATAATAAAATTTAAATATATGCATGAGCATTAGATTACCAAGGAGAAATGAAATGGGAAAAAAATTAGTGTTAGATTCAAACATGAGGCCATTAACTAAAAATCAAATAATTAAACTTATAAGTGATAATGCAAATATTTCAATACCAGTTATAAAAGATATATTTGATGATTTTCAAAAATTAATGTTTGCCGAATTAGATAGATGTTTAGAATTTAAATTACTAGACATTGGAAAAATAAAAGTTAAACGTTCTAACCCTAGAATTGGTGTAAATCCAAGTACTGGTCAAAAAGTAGAAATAGCTGCTAAGACAAAACTAAAATTTACTTTTTCAAAAAATTGCAAAGTTTTCGCAGAAACTTTATATATCTAATATATCAAGTAGAATTGTTTTATTTTTATATATATAGATTTAATTAATTTATATATATACAGAAATAGATTATTAATATAATAAAAGTAACAAATACTTTTTTAATTGAGAGGAAAAAAATAAAAATATGGCAACTAATAAAATAAATATAGCTATAAATGGATTCGGAAGAATAGGAAGATTAACTTTTAGAGAATTACTAAAAAATAAAAATGTTTCAATAGTGGGTATTAATGATTTAACTGATACAAAAACACTTGCACACTTATTAAAGTATGACTCTGCTCAAGGTGTGTTGGATAAAAAAGTATCTTACACTGATAAAGATATAATTATAGGAACAACAAAAATTCCTGTTTATTCAGAGAAAGACCCAAGTGCTTTACCTTGAAAAAAATTAAATGTAGATTTAGTGATTGAATCTACAGGAAGATTCACAGATGAAAAATCTGCAGGACTACATTTACAAGCGGGAGCTAAAAAAGTTTTAATATCAGCTCCAGCTAGTGGAAATATTCCAACTGTTGTTTACAATGTAAATCATAAAATTTTAACAAGTAAAGATAAAATAGTTTCTGGTGCATCATGTACAACTAATGCATTAGCTCCAATGGCTAAAGTTCTTGATGACAAATTCGGAGTTGAATGAGGATTAATGAATACTATTCATGCATTCACTGCTGACCAAAGATTACAAGATGCTCCACATTCAGATTTAAGAAGAGCAAGAGCTGCTTCTGCTTCAATGATACCTACAAGTACTGGAGCAGCAAAAGCAATTGGATTAGTTTTACCAAGTCTAAATGGCAAACTTCATGGGTTAGCTACAAGAGTTCCTACAATAACTGGTTCACTAGTAGACTTAACGGTTGTTTTAAAAAAGAATGCAGATATTAAAGCAATTAATAATGCAATGAAAGCAGCTAAAAATGAATCTTTTGCATATGAAGAAAATCCAATAGTATCTTGTGATGTTATTGGTGATACTCATGGATCTATATTTGACCCTGGAATGACTTTAGAAATTAATGTTAATTCTAAAAAAGCATTCAAAGTTTTCACATGATATGATAACGAATATTCATATGTAGCTCAACTAGTTAGAACAGCTATATATTTAGCAAAGTTAAAATAATAATTTTTACAACGTTAATAACGTTTAAAAGTTATTATTTTTAACCACCACAAAATAAAGGAATTATACAATGACAAAACAAATTAAAAAAATTATAAAAATTAGCTTATCTGCTCTTTTTGGAGCAGGATTATTATCTGTTATTATTGCATCATCTGTAATTATGTCAGGAAGTAATACTTCTAATTTATTTGCTGAGATAGTTGTTTCTGATAACACATCGGTTCTTGCTGATAAATCTTTTAGTGAAACTACTTTTAATGGATATAGAGATTTCTTAAAAAACAGAGGTAATGATTTAACAGAACCAGTTCAAGAGTATCGAGAAGGTTTTGGTTTATGAAGAAGACCTGGAGTTAACAACAATGAAAGAGAAACTACATTTAAAGGAATATTTGATAATGGTAAAGATTTAATTATTGCTCCTGGTTTCAATCATGCACAAGCTATAGAAAATGTTGCACAAGATAAAACCTTTTCTAACAAAGGTTTCCTGCTTTTGGATTCTGGCATAAATAATCCTGTTGGTAATGTTTCAACTGTAGAATTTAGAATGGAACAAGCTGGTTTTCAATGTGGAGTAGCTGCATCAGAATTTTTAAATGTGAATGAAGACATATTCGGAGCAGATGGTTCTTTAAAAATTGGAGGTTTTGTTGGTCTTGCATTTCCTTCAACTTTAGATTTTCTTATTGGTTATCAAAAGGGTATGGTTGCTTGAAATCAAGCAAATCCTAATGCTAAAACACCAATTGAATGAGTTGATCTTGGTAATAATGTTGGAGCTTATACTTCAGGAAGTTTCGGTATTGGAGATGGAAGACAAATTTCACAAACTTTAATAACTCAAGGTGCTGATATAATTATGCCAATTGCAGGCCCTCAAACTCTAGATACAATTACAGAGATAGAATTGCAATCTAGACCCGTAGCTATCATTGGGGTTGATTCTCCTCAAGAAGATAATCCGGGTTTACAAAAACGAATTCCTGGTTTAGGCTCTAATAATATAAAAGATTTTAATGGTAAGGACTCAAACAATAACAATATCATTCGATTCTCAGCAGAAAAAAAATTAGATATTGCAGTGCAAGGTACTCTTACAGCAATTTCAAATAATGATGGATCAAATTTTGCTGAATTTGATGGTTCTGAATATGGCGGTTTTGGTTGAAAAAATATAATTGCTTTAGGGCCCACTGGTGCTAGTGCAGTTGGTATTTCAAATGCTGGAAAAGATTACTTTACAAAAGGTCTTGGTGGAGATCCTTCAGATTCTTCAAAACCTCAATTTGGTGATGTTGTTGCTAGTTTAGAAACAAATTCTATATTTAAAGAAATGATTCAAGATAAAAATTCAAATGTTGAAGAAAAAGTTTACCTTTACAATACAAAAGATGGTTTAGGAACTGGTGAGGGAATAGCTTCTATTAATAAATATAGTAATGGTCTAGACAATTTTACATTTGAATATGTTCCACAAGACCAGAGATTAAATGGTAGTAATTTTGCACCACCAATTGAAGCTCCTAAATTACCAATTGTACTAAATGATTCACAAAGTTTAAAAAGAAAGGAGTCATAAAATGAGTGATAACATAAAAGACTATATTGTTTACATAGATGATATATCAAAATCTTTCTTGAATGGAAAAATTAAAGCTAATCAGCACATCACATTGAGAGTAAAGAAAAATGAAGTTTACGCATTAATGGGTGAAAACGGTGCAGGAAAATCTACAATAATGTCAATTTTATTTGGTATTTATAGACAAGATAGCGGGAAAATCTATATTAGAGGAAAAGAAGTTGATTTCCATTATGCTAATGATGCTCATAAAGAAAAAATCGGGATGGTTCATCAACACTTTAAATTAGTAGACGAATTTACAGTTCTTGAAAACGTTATTCTTGGTAATGAAATATGTAATGATAAATTACCTATAAAAAATTTAATTATGGATAAGAAAAAAAGTAAAGAAAAAATTCAGAATTTAATTAAGAAATACAACCTTGAAATAAATGTAAATGATAAGATTAAAAAATTAAATGTTTCTCAAAAACAAAAAGTAGAAATACTAAAATTATTATTTCTTGATTCTGAAATACTTATATTTGATGAACCAACTGCAATTCTTTCTAAAAATGAAATTGGTCAATTTTTAGAGATGATTAAGAACTTTAAAAAAGAAGGAAAAACAGTTATTCTAATTACTCATAAACTTAAAGAAGTTTTTGAGGTTGCTGAAAGAGGTGCAATAATTAGAAAAGGTAAATTAGTTCAAGAAGTAGACATCAAAAAAATGGATGCTAAAAAAATTAGTTCTCTAATGGTTGGAAAAGAAATAAGTGAAGTTAAAAACAAATCAACAAAAAAATTTGGTGAAGTAGTTCTATCTGTAAAAGATTTAGTGATTGAAGAAAACAAAACAATTTCATTTGATGTAAGAGCTGGAGAAATTTTTTCAATAGCTGGAGTTAGTGGAAATGGTCAAACAGATTTAATATCATTAATTACAGGTTTAGAAAAACCTAAAAAAGGTCAAGTATTTATTAAAGATGTTGAAACAAATAATTTAATAGAAACTTCAAAAATGAGCATAAATAAAAAATATAAGGTTGGTTTAGGTTTTGTTCCTGAAGATAGACAAAAACATGGATTATTTTTAAAATCATCAATTGCTACAAATTGTGTTACAAATAGATACAATGAATATGCCACTGATAAAAGAGATAGATTTTATAAAACAATTCCATTTCTTCCATTTATTAAATTTATAAATTTAAATGCAATTAGTTACAACGCATTAAATTTAATCAAAAAATATAATGTTTTTGGAGGATCTTCAATACATGATAGTGCTGGAAATCTTTCTGGTGGTAACCAACAAAAAATTATAATTGGTAGAGAACTAAGTAAAAAAAGTCACTTATTAATATTATTCCAACCAACAAGAGGTTTAGATATTGGTGCAATTCAAATGTTTCATGAATACATTCTTGAAGCAAAAGAAAAAGGAAAAGCAATTTTACTTGTATCTTATGAGTTATCAGAAATATATGCTTTATCTGACACAATATCAGTTATTAGTAAAAACAAAATTGTAAGTCAAGGTTCAGTTGAAGAGATGAACATTGATAAAGTGGGTCAATTAATGACAACATCAACATTTGGAGTAGAAAATGAAAAATAGCAATCAAATTCAAAATAAATTAAAATACGCTTCTGATAGCTTTTTTTACAATAACAAAAATAGATCATTAATAAAACAAATAGGATTTGTAATGCTATTTATTCTTGGTTCATTATTTGTATCTCTAATAATTATTCAAATGCTTGGCTACAATATGATAGATGCTCTTAATGCAATTTTTACAAGACCTTTTCAGAGTTTCTTAATTAAAGATTTCATCACAAATATTGCAATATTAGGTCTTTCCGGCTTAGCCTTTTCAGTCGCATATAAGGCTGGTATATTCAATATTGGTATAAGTGGACAAATGGTAGCTTCTGGTCTTTCTATAGTTGCTCTTAGTCAAGCACTTACTAAAGAAAATGGCGAAACAACTACGGGACCTGGAGGGATAATTATTGTTGTAATAGTAGCAATGCTAACTGGTATGTTTGTTTCAATGATAATTGGTGCATTAAAGGTTTATTTAAGGGTACATGAAGTTGTTAGTTCAATTTTGTTAAACTGAATTATTTTCTTCTTAGCAAAATGATTAATAGTTGAAGGACCTTTAATGAATCCAAATGATTCTTTATATTCTTCAGGCATACATGAAGATCTTGCATTCTATGATAGCGGTATGCTTTCAGGATTTGTAGGAGCATTAGTATCATTATTAGTAGTAGCAATAATTATTTGAGCAGTGTTTAAATTTACAATTTTTGGAAAACAAATGTCATATGTAGGAAAATCATTAACTGCAAGTAAATATTCAGGTTTCAAAATTAATGAATTACAATTAAGTGCATTTGCAATTTCTGGTGCAATTTCTGGAATACTAGCTTGTGTAGTTTATACAGCAAACGCAACAAAAGCAATGCCTGTACCATTAGTTAACATGGTACCATTAGAAGGTTTTAATGGTATAGCTATTGGTCTAATTGCATTCTCAAATCCAATCGCAATTCTTCCAGTTTCATTTATAATGGCATTATTCTCAACAACTGCATTAGCAGCTCCACCATTCCCAAACTCAATGGGTAACTTAATCCTTGGTTTAGTAATGTATGGAACTTCAATATTTGCATTAGCATATAAAATTCAGTTAATGACTAGAATAAGAACATTCTTATCTAAAAAACTAAATAATGACTTTACAAAAAAATGAGATGAAAGAGTTAAAAATAAAAATAAATTCTTAAAAGCACTTGATGTAAAATTATCGGATTTAAAAATTGATTTATTCAGTGTGAAAATTAAAGATGAAAAAATTGGGAATACAACCAAAGAAGAATTGATTGAAAAATATTTAAATGAAAAAAATCAATTAAAAAATAACTTAAATACAATTGTTGAATTAGAGGAGGAATAGTTATGGATTTTACAAGTATATTAAACATGGCCTTATTATTCTCTCTTATTCTAGGGCTAGGTGCAATTAGTGGTTTCTTCTCTGAAAGAGTTGGAATCGTAAACATTGGTATTAATGGAATGATGACTTTTGGAGCCTTATTCTATTGTATATATGGTGGTTTAATTAATGGTGGAAATGCAGGATACAAAGGTGGAATGGCAGGAGATGGAACATTCTTAATTCCAATGCTTCTTTCATCAGTAACAACAATTATTGTTGGACTATTATTTGGATTTGCAGTTATAAAACTAAAGGCAGATCATATTATAGCTGGAACAGCAATAAATTTACTTGGAGCATCGTTAGGAATTTTCCTTAATAGCTCTTTAGGTTTCTCAATTTTAGGTGTTGAAGAATTAAGAAATTCTTATACACAAATATTAAAAGTTGGCGAAACAAATTTATTTGGTTCTACATTAATATTATTCTTTTTAATAGGAATTATAGTATTAGGTATTTGATTATTTATGAAATATACAAAATTTGGATTAAGATTCACATCAATTGGTGAAAATCCATATGCAGCTGATGTTCAAGGTATTAATGTAATTAAATATCAATGAATTGGATTAATAGTTTCAGCAGCTATCGCTGGTTTAGCTGGATCAATATTTATGTATAATAGTACTTCTTTTAGAGGTGATGTTGATTCATTAGGTTTCTTATCTCTTGCAATTATGATTGCTGGAGCATGAAGAATACCTCTAATATCATTAGTTTCAATTGTATTTGCTTTCTTAGTAAGTATTTCAAAACAAACTATTCCAAATGTTAATTCAGATTTATTATTAATTCTTCCATATGCATTTACACTATTATCATTAATTGTGTTCTCGTTCTTTAATTTTGGTAATGCTCCAAAACATGTCGGACAGCACTTTTCACATGAGAAAGTATAACTATCTATTTAGCAAATTTAAATAAAAAATATCTATTCATAAAGAGTAGATATTTTTTATTTAAATTGGTGCACTTAAAGGGACTCGAACCCCCACGCCGTAAGGCATTAGATCCTAAGTCTAACGCGTCTGCCAATTCCGCCATAAGTGCACAAGGAACTTGTTTTGGGTTTTTAACCCTTGCCTATAAATATTATTTATAAGCTAAATAAGTATATATATGGTGCCGACTATAGGAGTTGAACCTACAACCTACTGATTACAAGTCAGTTGCTCTGCCAATTGAGCTAAGTCGGCAATAACAATGGTGGAGTGTGAGGGGATCGAACCCCCGACCCTATGCTTGTAAGGCATATGCTCTCCCAGCTGAGCTAACACTCCATGGCAAATTAAAGTTAATTAATTTATTTTTATAATGGTGACCCGTACGGGATTCAAACCCGTGAATGCACGCGTGAAAGGCGTGTGTGTTAAGTCGCTTCACCAACGGGCCATAAAAAATGGCGGCTGCAGTAGGGATCGAACCTACGACCAATTGATTAACAGTCAACTGCTCTACCGCTGAGCTATGCAGCCATATAATTGATGATTTTCACTATATTATAAAAATCACACATAACAATTATATTATATTTTATATTTTTTTAGAATTATTTTATCCTAATTTTATTTCTATATCAGAATACTTAGTTAATTCTCTTTTTGAGTGTCTATTAGCAAACATTTGCATTGAATTCATAATACCTAATTGACCGAAGAACATTAATATTATAAATGGTGCATAAGCAATATAACCTATTTTAGAAGTAAGACCTGTTGAAAGTCCTGCAGTTCCAAAAGCTGAAGAGGCTTCAAAAGCTAAATCAGTTATATCAAAATGCTTTAATCCTTCATTCTCCATTGATAACAAACCAACTAATATTGTAAGAAATATTATTGTAATAACCGAAAGTGAGAAAATACTTGTTGAATCGATAGTTGTAGTTTTAGAAATTCTTTTCTTAAATATTGTAGTTTCATTTCTACCACTAATTCTAGATAGAACTGATTTAATTAATACAATAAATGTTGTTGTTCTAATACCTCCACCAGTTGATGTTGGAGATGTTCCTAAGAACATTAGGAAAATAAACATTCATTTAGAAATGTCATTTAAAATGTTCATATCCATTGTTGCAAATCCAACACTTCTTGTTGAGAGAGCATTATATATGATAGCTCAATTTGAATTTAATTTATTATTATTGAAATATGAATAATAGTTTACTCCAAGAATTGTATCATCACCAATTAATAAATATTCAGACATGAATATTACTCCAATAGATATAATTCCAAAAACTAATGCAGCTATTAAACAGATTTTTGAAAATATAGAAATTTGAGGACATTCATTTCCATTTTCAGTTCCATTTATTTTAAAAAAATCTATAAATTTTTTAGGAAATTTTTTATAAATAAAATATTCAATTTTTTTTCAAATATCATATACTACAACGTACCCTATTCCACCTATTGTAAATAGTATCATTGTAAGAAATTGCACTAGAATTCCAATATCATTTCTAAATGGAGCAAGCGAAGTAGAACCAAATAAATCAAAACCTGCATTATTCATTGCTGAACCTGTAATGAACATTGCATTTCAAATTGATGATCCAACATTTTTATACATTGATAATGCAACTGAAGACTCAGTTCAAATTCCACTTTCATTAGGTACTACTTCAAAGAATTGAACATTGTAAAATATAATTGAAAATATAATTGAAAATATAAATTGAATAAAAATATAAATAAAAAAAATTGAGAAAAGAACCTTACCAGTATTAGATATTTTTGTTCCGCCTCTTTCAGCATAACTAATTCATGAGCTAGACAATATTTTTTTATTAAAAATTTTATTTAATGATTTTCCAACAAGATAAAAAGCAGATAATAAACCAAAACCACCTAGCTGAATCCATATATATAAAACAACTTGTCCAAAAACAGTAAATGTTTTTGAAACATCAGTTACAGTTAATCCAGTATTTGAGAAAGCTGAAGATGAAATGAATATTGCATCATAGAAGTTATAGTTTGCTCCATCGCTTTTTAAGTAGTCAGTTTGAAGCGAAATAGGCAAATATAATAATGAAGCTCCAAGAATTACAAAAATTACATAAGCAATTAATAACTTAAATGAATTTGTAAAATGGTCGATAAAAAATTGAGAGAAAGATTTTCATTTATTTTCAAATTTTTTCTTAATTTTGCTTTTGTTTATTTCATTACTAATTTTGCTATTATTTTTGCTTAACATAATATCTCATTTGTTATTATATAATAATTAAAAATAATAAATTTTAAAAATTATTTTTATCTAACATTCAAAATATTTTAAATCTTAAAAATTTTAATTGTTGTATAATTCTATTAGTTCTAAAAAAGAGGTTGTTTGTGATAAAAAAAAATCAAAAAACAAAATATTTAGTAATAGGTTACGGTAAATTTGGTAACGGCTTCATTACAAGACTTGTTGATGAAGGAGTCAAAAAAAATGATATTTATATCACTGATTTAAATGATGAGGTTATATCTAATTTAAGTTCTAGAGGATTCAATAATTTAATTAAATCTAAAATCGTAGATTTAAAACAATTAGAAAACTTTATTCCAATAAGTGATATTGATATTATTTTGATAGGTACTTCAAATTTGGAAATATCAATGTCTATTGCATATTCTTGAGCGAACAATCCAGAATTTTCAAATAAAGAAATTTTTGCAAAAGCATCAAATGATTTACATAAAAAATTATTAAAAACTGTTGGTATTAATTCAAACAACATTGTCATACCAGAAGAAGAAGTTGGAAGTAAAACAGCACTTAAGTCTTTTTTTAGTGCTTCAACAAATATTGAAGACATAAGTAAAGATTTCTCGATTGTTCATTTATTTATTGAAAATAAAAATTTAAATGGTGTTTCAATAAATGAATTAGGTCAATTATGAAAAAATGTATATGAAAATAGAAATTGAAACATTATTATAATTCTTGATATTAATGGTCAAACAAAAATGGCCTTACCTGATGAAAAAGTATTTGTAGGAGATAGATTATCAATTGGATGTTTAAAAACAGATATAAAAAAACTTTATTCTTTTATGATTAAAAGTAAATAAAGTTTTTTTATATACATATTAAATGGCAGGGGTGACAGGACTCGAACCCGCAACAAATAGATTTGAAGTCTACTGCTCTACCAATTGAACTACACCCCTAATTACTAATTAATTATAAATTAATTTTTAAAAAATATGATTTTTTTATATTTAGGTTTTTAATAGTATAATAAATATGCATTATTTTAAATATGCACTCTTTGCCGAGTATAGGCTTTTATCCAAAAAGGGGAAAAAACATGTCAAAATATGAAACTATGGTTGTTATTAGAGGTTCATTAAAAGATACTGAAGCAAAAAAAGCTTTAAAAGAAGTTCTTGAACTAATAAAAACAATTAAAAAGGTTGATGTAACAGACTTAGGACATAAGGCATTAGCTTATCCAATTGATGATGAATTAAATGCATACTACTATGTTTTAAACTTTGAAACTGAAGAGAAATTAATTTTAGCTGAGTTCAGAAGATTACTTTTACTAAACAAAAATGTAATTAGACATTTAATTATTAATCTTGAAAAAGATTATGGTTATAAAGCCACAGTTAATCCTAAAAAAGTTGCTAAATCACAATATAGAGCACAAGTATATAAATCTGTTCAAGAAAAAATTAAAAAAGATCAAGATTCATACGAAAGTAAATCAAAAGATTTTACTCCTGTTAAAGTATCAGATATTTAATTTAAATGATAAAAATATTAAAAAGGAATAAACATGAATAAAATTTTTATTGTGGGAAGATTAGTTTCTGACCCACAACCATTCGTAACACAATCAGGAAGATTAGTATCTAATGTTACTATAGCTTGCAACGACAATACTAATAAAAATGAAACGTACTTTTTTCCTTGTGTTGCATGACAAACACCTGCAAAATTTATTAATACTTATTTAAAAAAAGGTGATTCAGTTGTTATTGATGGAAAATTAATTAGAAGAAGTTATGTATCAAAAGATGGAAAAAATGTTTTTATTACTGAGATTATAATTGATTTAATTAAATTAGTTAGTAGTCCAAGAAGAAATCAAGACACACCATATGTTGAAAATAATCAATATAATTCATTCTCTAATCAAAAACCAAATCCTGAAGTATTTTTTGAAAACAATTCAATTAATAACCAAAACTCTTATAATGAGAACAACTATTCAAATTCTGCTTTTCCAAATACAAATAAATCATATGAAAATGATTTTTTAAATAAGAATGTAAATAATGATTTCAGTATGAATGTTAATAAACCAATTGAAAATAATTTTTCAAATAATAATCTAAAAAATAATTTAAATACTGAGATAAATAAAACAAATGAGAATAATTTCTCAAATAATAATGCAGTCAATAGTTTTGATGCAAATACAAATTTAACTCTAAATCAAAATAATGATTCAAGTTTTATTTACAATAATAATATTGCAAATGAAGAACAATATGATGAAGTAATTGATCTTGATTGATTAGATGAAATAGATAACTAAAATAATGAAAGGATTTATAAAATGTCTGAAGTAAAACAAAAAAAAGAAAATAAACCTTATAATTCAAAATTTAAGGGTAACAAATTTAGTAGAAGAAAAAAGTTTTGCAGATTTTGTGCTCAAGGAATTGAGCATGTTGATTATAAAGATGTGAACACATTATCACATTATATTAATTTCAACAAAAAAATAATTCCTGCAAAACAGTCATTTAATTGTACTTCACACCAAAGAAGAGTGTCAATTGCAATCAAAAGGGCAAGAATAGTTGGTTTAATACCATATATCGCAGATTAGTTCTGCTAAGGAAAAAAAATGAAAAAAATATTATTAATAAAATGTTCAATTAACACTAAATCACCAAGAGGTTCAATTTCTGGACATGCTTTAGATTTATTTAAAAAAGAATATATTGAAAAATATCCTCAGGATATAATAATTGAAAAAGACTTAAACAAATTAGACTTTTTACAAGTATGTATAAATGAGAATAACTTATCAACATGATTTGATCAAAACTCTAAAGATTTAATCAATGAGTTAAAATCAGTAGATAAATTAGTTATCGCTACATCAATGGTTAACTTTAACTATCCATCATTATTAAAAAATTATATTGATAAAATTTGTCTAGCTGGAGAAACTTTTAGTTATAAATATGATAATGGTAAAGGTGGTAGCATTGGTTTACTTAAAAATTTAAAAGTTGGATTTATAACTTCTCAAGGTTCACCAATAGAATATTACCCATTTTCTGCAATTCCCTCTAACTTAGAAGGAACATTCAGATTTTTGGGTTCTAATGTAGTTGAAAGTGTTATTTTAGACGGATCTAAAATACCTTCAGAAGGAAATAAGACAAAAGAAGAATTTGTTGATAAATTCAAAGATAAAATTTCTATTTTAGTTAAAGCACTAGATTAATTTACAAAATAAAAAAAATAACTATGATTAGTTATTTTTTTTATATAATTAAATAAGTTGGAGTAAAACAATGAATGCAATTGAAATAATATTTTATGTAATGGCAGGTCTATCATTAGTTATTGCTTTATTACTTTCTGGTAGTGGTTCATCAAATGGTCTAAATTCAATGGCAGCTACTGATCTTGAAATTTTTAAAAAGACTAAAGATAGAGGAGTTACAAAAGTTTTACAAATAATTCTATTTATAATAGTTTTTGTACTAATAACCCTTGCAATTATATATAGATTCTTAATAAAATAATTTATGAATAAATTAGATCAGATAATAATTGAATTTATTAAGAGAGAAAACAACAGACCAATTTCAAAAAAAATATTAATTACTAAAATACAGAAAGATCATAAAGATTTTGAAGTAAAGAATATTTTGCATTCTTTACGTTTTTTAGAAAAAAATAAAAAAATTACAACTCTTGTTTCAGGTAAAATGGTTTTACCATATGATTCTGGAAAAATAATTCCAAACAGTAAAGGTACTGGCGAAATATCTATCAACTCTTATGGAGATGGATTTGTTAAATTAAATAATGATCATTCAAAAGAAATTTTTATATATAGAGAAAATGTTAAAAATGCATTAAATGGCGATATTGTTGAATTTGTTGAAACTGAAGCAGTATCAAAAAATAATTTAAAAAATGGCATTATTATAAAAGTAATTAAAAGAGCAAAAGACATATTTGTAGGTGAATTTGCTAAAACTGAAGATGGCTACAATGTTATTTTAAATGACCAAAAAGTTAATAAAAAAATAATAATTGAAAATTTAAGTGGGATTGTTGATGGTCATAAAATAGTTTTAAAAGCCATTGATTATAGAGATGATTCAATTATTGCAGAAGTTGTAAGAATAATTGGTCATAAAAATGATGTTGGAATAGATATTTTATCAATTCTTTGTGAAAACAAAATTGATCCTGAATTTTCAGAAGAAATTCTAGATTTTGCACATAACATTTCAAGAGATATTTCTGATGAAGAAAGAAAGAAAAGAAAAGATTTAACACATTTACCATTTATCACTATCGATCCAGAAACATCGAAAGATTTAGATGATGCAATATGTATTAAAAAAGAAAATAATGAATATAGATTATGAGTATCAATAGCTGATGTTTCTCACTTTGTTACACCAAATTCATTAATTGATGCTGAAGCTTTAAAAAGAGGTACGTCTATTTATTTAGTAAATAAAGTTGTTCCAATGCTTCCACATAATTTATCAAATGACATTTGTTCGCTTAATCCGCATGAAGAAAGATTAACTTTAACATGTGAAATGTTAATTGATTCAAATGGTAGTTTTAAATCAATTGATGTATACCCTTCAATCTTTATTAACAAAAGAAGATTCTCTTATGATGAAGTAAATAAATATTTTAACAAAGAAATTTCTTTTGAAAAAGAAGCTACTGAAATAATTGAAGTTTTAAATTCTTCTTTTAATTTATATGAAATTTTGAGATCTAACTTTAAAAAAAGAGGTTACATTAATTTTGATATAAAAGAACCTAAAATAATTCTTGATGATCAAGAAAAACCAGTAGACATAAAGTTATATGAAAGAGGTGATGCTCAAATGATGATTGAGAACTTTATGGTTGCAGCAAATGAAGCTGTTACAATTAATTTTCAAAAATATAATGTTCCATTCATTTATAGAGTGCATGATAAACCAGACCCAAATAAATTAAAAAGTTTTGCTATTGAAGCAAAAAAACTTAACTTTAAAATAGATAGTGAAATAACAGAAATAAAACCAAATACAATTGCAAGATGAATTGAACAAAATAAAGAATCATATTCATCACAGCTAATTAATAAATTATTATTAAGAGTAATGGCTAAAGCTGAATATTTAACTTCTAATATAGGACATTTTGGTTTAGCTAGTAAATTTTATACTCATTTCACTTCCCCAATTAGAAGGTATCCTGATCTAATAGTTCACCGACTATATAGAATGTTTGCATTTGAAAAACATTTATATAGTGATAGCGATAGAAACAACTTATTATCTCAACTTAATAATATTTGTTCTTTATCTTCAACTAATGAGCAAAAAGCAGTTTCAATCGAAAGAGAAGTTAATGCTCTAAAATTTGCTGAATATATGGAAAAGCATGTAGGTGACAATTTTAAAGGTGTTATTTCTTATATTACATCATTTGGTATATTTATTGAATTAGAAAATTCTATTGAAGGATTATGTAGAATTAAGAATATTAAGATAGATGATTTTTTTAAATATAATGAAGAAAATACAACATACATAGGTGAGAAAACAAAAATAGTTCTTTCATTTGGACAACCAGTTTTAGTAAAAGTGGTTGGAGCAAATTCTGTATCAAAAAAAATAGATGTTGAAATTATAAGCATTATTAATGTAAAATAGATATTATGAAAATAATTTTAAAAAATAAAAAAGCATCTTTTAATTATTTTATTCTAGATAAATATGAATCAGGTATTGAACTAAAAGGTGTTGAAGTAAAATCAATATACAATAAAAAACTTAGTTTAGATGAATCATATGTAACAATAAGTAAGGGTGAAGTATGAATTGTAAATATGCATATTTCTCCATATGAACAAGGAAATAGATATAATCAAGATCCATTAAGAAAAAGAAAGCTTTTATTGCACAAAAAAGAAATTCTAAAGATAAGCACCAAAATAAAAAAAGAAGGACTTACATTGATTCCTACAATGATATATTGATCTGGAAAGAAAATTAAAGTTGAAATAGGTCTTGCAAAAGGTAAGAAACTACATGATAAAAGAGATAGTCTTAAGAAAAAAGAAACAAAAAAAGAAATGACTTTTTAGTAGAATAATTTAGGAATTATTATGGATTTTAAAGTATTTACAAAACTAACTATTTATTCATTGCTAATAAATTTTTTAGCAATTTTTGGCATTCTTTTTTTTGTTCTTACAATTCCAACATGAAGTGAATATGGATATAGCTTTTTAATATATGATCACAAATTAGGAAATGTAATTCCTATTGATATTCAAGTATTTAGAGGTGCAGCTTACTTATCTCTTATTTTATATTTAACATTTTCAGCTCTTAGTATTTACTATATTAAAGATATAGAAGATAAAAAATTAAAAAAAATACTAATTTATTCTTTTGGTTTTTTTGTTAATTTTTTATTACCATATATTATTTATCTTTCATTAAAAAATAAATATTATCAAACATTTTTTAAATACATAAACGAAAAAGGAATGAAGGAGAACGGAATTTATAAAAATAAAAAGTTTTATGAATACAACGATCATATTTTATACAAAATTTTTACTATTTTTTGTTTTGCTGTTACCATTACTGCTGTTATTATAACAATAATCCCAATTATAACTACTGACAAAAGATTTGACTCTGATAATGTTCGTTCTAATTTTTTCTTTGGATCTTTGTCTTTTTTTACTACACAAACTAATTTTTTAACATTTTTATTTATGCTATTATTTATACTTTTTGGTAATAGGGTTTTCTTTGAAGATAATAAATCTTTAATCCATATAGCTTCATATATATTTATTGTGTTAATTGTTTTTTGACTATTAATATTTCCAAAAAACATGGATGAAATAATGTTATCTTATCCAAGAACATTTGATATCGTTAAAACAACATGACATCATGGAGTCAATCCTATAATTTTTATTATCTTTTCAATTTGAACATTAAAAATAACAAAAAGAACACCAGTTAAATTTGATAAATTATTAACACATCATTTATTATATCCGTTAGTTTATGCAGTATACATATATGCTTTGCCATTTTTTACTCAAACATCAATCTATGGAAGTATTACAAATATGAATCCAAATTCAACTCCTTATTATGATGTTAGGTATAATTTGCTTGTTGAATCTGGTCAATATACTCCTTCTTCAGGAAAATGAGAAAGCTTCTTTATTGTTATACCAATAGCATTAACAATTTCATTGGTATTGTTTATATTTTGATATTTAAGTATTTTATTTTCAAATAGTAAAATCAAAAGTTTTTTAAGATAATAATATTAAATTAAAAAAAGCAACTTATTTAAATTTTCCTTTTATTCCCTTATAAAACAATGATGCTGAAATTGGTAAACAAATCATTCCTATTACTGCTGGTAAATAGAATGTAAATATTCTTCAAATAAATATTATGTTGTTAACATTTTCTTTGAAAAGATCATCTACATTTATATTAATCCCATTTATGAATGTAATTAATAATATTTGAAGTGTTCCTTCACCACCTGGGCTTGGAACTCAATTATTTGCTGTATAAGCAATATTTGTATAATTGAATAAATCTCAAAAATTAATTTCTTCATTAATCCCTGAAAGCTTAAAAGAAAAATACATTGATGAATACATTAATACATTTCATATTACATTTCCAATTAGAATAAATATGTAATATTTATAGTCTTTCATTTCTTCAATAAATTCTTTTTTAAATACCGCTTTTTGCATATATTTTATTCTTATATCTTCTTTTGTTTTGTAACTCATTTTCAGTTTTCTTCTCAACCAATGATATGCTTTATTTAAAATAAAATGGATTCTTTTACTATATGTAAGTAAAAAAATAGTAAGGAAAGTCATAAAATCAAATGTTATACCAACAAATGTTAATCAAAAACTTATTGATCATTCTTGTACGCTTCCGTATATTCCATATGATGAACATACAACAAAAAATGATGGTCATGTTACTAATACCTGTGAAAGAAAAATAATAATATTTGTAGATGCTAATAATATTAGAGATTTTCTTGTTTCTAAACCTTGTGATTTTAATCAAAATAATGTGTAAGGTTCACTACCGATTGAGAATGGTGTAACAGCATTTAAAAAAGCACTAATAAAAATAAAAAATAATCAATCATATCACTTTATATTTAATTTCTCTCTTCTTAACCTTGTATAAAACATAATATATCTTCAGAATGATGCAAAAAGTGGAAATGAAAACATTAAAAATAATCATAAGAAAAACATATTATTAGCTTGTTTAAAACCTTCAATAAAAAAATTATTTATTGAAACGATATCAATTTTTAAAAATACAATAGATATTGTAGTAGAAAGTGCAATAAGAAAAATAGTAGCAATAAAAAGAATTATTACTTTTTTTTTCGTAAAGAATATATTTTTATCATTAATTGAATTTGCTTTTTCTAATCGGTTCATATACAGTCTAAAACTATAATATGTGTATATTATAATTTATTTAATTAAAAAAGCAATATTTCACTAATAAATTTTTAATAGATTGTAAATTTATTATTTAAAAAACTTATTTAAGATTATTTTTTATACCTTTATAAAATAATCCTGCAGAAATTGGTAAACAAATCATACCTATTATTGCTGATAAATAGAAGGTAAATATTCTTCAAATAAATATTATGTTGTTAACGCTTTCTTTGAAAACATCATCTAAATTTGTATTCATTCCATTTATGAATGAAATTATTAATATTTGAAGTGTTCCTTCGCCACCTGGAATTGGAACTCAATTATTTGCTGTAAATGCAATATTAGTATAATTGTATCAATCTGAAAATGAAATATCGTAATTTGATCCAGAAAGTCTAAAAGAAAAATACATTGATGAATACAATATTACATTTCAAAGAACATTTCCTGACAAAACAAATATGTAGAATTTATAGTTTTTCATTTCTTCAATAAATTCTTCTTTAAATACAGCTTTTTGAATATATTTAATTCTTATATCTTCTTTTGTTTTATAGCTCATTTTTAATTTTTTTCTTAACCAATAGTATACTCTATTTAAAACGAAATGAATTCTTCTACTATATGTAAGTGCAAAGAAAGAAAAGAATGCAATTAAATCAAATGTCAAACCAGCAAATGCCAACCAATATCCTAGTGATCATGCAGGTGTTTGACCAAACATTCCATATGATGCACTTACAACAAAAAAAGATGGTCATGTAATTACTATTTGTGAAAGAGAACTAGTAATACCTGTTGATGCTAAAATTAATAATGCTTTTCTAGTTTCTAAACCATTTGTTTTTAATCAAAATAATGTGTACGGTTCGTTGCCGATTGAAAATGGAGTAACAGCATTTAAGAAAGAACCAATAAAAATAAGAAATATTCAATCATATCATTTGGCTTTGCAATTTTCTCTTCTCAGTCTTATATAAAGAACTATATATCTTCAAAATGATGCAAAAAGCGGAAATAAAAACATTAGAAACAATCATATAAAAAACATATTATTAGCTTGTTTAAAACCTTCACTAAAAAAATTATTTATTGAATTGGGATCTATTTTTAATAAAAAAATAGAAATTATAGTTGAAAAAGTTATAACAAAAATAGTAGCAATAAATAAAATTATTACTCTTTTTTTTGTAAAAAAATTATTGTAACTATTATCAGAAACAGAATCTGCTTTTTCTAATTGACTCATATTTATCCCTAAAAAATCAAGTATATAAATTATAATTTATTTAATTTTAAAAACCAATTTTTATTAAAATGAAAATTTATAAAGAATAAAGAAAATAAATTTTCATGGTGATTTTGGAAATTTAATTATTCCATTTTTTTCTTCTATTTGTTTTATTTTTTTAATATATTCTTTTTTTGAAATACCTTTAGATAGAAACAAAACATAGTTTATATTTATCGACAATAGGAATGCTAAAATATCATTTATGTATCTTGGATTATTACCATTAAATTCTCTATGAGCATAAATGAATGAAGTTTCCATTTGTCCAATTGCTTGATCCAACTTATCTTTTTCAAAAACAAATCTATTTTTAGGATTTTTATCAGTTGTTCAATGATAGCTTTTTTCTAAAATAAAGCCTGCATTATTTAATTTAGCCATTATTTTTACATAAGCGCCAATATCTTCGAACATTTTATGATCTTCATTGAAAAAAAGTTTATTATCAAATCAAAAACTTTTTTTAATAAAAATATTTCATACATAAGTTAAATTATTTATGCAATATTTTTCTTTAGTTGTATTTTTTTTTATTTGAGAATTTGCTTTAAAAGTTTTGTTATTTTTATAACAAGGACTAAATATACATTCATATTCATTCTCAAAAATTTTATTTTTAAAGTTTTCAATACATTTATTTTCTACTCAATCATCAGCATCAACAAAGTAGAAATAATCACCATTGCAATTATTTATTAAAGTGTTCCTTCCAGCAGACAAACCTTTATTTTCAACGCTTAAAACTTTTATGTTATCATTTTCAGACTCATATTTTTTTATTATTGATAATGTATTATCTGTTGATCCATCATTTAAAATTAAAATTTCATCAATCTTAATTGTTTGATTTAACAAACTATCAATACATCTTTTTATATATAGTTCTTCATTATAGCAAGGAACTAAAACACTTAATTTCAAATTATTTCCTAATATCTTTTTTATATTATAAACTCATTTACATCTTATTAAAAAATTAATATTTATTTTTCCTTATAATTTTATATTATGCTATACTATCTTAGTTATAATTATGGCTAGATTAAGAAATATAAAAAATTCAAATGAAATTCTAATAAGCAATAAAAATTTTATAAAAGATTTTGAAAATTATAAAGGCAAATGAAATAAAGAAGTTTTTCAAAATGAAAATCCTATACATATAGAAATAGGTTCAGGAAAAGGAAAATTTATTTGTGAGCTTGCTTTACAAAATCCAAATATAAATTTTATTGCAATAGATAGAGCTGAATCCATTCTAGTTAAATTGTCAAAGAAAGTAGATTTAGAAAAAATAGAAAACATTAAAATTATTTTATTAGATGCTAGTAAATTAAATATGATTTTTAACAAAAATGAGATAAGTAAAATTTATTTAAATTTTTCAGATCCTTGACCCAAGAAAAGACATTCAAAAAGAAGATTAACTCATATAAATAATTTAAATATTTATAAAGGAATTACTTCAGAAGATTCTCTAGTTGAATTCAAGACGGATAACATCAATTTATTTTTATTTACATTAGAAACTCTTGAAGAAAATAACCTTGCAATAATTAGCAAAACATTTGATCTTGAAAATGATTCTAAATTAAACAAAGATAATATAAAAACAGAATATGAAAAAAAATTTATGGAAAAAGGCTTTAAAATAAATAAAGTCATTTTTTACATAAATAAAAAAGGAAAAAAATAATGAAATTTAAAGACTTAAATTTAAACAAAAAGATATTAGAAAATTTGAGCAAACATGGTTATGAAGAACCAACTCCAATTCAACAAGAAGTAATTCCAGCATGTCTTAGTGGTAAGGATATTTTTGGTTGTGCACAAACAGGTACTGGTAAAACAGCATCATTTGCATTACCAATAATAAATATGTTAGCTGAAAATCCAAGAAAAAGAGAAGATGAAATAATTATTAAACATTTAGTTTTAACTCCAACTAGAGAATTAGCAATGCAAGTTTTTGACAACTTCAAAAAATATGGAAGTGGTTTATATCAAAGATATGCTTGCTTCTACGGAGGAGAATCAAAAAGATTTAACATCAAAACATTAAAAGAAGGAGTTGATGTAGCTATTTGTACTCCAGGTAGACTTTTAGACTTAGTTAAATCTAGATATATGAATATTTCAAATGTTAATACTATAGTTTTAGATGAAGCAGACTTAATGCTTGATATGGGATTTATTACAGATGTTAAAAAAATAATAAGTTTTTTACCAAAAGATCATCAAACATTATTTTTCTCAGCTACTATGCCAAAAGCAATCCAATTGTTAGTTGACAAAATTATGAAACCAAATTATGAAAAAATTATTACTTCTCCACCATCATCAACAATTGATAGCATTGATCAAACAGGATACTGTGTAGAAAAAAGACATAAAAGAGAATTGCTTTTAAAATTAATAAATGAAAATAATATTGATTCTGCAATTATTTTTGTTAGAACAAAAATAGAAGCTGATTCTATTGATAGATTTTTGCATGATAATAAAATTTCATCAAAATCTATTCATGGTGATAAAGAACAAAGACAAAGAACTAGAATAATAAGAGAATTTAAAGAAAGAAAAATTAGAATTTTAGTTGCAACTGATGTTGCATCTAGAGGGATTCATATTGATAATATTTCACATATTGTTAACTATGATTTGCCTGATTCATCAGAAACTTATGTCCATAGAATTGGAAGAACAGGGAGAGCTAAAAGTAAAGGTAATGCTTTTTCAATTTTTACAAGTACTGATAAAGGCAAAATTGCTGATATTCAAAAAACAACTGGTAAAACAATTACATGTTTTAGTGTAACACCTGACACAATGGAACTTTCACCACTAGTTATTGATAACTCAGAAAGATCATCTTCAGGATCATCAAGAAATAGATCAAGAAGGGGAAATAATAGATCTTCTAATTCTTATTCAAGAGGCGGAAATAGAGGATCTTATTCTGGTAATAGAGATGGAAGATCATATTCTGGAAATAGAGATTCTAATTCAAATAATAGAGATAAAAAACCTTACTCAGGAAATAGAGATGGTGATAGAAGATCTTACTCTAATAATAAAGATGGAGATAGAAAATCTTACTCAAGCAATAGATACGAAGGAAGAAGATCAGATTCTACAAATAGAGATAGAAGTAGTAGCAATAGATTTGAAAAGCCAGGAAATAATAAAAAAAATTAATTTATAAAAATTAAATAATTTAAAATATTTTTTATATAATAAATTAAATGGAGTGTTAGATGAAGTTATTCAAAAATAAGAAAAAAGATTCAACAATAACAGAAGATAAAAAAACAGCTTCTGAAACAAAAATTATCAACCTAAATGATATAAATATCAATGATAATGAAGAAGATAAAATCAAATATTGTGAATCTCTAACAATTGATGAAATTAGATATAAATTAAAAAATGAAGATTTAGATATAGAAATGAAAAAAACTATGGAAAAATGTTTAAAGGAAAGAACTAAATAAGAATGTCTATTAATATAAATACACATTCTTATTATTCTTTATTAGAGTCTACATTATCAATAGATGACATAATTTCTTTTGCAATTCAAAATAATCAAAAACATGTTTTTTTAACAGATTCAAACTTATATGGTTCAATTGAGTTTTATAACAAAGCTATAGAAAAAAATTTAATCCCAATAATAGGATTAGATATTTTTTATTTTAGTAAGCAATTAATTATATTTCCAACAAGCAATGAAGGATATAAAAACTTAATAAAAATATCATCAAATATCTTACAAAAAAAAGAATTTGATATTAATAATTATTTAAAAGATATTTTAATAATTTTTGATGGAAAAAAAATTGATGAAATAAATCCAAATTATTTTTTTACTAGAAATACAAATTCAAATACCGACATTTATATAAACGAGGCAAGAGTTTTAAAAAAAGAAGATCAAAAAACTTTGCAAATTATGAATGCAATAAAATTTGATAAAAAAATAAGTGAATTTTTAGATGATCAAGAGTATAAAAATCTTTTAACTGAATCTGAATTTAAAAATTATATTTCAAACAACTTAATTAATCACGACAAACTATTAGATTTAGTTGTGTGAAAAAAAGAAATAAAAAGAGCAGAAATTATTAAATTTCCTTTGGTTGAAAACATTAGTTCTGAGCAATATTTAAAAAAACTATGTGAAGAATCTTTAATTGATAAAATAGATCAAAAACATATTGAAAAATATAGAGAGAGATTAAATTATGAATTAAATGTAATAAATTCAATGGGTTTTAATGATTACTTCTTAATTGTTCATGATTTTATTAAGGAAGCAAAAAACAGAGACATTCTAATAGGACCAGGAAGAGGATCTTCATCTGGTTCATTAGCATCATTCCTTCTAGATATAACAAAAATTGATCCAATTAAATATAATTTAATATTTGAAAGATTCTTAAATCCAAATAGAAACTCATTACCAGATATTGATATTGATATAATGGATAAAAAAAGAGAAGAAATTATTGAATATATTTTTAATAAATATGGCGAAGATCATGTCGCGCATATTATTACATTTCAGAGAATAAAGGCTAAGATGGCTATTAGAGATGTAGGAAGAGTTTTAGACATAGATTTAAAGATAATAAATAGAATAAGTAAATTAATATCAACTGATTTTGAATTAGACATTTATGGAGCAATAAATAAAAATTTAGAATTAAAAAATTTTTATGATTCTTATAAAGAGTTATTTGATTCAGCAAGCAAATTAATTTCTGCTCCTAGACAAGTGGGTATTCATGCTGCAGGAATATTATTATCTAGAGAAAAACTAACTGATGTTATACCAGTTCAATTAAGTGCAAATAACATTATTACAACTCAAGTTTCTATGGAATATTTAGAATCGCTAGGATTATTAAAAATGGATTTATTAGGTTTGAGTAATCTTACTACTATTTTTAATGTATTAAAATTAATAAATATTAATATGAAGATGCAAATGACTTTAGAGAGCATTCCTTTAGAAGATGCTAAAGTTTTTAAGGAAATATCGCAAGGAAATACAATTGGAATATTTCAATTAGAATCTCCTGGGATGAGAAGTACTTTAAGAAAAATTAAGCCAAGAAACTTGGAAGATATTTCATTAGTATCTGCGCTTTATAGACCTGGTCCACAAAAAAATATTCCAACATTTATAAAAGGAAGATTTTCAAATGAGCCAATTAATTATATTGATGAAAGAATTAAAGATATTTTAGAACCTACTAGTGGAATTATTGTTTATCAAGAACAAGTAATACAAATTGCTCAAAGAGTAGCTAATTTTTCTGCTGCAGATGCTGATATATTTAGAAAAGTTATGTCTAAAAAAGAAGCTAAAAAAATGGATTCAATAAAAAGTAGATTTATTGAGTCTGCTATTAATAACAATTATTCAAAACCTGTTTCAGAAGAAATTTTTAATTACATTGAAAAATTTGCTAGTTATGGATTCAATCATTGTCATTCAATTTCTTATGCATTGATAAGTTACTGAATGGTATATTTAAAAACAATGTATCCATTATTTTTTATGAGTGTTTTATTTAAAACATCAGAGAATAGTCAAGATAAAATTGGACTTTATTGCAATGAAGCTTTAAGGATGAATTTAAAAATTGAAAAACCGGATATTAATATTTCTTCAAAGAGTTTTATTATTTTTAAAAAAACTATTTATTTTGGTTTTTCAAGTATTAAAGGAATTGGTACTGAAACAGCAAACAAAATTATTAAGATTAGAAATGAATCATCAAATAAAAAATTTGATAGTTTTGAAAATTGTGTAACTTCTTTATTTAATGGTGGAATTGGAGAATCATCTCTTGAAACATTAATTTATTCTGGTTCATTTGATTGTTTTGGTAAAGGCAAAAAATTTATGATTGATAACTTGAAAGAAGCAATTGAAGTTTCTAAAAATATTGATGAAAAAGGAAACTATTTTTTTAAGCCAAATTGATTATTTAATGAAGAAACAGAACAAGATAAAGAAGATTTTTCAAACAATCAATTCAATTTAATTGGTTTTAATTTTTTAAAAGAGAAAAGTAATAAATTTGCTGAAATAAGAAGTAGTTATTCAGATCAAGAATTAGATATAATAGCTGACATTGTAAATGAAGAAAAAGTAAATTTTTATACAATATTATTCAAAATTCAAAAGATAGAAATAAAAATGACTAAATTTAACAAAGAAATGGCATTCATTAAAATATGTGATGAAGAAAGTTCGGATTCTTTATCTTGTTTTAACTATAAATCAATTAAAGACAAACTTATTGAATCTAACTATATAATTGCAGTAGTTAAATCTGATGCACGTTATAAACAACTTATTGAAATTAAGGAGGTAATAAAAAATGAATAAAAAAGCAATAATAATTGATGGTAATTCATTACTATATAGAGCATACTATGCTACATATAAACAATTAGAGTTTTATAAAGCTCATGATTTAAAACCTCTAAATGCACTTAAGCTAATGTTGCAAATATTTTTTAAATTATTATATTTAGATAAATATGACTATGCTGTTATTGCATATGATCACAAAGATAAAACCTTTAGAGATGATATTTTTGATGATTATAAAAAAAATCGAAAAAGAACACCGCAAGAATTAATTGATCAAATTCCATTAATTCATGAAATTTCAAAATTATTTGGTTTTCAATTTGAGTGTATTTCAGGAATAGAAGCTGATGATGTGGTTGGTTCTGCTGCAAAACTTCTATCTAAAAATAATATAAAGGTTGATGTTTACACCTCAGATAAAGATATCTTACAATTAGTGGATGAAAATATTAATGTTATTTTATTTAAAAAAGGCATTTCTGAAACTTTAATAAATACATTAGATAATTTTAAAAACTTAAATGAAGGTTTGTTACCAAATCAAATACCAGATTTTAAAGGAATAGCTGGTGATGCTTCTGATAATTTTATTGGGGTTAAAGGCATTGGAAAAAAAACAGCAGTAAACTTATTACTTGAATTTGAAAATATAGATGGAATTTACAATAATTTAGATAAAATCAAAAGTAAAGTAACACAAGAAAAACTAATTCAAAACAAAGACAATGCTTTTATGTTTAGAGATTTAGCAACAATTAAAACTAATTATTTTAATGACAAAAATATTGAATATTTTAAAATAAAAAATATTAACTTTGATGAATTAAAAAAAATAATAATAAAATATAACCTTAATGGTTTTGATAGATACTTAGGAGAATAATATGCCAGAAATGCCAGAGGTTCAAACCTTAATTGACTCTTTATTGGATGAAGATATTTTAAATAAAAAAATTAGAGATGTTACTTTTTACATGTATAAATTATTTAAAAATTGTACACCTAATGAATTTAAAAATTTTATAATCAATGAAAAAATTATTAATATTGATCGTATTGGTAAATATTTGATTTTTCATTTATCAAATAAAAAAATTTTTGTAGTTCATTTAAGAATGGAAGGAAAAATTTTCTTTCAAGATTCAAATAGTAAATTTGATGAAAAACATACTTTATTAAGAATAAGTTTTGGCAAACAAGAAATGAGATATCAAGACACAAGAAGATTTGGAACATTTCATATTTTTTTTGAAGACAATTATAAAGATTCAAAAGAATTATCAAAACTAGGATTAGATCCATTACAAAAAAACTTTGATTGAAAATATCTTAAAAATAATATTTCTAAATCAAATAAATTTATTAAAACTGCTTTATTAGATCAAACTAATGTTTCAGGCATCGGAAATATATATGTTGATGAAATTTTATTTGCATCAAAAATTCATCCCGAAAGCAAATGCAATAAATTATCAGATGAAGATTTCAAAACTATTGCATTAAATTCAAAAAAGATAATTAAAAAAGCAATTGATAATAAAGGAACAACTATTTCAACATACATGTATAAAAAGGAAACTAAAGGAGAGTTTCAAAAGTTTTTAAATGTTCATACAAAAAAAGATAGCGAATGTAAGAATTGCAAAAATAAAATAATAAAAATAAAAGTTAATGGAAGAGGAACTTATCTTTGTTCAAATTGCCAGGAAATTAAAAACTAATGAAAATATGTGTAACAGGTAAAAAAAATAGCGGAAAATCTACTTTTTTAAATTGTATAAAGGATTATGATTGAGAAATATATAAAGCAGATGATTTTATTCATAGAATATATAAAAAAGATGAAATAGGATATCAATTTATATTAGATACTTTTGGTCAAAAATATGTAACTCCTATTGAAGTTAATCGTTTTGAATTAAATAAACTAGTTGTTAGCGATAATGAATCTTTTAAAAAATTAACTAATTTTACTTCCAAAGAAATTTTTAAATGAATCAAATCTATTGATGGGGATAAGTTAGTTTTTGAATTGGCAATATATTTAAATAATGAATCTTTTTTTAAAGAGCTATTTAATAAGGTAATTTTTATAAAAAGAAATAATAATTTAATAGATCAAAATCATATTAGTAAATTATTAGTTGCTCCATCAAATTTTTCTCCTGATTTTATTTTAGAAAATAATTCTACAATTGAAGAATTCGTTGAAAAAAATAATATTTTTTGTAAGTCATTAAAAAATTATTAAACTATAATAATATAAAGTATTATTTAATTAATTATTAAATATACTACTACAAAATAATTATTTGATTGGAATAAAAATGGAAATAAATAAAAAAAATAAATACGAAAAAACATTAATTGCTATTGATTCAAAAAGCTCTTTAAACAAAAATAATAAGAAATTATTTGAAACTTTTGAGGACAAAAATAATATTTACATTATTTTTCCAAAAAACTTCAAAGAGATAGATGCTCCTAATTTTTCATGAGCTTTAAAAGATTTTTTTTCAAAGCAAAAATCAGGAATAAATATTGATCTTGATTCTTTCTTAAAACTAAAATATGTAGATACTAAAAGATGTTCAGTAATTAATCCTCTTGTAACATGAGGCTCATTTTTCACTGAAACACCTTTTTCAATGAAAACAACAAAAATAGAAAAATTTTCACATAATATAATTGTTCCAAAAGGATTTGAAGATTGTGTAAATAATTCTTTAGTTTTAGCAGAAGCACAAACTAAATGTAGATATCTTCAAGATGCGCCTAGTTTAATAATTAATCCATTAAGCTTTGTTGAAGAAATTAAAAAACTATTCAAACCTTTTGAAAAAAAAGTTACTATAAAAGTTTTAACAAAAAAAGAAATCAAAGCAAAAGGAATGGGTCTTTTGCTTGGTGTTAATGCTGGTAGTATTATTGAACCTAGATTATTAGTGATTGAATATAAAGGGTCGCCTTCAAAAGAAAAACTTGCATATGTTGGTAAAGGTATAACATATGACTCAGGTGGTATGAATATTAAGACTGGTAATTTCATGAGACAAATGAAATATGACATGTCAGGTGCTGCTATTGTTTGTACAACATTATATGCATTAGTTAAAAACAAAATTAAAACTAATGTTTCTATTGTTGCTCCACTAACTGAAAATTTAGTAAGTCCAACAGCCATAAGACCAGATGATATTCTTACTGCATATAATAAAAAAACAGTTGAAATAGATAATACAGATGCAGAAGGAAGACTTGTTTTAGCTGATGCGTTATATTATGCTGCAAAAGATTTAAAAGCAACTAAGTTAGTTGACATAGCTACTTTAACAGGAGCAATGGTTTACTCTCTTGGTGATACATATAGTGGTGTTTGAACTACTGAAGAAAAAGATTGAGTTGCTTTTAAAGATGCAGCTGATAAATCAGGTGAATATGTATGAAGACTTCCTCTTCATAACGATTTCAGAAAAATGCTTGATTCTGATTTTGCAGATATTAAAAACTCAGTAAGTAATCCAAGAGCAGGTTCTTCAAGAGCAGCATGCTTTTTGGTAGAATTTACAAATGGCTTGCCATACATTCACCTTGATGTAGCTGCAACAGCTGATTCTGGAGATAAAGGTCAAGCTGTAATGCTAAAAACACTTTATAATTTTGCAAGGACAATATAATGGAAGTCATTGAAAAAAATATAGAACTTGCTACAAAAAAACCTAATAAAAAGAAAAAATGAATGCTTTTTTGAGGATTAGCTGGAATAACTTCTATTTTAATTGTGGGTTCAACATTTGCAATATTAGAAGCAAATAGTAAAATAACAATGGGGGCAAAAGGTTTATAAAATGAAAATAATAATAATAGGAATAAATCATGCAGGAACTTCTGCATTAAGAACTCTACTAAAACAAAATAGTAGTTTAGAAATAACAGCAATAGATAAAAGTGATAATATATCGTTTTTAGGATGTGGGATCGCTTTAAGTGTTTCTTCTGTCGTAAAAGATGTAGATGACTTATTTTATTCAAATGCTAAAGAGTTGAAAAAAATGGGCGCTAATGTTTTAATGAAGCATGAAGTAGTAAATATTGACACAGATGCTCAAACAGTTACATACATTAATTTAAATGATGAAGAAAATCCAGGAAAAGAACATGTTGAAAGTTATGATAAATTAATTTACGCAGCAGGTTCATGACCAATAAAATTAAATGTACCAAATGTTGATGCAAAAAACATCTTTCTATGTAAGACATATCTTCATGCATTAAAAATAATTGAAAAAGCAAATGATGAATCAATAAAATCTGTAGCAATAATTGGTGCTGGTTATATTGGTGTTGAATTAGCAGAATCATTTACTTTAAAAAATAAAAAGGTATCTTTAATTGATGCAAAAGAAAGAGTTGTAGCAAATTACTTTGATGATGAATTATGTTACAAACTTGAAAATGCATTAAATAAAAATGGTGTTAGTCTTCATCTTGGAACTGGTGTAAAAGGTTTTGAAAAGAACGAAGCAGGATTTGTAACAAAAGTTAAAACTGATAATGGTTCAGTTAAAGCTGATTTAGTAATTGTTTCTGTTGGTGCAAGACCAAATACAGAATTATTACCAAAAGCGAACAAAATCCCAAATGGAGCTATTATAGTTGACGAACATATGAAATCATCTATTGATAATGTATATGTAATTGGTGATTCAGCTGCAATTTTTAATACAGCATCTAAAACGTTTGAAAACATTGCATTAGCAACTAATGCTGTTAAAGGTGGGGTTGTTTCTGCATGTCATATTAATGGTATTGAAATAGCTAAATTAAGAAGTATTGTTGGTACAAATGCAATTCATATATTCGGAGAAAACTTATCAAGTACTGGTATTAATGAACAAAGATGTAAGGATTTAAAAATTAATTACAAATCTGTAGAATGAGCTGACAATGATAGACCTGAGTTTATGAATGAATTTAATAAAGTAACTATTAAATTAATATATGAAGATACTACATTAAGATTATTAGGTGCTCAGATCCACTCAACATCAACTAATGAATCAACAGACACACATATGGAAACAATTAATTTGCTAGCACTATGTATTCAAAAGAATATGTCAATTATTGATATATTAACTACTGATGTATTCTTCTTGCCACATTATAATAAACCTTTCAATTTTATTATTGGAGCAATTTTAAAAGCTTTAGACCTATGTTATGTAAAAGAAAATTATTAGAATTTAAAAATTCTAATAATTTTTATTTTTATTTACTATAATATCATTATGAAAAATAAAAAAATTATTGTTGGTTTATCTGGCGGAGTAGACTCTGCTGTTAGTGCATTTATTTTAAAAAAAGCAGGATATGATGTTTTTGGTGTTTACATGCAAAATTGAGATGCTTTCTTGAATGGTGAGAAAAATTTAAAATCATCAAATGATGGTTGTGAATCTAAGCAAGACTATGAAGATGTATTAAAGATTGCTGAATACTTGGACATAAAGGTTCATAAGGTTAATTTTGTTAGAGAGTATTGGGATAATGTTTTTGAAGATTTTATTAAAAAATACTCATTAGGTAAAACTCCCAATCCAGACATTTTATGTAATAAAAATATTAAATTTGAAGCATTTAGAAATTATGTTTTTAATAACTTTGATTGTGATTATTTTGCTACTGGACATTATGCAAATAAAACTATTAATTTTGATTTATCAATTGATTTAAAAATGGCTAAGGATGAAAAAAAAGACCAAACATATTTTCTTTGTCAACTCAATCAAGAACAATTAAAAAATGTTATTTTCCCTTTAGGAAATATTACTAAAAAAGAAGTAAGAAAAATTGCTGAATTTTATAAAATACCTTCATGAGA
>JBOGBI010000023.1:0-2933 GCA_051656145.1 Mycoplasmoidaceae bacterium
TTAAATAGTGCGGTTCTAGCTCCACCAATATGAAATAAACCTGTTGGAGATGGTGCATATCTTGTTCTTACTAAATTATTTTTCATACAATTCCATTCCTATTAAATTAATTAAACTAATATCACATTGTATATATTATATAAAATATATAAAGCATTTACTTAATTATAATATGTATGATGTTATATTCAAAATTATTTGTTTAAAAGTTCTTCTTTTGATAATTCTTTTTCAAAAAATTCTACAAATTTATCAAGGTTTTTTAAATATTTTAATGATATTCTTAAAAATGATAATCGTTTTTAGCATATTGCAATAAATAATTTGCTAGTTCTAATTTTCAAATGAATAAATTATTTTTTTTAAATTAATATATAAAAAAATTTTAATAAATAAAATAATAATTCAAATATTGTAATCAAAAAATTTAAATTAAATATACAATAAAAAATGTATGGATTAAAAATGGGCTCAAAAGAAAATTTAACAAAGGCAAAAAAAGATAAAAAAGATGAATTCTACACAAGAAGAGAAGATATAGAAATCGAAGTGCAAAATTATTGAAAACATTTTGAAGGTAAAAAAATATTTTGTAATTGTGATGATCCTGAGTTATTAAATTCATGAGGAGAAGAAATAAACTTACAAAGGTTTGATAATAAAAAGAAAAGAATTGATTTTTACAAAAATCATAAAAACAAAGTAGTTCTTGATAACTCAGCAAGTCAATTTTGGGTTTATTTCCATAAACAATTCAAACAATTAGGCCTTAAAGAATTGGTCGCTACGCATTATAGAGAAGATGGGAAAAAATCATTTCAAATTAGATATGATGGAAATGGTGATGATAATAATATTTATGATTTTGATTTAAGATATTTTGAAGAAAGCAATGGAGATTTTAGAAGTAAAGAATGTATTGAATTATTGAAAAAAGCAGATATTGTAATCACTAATCCGCCATTTAGTTTATTTAGAGAATATATTGCTTTAATAGTAAAATACAAAAAAGATTTTTTAATAATTGGTAACATTAATGCTATTAGTTATAAAGAAATTTTCCCTTTATTAAAAAACAAAGAAATGTGGTTAGGCAATTCAAAGGCAGGACATTTTTTTAAAGTTCCTAAAACTTATGAAATAAACCCAAAAGCAAATTCAAAAATAGATGAATATGGAAATCAATTATTATATATAATGGGATCACTTTGATATACTAACTTAGATTTACCAAAAAGACATGAAGACTTAATAATGGTAAGACAATATAAAGGTAATGAATTAGAATACCCAAAATATGATAATTATGATGCTATTAACGTAGATCATATCAAGGACATACCAGAGGACTATTATGGTGTAATTGGTGTCCCAATTTCTTTTCTTCTTAAACACAACCCAAATCAATTTAAAATAATAGGATTAGGTATTGGAAAAAATAATTTTACACCAACAAAGAAATATGAAAAATTTAGAGATCCAATTACAAAAGAATTTATATCAGACAAAAGAGATTTCTTGCTTTATGTTAAAGATGATAACGGAAAATATCTAACTAATGATAACTATAGGGTTAGAAAAATTTATGCAAGAATTTTAATTAAAAGAATAGAAAAAATAAATGGGGAATCTAATTAATATGAGAATAGAATTAAGAAATATAAAAATCAGAGATGTTTTTGAAGGTTATAAAAATGTGAAATTTGATAGCAAAACAAATGGAGCAGATGCTGGCGTTGTTGGTTATGGTGGTAAGTTAAATATAAGACCAGCATATCAAAGAGAATTTATTTATGATTATGATAGACAAAAAGCAGTAATAAGCAGTGTAAAAAAAGGTTTCCCTTTAAATACAATCTATTGAGTTGATAATGGAAATGATACTTATGAAGTTTTAGATGGACAACAAAGATTAATTAGTATATGTGAATATTTATCTTATAAATTTAATGATGATAATGGGAAATATTTTCATTCTTTAACAAAAAAAGAGCAAGATGAAATACTAGATTATGAATTATTTGTTTATTTTGTGTCAGGTGAAGAAAGAGAAAAATTAAACTGATTTGAAATTATTAATATTGCTGGTGTAAAATTAGAAGATCAAGAATTAAGAAATGCTATTTATACTGGTCCATGACTAGCAGAAGCAAAAAGATATTTTAGTGTTCAAGGACAAGCAGGTGATTATTATTCGAACAAATATCAAAATAAAACTGCTAATAGGCAACTTTTATTGGAGCTTGCTTTAAGTTGAATTTGTATAAAAAAAGATAAAGAAATAAGAGCATATATGTCCGAACATCAGTATGATAAAAATGCTGATGAATTAATTTCTTATTTTAAAGAAGTTATTGAATGGGTTAAAAAGAATTTTGTTGATACAGATCCTGATATGAAAAAAATAAATTGAGGACAACTTTATTATGAATATAAAGATAAGCCTCTTAATTACCAAGAAGTATCAAATGAGGTAAAAAGATTGAGACAAGATAGTGATGTTGAGAATAAATCAGGTATATACCAATATATATTATCTGGTGATGAAAAACATTTAAATATAAGAGCATTTCCAAAAAATGATAAAATTTCTGTTTATGAACAACAAGATCGTAAATGTAATATATGTAAAAAATATTTTGAATTTAATGATATGGAAGGTGATCATATAAAGCCTTGATCTAAGGGTGGAAAAACAATTATTTCCAATTTACAAATGCTTTGTAAGGATTGTAATAAAAAAAAAAGTAATTATTAAATAATTTTCAATTTGAATTAGTTATTTAAATTTTAAAATATACAACTCAATTAATTAGTATATAAAAAGAATCAAAAAAATAATATAATTTATAAGTATGCTAATAAATACAATTTTGATAAAAAGTAAAGGATATAAATATGGAATTAATTGAAGTACAGTTTGATAGTGAAAC
>JBOGBI010000024.1:0-24702 GCA_051656145.1 Mycoplasmoidaceae bacterium
AAAATAAATAATTTTCTAATTAAAAATGACTAAAACTTCATTATGAAGTTTTTTTAATGATTAAAAAGTTTTATCAATAATATTTAATTTTTTATCTAAAATAATTAATTTTGCTTTTACACCTTTTTTAATTCTTCCATAGTTTTTTATATTAAATTGCTTGCAAGTATTGTAACTTGATATTTTAACTATTTCGTTAAATGAACAATTTGTTACCTTGTGGAAATGTTTTACAATATCAATATATTTCATAGTTGAACCTGCTAATGTATTTGAGTTAGCTAAAAAACATTGATTATTTTTTTTATCAATTTCTAATGATCCAAGATGATATTTTCCATTTTTTAAACCTTTTGGTGATAGTGAATCACTTACAACTATTATTCTTTCTGGTTTCGATATTTTATATGTTTCTTTTAATACTGAATCATTTACATGAACTCCATCAGCAATTAACTCTACAAAAGTCTTTTCACTATCTAAAGCAAAATTAACAATCCCTGGATTCCTATGGTCAAATCCACTCATTGCATTATATAGATGTGTAAATTGACTACAACCATTATCAACAGCTTTTTCACATACTTCATAACTTGCATTACTATGACCTATTGAAAAATATATATTTTTAATTTTATTATTTTTTATAACACTCATGTTTTCTTTTATTTCAGGTGCAATTGTTATTATCTTTTTAAGATTGTTTGTATTATTAATTTCTTTTAAAATTTTTGAATCAATGCTTTTAATAAATTTTTCATTATGAGCACCTTTTTTATTAATACTTATAAATGGCCCTTCTATATGTCATCCTAAAATTATTTCATTTTTCTTTTTTAAAACATTTCCTAAAGTTAAAATATTTTTTAAATCTTGAGTTACTGTTGTTAAAAAAATACCGCAAACACCTTCATTAGAAAGTTTCTTTCCCAAAGTGTCTAATTCATAAAAATTTTCTTTTGACAAGTGATCAAAAGACACACCATATCCGCCATGTGTATGTTGATCAATAAATCCTGGTAAGCAATAATTCTTATTTTTATTTTCCTTTTTTGATTTTTCAATTATTTTTTTAATTTTTCCATCTTCTATATGAATGTCGCCAAAAACAATTCCATCATGATTAACAATGTTAACATCTATAATTTTTTTTATCATAAATCCTATTTCAATATCTTTTATTTATTATAATTTGTTATTAATTAAAAATTTAAATTAATAATTTAAAGACACATAAGATATAATTAAAATATCATTTATATACTAATGATACTTTTAAATGGGATGGTATAATTATGGCTAAAAAAATTGGATTAATAGTAGATAGTGGCGCTTCACTATATAAGAATGAATTAAAAAATATTGAAGTTATTCCTTTAATAATTAATGAAATTATTGACAAAAGAATAGACACATATAATGATGGAGTTGACTTAAATAGAGAAGATGTTTATAAAAAGATAATGAATAAATCAAAACTTTCAACTTCTCAATCTGTTTTTGGTGAATGTTACAATTTAGTTCAAAAAATGCTAAAAAAATATGATGAAATAATGGTATTTCCTCTATCTAAAGGTTTATCAGGAACATACAATACTTGAGTTCAAGTTGCTTCTGAATTTGATTCTAATAAAGTTCATATCTTTGACCATTCTGATGTTTCTACAGGAATATACTATGCAATGTTAGAATCATATGAAAAATATTTAAATGGAGAATCAATTAGTGACATTCATAAGTTTTTAGAAAAAAGAAATACAAAAAGAGAAGCAGTCATTATAATTAATGATCTAGATCATCTTGTAAGAGGTGGTAGACTATCTGTTGTTAAATCTAAAATCGCTAAATTATTAGGTTTGAGAGTCTTAGTTAAATTTAATGGTAAATTAGATCTTTTAGATAAAACAAAAACTATTCCAAATGCAATTGATAAATCATTAAAAAGCATTGATGAAAATATTCATTTTAGTACTAATGGTATAAAAAGAATATTTATCACAACTAATTACATGAATCTTAGTGATCCTGAAGTAATGGAATATAAAAAACATCTTGAAAATTGATTAAATAAAAATGGTGTTAATTATGAAGAAATAATAATTGACTACCTTCCATCAGTTATTTCTATTCATACTGGAATTAATACAATTGGTGTTTGAATTGAATCAAAATAAAAAACTACTTTTAAAGTAGTTTTTTTAATGCGATTTATATGAAGGTAAAGAAAAAGACTACTTTTTATGTAGTCTATTCAATATTTTAGTTATCTAATTGATTTAAAGCAGATTCGATTTCTTTCTTTAATGCTTCTAAATCATTGATTAGAGAATCTAAGTTTTTTGTATTATTCATATTCATTCCTTTACATTCATATATACATTTATATTATAGATTATTAAAAAACTAAAATCAATACCTCAAGATAAAATAAATTATTTTATTGATTGAAAGGCAGTAATATATGCTATAGACTTAGCTGCTTCAACGCTAGCTCCTCTACTTAAATCATTCATTGGTTTATTCAGACCAATAACAACAGGCCCAATAGCTACTACATCATCACAAAGTCTTTCCATAATTTTATATCCTATGTTTCCAGAATCTAGATTTGGAAAAATGAATAAATTTGCATCATTTTTTCATTTAATTGATTTCACTTTTTTATTTCTAACATTTTTATCAACTGCTGCATCAAATTGAATTTCACCAAAAAACTCAACATTTTTTACTTTCTTATTTTTAATTAAATTATAAGCCTCTCTTACTTTATCAACAGATTCTCCAGCTCCACTTCCGTTTGTAGAATATGAAAGTAATGCCGTAGTAATTTTTTTATTAAGAATTTTACTTGAAAATTTTGCACTTTCTAATGCAATTGATGCTAATTCTTTAGAATTAGGATTTAGGTTCAATGAAACGTCAGCAAACATTAATATGTCATTGCTTTTTTCCATAAACATTATGCTACTAACAAGTTCTACACTTTTGTTTTTACCAATGACTTGTAATGCAGCTCTTAATGTATCTTTTGTAGTATATTCAATTCCACAAACAACGCCATCAACTTTTTTTCTATGTAATAATAGAGCAGAAAAATAATTGGGTTTTGCACAAAGTTTTTTTGCTTCTTCCATACTTAGATTTTTATGTTTTCTAATTTCAAATAATGTTTTTGCATATGAATCAAGTTTAATATCACTCATTATTACTTGTTTAATATTTTTAATAGCTTTAATATTATTACTTTTTTCAAATAATAATACTGGCTCAACAACACCTTCTTTCTTTAATTGAATTGCTGCTTCTTGAATTGTTTTATTTCAACCTTCTGTAAAAAGAATGCTTGCTTTCACTTTTTTTAATTTTAAATCCTTACCCAATTTTTTAATAAATTTTCCCATAAATAACCTTGTTAATTAATATATAATTATTTTACATTTATTTAGGGATTAATATGAAGAAAATTGGTTTGTTTCCAGGCACCTTTAATAATTTACATGAAGGACACATTCATATAATTCAAAAAGCAATAAAAATTTTTGATAAAGTTTATGTAGTAGTTGCTAAAAATGAATTTAAAAATAGCGACTTAGAAAAAAATTTTATAAATACTGAAAATAAAATAAAAAAATTAAATTTTAAAAATGTAGAAGTTCTTAAAACAAAAAATGATATTCCTACTTTATTTGATGAATTAGGTTGTACTCACATAATTAGAGGAATTAGAAATAAAAAAGATTATGAATATGAATATAATTTAATGAGTGAATACAAGAATAGAAATAATAAAATAGATGAAGTATTTTTTTTCTCAGATAAAAAATACGAAAATATTTCTTCTAGCAATAGAAAGCTTTTTGCATTTGATGTAGATGGAACTATATTAAATGATAAAAAAGAACTTTTAGAGTCAACAAAGAAAGCAATCGAATTATTGATTAAAAATAATCATGAAGTTATTTTATGCACAGGTAGACATTATACGAATGTACTCAAACTAGCTCAAGATCTTAATATACCTAATTACATTATTACTTCAGGTGGTTCTGCACTTTTCAATATGAAAACAAAAAAATTAATTTTATCAAATAATTTTTTAAGTAAAGAAGATATTGATGTGGCAATTAATTTGGCTATAAAATATAAAAGAGAACTTATTTGAAATAATGGAAAAAAACTTTTTAGAGTATATTTTGGAGAAAACCCAAATAATGAAATAAATGAAGAAAGATATTTTTATGGTGGATCTCATACTAATCCTGAATACAATAATTGAGAAAATGTAAAATGTTATATTTATAAAGATGTTTTACAGGTTACTTTTAAAGCAGAAAGTAAAGTAGTTGAAAAAGAATTTAAAAATATTGATAAAAAAATTTCTAATAATTGTATTTGCTATCATTCATCTTCTTTTTACATAGATTTTTTTGATAAGAGTATTGGAAAATATAATTCAATAAATAATTTAGCTAAAAAACTTAAAATTAAAAAAAAAGATATTTTTGTTTTTGGTGATTCAGGCAATGATACTGAAATGATTTCAAAATTTGAAAATGGAATTGCAATGGGAAACTCTCCAAATAATATTAAAAAAAAGGCAAAATATATAATTGGATCTAACAATAATGACTCAATTTACAATTTTTTATTAGATTATGGTTTTATAAATGAATAAAATATTAATATTAGACATAGGAAATTCATTAATTAAAATTTCTGTTATATATGAAAACAAAATTGAAGAAACATACTTATTCGGTACAAGAAATTTTAATAAGTGAAAAAATGATATTAAAAATTTACTTTATAAATTAGATTATAATGAAGCAATAATTGGATCAGTAGTGCCTTCATTAAATAAAAAAATAGAATCATTATTTCCTGAAAATAAAAAAATATATTTTATAAATAATAGTGATTTCAATTTTTTAAAATTGGACAAAGAAATTAATATTCAAAATGTTGGTTTGGATATTCTTGCATTTTCATATTACTTAATTGAAAACTCAAATAATTCAATAGGAATATCTTTTGGTACAGCTATTTTTTCAGTAATTATTGAAAATAAAAAAATTATGGGTGTTAGCATTCTACCATCTATTAATAAGGCTTTTCAGGATTTAAAAACAAATACTGAGCTTATTAACGATTTTGAAATTAAAAATATTAGAAAGGATTTTGGTTTCAATACAAATGAGTGTATTGAGTCAGGTTACTATCACATTATTTTCGGAACTATAAATAGTATGATAAATTATGCGTATGATAAATATAATGTTAAAGATGTTTTTATAACAGGTGGTAATTATAGAAATATTAATAAATTTGAATTTGATAAAAAATTCAATATTTTAAATGATCAAGAACAAATAGTAACTCTTGGATACTTACTTCTATATAAAAATTTTTTAAATTAAGTTTATTAATTATTTTATTTATTATAAAATATATATAGTTTTAAAAACGGAGAAAATTATGGCAGATGCAAAATTAGTTAAAGAATTAAGAAACATTACACAAGCAGGTTTTCTTGATTGCCAAAAAGCTTTAGATTCTACAAACGGTAACATGGAAGAAGCAATTAAAATATTAAAAGAAAAAGGAATTGCAAAAGCAGAAAAAAAATCAGATGCAATAGCAACAGAAGGTGTCACTGACACACTTATTGATGGCAACAAAGCATTAATAATTGAAGTTAATTCACAAACAGACTTTGTAGCTCAAAATGAAATCTTCTTAAATTTAGTTAATGAAATGAAAAAAGTAATTTTAGATAAAGAAGTAACTGATTTTAACTCAGTTCAAAATTTAGTTCTTTCAAATGGTCAAACAATTAAAGATGCTTCTATTGAAGCTACTTCAAAAATCGGAGAAAAAATTTCTTTTAGAAGAGCGAGTATAATTAAGAAAGATGCAGGAAGTACTTTTGGAGTTTACACTCATCACAATAAAAAATATTCATCTATTGTTGTTATAAATAAAAATATTAATGAAAATGTTTGTAAAGATGTTGCAATGCATGTTGGTGCAATGAATCCAAAATTTTTAAATAAAGAAAATGTTGATCAATCTTGACTAAAAAATGAAAAGGAATTATTAATTAAGAAAACTATTGATGAAGGTAAACCAAAAGAGTTTGCTGAAAAAATAGTTGAAGGTAGAGTAGGAAAACTATTATCTGAATATTGTTTAATAGATCAACCTTTTGTTAAGGAACCAACTTTAACAGTAGGTAAATATGTTTCTAATAACAATAATTCTGAGATTTTATCTATGATTAGATATGAATTAGGTGATGGAATAGTTAAAGAAGAAGTTGATTTTGCTGCTGAAGTAGCTGCACAAATGGGTAAGTAATTTAATTATTTACTTTTTTAATATGCAAAGGAACATAAATGAAAACAAATAAAAATATTTTAATAAAACTAAGTGGTGCATCTTTAAGAAATGAAGACAATATTATTTGTTTTAAAAAACTTGATCAAATATCAGAACAAATAAAAGCTCTAAAAGGAAAATATGGCATCGGTATTGTTCTTGGCGGAGGAAATATTTGAAGAGGTGCTATTAATGAAAAAATGGGAATGAATCGTTCAGATGCAGATAATATTGGAATGCTTGCAACAATAATGAATTCTATTTCATTAAAATCATCATTAAATAAAAATGGTATGAAGGCCAAAGTTTATTCAGCTCTTAATGTTCCAAAAGTAACAAATGAACACGATGCAAATAATTTTAATGAAGATATTAAGAAAGGTGAAATAGTAATTTTTGCTGGTGGAATAGGCATGCCTTACTTTTCAACAGATACATGTGCTGCATTACGTTGTTTAGAAATTAATTCAAAAATAGTTTTAATGGGTAAAAATGGAACTGATGGTATTTATGATAAAGATCCTAATAAAAATAAAGATGCTAAATTTATTTCCTCTATAACTTATGATCAAATCTTTGAGAAAGAACTTAAAGTTGCAGATCTAACATTTATAACAATGTGTAAAGAAAATGATATCGAAACAATAATTTTTGATATTGATAAAAAAGAAAGTATATTAAATGCCTTAAATAATAAAGGTAAATTTACTGTAATTAGAAATAAATAAAGGAAAAACAAAAATGGAATGAGATGTTTATAAAATAGAATTTGAAAAAAAATCTAATGAAAAAATTGAATGATTAGAAAATGAATTAAGTAAAATAAGAACAGGAAAAGTAAATTCTACTATTCTTGATGATATTTTTGTTGATTACTTTGGTACTAAATCAAAAATTATTGAAGTAGCAAATATTAAATCAGTTGATTCAAGACAATTACTTATTAAACCGTATGATCCATCAATTCTAAATGATATAAATAAAGCTATATCAAAATCAAATATTGGTGTTAATCCAATAGTAGATTCTGATTGTTTGAGATTAAGCTTTCCTCCTCAAACAGAAGAAAACAGAAAAGCCTTAGTTAAAAAAACAAAAGATTATTCTGAACAAGCAAAAATTGGTGTAAGAAATATTAGAAAAGATATTCATAACAAAATTAATAAGGATTTAGAATTAACAAAAGATAATTTAGTTTATTATGTTGAATCATTAGATAAAATAGTAAAAAACAAAAACACTGAAATTGATAAAATATTTGAAAAAAAAGAGAAAGAATTGATGACTATATAAATGTATGATTTTTAGTTATATAATAAATACTAATGGTTAATATATGGTTACAAGTAAATTTAATAAAAATTTAATCAAAATAAATGATATAAATGTTAGTCAAAAAGAAATTTTTTGAAAAAGATTTTCGATGGCATTTTTCATATTTTTTTATTGAATTTTAATATTAATTGCTTGTTTAATATCTGATAATTCATTGAATGATGATTGATATATTAATCTTTCTCCAAATCCTATACAAAACCTTCAATATAAAGGAATATTTGCATATATGTTTATTGGTCTACTAATTCCTTTTATATATGGTGCAGTTTATGAAGTTAATAAGTTATTTTTTGGAGCTTATTCTAGAAAAACATTTATGTTTCTACTTTTAGGAATATTGACATTATGTATTCTTCCTAACTTTGCCTTTATTACAAAGTTCTATTACTTTACACCTATAGAAAGATCTTTTAGTCAAAATGCTACTTCTGACTTTTTTACAATCTTTGCTTTATTTACAATTACATTATTAATAGGATTTATTATTTTATTAATTATATTAATTTTTATAGTTGTTGATTATGGAATTTCAGATTTAAAATCATTACTTTTATTTTTTATTTTAAATGTAGTTGTAGGGTTTGGATTCTTCTCAATTGGTTTTATTGGACTATCTAAATCATGGCTTGTTTTATTCTTTGTATTATGTGTTTCTGGTTTTACAGATGTATTTGCATATTTAACAGGTCTTTTATTTGGTAGAACTAAAATGACAAAAGTTATTTCTCCTAAAAAAACTTGAGAAGGCTTCTTTATTGGTTTAATTGTAACTATTTTAGCATCAATATTATTAATTTATTTTATCTCATTTGGTAACCAAACTCATAATACAATTGAAAATTTAATTCATGTTCCTGTTATATATGAAAATTTAGTTGGCAGATGATTCTTCTTAATTTTTTTAGTTCTTGGAATTTCATTAATTTCGACTATAGGTGATTTAGCTTTTAGTTTTCTAAAGAGAGAATATTTAATAAAAGATTATGGTACATTATTCAAAAATCATGGTGGTGTATTAGATAGATTTGACTCTCTTTTATTTGCATTCACACTATATACTCTTTTAATATTCTTTATGAGTGGTATTACTGAGTCAAAATTATTTCAATAATATTTGCATTTTTATTATTTTTAATATTATACTTAATAGGTATGAAAATTTAGGAGAAAAAAAATTATAATGGCTATAAATAAAACAGATAAAGTTGGATCAGTCGAAGAAAAAAAGACTGCAAAAGCAAAGCCCACTAATAAAGTTTCTAAAGTAACTGACGATGAAATACAAACTGAATTCGTTAAAGAAGAAAAAAAGTTAAATAGAAAAACTAAAGATTATGAAGATACACAAGATAGCTTTGAAAAAAGCTACAAAAATAAAAAATCTTCAGAAGACTTTAAGAAAAGTAAAACTTACTATAAAGATAAGTCAGCTGAAATTAAAGTTGCAATCGAAAATAAATTAGATGCAAATCCAACAGTAAAAGCAAAATATAAGGAACTAGTGTCTATTAGTAAATTAATGGAAACTGGTATTCATATAGGTTTGCCTTCTAGAAAATGAAATCCAAAAATGAAAAAATTCATTTATACAAAAAAAGGTAAAAATTATATTATTGATTTATATTTTACAGTTGTTGCATTAAGTGAAGCATATCATTTCTTGTATGAACTTGGAAAAAATGATGGTAAAGCTATTTTTGTAGGGACAAAAGGATGAATTGTTAAAAATCACATCAAAGTAGAATCTAGAAGAGTAGGATCATTCTTTGTTAACCAAAGATGATTAGGTGGAACACTAACTAATTTAAAAACAATAAATAATTCAACTAAGAAATTAAGCGAATTAGTTGCACTTCAAAAATTTGGGGAAATATCTAAATATTCTAAAAAAGAACAATCAATAATTATTAAAGATATTGAAAAATTAAATAAATTTTTTGGCGGAATTAGAACTATGAAAGACCTTCCTAATGTCCTAATAGTAACTGATCCAGTTGAAGAAAAAAATGCAATTTTAGAAGCAAGAAAATTAAATATTCCTATTATTGCAATTTGCAATACAAATGCAGATCCAGATAATATTGATATTGTAATACCTGCAAACAACTATTCTATTAAATCAGTTTATTTAATTATAGGAATACTAGCTGATGCAATTGCACTTGGACAAGGTAAAGCAGCGAATTATATTGGTAAACCTGATAGTGAAATTATATTACCAGAATCAAAAATTCAAAATCAATAATTATGACCAAAATTACAGATAATTTTTACCATATTCAAAATAGTATTATGAGAAATAATTCATATATTTTAATTAATAAAAACTTTTGCTTTATAGTTGACCCAAGTTGAAACTCAAAAAAGCTTATTGATTTCATAAAATCAAAAAAATTAATTTTAAAGGGAATTATTTTAACTCACTTACATTTTGATCATGTCGGTCATACAAAAAAGATAGTTAATTGTTTTGACAATGTAAAAATAATTGTTTCAAAATTAGGTAAAGAAATAGTTGATAACACTTCAAATATGATTTTTATCAAAGATAAAAATTTTAAAAATAATGATTTTTTATATGTGGAAGATTTAGAATTAATCGAAGATAAATTAATTCAATTCATTCATACACCAGGACATTCGCAATGCTCTATGTGTATAGCATTTGAGAATAAAATTTTAACAGGAGATCACATTTTTGTAGATGAAATAGGAAGAACAGATCTTCAATATGCTGATCCAAAAGAAATGTGAAACTCAATTCAAAAATTTAAAACATATGTTGATGAAAAAAAAATTAATAATGTATATCCTGGTCATAATGAATTTGGAACTATGGAAATTATTTTTAAAAAAAATAAATACTTAAAATAACTTATAAATTGTTATAATTTAATTGGTGGTATATACCTTTTGATTTCAAGGTCTAAATTTTGAAAGGATTAAGTAATAAATAGTAAGGAAGGTTTAATTAAATTTTAATCTAATAAATATTGTTTAGTTGTTTGCAAGCGCTCAAGATTGTAAAATCTATTAGATGAATTTAATTTGGTATTATTTAGTTTAGATGACTTTATAAATTATTATTTAGTATGATTAAACTTTAGAATAAGAAGTTAATAAAAATATATAAAAATTATCACTTTGGTTTGAAGTTTAATTTTTTTTGTATAACGTCTATATTAATTTAAATAAAAAAACTCTGTTGTTGATTTTGTTTTTTTCGAGAGAAACTTTATCATAATACATCGTTCCTATAAATATTTTTTTAATATTGACCCTCGCGCGTACAGACTATCTTTACTATAGTCCAAAGAGCTTCCTATAAGGCTAAAATCGTTATACTGATAAAAAATTATATTAAAAATACTGATTAGTGATAATTTTTTTTATTTTTAAAAAACATAATTTTCATAATTTTTTAGAAAAATAAACTTTATAATATTATTGAGTAATTATGAACAAAACACTATATAGAAAATATAAACCTGACAATTTTAGTAGTATAATTGGCCAATTTTATATTAAAAAAATACTATTAAATTCACTTGAAAATAATATGATTTCACATGCATATATTTTTAGTGGTCCAAGAGGAGTTGGTAAAACTTCTATTGCAAGAATATTTGCAAAATCAATAAATTGTACAAATAGAATTAATGGTGATGCTTGCTGCGTTTGTAAAAATTGTAAATTATTTTCTTCAAGCGATTGCATGGACATAATTGAGCTTGATGCTGCTTCGAATAATGGTGTAAATGAAATTAGAAATTTAATTGATTCTACAAAATTTATTCCAAATATTTTTAGTAAAAAAGTTTATATAATTGATGAATCTCATATGCTAACAAATAGTTCTTGAAATGCTTTATTAAAAACATTGGAGGATCCTCCGAAAGATGTTGTTTTTATTTTTGCAACAACAGAAGTAAATAAAATACCTTTAACAATTTTATCAAGATGTCAAAGATTTGATTTCGAGAAAATAGGTAAAGATGTTTTAAAACAATTCATACATAATATTATTAGATTAGAAAATATTAAAATTTTACCAGATGCAATTGATGAAATAATATCGATCTCAGATGGATCAGTAAGAGATTGTTTAAGTATTTTAAATCAAACTCAAAGCTATTCGAATAATGAAATTACATCAAATGATATAAGAGAAATATTTGGATTACTAGACACAAAGAGTAAGATAAATTTAATTAAATTAATTATTAATAATGACATTTTAAATATTTCAGTAATAATAAATAAATATGAATTAAAAGGTGTTAATTTTTATAAACTTTGTTTTCAATTAATTGAAATACTTCTTGATAAATTATTTTACATAAAAAGCGGATCATTTGATAATCTTAAAATTCTTAATGAAGAAAATATTGATAGTTTTGAATTAAGTGAAAAACAATTACTTGACTTAATTGAAATATTGCAAAATGGAATAATACAAATTAAAAATAATATTGATGATAAATTCTTTTTTGAATTAGTTGCTCTTAATTGTGTTTCTTATTTAAATAAGAATGAATCAAATGTAAAAAAGGAGATAATAATGGGAAATAAACCTATCAAAAATATTAATTTATCAAAAACAAACATTGATAGTACAATAGACAATGAAGTTCAAAAAAATTCTCCTAAAATAATTTCTAATATTTCAACAGAAGAATTAGTATGTTCAAATGTAAAATTTGAAAATGTTGTGACTTCTAGGAAATTAGAAAATAATTTTGTACAAAAAGATATATTTCAACAAGTTAATGATAAACCTTATTCTTTGAAAGAAGTTAAAATAGATAGCATTATAAAACCAAAAAATATATCTGAAGATAAGGAAGAAAAAAATAATACATTATTTAAAGAATCATCTAAAAAAGAGAATTTAATATTAGCTGAGCTTGATAAAAATCTTGTATCACTTTTTTCTGAGATAGCTTTTAATAATAATAATGAAATTAAAAATAAACTGAATTTAGTTTTTGACAACATTAGAGGCACAGTTCCTAGAAATCCAGAAGAAGCATACATAATTGACGCTTCAAAAATTTTGATAGCAAGTAACAATGGATTTGTTTTAATGTATGATGATGAATTAAGTTCAATAAATTTAAATTTAATTTCTGATAATGAAGAATTCATTTTATACATTAAAAATAGATTTGGATCAATATTCAAAGTTATTGGTGTCACAAGAAAACAAGCAAAGGATTTTTCTGAATTTGTAAAAGAATTAAAAAGAAATTATAAAGTTTATCAAGACGTAAATATAGAAAAATTAAAACTAAAAATAAAAGCAAATGCTTCTACAAAAGAAATTGCATTAGAAATATTTGGAGAAGAAATAGGTAAATAATATGAATATTCAAAATTTAATGAAACAAGCTCAAAAAATGCAAGCAGAGATGCAGAAAAAAACAGAAGAATTAAACAAAAAAGAATTTGTAATTACTTCAAAAAATAATTTAGTTGAAATAAGAATTTTAGGAAATCTTGAAATTAAAGATATTAAAATAAGCAAAGAATTAGTTGATGAAGATGATATTGATATTCTTCAAGATGTTATTGTCGATTCAATAAATAAAGCTATAAAAGAAGTAAATAACGAAAAAGAAAACTTAATGCCAAAAGGTATGCCAAAAGGATTAATATAGGTGAGACCCAAAGAGTTTGAATACTTTGTAGAAGGATTTAAAAAATTACCTGGCATTTCTAAGAAAAGTGCGGAAAAAATTTGTGAATTTATTTTAAGGCAAGATGATAAATTTGCAAAAGATTTATCATCAAGAATTATTGATTTAAAATTTAATGTTAACTTCTGTTTAATATGTAATAACCTAACAAATAATCAAATTCATTGTGATATTTGCAATGATTCTAGTAGATATAATAATAAATTATGCATTGTTTCTGATTTTAATGATTTAATAAAAATTGAAAATCTTGAAATTTATGATGGCTTATATTTTAATCTTAAAATGGAAATTGATAGCAAAAAGAAAAATAACAGTGATCTTGATATTAGTTTAAAAAAAATTATTGACATAATTGAAAAAAAAGATATTAAAGAAATACTAATAGCAACAAACATGACAATTAATGGAGAGTTCACAGCTTTTTATATTTCTTCATATATAAAGAAAATATTTGATAATATAGAAATTTATAGGCTTGCTACTGGTTTACCATTTAATTCTTCAATAGATTATATTGACTCAGAGTCTTTAATATCAGCAATCAAAAACAAAATAAAATTTTAAAAATTAGCACTTTTTTATTGAGAGTGCTAATTTTTGTTGTATAATGATATTGTTAAATTATTTTAGGAGGAAAATATTATGAGTAATTTAATTATAGGTATAGACTTAGGAACGACAAATTCATGTGTTTCTATAGTAGAAAATGGTAAGCCCAAAATTATTGAAACTCCTGAAGGAAAAAGAACAATCCCTTCTGTAGTTGCATATAAAGGTAGTGAAATAATTGTGGGTGATGCTGCAAAAAGACAAGCAATCACAAACAAACTTACAGTTAGTTCAATTAAAAGACTAATTGGTACAAAAGAAAAAATTGAAATAGGTGACAAAAAATATACACCAGAAGAAATTTCTGCTCAAATTCTTTCATACATTAAAAAATGTGCTGAAGAAAAATTAGGCAAAAAAATTACAAAAGCTGTTATTACAGTTCCAGCATATTTTAATGATGCTCAAAGACAAGCAACAAAAAATGCAGGAAAAATTGCAGGGTTGGAAGTTGAAAGAATTATTAATGAACCAACTGCTGCAGCATTAGCTTATGGTATTGATAAATCTAAGAATGAGCAAAAAGTTTTAGTTTATGACTTAGGTGGTGGTACATTTGATGTTTCTATTCTTGAAATAGCAGATGGAACATTTGAAGTATTATCTACATCAGGAGATAACAAACTTGGTGGTGATGACTGAGATCAAAAAATTATTGATTGAGTAATCGAACAAGTTCAAAAAGAACATGGTAAAGATTTATCAACTGATAAAATGGCAATTCAAAGAATTAAAGATGCCTCTGAAAAAGCAAAGATAGAATTATCTGGTACTAAAGAATCAATTATTAGTTTACCATTTATTGCTCAGGGTAATGATGGTCCAATTAATGTTGAATTAACATTAACAAAAGCAAAATTTGAAGATTTAACAAAAGACTTGCTAGAAAGAACTAAAAGACCTGTTGAAGATGCTTTAAAAGAAGCAAAATTAACTAAAGATAAAATAGATAAAGTTTTACTTGTTGGTGGCTCTACTAGAATGACTGCTGTTGAAGAATTAGTTGTAAATATGTTGGGAAAAAAACCTGATAAAAATATTAACCCTGATGAAGTTGTTGCGCAAGGTGCTGCAATTCAAGGTGGAGTATTAATGGGGGATGTAAATGATATTCTATTATTAGATGTAACACCATTAACTTTAAGTATTGAAACATTAGGTGGAGTAGCAACTCCATTAATCCCTAGAAACTCAACTATTCCAATTTCTAAATCTCAAGTGTTCTCAACAGCAGCTGATAATCAACCAGCAGTTGATGTTCATGTTGTTCAAGGTGAAAGACCAATGGTTGCAGATAATAAATCATTAGGTAAATTTGTTTTAGATGGTATTCAACCAGCTCCAAGAGGGATCCCACAAATTGAAATAACATTCAATATTGATGCAAATGGAATTCTTAATGTTAAAGCAATCGATAAAAAAACTAATAAAGAATCTCATATTACAATCAAAGATTCTACAGGTTTATCAGATGCCGAAATTGAAAAAATGATAAAAGATGCTGAAGCTAATAAAGTTTCTGATGAAAAAAAGAAAAAAGATAATGAAACAAAATATAGAGCAGAAACTTTTATCCATTCAATGCGAAAAGAATTAAATTCTGAAGAAGCAAAAAACATTGATGCTAAAGACAAAGAAAAAATCGAAAAACAAATTAAAGAAATTGAGACTTTATTAGAAGAAAGTAAATTTGAAGAATTAAATAAAAAATTAGATGCTGTTGAAAAAGAAGCTTATGAATTTATGCAAAAACAAGCAGAAAAATCACAAGCTAAAAACAATGATGAATCTAAAAAAGATAATTCTAAAAAAGACAATTCTAAAAAAGAAGAAAAATCTAAAAAATAAAAAAATCCTTTTAAAGGATTTTTTTATTTTAAGTAATTTGGTTTCCTTCTACAAAAACTCCAAATCCTGCAAGCAATGATAGCAATGCAATTAACAATAATACAAAGGATAGCATTAGTAGATAAGCAAACTTATGTGTTTCTCAAAAACTAGGATTTTTTCCTTTAAGACTTTTATGAAAGTCCATTTCCTCTTTTGTAGGAATTTTTGTTTTTCTAAATTTAAAAGCAAAATAAGATGAGATTAATCCCATGATTAAGAACACAGCAAAACCAATAAAGAAAATTCAAGAGTATTCAAACATTTTTAATCCCTTTTTTAATATTATCTAATAAATAATAATTAAAAATTAACATATTATATTAAAATATAATATTTATATATATAAATATTTAAACATATATATTAAATAGAGGGTATTTAATGCTTATTATTTGATAATATAAAATTGTATAAATATAAATTTTATAAAAAAGAAAGGAAATTATGCAGTTAAATAATTTTAAGGAAAAAATTATTTCTCAATTAAAAAGCCGTAAAGGTTCTGGCAATGCTAGAGAATTTATCGGAAAACTTTCAAGAGGATTAATGCTTCCTATTAGCTTGCTACCAATTGCTGGATTATTTCTTGGTATTGGTGCAGCTATCGTAAATGGTTCTAACGGCAATGAAGGCGTAAGATTATTTGGTCAATTTTTACAATTACCAGGTGATGCTATTTTTGGTGCTTTACCAGTTCTATTTGCAATTGCAATTGCAATAACCTTTACCAGGGATGCTGGTACTGCTGGTTTAAGTGCTATTGTTGCATTCCTTGCCTTTGGTGGAATTCAACAAGCATTAATAGTTCCAGTTATGAACGCAAATGATGGAAATATAATTGGATATAATCTATTATTTTATGCTCCAAATATGTGAGGATTAACTAGCAGTGCTGACTATGGTTTAGATGCATCATTATTTAGTACTGTGCTTGGTTGAAGACAATTAAGTACAAGTGCCTTTGGAGGATTCATTGTTGGTTTTACTGTTGCTTATTTATATAATAAGTTTAAAGACATACAATTACCATCAGTTATCGGATTCTTCTCTGGGGTAAGATTTATTCCAATAGTCACATTTATTGCGTTTTTACCTATAACAATTCTAGTACTAATGATTTGACCATTAGTAGGAACATTATTTGGACTAATTGGTGGAGCTCTTGGTTCAGGAATGTTTGGTTTCCAATCATTTATATTTGGATATATTGAAAGATCATTAGTTCCATTTGGATTACACCATGCTTTCTATACTCCATTATGACTAACAAGTATTGGAGGTACATTAAACCTTAATGACCTTGCAATAGTAAATGGAAACTTTGTATCAATTGTAGCAGGTAGTGGTGAAAGAGCAACATGACTTGACATAGTCCAAAACTCAAATGAATTATGAACTAATTCTACAGTAAGTGGGGATCAAGGTGTTTGAGCATTCGTTAACTCAAACTTAGCTGGTAAAACTGTATTTGATATAACAACTGGAAATTCAACAATAATTGAATTCTCAGATGTTACTACAACAACTTATCAAGCAAACCTAACAAAATTATTAGGTGAAGGAAATGTTGCCTTAAGTCAAGGTGTTAATATTGGACAATATACTCAAGGTAAATATCCATTCATGATGTTTGGTCTTCCAGCAGCTGGTGCAGCTATGGTAATGGCAGCTCCTAAAGAAAATAGAAAAATGGCAGGATCAGTTGTTCTATCTGCATCGCTTACATCTTTCTTAACAGGAATTACTGAACCAATTGAATTTACATTCTTATTCTTAGCTCCATGATTATTCTGAGGATTCCACGCTTTCTTTTGTGCATTATCATTTGGATTAATGACATGATGAGGTATGATGTTCCCAGAAATTGCTCCACATATTGGAATTACATTCTCAGGTGGTGTGATTGACTGAGTAATTTATGGTGCAATCCAAATTCCAGCTGGATCTAATGCATGAGTAGCATTACTAATCGGTATTCCATACATTCCAATTTACTTCTTCTTCTTCTTATGAGCAATTAAAAAATTCAACATTGCAACACCAGGTAGAGGAGATAACACAAAACTATATACAAAAGCTGACTTTAATGCTCGTAAAGATGGAAAAAATTCATCCAGTTCATATGATCCAGAAGTTCTTGGAATAATTCAAGCATATGGTGGTTTTGAAAATATCCAAACTGTTGATGCATGTATTACAAAATTAAGAATTAGCGTTAAAGATGATAAAAATGTTGATGAAAAAAGATTAACAAATGATTTAGGAGCTTTAGGTGTTATTAAACCAAGTAAAAAAGCAGTTTATGCTATTTATGGAACTAGAGCAGATTGAATTAAAAATCAAATTAATACTATTATTACTGATGTTGAAAAAAATCCTAAATTAAAAGATGAAATTTTTAAGAGCAATACAATTAAAAAAACTCCTGTAAAAGATTCTCCAAAAAAGGATTCTAATTCTAAAATTAAAAAGGAAGTTGTAAATGTTTACTCTCCATTCAATGGAGAAATTATTCCTATGAACAAAGTACCTGATAAAACCTTTAGTGATAATTTAATGGGTAAAGGTGTAGCTATTAAACCAAGTTCTAAAGAAGTTAAATCTGTTCTTGAAAAAGGTAAATTAAAATTAGTATTTGAAACAGGACATGCTTATATTTTCGAAACAGAAGATGGTACATCTATATTAGTTCATGTTGGTATTGATTCAATAAATTTAAAAGATAGTTCTAAAAAAAGCATTTCTGTATTTAATGTTAAATCAAAAGCAGGACAAGTTATTAAAAAAGATTCTGCAATATCAGAAATTAATTTAAAAGACTTAGAAAAATATGCTAAATCTTCTATCACTCCAATTATTGCTTTAAACGAAACTTTAGAAGGTAGAAAAATTGAAATTAAAGCAAAAAGTGGAAAGGTTAAAAAAGGCGACTTATTATTCGTTATTAAACCATAATAATGCTTAATTAAAAGACATCTTATAAATAAAAAAATCTTAACAAAAATGTTAAGATTTTTTTATTTTTGTATATAATTTTATATATTATGAAAATTTTAAATTTTTTTCTTAAAGGCTATTATGATTGAACAAAATAAAATATTGTTAACAAAAGACGGTGCAGATAAATTAAAGGTAGAACTTAAAGAGTTAATAACTGTTAAAAGACCTGAAATTATTAAACAAATTCAAGATGCAAGAGAACAAGGTGATCTATCTGAGAATGCAGATTATGATTCAGCTAAAAATGAACAAGCAAGACTTGAATGAAGAATTCAAGAAATTGAAGAAATTTTAAATCATTATGAAATTATTAAAGAATCAAGTAGTAACAAAAAAACTGTTTCAATTGGTTCAACTGTTAAATTTAAGGATTTATCTGATAATAAAGAATATACATATGAAATATGTGGCTCAATTGAATCTGATCCACTATTAGGTAAAATTTCAAATGAATCTCCCTTAGCTAAAGCTATTCTTAATAAAACTGTAGGAACTAAATCTGAAGTTAGAGGAATAGACAAACCATACAAAGTAGAAATATTAAAGATATCTTAATTTATTTCTTTATATTTTATAAAAAGTTATATATAATTAAAAATGTTTAATTATTCAAATAATTAAACATATGGGTAGTTAGCGAAGTGGCCAAACGCTGCTGACTGTAAATCAGCCCTCTCTGAGTTCGGCGGTTCGAATCCGTCACTACCCACCATATATTGGGCTGTAGCCAAGCGGTAAGGCAATAGACTTTGACTCTATCATGCGATGGTTCGAATCCATCTAGCCCAGCCATTTATTTTTGTCCCACTAGCTCAGTGGTAGAGCATTTCACTTTTAATGAAGGGGTCGTAGGTTCGAGTCCTACGTGGGACACCATTTAAATAATAATAATCATGGCTGCTGGAGTGGCGGAATGGTAGACGCACAGGACTTAAAATCCTGAGTTAGCAATAACGTGAGGGTTCAAGTCCCTCTTCCAGCACCATTATTAATGCAGGTGTAGTTCAATGGTAGAACTATAGCCTTCCAAGCTATTAGCGTGGGTTCGATTCCCATCACCTGCTCCATATAAAAAACTAAAAATAATAATTAACTTTTTTGTTAATTATTATTTTTACTTTTTATAAAAATGTGGTATAAATTCAATAGTGTGTTTTTTTACATACTATACACACAGAATAGTTGTTAAGGGGAGATAATGCCAACAATATCACAATTAATTAGAAGTGAAAGAAAAAAGAAAGTTAAAAAAACAAAGTCTCCAGCTTTGCTTTGAACTTATAATTCAATGTCAAAAGGAACAAATAACAATCCCGCACCTTTTAAAAGAGGGGTTTGTACTAGAGTTGGTACAATGACACCAAGAAAACCTAACTCAGCTTTAAGAAAATATGCAAAAGTAAGACTGACAAACAATTATGAAGTTTTAGCATATATTCCAGGAGAAGGACATAATTTACAAGAACATAGTGTTGTTCTTATAAGAGGTGGGAGAGTGAAAGATTTATCAGGGGTTAGATACCATATTGTAAGAGGTACGCTTGATACAGTTGGAGTTGCTAATAGAAAACAAGAAAGATCAGCTTATGGTGCTAAGAAACCTAAAGCTGCTAGCTAAGGAGATTAACTATGAGAAAAAATAGTGCACCTAAAAGAAATATATTACCAGATCCAGTTTATAATTCAAGATTAGTAACAAAAGCTATCAACACAATAATGCTTGATGGTAAAAAAGGGTTAGCTCAAAATATTCTATATTCATCATTTGATTTAATTGAAAAGAAAACTGGTGAAAAGGGTATAGATGTATTTAAAAAAGCATTAGAAAATATTATTCCTTCTATTGAATTAAGAGTAAGAAGAATAGCAGGATCTAATTACCAAGTACCAACACCTGTTAGTAAAGAAAGAAGAATTACATTAGCATTAAGATGATTAATTCTTTATTCAAGAAATAGAAATGAAAAAACTATGGTTGAAAGACTAGCTGGAGAAATAATCGATGCATCTAAATCAACAGGTTCATCAGTTAAGAAAAAAGAAGATACTCACAAAATGGCAGAAGCTAATAAAGCATTTGCACATTTAAGGTTTTAAATAGGAAAGAATTATGGCAAGAAAATATCCATTAGAAAAATTTAGAAATTTTGGAATTATGGCTCATATTGATGCAGGTAAAACTACAACATCTGAAAGAATTTTATTTCATGCGGGTAAAACTCATAAAATAGGAGAAGTTCATGATGGTGGTGCTACTATGGATTGAATGGCTCAAGAAAAAGAACGTGGAATTACAATTACTTCTGCAGCTACATTTGTAACATGAAATGGTCATCAATTAAACCTAATTGATACTCCAGGTCACGTGGACTTCACTGTGGAAGTTGAAAGATCTTTAAGGGTATTAGATGGAGCAGTCGCTGTATTGGATGCACAAAATGGTGTTGAACCTCAAACTGAAACAGTTTGAAGACAAGCAACAAGATATGATGTACCTAGAATTGTATTTGTTAATAAAATGGATAAAACTGGTGCTGATTTCGATATGTGTATAGAATCTTTAAAAGATAGATTAGCAGCAAATGTCTCACCAATTCAATATCCAATAGGAGCAGAGTCTCAATTTAAAGGATTAATTGACATTGTTGAAATGAGAGCAGTAATGTATGACGGTAAACCAGATGAAAATTATACTATTGAGGAAGTTCCAAGTGAACTATTAGAAAAAGTTAAAAAACTAAGAGCAGAATTAATTGACAACTGTGTTGAGTATGATGAAGAAATTATGGAAAAATACTTAGATGGTAAAGAACTATCTATTGATGAAATTAAAAAATGTATAAGAAAAGGTGTTATTAGTTCGAAATTTTACCCAGTTCTTTGTGGAACAGCTTTTAAAAATAAAGGTGTGAAAACATTACTTGATGCAATCGTTGATTACTTACCATCTCCAAATGATGTTCCTCCAATTAAGGCGACAAAATTAGATGGTACTGAAACTCAAAGGACAAATAGTGATGATGAACCGTTTGCCGCATTAGCTTTTAAAGTAGCAACAGATCCATTTGTTGGAAAACTAACATTCATTAGAGTTTATTCAGGTGTTCTTCCTAAAGGATCGTATGTAATGAATGCAACAAAAGATGAAAAAGAAAGAGTTTCTAGATTAGTTAAAATGCATTCAAATAATAGGGATGAAATTGAAGAAATAAGAGCTGGTGATATCTGTGCAGTCATAGGACTTAAAAATACAACTACTGGCGACACACTAACTAGTGAAAAAAATGAAATCATTTTAGAATCAATGACTTTTGCAGAACCAGTTATTTCATTAGCTGTTGAACCTAAGTCAAAGGGTGATCAAGAAAAAATGGGTGTTGCTTTATCAAAACTATCTGAAGAAGACCCAACATTTAGATCATTCACTGACGAGGAAACTGGTCAAGTAATTATTGCAGGAATGGGTGAACTTCACTTAGAAATTATTGTTGATAGAATGAGAAGAGAATTCAACGTAGAAACAAATGTTGGTGCACCACAAGTTTCTTATAGAGAAACATTCTTAAAATCTGGAGATAAAGTTGAAGCGAAGTACATTAAACAATCAGGTGGTAAGGGTCAATATGGTCATGTTGTGATTAACTTTGAACCAAATCCAGAAAAGGGTTTTGAATTTGTTGATAAAATAGTAGGTGGAAAAATTCCTAAGGAATATATTAAACCTGTTAAAAAAGGCTTAGAAGATGCATTAAACTCTGGTCCTTTAGCTGGATATCCAGTTATTGACATTAAAGCAACTTTAGTAGATGGTTCGTACCATGATGTTGATTCATCTGAGATGGCATATCAAATTGCTGCATCAATGTCTTTAAAAGAAGCTGCAAAAATTTGTCAGCCAGTTCTACTTGAACCAATTATGTCAGTAGAGATTACTGTTCCTGATGAATATTTCGGAACAGTAATGGGAGATATTTCTTCTAGAAGAGGAAGTATCGAAGGAAATGAGCAAAGAGGGAACGCTCAGGTTATTAAATCTAAAGTTCCATTAAAAGAAATGTTTGGGTATGCGACTGATTTAAGATCAAATACTCAAGGGAGAGCAACATATATAATGCAGTTTAGTAATTATGCACAAGCTCCAAAATCAATTACTGAAGAAGTTGTTTCTTCTAAAACAAAAAAATAATATATAATTTAAAGAGCAAAAAATAAAGGAGAAATTATTTATGGCGAAAGCAAAATTTGATAGATCAAAAGATCACGTTAATATTGGTACTATAGGACATATAGACCATGGTAAAACTACTCTAACTGCTGCTATTTGTACTTTCCTTGCAAAACAAGGTAAGGCAGAAAAAAAAGATTACGCATCAATTGATAGTGCACCAGAAGAAAAAGCAAGAGGTATTACAATTAATACAGCTCATGTTGAATATGAAACAGATAAAAGACATTACGCTCACGTAGATTGTCCTGGACATGCTGATTATGTTAAAAACATGATTACAGGTGCTGCACAAATGGATGGTGGTATTTTAGTTGTTGCAGCAACTGATGGACCAATGCCTCAAACTAGAGAGCATATATTACTTGCAAGACAAGTAGGTGTTCCTAAGTTAGTCGTATTCCTAAATAAATGTGATATGATGGCTGATACTGAAATGCAAGATTTAGTTGAAATGGAAGTTAGAGAATTATTATCTTCATATGGGTTTGATGGTGATAACACTCCAGTTATTAGAGGATCAGCATTAAAAGCATTAGAAGGTGATGCAACTTGAGAAGCAAAACTTCAAGAGTTAATGGATGCAGTTGATAGCTACATTCCAACTCCTACAAGAGAAAATGATAAGCCTTTCCTATTAGCTGTTGAAGATTCAATGACTATTTCTGGTAGAGGTACTGTTGTAACTGGTAGAGTTGAAAGAGGAACTTTAAAACTTAATGATGAAGTTGAAATTGTTGGTATTAAAGCTACTAAAAAATGTGTTGTAACTGGTATGGAAATGTTCAAAAAAACACTTGATGAAGTAAGAGCTGGTGATAATGCTGGTATCTTATTAAGAGGTGTTAATAGAGAAGATATTATTAGAGGACAAGTATTAGCTAAACCAAGTTCAATTACTCCTCATATTAAATTCTCAGCTCAGATCTATTGTCTTAAAAAAGAAGAAGGTGGAAGACATACTCCATTCTTTAAAGGATATAGACCTCAATTTTATTTCAGAACAACTGACGTAACAGGTTCAATTGAATTAAAAGAAGGTGTTGAAATGATAACACCTGGTGATAACACTGAAATTATTGTTGAATTAATTTACCCAATTGCTGTTGAAGAAGGTTCTAAATTCTCTATTAGAGAAGGTGGAAGAACAGTTGGTGCTGGTACAGTAACTAAAATAATCAAATAAAAATAAAATTATTATTAATAATTTTATTTTTTTTATATATTATATAAAAGTAAGGTTTTTATGGATAATGTATATTTGCAAAAAAAAATAAAAAATTGAAAGATGAAGGCAAGATTTAGTAAATCTGTTTTTAAATTGGTAAATATTCAATTTATTCAATCAAAATTTAGTTTTATGTTTTCATTTATTTTTTCACTTGTCTTAATTTTGGGATTAGGATACATGAACATCTATGGTTTTGGATTAATTGATGTTGGTGCAGGATTTATGAATGTAATAGTTGGGATAATGACATTCCAAGTGTTACAAACAGGAATTCAAATTTTACCAGAAGCAATTATAGAGTTTAAGCAATCTGTTATATTAAAAAGAAT
>JBOGBI010000025.1:0-1321 GCA_051656145.1 Mycoplasmoidaceae bacterium
TATTACAGATTTCATTGGAAGAAACTTAGTTGATACAAGATATGCTTCGAAATTATTGCTTGAAACTTTACAAATATTTTTTAAAGAAAGTGAAACAGTAATTAATGTAATTAATGGAAGTGTTACTAACTATTGTAGAAACAATATTTTTGAAATACCGAAGAAGAGAGAAGAATATGAGCATCATGCGTATGATGCTCTAATTGTTTCTTTTTTGGGTATGAATCATTCTATTTCTAAAATCGCTAGATTGGAAAAACAATATACTACTAAAAAGACTGGTGAATTTCAAATAGTTTTAAATGAAACAGGAGAAGTTATTAATTTAAAAAATCAATTTGAAGTTGATAGTAATTCTATTAAATTTAAAGAAGAATTAGAAAATATCAAAGATAAAATAAAATTTTCAAGAATGGTTATAAAAAATAAAAATATTCAGCTTTCTAATGAAACAATTAGAGGATTTAGAAAAGTTGGTGATGAGAATAGAATTATTCAAAAAATTAATATTGTAGAATCATCTGCAAAAGATCTTAAACCTTATTTTGATAGAGACGAAAAAGAAGCTAAAAATTTGTTAGTTTATTTAAAAGATAAGCATATCTATGATAAATTATTTGAAATATTTAATACTTATTATCGAGACGATAAAAAAAATCCATTTATTACATATATGGAGGAATATTTTCCAGATGAAAAACCTTTTACAAGAATAAGAATTGGAAATCAATATATTAAGAATTTAAAATGTTATGGTAAATCAAAAAATCTTTGCAACATAATAAAATTAAAGAATCATGATGATAAAGCCTTCTTGGAATCACTAAATATTAAATCTCTAAGAATATATAAAAATAATAAAAATAAATATATTCTTATAGGCATAAATGCAAGAATTTTAAAATTTTCAAAAAATAATTTAATAATAGACAAAGAAAAATTAAATGCTTTATTAATTGAAAAAAATATACCCAACAATAAATTTATTGAAATAAAAAGAGGCTCGATAATTATAGAAAAAAATAGTAAATTAGTATTTTATTCAAATGGTGGAGGACAAATTGAAAGAAATCAATTAGAATTTAAACAAATAAATTGCAGAACAAAAGCCCTAAATAATGAAAACAAAAGATATATGATTTCATTGAATAATCTTATTAAAAACTATTATATTGCTGATGTAGATGTTTTAGGTAATATTTATAATAAAAGAGAAATAGTAATAGATTAAATATGGGTTGAAAAATATTAGAAATTGAAAACAGTAATAAAATTTCTTTATTTTTGAATAATATTGTCATTTTAAAGGAAAATAATAAAA
>JBOGBI010000026.1:0-2205 GCA_051656145.1 Mycoplasmoidaceae bacterium
GATTTATATGTTGATTAGTGATTCATTAAAAATTGCTGGTATGATGAAAATTTTAGGTTTAAAAAATACAACTAATGCATTCTCATTTATGAGTATTTACTTTGTTGCAATTATTGCTGGTATTATTATTTCAATACCTCTATCATTCTTTGTTAATTTCCTTTATGTTAAAATAATTTTTGATGCAACAAGTATATTATTAATTGCTCCAATATTAATTGCAGATTATGCGATTGCTACATTATCTGTTATAGCTTTTTTCTTTTTAGCATTTTTATTAAATTGAAGAAAGATTAAAAATTTAGATTTAACTAAAAATATTAAATAAGATTGAAAAATTATGAAAAAAAAAGAATTAATGTATAAAGAAAATACCCCAGGTTACATAATAGAACTAAAAGATGTTTCAAAAATTGCTAAAACAAAATCAACTGAAACGATTATTTTAGAAAATATTTCACTTAAAATTAAGGAAGGATCTTTTACCGTGATTATTGGAAAATCTGGTTCTGGCAAAACTACTTTGATGAACCTTATGTCTGGAATGACACAATGTACTAGTGGCGAATTAGTTTCTGCGCATTCAAATTTAAGTTATTATTCAAATTCAGATTTAATAAACTTTAGAAGAGAAAATGTATCTTTTATTTTTCAAGATTATGGCTTACTTTCAACACTTAATGTAATTGATAATATTAAGACTGGAATTTACTTAGCTAAGAACAGATTATTAAAATCAAAAGTAAGAGAAATAATTACTTTTTTAGATTTACAAAATCAATTAAAAAAAATGCCTAATGAATTATCAGGCGGTCAACAACAAAGAGTTTCAATAGCTAGAGCTTTAGTGAAAAATCCAAAAATAATTTTTGGAGATGAACCTACTGGATCTTTGGATTCATACACAAGCTATAATGTATTGGAAACATTAAAAAGTATCAATAAAAGCGGAACAACAATTGTACTTGTAACACATGATCCAAGGGTTGCTAAAATTGCTGATCATATTATTGAGATTAGCAATGGAAAAATTCTTTCGGACAAGCATAATAAACCATTAAAAGATTTTAAAAAATTGTTCATTTAAATAAATATTATTTTATAATTTTTAATTGCTTTATATTATATAATAAATTTGTATTTTATAAATGAGGCATATATGTATAGAGTTGGTTTATCCAATGATATTCATCCTTTAAAAAAGAAGGAATCATTCATTTATTTGGGTGGTGTAAAGATTATTTCTAATTATGAAATAATATCGCATTCTGATGGAGATATTATTTTACATGCATTAGCAGAATCTATTTATGGTGCTTTAGGATTAGGCGACATTGGGGATCATTTTAGTGATCAGGATGAAAAAAATAAAAACATTTCTTCTCAAATAATATTATTTGATGCTTTAAAAAAAATGAATGCCTTAAAATACAAAATATGCAATGCTGATATTAGTTTAATTTGTGAAAAAATAATTATTAAAAATGATAAGGAAAATATTTCAAAATCTATTAAGAAATTAACTGATTGTAATTATATTAATGTTAAAGCTACAAGATGAGAAGAAGATAAGGACATGATTCAATGCAATTGTGTAATCTTATTGGAAAGTATAATTTCGAAATAAGGTAATAAATGAAAAAATCATATTATTCTAAGGTTTCTGAAATACTTATTTCAAAAGAAGAAATAAATGATGGTATTTCAAGAGCATCTAAATGAATTGATAGTGAATACAAAGATGTGGACAAACCTATTTTGCTTATTGGTATTCTAAAGGGTTGTATTCCTTTCTTAGGTCAATTAGTGACAAAATTAGAATTAGATGTTGAGTTAGATTTTATGATTGTTTCAAGTTTTAAAGGAACACAAAGTGCTATAGGTATTCCAGAAATTACAAAAGATATAACTACAAATGTAAAAGGAAAACATATATTATTGGTTGAAGATATTATTGATTCTGGGTATACAATTAAATATGTTATAGATAAACTAAAGGAAAGACAACCAGCATCAATTAAAATCATTACTTTGTTAAGTAAAGATGGAAATAGAAAGGTTGATTTAGAACCTAACTACACTTGTTTCTCTATCCCAGATAAATTTATTATTGGTTTTGGATTAGACTACAAAGAAAAATATAGAAACTACGAGTTTATTGGAGTTCTTAAAAAAGAATTTTTGGATTAAGGAAAAAATAAAATG
>JBOGBI010000027.1:0-9638 GCA_051656145.1 Mycoplasmoidaceae bacterium
ATAGTTATTCCAATCTATTATGCATTAACGTAATAGATTTATTTTATTTAGGTAATAAAAGGCAATTTAAGAAAACAAAAAACTCACTAAAATTATTCATTTGCATTTTTTTTAAAAAGTCTAATAAATTATTATATTCTTTATTTACTTTTAAAAATTCATTATATTCTTTATCGTCATTAAATTTATTTTTTTTGACTAAATCTAAAATTAGTTTTTCATCGTAGTTAAAAACTAATTCTAATTTATTTTTTACTTCATCATCAGAAATAAATGTTGAATAAAAATCATTATTTACTCCATTATAATAGTTAAATATTTCTGTCTTATTATTTTTGAATCATTTTTTAAATTCTTTTTTATGAAAACCAATAACACCTTGTTCTGTTAAGTATGCATACATGATTAACAAGTGCTTTATTTTTTGTTCTAAAGAAAGACATACTTTCTTTTTCTTTCATTTTTTTTGTTTAAAAATTTTGCATTTTTTGTTTTTAATATAAAACATTTTTTATTCTTCTTTCTTTCAATGTTTTTCAATTTCATTTTTAATAAAATCAAGAATTCCTTTTACATTGGAAAAATCCATTCTAGCAGGACCAACTATTGATATTTGTGTTTTGTTATTTGGTAATGATATTTCAGTTGAAGCTATACATAAGTCTTTAATTCCAATTGAGTCACCAAAAGTTATTGTTGTAGCACCACCATGAACGTGCTGATTATATGCAATTTGCTCTCATACTGTTGTATTTTCTAACATTTCTAATACTTTAAGTAGTTTATCATGATCATTAAATTCTGGTTGACTTAACAAATTATATTGCCCCTTTACATTTGTTTTTATTTTTTTTTCAAATGTAAAAATCTTTTCTAGAATGCTTTGTAAAGAAGACTCATAATTAATTATCTTTTCTTTAATAATTGATTTTAAAAGTTTAACTTTATCTATAACTTCTGAAAGTCTACAATCAATTAATCTATCATTAAAAATTCTTATACAAATTGATAAGTTTTTTAGATCTTTTTCACTTTCTAAATTAACTATGTTTTTAAAAACACTTCCTGTTGAAGTAATTAAAATAACAAGCGCAGAGTCTTTTGATGTTGGAACTAAATCAATTCTTTTAAGTAATTCATCATTATCTGTTTGTGTAACTACTGATGGTAGTTTTAATGTTTCGTTAATTAAACTAATGCTTGAATCAATTACATCATTAATTGAAAAGTTTCTATTTGAAAATATTTTTCTTAATCTTGTTTCAATATCTTCATCAATAGAAGACATATTATTATGTTCAAAATATTTATATCCCATAACCGAAGGAACCCTTCCTGATGAATTATAAACCTTTTCAAGCAAACCTTCTTTTTCTAAAGCAGCCATATCATTTCTAATTGTTGCAGCAGATAAGTTTTTCATATATTTATTTATTATTTTTTTACTTCCAACTGGTGTAGCAGTTGCTACATACTCATTGACAATAATAAATAATAATTTTTTTTGTCTATCTGTAATATTCAAAGTAAACCTCAATATGTAATAATTATATTTTAAAAATTAAATATATTTTTTTATTTCTCGAACAAGCATATTGTTTTTTTCATTTAATAATTGTGAGTTTCCAAAACCAATATTATTGTCTTGAAAACAAATTAATTCACATTTTATTTTTAAATTATTTTTGTTTAATAATTCAATAATTGAATTATATAAAGTTCCTGATTTATAAACTCTTTCATAGAAAATTATTTTTTTGTATTTTCTAATCATATTAGAAACTTTTTTTTCATCAAAACCATGTATAAAAATTGCATTTAATATATCGACTTTTGTATCCTTGTATTCTTCAAAAATTTTATTAATTCAGTTACCATATGAAATAATACAAGTTGATGAATTTTTATTTTTTAAATATTTTCATTCTCCATATTTTATTTTTGATTCATTTGAATTAAATGGAACTTCATTAGAAAATCTAATAAAAATAGATTTTCTATCATTTTCTAAGCCAATATCTATTAGTTGTTCTAATTCGCTTTTAGTTGATGGAGAGCATATTATTGTATTTGGAATAGATTTAATCATTCCTATGTCATATATACCATGATGAGTATTTCCGTCCCCATAAGATAGATCTGCACGATCAACAAGAAATAATACTGGTAATGATTCTCTACAAACATCATTTAATATTTGATCATAAGCCCTTTGAATAAATGTTGAATAAATTGATATAACTGCTTTTTTATTTGCTAATTCAATTCCTGCTGCTTTTGCAATACTATGTTCTTCACTAATACCCACATCTTCACAGCTAAGTGGAAATTCTTCCTCAATTTTATTTAGATTAGATGAATAAATCATAGCTGAGCTTATTATTTTAATATCTTTATTTTTTTCTATCTTTTTTGCTAAATAATTTGATGAAATGTTTGAGAATGTTTCTTTTTCTTCATGTGAGATTTCATCTGAAAAAGAATGATATTTTGGGTTATTAGTTTCAAGCTCTTTAATTCCTCTCCCTTTTGTAGTTTTTACATGAATTATTGTTGGAAAAAAATTAGAATAAAATCTACCTTTTGCAACTGCTTTGTCTAAGGCCTTTAAGTTGTGACCGTCAATTACACCTATATAGTAAAAACCTAAATCAATAAAAAAGTTATTTTTATTTAATTTTTTTTCAATTTTAAATAATGATTTAATTTGTTTAAAATTAAATGAATTTTTAATAAATGGATATAAAATATTTTTATAATTCATATTAGTTAATGTAACACTTAAACTACCAACACTTTTAGAAATAGACATTCCATTATCATTTAAAATTATTAGCATTTTTGTTTGATTAAAACCGATGTTATTTAAAGCTTCAAAAGCCAAACCGTTTGAAATAGAAGCGTCACCAATAACTGTTATTACTTTATTTTCATTGATTGATTCATTAAAACCTTGAGCAATTGATAAACTATTTCCTGCATGACCAGACGAATAAAAATCATATTTTGATTCTTTATTACATTGAAATCCAGATAAACCATTAAAATCTCTAATAGTTTTAATATCCAAAAATCTATTAGTTAGCATCTTATGAGTATATGATTGATGGCCTGTGTCATAAAATATTTTATTATTTGTATCTGGGAAGTGTTTAAGTAAAATAACAGATAGTTCAACAATTCCTAAATTACTAGATAAATGAACTCTCTTATTATTTGCTAAATTAAATATTTCTTCTCTAATTGATTTACAAAGTTTATCTAAATCATTAAATGAAGCATTTTTTAATTCATTAACACTTTTAATATCTTTTATATTCATTTTATTTTCTTTTTTGCTAAAAATTAATTTTTACTATTAATAATTTAATATATTTATTTAAAATATTATATTTTGTTTTGCAAAATATATCATATAAATACAAACTATTCGTTTAAATAATTTTTAAGATTAGAAAATAAAAAATATAAAAATTAAATATATTACTGCAAGGAAATAAAATAACTGAGCATTGAATGTTCAGTTATTTTATTCAATATATATTAAAGTTTAATGATTTAAAATATAATTATTTTCTTTTCTTCTTTATATTTATTTTTTCGCTCTTGAAATAAATCATATTTTGATTTTTTAATTTATAGTTATCTTAAGTAATTACTAAAATAGTCTATGTTTTTACATAGATATGCTAGTAATAGTGCTACTTTACTAAATCATTATCTTTTATATTAATTATTTAAATCAATAATATCTTTATGAATTATTATAATTTCTTCATAGCATTCAAAATCATCTTTTAAATGAATTTTTATTGTTGGTAATGTAAATATTGAGGCAGTTGTTCTTTTGCCACTTTCAATAACTTCAATAAAATTAACTACATTATCAAATAATACCGGAGTATCTTTATTATCAAATCTATCTTGAAGTTTTAAATTTTCTTGTATTAATTCAAGCAAATAATCGCCACTGAAAAATTCTTCACCTTTTTTATATTTATTTAAAAATTCAGTTAGTGTACTTGTAGTAAGTTTTTTTTTCAATTCAGTAATTAGAATATTTGTAACTTCTTTTGTATTAAAATCTTTTACAATGTTAGGTAATATAGGTCGTCCATCATTTGGTCCCAGCAAATCATTATTAGTAGAGTAATCTTCCTCTACAACATTTTCTTCAACGCTAGAACTACAACTAACTATTGGTAAAGTTATTGCTAATGCGCTAGTTGTTATTAAAGTACCTAGCAAACTTAATTTAATTATTTTTTTCATATTTATTTTCCTTTATTTAAAATATTTCATAAACTGTAATAAATTATCAAAGATATTAAGTTATATTTTATTTAATTCATGTATTTTAATTTTTTTACTCTATTTAATTATTAAAATTTTTATTTATGTATTGTTTTACTAGAAATTTTATACAATTTATCATATAAAGTAATTCGGTTCATCTAAGAGATTATTAATGCTTGTTTTCTTATTGATTCAAGATTTAATTCTCATAAAAATGTCCAAATAGTTAAGGTTAATATTATTAAACGAACTATGGATATTAATCATAGTGCAGTATATATTCCTTTTATTTTATATTTATTAAATTATAAATTATAATTCCTTAAAAATCAAAAACATATTAAAAAAAAGCAAATTTAAAATTTTGCTTAATTGTTAGAATACATTTTATTTTTTATTATTTAAAGTTCTTCTTGTTCTTGTTCTTGTTTTTGTTTTCGCATTTTTTCAATTCTTAAATATTCAGCATCTTCTCTTTTGACTTTTCTAATTTTAAGTTCTTCTAAAGCATATTTTGTTAAATATCAAAATCTTACTCACATTATAATAGCTAACACTAATATTATTAATGATATTATTAATGATACAATACCTAATGCCAAACCTAATGTTTCTTCTTGTGTCATTATTTATCTCCTTTCTTATTTTTTATTAAGGATATTATAAATGATAATTACTTATAAAAATATAAAAATACATACATAGTTATTTTTTCTACTTAGAAGAGTGTAATTGAGTTTTCTTTCTTCTTAATTGATCAATTGCTTTATCAATGCAATCAACAGTTGCAGTTTTAGGGTCTAAACTTTCTGCTTCTGATATTATAGGATTTCCTTTGTGAATTGAAATGTTCAATCTAAGTTTATACATTTTATTATGCTGATAATAAACATATTCTGCTTTTACAAAATCTTCAACAAATATAAATTTTTTTAGTTTTTCTAATTTTTCTTGAAAAAAAATTTCTAGTTCAGGGTGCTTTGACATGTCTTTTCATCTTATTGTGTATTCCATAAATAACCTCTTTTCTTGATTATATATAATTTTAAAAAATAGGAATTAAAAAATGCAAACTACTTTGCATTTTTATAAATGATTTCTTTTTCTAATTTTTTTCTAGCTTCTTCATTAATTAATGTTTCAATTACTTTTAAACTAAATTCAAATACTGATCCAGGAGATCTACCAGTAATTAGTGTTCCATCAACATGAACTGGCTTGTCAACATAGTTTTTCTTAAGTTTATCACCATATCCAGGATAACAAGTAAACTTTCTTGTTTTAATAAGATCTCATTCAATCAATACACTTGGTGCTGCACACATAGAAATAATATATTTATCCTTATGATTTAAAAAGTCCTTTTCTAAATTCTTTTTTAATTTAGGGTTTGCTTTTGGATCAAGATATTTTAAATGACCTTCTCCACCTGGCATATAAATTGCAGTGTATTGTGATAAGTTAGTCTTATCAATTGTACTATTACATGAAATTTTTGTTCCGCTTTGTAAAACAATTGTGTTTTTCTTTTCGATTGAAATTAATTCAACTATTATTCCACTTCTTCTTCATAAATCAGTTGGTACAATTACTTCAATATCTTCACTTGCCGTAGCTAGCATAATAGCTATTTTAACTCTTTTTGGTGCCATATTTTCTCCTATTATTTTTTAATACTATAAATTTTATAAGCATTATCTATTTCGTAACATAACTTATTATTATTATAGTATATTTTTTTGTAAAATGTTATATTATCTTTTTAAAATTACAACAAAAAAGAAAAACTAGAATTTTTTCTAGTTTTTCTTTTTTTTAAATGGCGCGCCTAGGAGGACTCGAACCTCCGACCCTACGCTTAGAAGGCGTATGCTCTATCCACTGAGCTACAGGCGCATACTTAATTAATTATATAGTAAAACAAACATTTAATAATTAATATTTATTAAAAATATTTATTAATAATTAATTAATAAATTTTATAATAATATAGTTAGTTGGAGTAATTGTGAAAACAGAAGATACTATTATTAATTATTTGTCTAAAAAAGGATACAGAATTACACAAAACAGAATCGATATTATAAAATGTTTATTAGATGATAATCACGGGCACACAATTAATGAAATTGTTTCTCATCTAAAAAAAAAGGATAAGAGAATTAATGTAAGTAGCGTTTATAATACAATTGAAATTTTAATAGATGAGGGTATTGTTGATTTAAATACTAATTACAAAATTAAAGGAAGTTCATATGAGATCATAAATAATGATAATAGACACATTCATATTTATGATCCTAATAATAAAAAAGAGCATCATATTGACTTACCAGATCATATATTTAAAGAAATTGATAATTTAGTTAAAAATAAATTAAAATTAGATACTCTTAATTTAAAAGTAGAAGTTCTGGCAAAGAAAAAAGAAAAGGATAAAAAATAATGACATATAAATGAATTATTTCAGATTTAGATGGAACAATTATCCATCATAAAGATGATGGAAACATAATATATAAAGAAGTAATCAAATCAATTAACGATTTTATTGAGATTGGAGGATTATTTACAATTGCTACAGGAAGGCATTACAAAGATGTAATATCTATTATTAATAATAATAGTATAAATTACAAAGACAATTTCTTTATTCTAGGAATGAATGGTGGACAAATTTATTCTTGGGGTGAAAAAAAATTAATCTTCAATGGTTGTTTGCCAAATGAAAAAATAGAAGTTATTCAAGAAATAATTGATACATTGTATGAAAAGTATAAAAATGAATTGCTAGTTTTTGGATATGGTGAAAATGAAAAAATTTATATCATTAAAAATGATAGTGAAAATTTTGAAAAGCAATGTAATGAAATTATTAAATATGAAGATAATGATGATACATTTCAATATATTAATATAAATTTAAATGAACTAAATAAAATAAAAAATATTAATAAGTTTTGTTTAGCATTTGATTGTCCTATTGGTGATCCTGTTAAATTAATAAAGGATTTAAAAAAAATAAGTAATGATGTTGATTTTATTCAAACAGGCCAAAATTTTGTTGAAATAATGCCAATAAATATTGATAAAGGTTCATCATCAAAACATGTTAATGATAACTATTATAAAATACCATTAGATAAAATAATATCATTTGGTGATTCTGGTAATGATATTGGTTTGTTTAAGTTTAGTGCAAAATCAGTTACTAGAAGTTGTGCGCCTGAATATGTAAAAAAAGAAGCAACATGCACATATGATGATGGCCCTTCAATGTTTGTTAAATCAGCTATTGAAAGATGCATACTATCAAAAGAAAAAGGAAAATGTAATGAGTAATAAATTTCAATTAAGAACAAAATTTTATTTTGGAAAAGAAGCGATTTTAAATATAAGAGATGAAATAATTCAAGGAAAATTCAAAAACATAATGATTACTTATGGCGGTGGTTCAATTAAAAAAAATGGAATCTATAGTAGTTTAGTTGAAATCTTAAATGTATCTAATGTTTACTTTATTGAATTTGGTGGAATTAAACCAAATCCAAGAGATATTGATGCATTTAAAGCAGCAGTGATGGCTAGAAACGAAAACATTGATTTAATTATTGCTGTTGGTGGCGGTTCTACTATTGATGCATCAAAAGTAATTGCAACACTTGCAACAAATCCTCAATATAAAGATGCATGATCATATGTTGAAGACTCTTCAAAAGTAACAAATCCTCCAATTCCAATAATTTCAATTATCACATTAGCTGGAACTGGTAGTGAAAATAATGCTGGTAGTGTAATTACTAGTGTTGCAAATAGATTAAAAATGCCAGTTTTTAATGAACTAGCAACTCCTTTTGTTACAATTGAAGACCCTGAATACACAATGAGTGTTAATAAGTGACAAACAGCATCAGGAATATTTGACTGCTTTTCTCATTTATTAGAACAATACTATGGTGAAAATACATTTGGTTGAACTAAAGAGATAATCTTTGCTAACTTAAGAGTTTTATTAAAGTATGGCCCAAAAGCAGTTGGCGATCCTACTAACTATGATGCAAGAGCAAATGTTCTATGAACAACATCAATGTCATTAAATGGAATGACATCATTTGAATCAGATAGTGATTGAAGTGTACACTTTATGGAGCATGCTATATCTGCTAAATGAGATGTTAGTCATGGTGCTGGATTAGCACTTATAACTCCAACATATATTAAATTAAGATGTGATCATCAAGAGTGGTTTAAAAAGAAAACACTAATTCTTGCAAAAGAAGTATTCAATATAAATAGTGTTGAGGAATTTATTGCATTTTTAAGTAATTGAATTATTAAAATTGGATTGCCCACTAAATGAAGTGATTTTAAAGAAATTCAATCAGTTAGCGAACACGATTACCAAGAAATGGTAATTCATACTATAAAAGGTGGTGGATTCTTATCAAGAGACTTCTACATAAGCGTTTTTAAAAACATCCCTAAATAATAGGAATGTTTTTTTAAAAATTTGCATATTTTAAAAAAAATTATATAAGCAAGCTTTTATAATATAATTTATATAGAAAGAAAAGAGGATTTATGAGAAAAAATACAAAGATGCTAATTATTGGATTAAGTGTTATTTCAGTAGTTTCTACAGCAGCTGCAATAACAGTTCCATTATTAATGCATTTTAATCAAGATGATAAAAATGGCGCAAGTAAAGATAGCACTATTAAAAAAGTAGTTGTAAAAGAAGGCGGCCTGATTGATGAAATTTTAACTTTAGCTACAGAAGAAAATATGATAACAAAGGTAGAAGAATTTAATAAAAGTAATAACTGAGATAGTGTTTTTACTTTTACTAATGAAAATGAAAAGATTGTAACTAGTGTTGTTAAAGAGGTAATATTTAATTTAGATACTAAGCCAACAATTGATCAAGGTGTCTTTACTATTATTTATAAAGATGAAATTAAAGCTGCTAGTGGAGCAAATGTTATTAGAGTTAATAGAAGCGATATAGCTTTAGATGTGTCGATTATTGATCCAGCTAAATTAACTGCTGCTACTAATTTATTAGCTAATTTATTAACAGCTGCAAGTGATTTTGCTGCTCAAGAATCTTTATATAATTCTTGAGCAACAACTCCTCCTCAAGGATTGGAAACTATAATTGAAGATATAGTTATTTTTAACCAAGGACAAATTGATTGATCAACAGCTGTATCAGGTTTTGAAATAAGTGTTGGCACAATTAATGCAGGACAAAAAATTCCTGGTGTTAATATTCAAATTATTTTAAATAGTGGTTACACTGCTGATAAAAGTAAATTATTAGTAAAAATAGATGATTTAGG
>JBOGBI010000028.1:0-15200 GCA_051656145.1 Mycoplasmoidaceae bacterium
TATATAATTATTTTATAAAGGAGTAGAACATATGGCAAATTATCAAACAACAAATAGTCAACAATCAAAAAATAAAATATATTCAAAAAGACAAGTATCAATGTTGTCAAATGCATTATTTGTTGCAGGTATTGGTTTCATTTTTACTGCTTTACTTGGATTTTTAACAGCTTATTTATTTAGACAAAATTCAGTTACTGGAGATGTTTTATATTATCTTGGTGGGCCACTTATTCTTATTAGTGTAATACTATCAATTGTTTGACAATTTAGAATTGAAAAAGCATCTGACTTTTTTATGTTCTCTGTTGTTACAATATATTGCATCGCAAATGGTATAGGATTTGGAAGTATTTTCTTAGCTCTTGATATGGAACAAATTATGATTGCATTTGGAATGACAGGTTTTATATTCTTAGGTACATTTATTGTTTCTAAAATAATGAGTATTAGAGCTGCTATAAACTTAGGTAAAATATTATTCATTTCAGCAATTGTTTATATATTTGGTAGTTTAATAATTTCTTTATCTTCTTGATTTATAATAGGAACTTCTAATAGTGCTTATTTTAACATATTAATAATTTCAACAATTGTTGGTGGTTTAATAAGTGTTGGATACTTAGCATATTCATTATGATTAATCCAAAACATGGATAAATTTTTAACAAACAATGATGATCTAAGACGAAAATATAGTGTCTTTTTTGGATTTATACTATTAATTAATTTACTTTCAATTGTCTATAGAATACTACAACTTATTTTAATATTTAGTAGAAATTAACAATATAATTGTTTTAAAACAATTTTTATATATTAAAATAAAAGTGTGCATCAGTAGCTCAATGGATAGAGCGTTTGGCTTCGGACCAAAAGGTTATGGGTTCAAGTCCTATCTGGTGCGCCATTTTTTTTAAAAAAACAAAGGCGCCTTATATGAAACAGTTATTAGCTAACCCAAAAAAATGCACTTTGATCAGTGTAATTTCTTTAATTATTGTAAGTTTTTCATTTTTATTCTCTCTTTTATCTGTATTTGGAATATATTATATTCCAACGTTTTCAGGATGATTTCCATTGCTAATAACATTTATTGTTATATTTGTAATCGCATTTATAATTGCACTTGTAATAAATATTATGGCATTTAGAAACAACAATATTGTTGTTATCAAAAATGAAATTATTGATAACAATGCAAACAAAATCAAAAAAGAAACAGAAGATCTTAAAATCCAAGTTAATGAATAAAAAAAAATAGCATAAGCTATTTTTTTTTATTCATTATATTAAATTTATCTAAAAGCTTACTTACATCATTTTTTAAATTATTTAATGATTGTTCATTATTATAATTATTTAAAGCTTCATGAATGATTCTTGAAAGTTCAATAAATTCTTTTTCCTTGAAACCTCTAGTTGTCATAGCTGGAGTTCCTAATCTAATTCCACTTGTAACAAAGGGAGATTCACTATCATTTGGGATAGTGTTTTTATTTACTGTTATATTTATCTTTTGTAGTATTTCGCTAGCTATCTTGCCATTAATACCATAACTACTTTTTACATCTATTGTAAATAAGTGATTGTCAGTTCCGCCAGATATAACTTTTGTTCCATAATTTTTAAATGAAGCAGCAAATACTTTTGAATTTTTAACTATCTCTTTTTGATATTCTATAAAATCTTTTGTTAAAGCTTCTCCAAATGAAACGGCTTTACCTGCAATTGAATGAAATAAAGGTCCACCTTGATAACCAGGAAAAACTCATTTATCAACGTTCTTTGCAATAGTTGGGTCATTACACATAATAACTCCACCTCTTGCACCTCTTAATGTTTTATGAGTTGTTGAAGTGATGACATCAGCATATCCAACAGGAGTAGGATGTAGATCTGCAACTATTAAACCAGCAATATGAGCAACATCTGCTAATAATTTAGCGCCAACGCTATCAGCAATTTCTTTAAATTTTTTAAAATCAATTATTCTCGAATAAGCAGATGCACCACAAATAATAAGATCTGGTTTTACTTCCTTTGCAATTCTAGCAATTTCTTCATAATCCAATCATCCGTTTTCATCTACTGAGTAAAAATAACTTTCATAAAAATATCCTGAAAAATTTATACTGTATCCATGTGTTAAATGCCCACCAGCTTCTAGTTTCATCCCTAATATTTTCCCGCCTTTTTTAATCAAAGCTGATATGGCTGCTGCATTAGCGCTTGATCCTGAATGTGGTTGAACATTTGCAAATTTAACATTAAATAACTTTTTCAATCTTTCGATTGCTAAGTTTTCAATAACATCAACATTTTCACAGCCATCATAATATCTTTTGCTTGGATATCCTTCGCCATATTTATTAGTTAAAATAGATCCAGTTGCTTTTAAAACTTCGTTAGAAACAAAATTTTCAGAAGCTATAAGTTCAATATGATCATTCTGTCTTTTCAATTCTTTATTGATCGCATTCTCAATTTCTTTATCTTGTAATTCAATTTTTTTATATTCCATGTTTACCTTTTAATTCCTCTAGCTTTCTTAATTCTTTATGAAAGTTATGACTTTGGATCAAAACTTTTATTAATATTTTTATATACTTTATTATTGGTAATGCCATTAAAGCTCCAATAATAGTTAATACTATTCCTCAAGGAAGACTTGAAAAACCATTTAATAAATCCCCTTCTCAAAGACTTTGATGAATAGCTATAACTCCAAATGCAATTAACATTATTGATATAGTTAAATAAGATAAAAATAAAATTGTTATTATTAGAAAAAGATTTATAAAAGGAAGATTCTGAAAATTATTTAATTCTTCTTTGCTTTCATTTGGATTATTTTCTCTAGTTTCTTTTCTAAATTTTTTATCACTTATTATTTTTGCATCAAGCTTTTCTACCTTTACATCTTCAATCATACCGAACCTTTTTTATTATATTTATAATGTATTTATTATATAATTTATTTATGTTTTTGATAGGAATAAAATGAAGTCAATAAATAAAATTTTATCAATTGAAGAACAAATAGAAAATCTTAAAAATTCTGGTCTTAAATTTGTTAATAAAGACTCCGAAAAAAAATTTATTGTTTATCTAACTGAATACAATTATGAAATACTTATAAATGGTTATTGATTTGAAGAGTTTTATGAAAATGATGGAAAAACTTTTTCGAAAGATATTTCATCTAATGATATTAGATATATTTTTGATATTGATAGAACAATTTCATCAATAATTTGAAAATACTTTAAGGGTGTTGAACTTCATTTTAATGCAATTATCACAAATACTCTTTGTAAAGCTTTTGAAAAATATTTAGATGGTCCTTATGCATCTTTACTTGATGAAGAATCATCTAAAAAAATTTTTGGAAATTATATTCCAAAAAATGATTTAAGAAAAATTGAAAATAAAAATTCTTCTTATATAAAAAAAGCTTTGTTAAGAAATGCATCTCGTGAAATATGATTTGATGCATTAGAAATTAAAAATAGAGAATTTGAAAATAGAAAAATAGTTGAAAAAATTGATTCTGTATCTACATCAAAAAGGACAAAAAGGGTCGCAAAATATGCTTTAGTTCATTTAAAGGCATTATCTTCTTGTTGAACATTTTCTCAAGTAAAAGAAATTTATAAATGGCTAAGCGATGATCTAAGAAATAATGTAATAAAAGATTTTTTTGGTCATCTAAATATTAATAAAGATATTGATTTAGAAAATGAAAGCATTGCATTAATAGAGGTTTTAGAAAAATTTTCTGATTTTAGAAATGCTTTAGCTCATAATCATAAAATAATTGATTGAAAATTAGAAATTAATACAGAAGAATTAGCAGAAACTTTTTCTTTAATAATTAATGAAAAAATTTTTAAAAAACAACCATATAACATTTCTTATATTGTAAAAATAGTTCAAGGAATCAAGAAAATGGAAAATAATGAAATTTCAAAAGAAATCGAAGAGTATATTTATAAAAAAAATGAAAAATTAAATTATAAAGTAAGTCAAAATACAAAAAAAATTATAAAAAATAATCTAAGTATTGAAGTGAAATAAAAATGGATAAGTATAAAAGCAAAAGAGAAAATTTAAAAATTATTTTCTATTCATTAATACAATTAGTATTTTTAATACTACTAATATATTTTTCAATTATTGTTTTTAATTCTCCTGATTTAAATGAACCAATAACAGCAAAATTATCAATAAAAACTCAAGAACAAAGGATAGTTTTTTTAGCTAGCTTAAGTACGTTATTTTTTATTACTATTTTTATAGGCTATATTTTCTTAAATAATAATATTTTTGGAAATAAATTATTCAATATATTTTTTTCTTTATTCTCTTTTTTAATTGGCTTTTATTTTTTAATAAAAGTTGTTAAAGAAAGGAATTTTAAGAACTTTATTATTGATGAATATTCAAAAGAAAGTTCATTTAAATTTTTTGGTTTTTATAAAGCTAGTAATGATAAAGAAAAAATAATGCTTACGCAAAATACTATTTTTGTAGCATTTCAATTTTGTGTAAGTTTAGTTGGTTTCAGTCTGTGTTTTGTTTTCGAAGCAACAAACAAAAACTTTCCTACAGATTCTTTAATTATGAATAATTTAACATATTTTACTGAATGAGGAAATATTGGATCTTTTATATTTATGCTTTCATTAGTTGTTACAGGGCATAAATTCTTTTTTAAAAATAATTCATATATATTAGCGATGATTTCTTATATGTCTATTATAGGAATAGTTTTTTCGTTAGCATTTGTATTCACAATATTTCTTTACCATACTCCATTTAATGATCCTCAAAACACAGCAAAATCTATTTGATTTCACTTTATTAATCCGATTTCATTTGTAATTTTTGGAGCGTTCTTATTAAGGAGATCTAATCAGCAAATGGATAAGAGTAGCAAATATCTTATACACGCATTATTATTACCTGCTATATATGGCGGATTTGTTTACTCAATTCCGTTTTTTACAAACTTCACAGTTTATGGATTTGTTACAAATCTAAATGAAAATATAGTTCCATACTATGGGGATGATAGTCCAAATTTTTATAATGGCGGATGGCAATCAGTCTTTTTTTTATTATTAATTATAATAATGTTTTTTAGTGTTATTACATTATCAAAATTTTTATTAGGAAGAAATTTAAAAAAATGAAAAATGATTAAATAATTTTATAGTTTTAAATGTATAATTTTTATAATATGGATAATAAATATTTAAAAAAAGAAATATTAAATTTTAATGATCTAGAAAAAAGCAAAAAAGTTAGAAAACTATTTGATTTTTTATTTTCATTAAATAGTGTTTCTGATAAAGAAAAGTATAATTCATTTATTAATCTTTGAAGTGAGTGTGAAAAAGATTACTCTTTTTTTAAAAGAGAACAATTCAACTACTCAAAGGTTAAAGACTTTTATTATCTAAGTTTTAATGAAAAAACAAAATCTTATGTTGCTTCTGGCGAACTTGGTCAAGTTTCATTTTCAACTTTTGATGATTTATGAGAACATTTTGATAGTAGAAAATTTAATGTTATTTTTTATTGCTATGATTTTGATATTTTGTGCAAAAAAATTAAAGCATTCTTTGAAAAAACTTGATTTAGAAATACTAACAAACAATTTGTTCAAGATAATCAATGAAAGTATATTCTTTATAAAGATAAAATAAATGGTTTTTTCTTAAACAGATGTACTACAAAAAACAACGAATCAATAAAATGAGAAATGTTTTTCTTACCTATCGAAGATCAAAATTTCGTTAACCAAGGAATTCAAACTCTTGAAAAAATAAAAAACTATGATTTATATAGAATGTCTTTAGAAATTCTTATAAATTTTATTGTTACAATATATTCAAAAAATAATGATAATTTTGATAAATTTATTCATGAATTAGATAAAACAAAAAATGAATTAAACATTAAAAAAATAATAAATGAATTTGATTTAAAAGTTAAATCACTATTCACAAATTGAAGTGAAACAAAATGTATGAAATCAATAATTTGAATTGCTATCATAAAATGAAATACTAAAGATCGTTTCATTGAAGAATGAGCATTAAATAATGATATTAAATTAAATGCTAATAACTTTTTAAAGTACATGGAAAAAAACTTTGAGAGACTAAGTGAAGGAATAATTGGAGAACTTTTAATAAAAAAGGCAGAATTCGTTAATATATTAAGAAGTAAGGATATTAGCAGTAGAAATGTTTTCTTATTTCCAGAATTTAATTGCGAATTAAAAAAATATGAAATAAAACAAAATTCATTTGCAATATTTAATAATAATTTATTTAATATTTATTTTGATGAGGAATGAGAATTTAAAAACAAATACTTATTTAATGCATTATGTTTTTATATATTTAATAGTCTTAAAGAAGATAGAGATCAAGAATCTTATAAAATAGATAAAGTGAGAATTTTAAACCCAAGATATATGAAATGAATTGAAATTGATATTAATAAACTTGATAAGTTTATTAAAGATAATTTTAATACAAACTTATCAGATATTAAAATTCAAATAAGAAAAATGCTAAACGGGGAATAACAATAGCAATTTTATTATTTTTAATAATATAATTTTAACAATACAAATTCTTTTAAAGGTTCGCAAATGAAAAAATATTTAGATTTAGTTGAACACATAAAAAATAATGGGCACAAAAAAGAAGATAGAACAAACACAGGAACAATATCATTGTTTGGCTGCCAAGAAAGATATAATTTGGAAAATGAATTTCCTATCCTTACAACAAAAAAAATAAATTTTGATGCAGTTGTTCATGAGTTATTATGATTTATAAAAGGTGACACAAACATTAAATATCTTGTTGATAACAATGTGAAAATTTGAAACGATTGACCATATGAAAACTATAAAAAATCTAGCTCATTTCAAAATGAAACAATTAATGAATTTATTGAAAAAATAAAAGCTGATAATGATTTTGCGAAAAAATGAGGAGAATTAGGACCTGTATATGGGAAACAATGAAATAATTTTAATGGAATAAATCAATTGAAAAATGTTATTGATGAAATTAAAAATAATCCTACTAGTAGAAGATTAATTGTTTCTTCATGAAATCCGAATGAAATTGGAAATATGCTATTGCCTCCATGCCACTGTTTTTTTCAATTCTATGTAAATGAAAATAAACTATCATGTCAACTATATCAAAGGAGTGCAGACTTATTTTTAGGTGTTCCTTTTAATATTTCCTCATATGCATTACTTACATATATGGTTGCACAAGTTTGTAATTTAGAACCATTTGAATTCATTCACACAATTGGTGATTGTCATATTTACTCTAATCATTTAGAAGCAATTAATCAACAACTGTCTAGAGATGTAAAGAAATTACCAAAATTAGATATTAATAAAAATATAAAAAATATATATGATTTTAAATTTGAAGATATAAAATTAATAAACTATGATTTTCACCCATTTATAAAAGCAAAGGTGGCAGTATAATGATTAAAATTATTTATTGTGTAGATAAAGCAAATGGTTTTTCTTATAATCAAAAATTACCATGAAATAATAAAGACGAAATGATGCACTTCAAAAAAACAACAATTAAAAATACTGTTTTAATGGGTAGAAAAACATATGAATCTATTGGTCGTTTGTTACCCAACAGAGAAAATATTATTTTTTCAAGGGATAAAAAATTAAAAATAAAAAATGCTATAGTAACAGATAATATTGATTGAATTATTGAGAAAAGTATCCAAAATGATATTTATGTAATTGGAGGACAAGAAATAATTAATTTATTCTTGCCGTTTGCTGATGAAATAATAGAATCTGTTTTAAAAAAAGATTACAAAACAGATATGAAATTAAAAATTAATAAAGATTCTTTTAAAAGAATAAAATCAATAAATAAAAAAGATTTTAAAATAAACTATTACAAAACAAAAATTTTATCTGGCTATAAAATATCAAAAAAAATAAAGCAAGAGCTAATAATAAAGAACAATTATTTAATAAAAGAATACAATAAAAAACCATCATTAGTAATTATTAATGTTGGTAATGATTTTGCAAGTTCTGTCTACATTAATAACAAAATAAAATTAGCAAAAGAAATAGGTATTAAAGCAAAAATTAAAAAATTTGAAGAAGCTACTACTAATCAATTATCTAATTACATAGAAAAATGTAATAAAGATAAATCAATTAATGGAATTTTAGTGCAACTACCTTTACCAAAAAATATTGATGTAAATAAAATTTTGAATAAAATTGATCCGTTAAAAGATGTTGATTGTTTAAACAATCAAAACATAGGTAACTTATTTAATATAGAAAGAGAAAGCATCTTACCTTGCACTCCAAATGCTGTTATCGAGATTTTAAAAAGAAAAGGTATTAAAATCGAAGGTAAAAATGTTGTTGTTATTGGAAGAAGCAATATTGTCGGAAAACCATTAGGTCTGTTACTTCTAAATGAAAATGCAACTGTTACAACTTGTCATTCGAAAACAAAAAATTTAAAAAACATGACAAAAACTGCTGATATTTTAATATCAGCAGTTGGTAAAGAAAAATTAGTTACAGATAAACACATAAAAAAAGGTGCAATACTAATTGATGTTGGCATTAATAGAAGTAAAGATAATAAAATTTGTGGTGATATTGATTTTTTAAAAGTTTTAAAAAAATGTGACTTAATAACTCCTGTTCCAAGAGGGGTTGGTCCTATGACTGTTACAATGATGCTTTTAAATTTATTAAATGCTACAAATTTGCAAAATAAAAAAACTACAAATTAATGTAGTTTTTTAAATGATTTTTATAAAAAATTAAATTTATTTTTGATCGTATTGTGAAAAGACATGGATAAATAAGTAATGTAATATAAAGAAATTTATTTTATTATATTCATTAAAAAATAAATAAATAAATTTGAAATAATTTTGTAAAAATCAAATTAAAAAAGCATAACAGAATGAATATGCATAATTTTTATCATTTTCTCAATAAAGACATTTAAAAATTAAATGAATACTTGTTTAAGTCAACAAATATAAATGATATTAAACCAAATTGGTGATTTAATGAGTTTATTATAGTATATAAAATTTAAAAATCAATAATTTAGATTTTATTTTTATATTCGCCTCTATAGTATTCAATATTCTTAGAATTATAGTCATCAACTATCATTGTTTTGAATATTTGATCAGTAACTCTTCATGGATATAAATTTCACTCTATTTCAATAATTCTTAAAATTTTATAGCCTCTGTTTTCTAAAAAGTTTTGATTATCTGCTAATTCAACTCTTTTTTGTAAATCAAATCTATTTTTCTTAGAATCTAAAATAATCCCTAAAGTTACATCAGTAGAATTCTTTTGTAATAAAGCAAAATCTAAAATTTCATTACCTATTTTAAAGTCATAAGATATTCTATATTTGTTTAAATTAATTATTTTCATTAGTAAATTATTAATTTCTTCATGAAATTTTGAAGCAAATTTATGTGTTTCAGAAACTTCATCACTTCATGTTCTTTCATAAAATGAATCAACATTATCAACATAATGAATGAATTTTTTAAATGTTTCAGTACTTTCGCTTGATTTAATCATTTCTGATTTAATACTTTTTACTACTATCATTTGTTTTTTAGCTCTAGTAATTGCAACATTTAATCTATTGCCACCACCATTTTGGCTTAAAACACCGAAATGATTTTTAAATAAGCCATATTGGTTTTTAGCAAAACATATCGATAAGATAACTAAATCAGCTTCATTACCTTGAACATTTTCTAAGTTTTTAATTTGGATATTACCTTCATCAATTTTATTTCTTATTTCTTCATTTAAATATAATTCAGATTGAAATATTTTTTGATCAATCATTTCTGATTGGGGAACGTTTAAAGTAACAACTAATATTTTTTCGAATTTTTTATATTCTGAACCGATAATATTAACAATTGTATCTGCTTCAACTTCATTTACTCTATCATTGTAAATCCCTGGAACATTATAAACAACAATTGAAGATTTCATTAAATCTGTATTAACAGATGCAGTATTTAAAGATGAATTATAAAAGTTTCTGTTTGAGAAATCAATTAAATTACTATTTAAACTTCGGTAATGGTTTTTTAAATGGAATTCGCTTCACATACAAAGTTTAGCTTTGTCTAGCAATGATTCAACATTATCATTTTCTAGATCTTCTTCTTCGTCTTCAATTTCATTTCTAGAGTGAAAGAATGATGTTGGTCTCAATTGTTTTTCATCACCAGCAACAACATTTATTTTACATCTATAAACTACAGGGAATGCTCTTTCTAGGAACATCTGACTCGCCTCATCAAATATACCATAATCAAAAGTTTCTCTTTTTAAAGGAACGATTAAAGATACCTGTGTTGGATTCATAATTCATACAGGGAAAATTATTCTTAGTTGTTCATAATATTTTTTAATAAATTTATTAACACTTAGTTTATCTTTTCTTAATGAGTATGTAATAATTTGTTCTCAAAGTTTTTTATTTTCATCATCTAAATTTTCATAAATTGTTCTAATTTTTTTTAAGTGATCTTGCAGAATAATAAGATCTGTATTTTTAGGAACTAAATTTAATGTATCATAATAGTTTTGATATTTATCTTTATAGTTAAATAAATTTTTGTCAAATATAGAATCTAAAATATTTATTTCTAATTTTTCACTTCATAATAATAAGTTATTAAATTGTGAAAGTTCTTGAACATCAATAAAATTCATAAAAGTAATTAATTCTTCTTTTTCAAGAATAAATTTAGATAATTGAGAATCTGCTGCACATCTTCTTATTAAATCTTCTATTTGTTTATCAGAATAAGACTCTTCTTTGTTTAAACTTCTACCAGGAACACCAATTTTACTTACTGAACCAGCTAATACAAAATTTGTAGCGATTGTTAATCTCTTATCAACAAAAGAAGACATAGAGATATGAACGTCTTTTAATTTGTTAAAGTTATTAAGAACGTTATCAAAATGTTTAGGTAATAAAATTTTACGTAGTTCAGAAAAGTCATTAATTAAACTATGCGATTTTTCATATACATCAATTACAAATGCATTTAGTCTTGTTTCGATTTTTCTTAAATTAGCTAAAGTAACATTATTAGCAAGTTCTTTAAGTCTTTCTTTATTAAAAAGTTTTAAAATATTTAAATAGTTATAAAAATTTGCTCCAGTTGAAACTCTAGCTTTGTTGATTTCATTAATCATATTTAAGTCATATTTCATATCTTTAAAAAGTTTGTCATTTTTATTGATGTTAATTTTTTGTTTATTAATCAAGTCTGAATCAATTTTTTTAGGAAATAGTTCCCCAATTTTATGGATTTTTTCATAAAATCTATCTTTGTCATTCATATCGAAAGCAAAAAGAACGATATCAGAAAGAGAATATAATCTTTCTTCTAACACTTCTAGTGCAGCTTTCTTTTCAGAAACTAATAATGATGATTTTTCTAAATTAATAACATTAGCGATTATATTAGCAATTGTTTCTGATTTACCTGTTCCAGGCGGACCATGAATTAATGTGTCTTCATTTAATGAAGATTCCACAGCATATTTTTGGTAAATATTTAAAGGTCTACCAATTTGAGCTATAGAGTTTCTTTCAATTACATTTTGAACATGAGGACCATGTGAAGTTGTTAATGATTTAGTTTTGAAAACCAAACCAAGTTCATTTCTTTTTGAAATAATTTCAATATCACCTTTAAGTAATCCACCTTTTGGATCAATCATTTGTAGTGCAACATTTCTTTCAATTGAAAGTTTTTTGTATATAACTCTTATTTGATCACTATTATGAGAAATGAAAGGTTCAAATTCAAAATTCATTGGTTTTTGTAAATCAAGACCTTTTAGATCTGCTTTTGTTGCATCTGAAATAACCTTAATAAGTTCAACATAATTTTTACACTTTAAAAACTCTTTTTTAAAATCGTACTGTTTTGATAAAAAAGATTCTAATTTTTCATTAATAATAAATTCATTATCCACTTTTGAAACCTTAATATTATCATCTAATACTTCAATCTTAATTGGAATTAAAAATAATGGGGCATTTACAACATCACCATTTTTTGTAGTTCCCTTTAAAAAAAATATAGATAAATATAAAGGGTAAATTGAAGTATCAATTTCTGCGCTATTTGCATCTAATTGAAGTTTTTCTAATTTTTTTTGAATACCTAAGTTTTGAGAAGAAAATTTAGCAACAATTTTTTCTTTTAAACCCTCAAAATTATTAGTAAGCATTTTTTGCTCACCTTTATTTAGTTCAAAATTAATTTTTTCTAATTTTTTTTGTAAATCTTTAGCATCTTTTGATTTTGAAATATAGTCATAATCTTCTAATAAGAATGAAAATTTTAATGGAGAGTTTTTTTCAAAAGAAATAAAGTCAAAAAAATCAATCAAATTATTGTTAGCATATCTGAAAATATCAAAAAATTTACTCCTAGAGTCAGAACTTCTTATAGCTGAATCCTTAGAAGAAAAAGATATTAAATTTTTAGATTTTTTTAAAATTATTGAATGATTCTTTTTTGCTTCCATTTTTATTCCTTATTTAAATAATTATATATTAATTTTGCACACTGCTTTTATTTATTAATTCAAAAGTATTTGTAACCATATTTTTAGGTTCGATTTCTTTGCTTAAAACTAAACAAATTGATTTAAATAAAGGAAAATTATTATTTTTGAGTATTTCTTTTTTAACAATTTGATATAGTGTATAACCTTCTACAGTTATTTTTCCGGTCTTAAATGGTTTATCTGTAATTTTTTTGTTAAGATTTTTACCAAATGTAAAGTTTCTTGATAAATCCGAAGTACAAGTTAGAAAAATATCTCCAATTCCACAAAATTCAATAATTGTGGCTGGTTTTCCACCATTATTTTTACTAATAATTGCAATTTCTTTTATTCCCTGAGTTAAAACCGCTGAAATTGTATTAATTGATTTTGTATTTGCAAAAACAATTCCCATTCCAATTGCAAGTAAGTTTTTATATGCAGCAATTGTTTCTGCTCCGACTTCATCAGGACATTTTACTACCTTTAAATAAGGAACAGAAAATAAATTAGCAACTTTTTCACAGACTATATCATTCTTTGAAACAACATTTACAATTGTTTGTTTTTCATGATAAACATCAATAGCAAATGATGGTCCAATTATCGAAGCCAAACCTTTTGATTTATCTTTTAATACTTTTGAAATAGTAAATGATCAAGGTTTTTTATTAGCAGGATCAATTCCTTTAACTAAATTAATAAAAATAACTTTATGTCTTAATTTATTTTTAATTATATTAAGCATATCTTTTAAGAATGCTGATGGTAAAGCAAAAACAACATAATTAGCATTTAATAAAGCATTATCTATATCATTTGTAGCTCTTATAATGGTATTTATTTTAGTAGTTCCGTAATATTTTTTATTCATACCATGTTGATTGATATCTTTTATTTCTTTTTTATCAACTCCAAACATAGTAACATTATTGCCGCTTTCAGATAAAACCTTTGCAATAGCTGTACCTCATGCTCCAGTTCCAATTATTGTTATATCATTGAATTCATTATTATTTTTGTTTGGTTTTTTTACTAACTTAGATGAAGGTTTATCTTCTTTTGATATAGTTTTTAAACTTTTTTTAATAACTTTTTTTTCCATATTAATCCTCCTTTTTTCTTATTCGAGAGTTTTTGCTCTTGAAATATAGTGTTATTGGTACATTGTCAAAACCAAATGATTCTCTTAATGTGTTTTCTAAGTATCTAGCATAACTAAAATGGAGAAACTTAGGATTATTACAGAAAAGAACAAAAGTTGGTATTTGACCCTCTACTTGCGTAACATAATTAACTTTAAGTCTACCACCTTCATTAGAAGGAGTGTTATTCATCATCTGTGCTTTGAATATAACATCTGTTAATGTTGAAGCAGAAATTTGTTTCTTTAAGTTTTCTCTTATTTTTTCTATTTCCTTAAAAATAATTTTAACCCTTTTATTTTCTTTTGCGCTAATGAAAATTATTGGAGACCAAGATAAAAATTTAAATCTTGATTTTAAAATCTTAATATATGTATTCATTGTATATGTATCTTTGTCAACTAAGTCTCATTTATTAACAACTATAATTGAAGGAATATTTGCAGAAAATACTAATCCTCCAATTACTTCATCAAGCTCATTAAATTCTTCTGATGAGTCTAAAACAAGTAATAAAACTTTAGCTCTTTTTATTGATTGTTCAACTCTAAGAACAGAATATTTTTCTATGCTTTCTTTTACTTTTCCTTTTCTTCTAATTCCAGCAGTATCAATAATTGTATAATCATTTTTATTAAATGAAAAAGAAGTATCGATTGCGTCTCTTGTTGTTCCTGCAATATCTGAAACGATAACTCTCTCTTCATTTAAAATTGCATTTACTAATGAAGATTTACCAACATTTGGTCTACCAATAATGGCAATTGGAAAATTTTTACTTTCATCAATTTCTTTTGACTTATCATTTTCAACAATTATATCTAATAAATCTCCAACACCAATACCATGTGAAGACGAAATAAATATTGGTTCACCAAAACCCAATTTATAAAAATCATTTAAAAATTCAGCAGATTTATTAGATTCTGATTTGTTTACTGCTAAAAATATTTTTTTATTTTTTATTTTCTTTAGCATTTTTGCTATAAATAAATCATCTTTATCAATTCCATCTTTACTAGATACTAAAAATATTATTTTGTCTGCTTCATTGATTGCATATTCAACTTGAATTTTAATATTCTCTTTAAAATCAAAATCAGATATTGTTAATCCACCAGTATCAATTAATGTAAAATGTCTATTTAATCATTCTGCTTCTGAATAAATTCTATCTCTTGTAACACCAGGAGTATCATGAACAATAGATTTATTTCTTTTTATTATTCTATTAAATAATGTTGATTTACCTACATTTGGTTTACCAACAATTGCTATTTTTTGCATTCTAAAAACTCATTAATCTTTGTTTGAACTTCAGAAGTAACATCAATTAAAGTTTTTTTTCTTGTTGAAATAACAAAAGCATCCTT
>JBOGBI010000029.1:0-9660 GCA_051656145.1 Mycoplasmoidaceae bacterium
AGTTAAATATGATGATAAATACATTTTTAAAAACTTAAATAAGAAATTAGAAAATGATTTAATTATTTATGGAAAAAGTGGAGTTGGAAAAACTACTTTACTTAAAAAAATGCTACCCAATAATAATTGTAATGAAATATTAATAAATGGTATATCATCAAATTTATATAATTATGATTCGTTAAAAAGAAAAATTATTTATCTTAACTCTGAAAATAATCTAATTGATATTGATATTAATAAATTGATTCATTTTGATGTTGATATAAAAAAGCAAATAATTGATTTTTTAAAAATAAATAATTTATTTCAAATAATAAATAAAAAAGATGTGAGTATGGGAGAAAGACAAATAATAAATTTTCTTTCAATAATTCATGAAAGAAATAAAATCATTTTGCTTGATGAGCCTTTATCGCATGTTGATAATAAAACAAAGAAAAAAATTATTGAAACATTTAAAAATTATTTAATCTTAAATAATTTTTTAATATGAGTTTCACATGATAAAAAAATAATTAAATATTTTAACAATGAATGAGAGATAAAAAATGAACAAAAATTTAAAAATAATAATATTAATTAATTTACTTGTATTATTGTTATTATTGTTTTTCTATAAAATAAATATATATTGCAATGGTGAAAAAATAGTTACTAATGATGGAAGAGTATTTCTTATTTTTCTTAATCAGGATTTTGAGAAAAAAATAATGCTTTTAAATAATAATAATGAAATGATTTTCTATATTGAAAATATTTACACAAATGGTGATTATAAAATATATGAAATAAATGATAAATTAAATTCTATTGAAAATGTTGTTGCAATAAAAGATAAAATCCCACTAATAAAATACATTCTTAGTTTTATCTAAGAATGTATTATTTATTGTTTTCTAATAAGTACTTCATAAATTTTTCAGTTATTTTTCTTGGCCTTGTTATTGCAGAACCTACAACAACTCCATAGCATCCTAGATCAAGTAAATCTTTAACCTCATAAGGCTCTCAAATTCCGCCTTCAGCTATAATTGGTTTATTTGTTGCGTTTAAACAATCTCTAATGAATTGATAATTATTAGAGATAATATTTAATCCTTTTGATTCTTTTGTATTGCCTGTTAAAGTAGTCCCAATTAAGTCAAAACCTAATTGATCAGCCCTTTTAACATCTTCTATAGTAGCACAATCAGCCATTATTAAAATATCTTTGTCTTTGCTTCTTATATAATTAACAATTTCCTCTAATGATTGATTAGGTCTTTTTCTGCTTGTTGCATCAGTTGCAATACATCTAGCTCCAATTTCAATTAAGTCATCAACTTCTTTAAATGTTGGAGTAATAAATACTTCACTATTATCATAATCTGCTTTTATTAAGCACATCATTGGTAGATCTGTAATAGTCATAATTTGTTTAATATGATCTTTTTGACATAAACGCAAAGCTTTAGCGCCGCCTTGAACAACTGATTTTGCCATTAATCCTATAGCATTAGTGTCATTTAGTGGTTCATCATCAAAAGCCTGACAAGAAACGATTAAATTATTTTTAAATTTTTCTAATAATATATTTTTCAATTTAAACCCTTTTAAAATATTATACATAATACAAAAAAATAGTATGAAATAAATAAAAAATCCAACTTAATTATTAATTAAAGTTGGATTTTTATTAAGTTAATATTTTATTTGTATTCGTGTAAACAACTTCATTATTTCTAACAATATTAAAAGTTCTTATTGCGCAATTTCCTTCATCGTTTAATAACATTTGATCTATCATAGGAATTTGTTTGAAATCATGATATCCTAAATCTTTTAAGCAATCTTTATATTCTTCTAATTCTATTGATATATAGTTATTAACTGATGAAGAAGGAATAAATGCACTATCAATTATTCTTTCTACAGGGTTTTCTGTATCAAATTTATAATTATTTTGGTAGTATTTTTTAAGAATAACTTTATCTAAAATAATAAATGTCATTGACATCAAATTATTAAGTGCATCTTTATTTTTTAGTAAAAATATTTCGCACTCATTTTGAGTTAATTGAATAACAGGGCTTAAAATATTTAGTCTATCTATTTTTTCATAAGAGTTTGAAGCAGCTTTATTTTTTAAAGATTTAGCTAAAAAAATAATGTCTAATGCTCTAGACGAAACAATATATCCCATTCCTTTAAAAGAATTTAATACATTAATATTTGATAAACACATAAGAGATGATCTAGATGTTAGTCTACTACAATTAAATTTTATAGCAAGTCTATTTTCACTAGACACTAATTCATTTAGTTTGTATTCACCTCTAAGGATTTTAAGAACAATATATTCGCTTATATATTTTTTTGAGCTTTTCATTATTAATCCTAATAAATATTTTTATATCAATATAATATGTATTATACAAAAAAATAAACTTTTAATAAAGATTATTTTTTTTATATTCTTCATAATACTTATCTATAACAGTTTTTAATTCTGACACGAGGTTTTCTTCCTTAACAGCTTTTATTATTTTCCCCTTTTCAAATAAGATACCAGAACCAATTGCACCAGCTATTCCGACATCAGCTTCTTTTGCTTCTCCAGGACCATTTACAGCGCAACCAAGTATTGCTACCTTCAATGGAAACTTCATATCTTTTGTGTATTCTGCAATTTCTTTAACAACTGGTTCCATATCAAAATTTAATCTACCACAAGTAGGACAAGAAATTATATCAACCATGTTTGAGTATAATCCTAATGAATTTAATAACTTCTTACAAACCTTTACTTCTTCAATAGGATCACATGTTAATGAAATTCTCATTGTATCTCCAATTCCTTCATATAATAATGGAGCAAGTCCAGCACATGATTTAATAGTCCCCATTTCTTTTGGGCCTGCTTCAGTGATTCCAAGGTGCAATGGATAGTCAAATTCTTTAGCAGCTAATCTATATGCTTCTATTGTTAGCGGAGCATCTGTTGCCTTTAAAGAAATTACTGTATTATAAAATTCATTTTTTTCAAAAAACTTAATATATCTTCTCATTGCCATCATCATCGAAATTGATGTAACACCAAATTTGTTTACAATATCCATTGGCAATGAACCAGAGTTAATTCCAATTCTTATTGCTGTTCCATTTTTTTTTGCTAAAGATAAAATTTTTTTTAAAATATTTTCATCATCAATATTGCCTGGATTTAATCTAATTTTTGCTACACCATCATTAATAGCATTAATAGCAAAAGTTGGATTAAAATGAATGTCAGCGACAATTGGACAAGGCGATCTTTCAATAATTGTTTTTAAAGATTGTGAATCTTCAATATCAAAAATAGAAATTCTTACAATTTCAGCGCCTTCTTCATATAATTCATTAATTTGCTTTAGTGTTTCTTCGATATTTTTTGTTTTAGTATTTGTCATACTTTGAATAACTACTTTTTTATTTCCACCAATAAAAACATTGCCAACCTTTATTTGTCTTGTTTCTGTTCTTTTCATCAATTTCCTTACACATATATAGTATAATTATTCTTATAATATTTTAAATTATAATATTATTTCATTATAATAAAAATAAAGGAAAATAATTGAAGGCGCTTTACAAATTAATTAATAAATATTTTTGAAAAGGCGGAACTGGGCCGATGTTCTGTTTTTTGATGCCTTCTATTTTATTAATTTTTTTAGGCTTAATTCTTGATTATGGTTTAGTCCTTCCAGGAGCGTTTACTCTTCCTATTCTTACAACTGGTTTAATTTTTATGCCACAATCAATTTTTGAATTCAAAAATTCATCTATTTTAAAAAGAATAGGACTAGCAAATGTAAATTCTAGTAAATTTTTATTTGTATTATTCACATATAATTTTTTATTAATTATTTTAGGAATATTATTCCAATTTTGTATTACATTTATTATTTTTTATGATGACTTATATAGTGCATCAGTTCCCTTTATTCCTCCTGTTGATGGATTAGCAATTGAAAGGCTTAATTATCTAGATACATTAAGAGCAGTTGATTGAGGCGGATTCACTTATAGCTTAATAATTCTAATATCTACAACAATGGTAATTGGTTTATGTTTGTCTTCATTTTCAAATTCAAGTATGATAATCGTATCAACTGGAATAAGTATTGTGTTAATTACAATGTTCATTGGGCCAGCTACTTTACCAATTAATATGGTTGGTAAGGTTGATGAAATTAAATATATTGGTTATATTTGACCATTAAGATATCCATTAGGAACTTTAATTGAAAGTTTTAATGGTAATTTATCAGGTTCAATATCTGTTAGTAACCTTCATGATAGTTCAATATGAGATGTTCATACTGATTATGCTATCTTTGATATTTTTGCACCAACTGGTCAAACTGATAAAACAATTATTTATTATAATTTCCTAGATAAAATTTTAAATTTGGCAATGCCGTATGTTATTTTAATTTTCTTTTCAGTTATAGCTATATTAAAATTCTCTTGATCAACAAGATCAACTAAAAAAATAAATTGAAAAAAGATTAATATTAAAGAGTTGTTTAGTTTAAATGAAAGAAAAATTGAAAAAAATCAATCATATAAAAACTCATATCTAAAAGGTTCTGAAGAGTCCCCTTTTATTATTGAAGCACATTCAATATCAAAAAATTTTGGAAATTCAAAAAATCAATTTTATGCAAACGATAAAATAAGTATTTCATTTAAAAAAGGTGAAAATGTTGCTATTCTTGGCGGTAACGGTGCTGGTAAAACTACTTTTATTGAAATGCTGTTAGGACTAAATAGCCCTACAAGTGGTTACTTTAGGTACAACTATAAATATCAAAAAAAGTTTTCATATTATTTAGGTGTTCAATTTCAAGAATGTTCTTTCCCAAATGGATTAAAATGTAAAGACATAATTTTATTCTTTATTGATATTTATAAATTACATATTTCAGATAAAGAATTAAATAAATTAATTAAGGACTTTGGAATTGAAAAATTTTATAATAAATATGCAAATTCATTATCAGGTGGGCAAAAACAAAGAGTTAATCTTTTACTTGCGATCTTACATAAACCAAAAGTTATTTTCTTGGATGAACTTTCAACAGGTCTTGATATTGAAATTAGAAATAATATTAAAGCATTCATAAAGCAGTATGCAAAAGATAATGATATTTTACTAATTGTAATTAGTCATGATATGAATGAAGTTGAATATCTGTGTGATAGAATCATAGTTTTCAAAAAAGGTAAAATTGCTTCGGATAGTCTAAAAAGTGATATTCTTAAAAAGAATAAAAATATTGAAGAGTTTATTGCGCAATATTTAAAATAAAAAAGGAATTGAAAATGGAATTGAAAAGAGGCTTTGAAAACATTAACTTAAAAAAGGTTCAAGAGCTTTATGATAAATGTTTTCAAGATAGTAAAGAATTTAGTGATTCTTTCTTTGGTAGTTATAAAAAATATTATGATTTATGAAGCATCTGAGATGGCGAAAATGTTGTTTTAATGACTACATTAGTTAAAAAAAGAATATCTCAAAATGGTAAAAAACTTAGAGTTGGTCTAATTGTTGCTGTTGCAGTAAATGAAAAATATAGAGGCAGAGGAATTATGAGAGACTTCATGAATAACTTTTTAAATGAAGTAAGACCTATTTATGATCAGATTTATATTCAAGCTACTAATTGAGATTTGTACAAATCATTTGGTTTTCATGCTTGTACAAAAAAATATAAATCAAGACTTAAAAAAGATCAATTTTTAAAGTCTAATAATTTAATTGAAAAACCAAATTATGATAAATGTAATAAAATTTACAATGATTATGTAAAAATGATGAAGTATGAAAATTTTTCTTATAGAACTACAAAAGAAAATAAACAAATAGCAAGAATGATTTTAAATGCTGGTGATAGAATAATTCAATCATATGATTGTTATATTCATATTTCTAATAATCAAGTTATTGACTATGCTTACAAGGATTTTAAAAACTTTATGAGACTTATATCAACTCTTCCATATGATACAGTCATTTGAGCACATGAAATTCTAGATAAAAGATTTTTTAATTACCTTGATGAAATTAAAATTGAAACAAAAATATTAGACAAAGAAAATTTGGAAGTTCATTTTTCTGAATTTTTCTAAATTAAGTAATAAGAACGTTTGTAAATTTTAATTGGTTTGTATGAAAGTTTTGATTTGATAATACCTTCAGAAGAAGCGCCATCTTGTCTATCAATAAATGCAGAATTAATATCATTAATAATTAAGTTTTGAGAAAGTAAATATTGAAAAGAGCCTTTGATACTTTTAAAGGCTTTTTCAATATAAATTTCATAATAGTTATTTCTTAAATAGCCAAGTGTAAAGCCTATTAATTTATTATCTAAATACAAAATTGATCCAGTCATTGTATTTTCATCAAAATTTTTAAGTAAGTCTGTATAAAATTCAACTTCTGAATCAATAAATTCAATCTCATCATTTGGGTTTTCTATAAATTCTAAAATAACATTAAGATTGTTTTTTGTTAACTTTTCAATTGAAGAATTTGCTTTATAATTTAAATTAAAATAATTCAAAAGGTTTCTCTTTTTTTGTAAAGATTTACCCTTGAAGAATTTTAATTTTTCTGTTTCATATATATAGTTAGAATCTCATTCTCATAAATGTTTCTTTGGAGAAATATTTGCTAAGTCTTCTTCATAAAAATTACCAAGAATAGTATTTTCTGTCGAACTGATTTCTGATTTGCAAATTTTAATAATGTCTTCAACGCTATCTTTTAAAAAAAACGGCCTAATAATCGAATACTTAATATTAAATTCATCTATTTTATTATCAACGTTGTTTTCATTAATAATATTTTTATTTTTATTTGTTATTTCTCCAACAAATAAAATGCTCTCATTATAGAAAGCAAATTTAATATCAACTCCATAATATTTTCACGCCAAATAAGTAAGAGCAGAAAATGGTTCATTATCTAAGTTATTTAATAAGATGTCAATACTCTTATAAGAATTTCAATCTAATTTTTTTCAGGTTATATTTTTGAGGCTATACATAGTTTATTTATTATATATTATTTTTAGTTATTTTTTTATATCTATTAATTTAATTTTTTTAACAATATTTCTTGGAACAATTTGCGCAAGTTCATCTTCTGAAGCATTAACTATTGCTTCAAGAGAATCATATTTTTCTAATAGATTCTTTATTCTTTGTCTTCCTAATCCAGGAATATCATTTAGTTTTGAATAGAATAATGATGCTGATTTTTTATTTCGATAAAATGAAATAGCATATCGATGAACTTCTTCTTGAATATTAAGCAGAAATAAATAAACTTCATTCTTTTTATCTAATTCTATTTCTTTGCCATTTTCTAAAATAATGCTTTTTGTTTTATGTCTTTCATTTTTAGTTAAACCAATAATTGGAACAACGCCATCTAAAGATAGTTTTTTTAGTGAATTTTTTGCAGCAGTTATTTGTGGCTTGCCACCATCAACAATTACTAAGTTTGGTAACATACTATCCTTTCCATTTTTAACCGCTAAAAACCTTCGATATATTACCTCTTCCATATATTGAAAATCTGATTTTGCATCAATATTTTTAATATTATATTTACGATATAGATTAGTGTTTTTATAACCATTTAAATAAGCAACTTTAACACCTACATTTATTGTGTTAAAAATATTTGAATTATCATACATCTCAATTAATGATAAATTATCTATTCCTAATAGTTTCTCTAATTCAATTAATGCATTTTCATTTCGATCAAAATTTTGAACAAGTTTATAATATTTTGATTCATTTGCTAATTTAGCATTTTGCATTGCTGTTTTCATTGTGTTTAGCATTTTTCCACTCTTAGGGTTGATAAATTTAATCTTAATGATATCTTCAATATCTTTTAATTTATCAACCTCTATTGAGATGTAAATAGATTTAGGTTTATTTGTAAGCTCATCTAAGTAATAGTTGATTAGAAGCGATTTAATATAGTCTAATTCATCATTATCAAATAAAAAATTTGTTGTTTCATACTTATCAAGTAAAACTCCATTATTATATTTAAAGATAACAACAGTAATTGAGTTTTCTTTTACATAAAAAGTAAAAAAATCAAAGTCTTTTTTTGTATCGAAAATAACTTGATTATTTTGAATTACATAATCAAGTGCTTTAGTAATTTCTAAATAGCTATTTGCTGTTTCAAATTCTAACTTATCACTATAATAAATTTCTTTTTCTTTAAGTTCTTTCTTAAATTCATTTATTTTACCTTTAAACAATGAATCTATTTTCTTTTCAATATCTTCATAAAATTTTGGCTCAATTTTTTTAATACATGGACCAGCACATTGTCCAATGTCATAAAAGATACATTTTTTCTTTGGTAATTGGCTACATTTTCTTAATGGGAACATTCTATTTAAAATAATAAATAACTCATACTTATTCATTTTAGAATTTGCAAAAGGTCCATATTTTTTACCTCTAATTTTATCAGGATTACGAGTATAAATTATTCTTGGATGTTTTTCATCAGTTACTACAATATAAGGATAATTTCCACCAGTTCTTAATAAAACATTATATCTTGGTTTATATTTATTAATTAAGTTTCTTTCAAGTAAAAAAGAATCATTTTCATTATCTACAGAAATATAATCTACATCTCAAATTTTAGATACTAAAATTTGAGTTTTAGAATCTAATGATTTGTTATTCATATATTGACTAACTCGATCTAATAAATTTTTTGCTTTACCAACATATATTACATTTCCAGTATTATCTTTTCAAAGATAACATCCTGGAGATTCTGGTAAGTTATTTATTTTTTCAAGTAAATTTTTTCGATTAGAATCCATATTAACTCATTGATTTTTAAAGCATTTATTTAATTAATTATATTAAATAAATATTAAAAGTATTTTTATAATTTAAATAAAAAATAAGAAGCAAAATTGCTTCTTATTTTATTAGTTGCCTCTTAAACCTAAGGTTTTAATAATAGCTCTATATCTTTCAATATCTTTTCTTTTTAAATAAGTTAATAAAGATTTTCTTTTAGAAACTTTCTTTTGTAACCCTCTTTTAGAGATGTTGTCTTTCTTGTTCAAAATCATGTGATCTGTTAGAGATTTAATTTCAGCTGTTAAAATAGTGATTTGAACTTCTGTCATTCCAGTATTTTCTTTGCTTCCGCCAACTTCTTTGATGATTTTTTCTTTTGTAGCTTTACTTATAGCCATAATTTCCTTTTCTTCCACTATTACACAGCAATAAACTAATTAGTTTATAACACAGTAGTAGTCTTATTAATATACATTTATAAATTTAACATAAAAAAATGAAATATAAACTATAAATATTAATTAATTTTTAAAAATATTTTTAATAAATATTTATAATTAGAATATAAAATCATTAATTAAAAAACATTATGATATTATAAAAAATAGAAAAAGTACGAAATTATTTAAATTAAAAATAATGAATTAGAGTTGCATTTTATGTAGGAGTTTATTCAAATATGGAAGTTTTAGAAAAAAATAAATTAAACGATTTAAAAAAAATCAAATTAAAAGAATTAAATTTGAATGATATTTTTTTTGACTCTCT
>JBOGBI010000030.1:0-2005 GCA_051656145.1 Mycoplasmoidaceae bacterium
TGATAAGGGTGAGGTCGATGGTTCGAGTCCATTTATTTCCACCAATTTACGGGGACGTAGCTCAATTGATAGAGCACCTGATTTGCATTCAGGAGGTCGAGGGTTTGACCCCCTTCGTCTCCACCATATTAAATAAAAAAAATAAAAATCACTAATTGGTGGTTTTTATTTTTTAATACAATTTTAATTTATAAGATAGTTAAGATTAACTATTTCCACCTGTGGAGTTATAACCGTTTCTAAATGCATCATATTCTTCAATTAAACTTTGTTCTAGTGAGTCAAGTTCGTCTTTTGTTTCGCATTCAATATACCTTCATAAAAATAAATCATTATTGTATCAATCTCTAGCAAATATAATATTTTTAACATCGCCTTTATTAAAATGTTGAGAAAATATTCTTTTAAAAATATCTTTTGATTGACCTACATAATATTTATCTTTTGTTTTATTTCATATAACATAACAACCTTTAATTTTTTCATCAAAAGAATGATTTAATGACTTTTTTAAATCCATAAAGTTGTTTTCATCTTCATAATTTATAAACTTATAATCTTTATTTTCTATTTCCTTAATGTCTTCTTCTATTTCAGTAATCTTTTTTTCTTCAACTTTTATATCCTTTTCCATATTTTGAATTTCCAATTCTATAGAATTGATCTTGTCTATTGAATTAATTTCAAGTTCTTCAGACTCTATTTTTAATCTTTTTTGTAATTCTAAATTATTTTCTGCTGTATCTACGCTTGTATAAGCCATAAGAATAAATATACCTATTAATATAGGGACTAATATAATTCCCAAAAAAAGCATAAATTTAGAATTTGGTGTAGTATCAAGATTAAGTGAATGTTGATATTCTTTTGCTTTATCTTTACATTCTTTTCTAATATTATCTATTTTATTTTTTGCAAAATTTATATCATTATTAAGATGATTAATATTATTTTTATATTGATCTTTTTTTACTTCCTTTTTTTGAATATCTTTCATCTTTTGATATCATGATGGGGTAATATTTAGTTTTTCACATATTTCAATATTTATTTCATCATCAAGTTCAAGAAATGGAAGATCTTCTAAAAATTTATTGATATTAACAGATCTATCAATATTCTTTATCACTTTTGTTTTTTCACTATAATCACCATAGATTGGATATTTTACATAATTTCTTTGGACGTATCTAGTTACTTTTGGTTTTTTAGTGAATAATTTCACAACCAATATAAGCCTTTTTGAATCTGGATAATATTTTATTTTTTCTATATATTGATATTCTTCTTCGATCATTTCTACAGATTCCGTTTTTGCTTCTTCTTCAATATTGTATGTCTTAAAAAATCTCATTCATTTTATCCTATTAATATTTTCATATAAAATTATAATTGAAAACAAAATTTATTTTTTATAAAATAACAATTCACATTTTTTAATATAAAAATGTTGTTTTTAATTATAAAAAATAATTAGATTTAAAAATAATAATTTATTTTTTTAATATAATATAATCTAAAAGGTTTTAGAGGTATCAAATGATTAATATCAATAACAAAGAATGAATTAATAATGGTATCAAAGAAATTGGTTTTAAAGAACTAACAGAAATTCAAAAGAAAACTATTCCTTACTTACTTAAAAACGAAAACCTAGTTGGTGTTTCTCCTACAGGCACTGGTAAAACATATTGTTTTTTACTTCCTATTTTAAATAAAATTAATTTAGATAGTTCTGAAATTCAAACTTTAATAATTTCTCCAACAAGAGAATTAGCAAGACAAATATATTCAAAATTTACTCATTTTACAAAGTTCAATAAAAAATTAAAGGTTCAATTAGTAATTGGTGGAATTGAATTTGATAAAGTACATGAAAAAGTTTTAAAAGCAAAACCACAAGTAATCATAGCTACTCCAGAAAGATTTTTAGAATTGTGTGAAACTAGTATCAAAACAACCTTTATTAATACAATTGTTTTTGATGAAGCTGACATGACTATGG
>JBOGBI010000031.1:0-16467 GCA_051656145.1 Mycoplasmoidaceae bacterium
TTGAAATAATAAATGATGTTATGATTGAAGGAATAACTCATGAAAAAATAAATAAAGAACTTAAAGAAAAAGATATTTGAAAGAATATAAAAAATAATTTTGAAAATTTATTTGATTATTCTGATTTTATATTTAATAAATATAACATTGAATATAAAAGCGAAATAGATGAATCTATAATTAAAAATAAAATAGATGAAATAAAAATAAATATTAAATTTGATGAAAAAATAGTCAGAACTCCAAATGTCTTAAATATTGTACTTTTATCATTAGGAATATTTTCAACATTTGGTTTAGCAGGTTTATTTATCTATAAGTTTAAAAAAAATAAATATAAAAGCTTTAATAATAAATAATAAAAAAGATGTCTAATATGGACATTTTTTTATTTTATACTTATTATAATTATGTATAATATTAGAAAAAAGAGTTATATAAGTTTATGAATAAGTTAATACACCTTGATATAATTCCTTCTGATCTTCACCAGGTAATGAATGAAGAAGGAATTTTAGTAAAAAATTATCAACCGAAACTATCACCTGAAAAAATTGTTGAAACATACAAAAAAATGGTTGTTGGTAGAGAGATTGATAAAAAAATGTTGCAATGACAAAGAATTGGTAAAATGTTGACATTTGCTCCAAACCTTGGAGAAGAAGCATTACAATTTGGATGCGCATTAGCAATGGATAAAACAAAAGATTGATTAGTACCAGCATTTAGATCATTTCATTTAATGAGTGAATTAGGTGTAGAAATATGACAATTGCTTTTATATTGAAATGGAAATGAAAAAGGTTCTAAATTTTTTGATAATGTAAATGTTCTTCCAATTAATATAACTATTGGAGCTCAAATGTCACATGCTGTCGGAATTGGTTATGCTTTTAGTTTAAAAAAACAAAAAAATGTAGCTGTTACATTTATTGGTGATGGTGGTACATCAGAAGGCGAATTTTATGAATCAATGAATTTAGCAGCAATTTATAATTGACCAATAGTTTTTTGTATTAACAATAACCAATGATCAATTTCAACTCCAAGAGATAAAGAATCAAAAGTTGTTGACCTTTCAATTAAAGCAATTGCTGCTGGAGTACATAGAGCAAGAGTAGATGGAAATGATTTATTAGCTTCTTATGATGTAATGCTTGAAGCTATGGATCATGCGAGAAACGGAAAGGGCCCAGTCCTTGTAGAATTTATTACATATAGAAAAGGCCCACACACAACAAGTGATGATCCATCAATCTATAGAACAAAAGAAGAAGAAGAAAGATGAGAGAAAAAAGATCCAATTGATAGATTGTATAAATATTTAGTATCTCAATCTCTTTGAAGTAAAGAAGATGAAGAAAAATTAATTGAATATTCAAAAACATTTATTCAAGAGCAATATGATCAAATGGTTTTAATGAACAACACATCTATTGATGACATTTTTAATCACACATATGAAACATTGCCTGATGATCTTCAAGAACAAAAAAAGATTGCTAAGAAATATTTTGAGTAGGACTAATTATGAAAGATAAAAATATTGTTGTAAATAACATAGAAGCATTAAATGATGCATTAGATATTGCTCTTACTAAAGATCATAATGTTGTTCTTTATGGACAAGATGCAGGATATGAAGGTGGGGTTTTTAGAGCAACTAAAGGACTTCAACAAAAACATGGTGTTGAAAGAGTTTGAGACTCGCCTATTGCTGAAAATGCAATGATGGGTTTAGCTATTGGTGCTGCAACACAAGGAATAAAACCAATTGTTGAGATTCAGTTTTCAGGTTTCTCATTCTTAGCAATGAATCAACTATTTACACATGCTGCAAGACTTAGAACAAGATCTAGAGGGAGATATAGTTGCCCGCTTGTTGTTAGAATGCCTATGGGCGGCGGAATTAAAGCGTTAGAGCATCACTCTGAATCATTAGAGGCTCTTTATTCAACTATTCCAGGTTTAAAGATAGTATTACCTTCAAATCCATATGATACAAAAGGTTTATTGCTTTCTGCTGTTAATGATCCAGATCCTGTTGTCTTTTTTGAACCAAAAAAAATATATCGTTCATTTAAGCAAGAAATACCAAGTGGTTATTATGAAGTACCAATTGGAAAAGCAAATATTGTAACAAATGGTAAGGACTTAACGATTGTTTCTTATGGCAGCCCACTAATCGATATGATAAATTTAGTAAATGAAATGAAAATATCGCATCCAGATATTAGCATTGAATTAATTGATTTAAGAACTATTAAACCAATTGATGAAAAAACAATTTTTAAATCAGTTATAAAAACTGGAAGATTGTTAGTCGTTCATGAAGCAACATACTCATTTAGTCTTTCATCAGAAATAATTTCAAGAGTATCATCAAAATGTTTTTATGATTTAAAAGCACCACCAGGAAAAGTAACTGGTTGAGATATAACAGTTCCATATGCTAACGGAGAAAAATATTTCTTCGATATGAAACAAAGAACAATTGATGCTATTGAAGAAATAATGGCAAAGCAGTTTTAATAAGGAGGTAAATTATTATGAATCAAAAAAATATATTTCGTTTCACAGATATAGGTGAAGGTCTTCATGAAGGAACAATTCAAGAGATTAAAGTAAAAGTTGGTGCAAAAGTAAATGAAGGGGATTCACTATTATCAGTTCAAACTGATAAAGTGGCTTCTGATTTACCTTGTCCATCAAATGGAGTAATTTTAAAAATATATATTAAAGAAGGTCAACTAGTACATGTTGGTGATCCATTAATGTATATTGGAGTTCCTGGTGAGACGCTTGATGAGTCATCAGTTACTGAAGTAAAAGTAGCTCAGACTGTTCCTGTTGCTCAAACTACAAGCAAACTAGAAGAAGAAGATAAAAAAGAACCAGCAAGTAATGAGGGTTCATCCGTTGTTGGTCAAGTAACTGTTTCAAATAAACTAATGGGTAAAATTGGAAATCAAGGCGAAGAGTTAAAAAATAATCAAGCTACAGATTACAATAATTTAAGTGCTACTCCATTAGCAAGAAAAATTGCAAATGAATTAAGAATTAATTTATCACAAATTAATGGTTCTGGCCCAAATGGAAGAGTAGTATATGATGATGTGTTACTATTTAAAAGAAATAGATTAGCAAATGAAATTAATAGTTTTACAGATAAACTTAAAAAAGAAAATCATGTTGCTGTAACTATGAAAGATACTGATAAAAGTAGTGATGTAACTCCAATTAGAAAACAAATAGCAAATTCAATGACAAGATCACATGTAAACATTCCGAACACAATGTTAGTATTTGAAGTAGATGTAACTGAATTAGTTAATTTTAGAACAAAAGTAAAGGATAGTTTTAAAGCTACACATGGTGTTAATTTAACTTACTTATCATTCTTTGTTCAAGTAATAAGCTTAGCTTTAAAACAATTTCCTATATTCAATGCTGTGTATGATGAAATAAATGAAAAAATTATTTATAGAGGCGAAATAAATATGGGATTTGCCGTTGATACTCCCGATGGTTTATTAGTTCCTAATATTAAAAATGCTGATGAATTAAGCTTACCTGATATTGCTAAAGAAATTGTAAGGCTTTCTAAATCTGCAAGAGATAAAAAATTATCTGTTAATGAAATACAAGGTGGAACATACACTATAACTAACTTAGGTAGTACTGGTGCAATGTATGGATTACCAATTATTTTCTATCCACAATTGTCGATATTTGGTTTAGGCGGAATTGAAAAAAAATTATTTTTAGACAAAGATGGCAAAGTCGCTTCAAAAGATATCATGTACATTTCTGTAAGTGCAGATCATAGATGAATTGATGGAGCTGATATAGGAAGATTCGCTAAATTTATAAAAGATCAAATTGAACTCAAATTTTATGAAAGGAATTTCTAAAATGATAAGTAAAATGATTCAAGAAGAAAACCACTATGATTTAATAATCATTGGTGGTGGTCCTGGTGGTTATGTCGCAGCAGAACATGCTGGAAAACATAAATTAAAAACTTTAGTAATTGAAAAAGAAACTTTAGGTGGCGTTTGTTTAAACAAAGGATGTATTCCTACTAAAACATTATTGAAATCTGCAAAAGTATTGCATTATTTAAAAGATGCTAAACATTATGGAATTAACATCGAAGGAAAAAGTGAATTTAGCCTTGATTGAAAAGCGATGCAATCAAATAAAAGAGAAGTAGTTGATAAGTTAGTTGGCGGCGTTAAATTCATAATTCAAAGTTCAAAGGCAAAACTTATTGAAGGAAATGCCACAATGATTAGTGACCATGTTGTTGAAGTTAATGGCGAGAAATACTATGGTGAAAAAATAATTTTAGCCACTGGTTCTTTACCAAGAGAATTAAATCTTCCTGGTTTTAAAGAAGGAAAAGAAAATGGTTTTATCATCGATAGTACTGATGCATTAGAACTTAAAGAAATACCTAAGAAATTAACAGTTATTGGTGGTGGTGTAATTGGAATTGAATTTGCTTTATTATATAGCGAGCTTGGTTCTGAAGTTACTATCCTTCAAGGTCTTGATCGTATATTAGAAGTATTAGATGATGAAATTAGTAAAACAATGACTGAAATACTTATTAAAAAAGGTATTAAAATAATTACTAATGTAAAAATTGAATATTTAAATGGTAATAAATTGTATTATGAATTAGATGGAAAAAAAATTGAGCAAATAGTTGAGAAAGTTTTAGTATCTGTTGGTAGAGTTCCAAGATATGATGCATTTAAAAAAATAGATTTAGTTTATGACGAGAGAAATAGAATTGTGGTTAATAAAAATTTGCAAACATCAAAAGGCCACATATATGCTATTGGAGATTTAACACAAAAATTAATGTTAGCTCATGTTGCATATAAGCATGCAATGATTGCTGTTGATCATATTCTTGGAAGAAATATTCCATATCTTTTAATTGAAAGTCCTTCTGTTATTTACACTTATCCAGAAGTTGCTTCAATTGGAATTATTGAAAGAGACATGATTCCTAATGAATGTTTTGTTACTAAAATGCCTATGAGTCATCTTGGTAAAGCGCTTGCTGACCATGAAACTGATGGCTTTATTAAAATGATTTTAGATAAAAAAACAGGAAGAATTCTTGGATGCCATATTATTGCATCAACTGCATCTGATTTAATTTCAGAAATAGCTGTAGCAATGCAATCAGAAGCGACAATATTTGATCTTGCTGCTACAATTCATCCTCATCCTTCTATTTCTGAAATAATATATGAAGTTGCTAAAAAAGCAATATATGAAAATTACAAATAATTTTGATTTATATGTTTCAGAAAGTAATGATCCATATTACAATTTGTCACTAGAAGAGCACTTAGCTAAGAATATATTTCCTAAAAATAAAGTTCCAATTATTTTCTTATGAAGAAATCAAAACACAATTGTAATTGGAAAAAACCAAGTTGCAGAATTTGAAATAGATTTAAATAATGCTAATGAGGATAAAGTAAAAATAGTTAAGAGACTTTCAGGCGGGGGTGCTGTTTTTCATGATTTGGGAAACTTTTGTTTTAGTTTTATTGTTGAAAATGAAAAACAGGCAGGAAACTATGAATTGTTCTTAAATCCAATAATTGATTTTTTAAAAAAATTCAACATTAATGCAAAAATATCAAGCAAAAATGATTTAGCAATTAATGATGCAAAAATAAGTGGTAATGCTCAATATGTTTTAAAAAATGTATTAGTTCACCATGGAACAATTTTATTTAATGCTTGTTTATCTTCAATTAAAAAATACCTAATTATTAATCCTATTAAGATTCAAGCAAAAGTACAAAGATCTCAAATAACTAGCGTTGATAACATTATTAATTACTTAGAAACAAAAATAGAAACTGAAGAGTTTTTTAATAAATTTATTGATTATTTTAAAATTCAAACATGTTCTACATATAAAACAGTTGAAAAAGATAATAAGTTTATTAATGAAATATATAATAATAGATATTCAACAAAAGAATGAACATTTAATCATCCATATAATTTATCAAAACACAATTCTAAAAGATTTGATGGTGGAACAATAACTCTATGACTAAATGTTGAGAATGATTTAATTCAAAAAATTCTTTTTGAAGGAGACTTCCTTGCAACAGAAGATCATTCAAAAATGCTTGATAAATTTATTAATGAAAAATTAGAAATAAATAACATCAAATCAATTATTAATGAAATAGATTTGCAAAAATATTTCGGAAAGATTTCAAGTGATGAATTGCTTGAGTTATTCTTTGAAAAAAAATAATTACAAAATATGTAATTATTTTTTATTTGCCACCAAGAACTTTAATAAATGTATCTTTAGGAACATTTACATTTCCAATTGATTTTAGTTTTTTCTTTCCTTCTTTTTGCTGTTCTAAAAGCTTTTTCTTCCTTGTGATATCTCCACCATAACACTTTGCTAAAACATTTTTTCTCATAGCAGATATTGTTTCTCTTGCAATTATTTTTCCGCCTATAACAGCTTGGATTGGAATTTCAAATAAATGTCTTGGAATTGCTTCTTTTAATTTTGAACAAATAACTCTTGATCTAGCTGCAGCAAAATCAGCATGTTGAATTGCAGATAATGCATCTACTTTAACACCATTAATTAAAATATCTACTTTAACTAATTTTTGTTTTTCATATCCAATAATTTCATAATCCATTGTTGCATAACCTTTTGATAAAGATTTTAAATTATCAAAGAAGCTGTACATAATTTCTGCTAAAGGAATTTTGTATACTAATTTTCTTCTAGTGTTGTCAATGTATATTAAATCTAAATATTCTCCTCTAGAATTTTGACATAAGTCCATACACCCACCAATAAACTCTTCTGGAGTAATTATTTCAACTTTAGACATTGGCTCATGAATCTCTTTAAGTTTTGTTCTGTCTGGCATTTTAGAAGGAGAGTCAATATTGTACTCATCTCCATTTGTTTGAATGATTTTATAAATAACTGAAGGAGAAGATGCAATTAATTCTATATTGTACTCTCTAAATAATCTTTCTTGGATTACATCCATGTGTAATAATCCAAGAAAGCCACATCTAATACCAAATCCAAGGGCTTGTGATGTTTCATACTCATAAGTTAATGACGAGTCAGATAAAGAGATCTTTTCCATTGCTTCTTTAAAATATTCATATTGTGATGTGTCAATTGGATATAGCCCGCAAAAAACCATTGGAACTATTTTTTTATAACCAGGTAATGGTTGGTCTGATGGATCAATAGAATCTGTGATAGTATCACCAACATTAATATCTTTAATATTTTTTATTGATGCAGCTATTCAACCAACTTGTCCATCTTCTAAAAATTCTTTATTAACTATTTTAGGTGTTGTAACACCAAGTTCAGTAATATGATGTTCAATTCCATTAGACATAAATTTTATTTTTTGATTTAGTTTTAGTTTACCTGAGAAAACTCTTACTAAACATACAACACCTTTATATGGATCATAGTATGAGTCAAAAATTAATGCTCTTGTTTTTTTATCACTCATACCTTCTGGAGGTGGTGGAATTTTATTTACAATTGCTTCTAATACATCTCTAATATTTAAACCTGTTTTAGCTGAAACTAATGGAGCATCAGAACAATCTATTCCAATAATTTCTTCTACTTGTTTTTTAACACGATCAGGATCTGCTGTTGGCAAATCAATTTTATTTACAACTGGGATAATTTCTAAATTATTTTCTAATGCTAAATAAACATTTGATAATGTTTGAGCTTCTACACCTTGTGACGCATCTATAATTAAAATAGCACCTTCACAAGCAGCTAAACTCCTTGATACTTCATATGTAAAATCAACATGTCCTGGAGTGTCAATTAAATGAAATAAATATTTATTACCATTTAAAGCCAAATATTCTAATTGAACAGCATTTAACTTTATTGTGATTCCTCTTTCTCTTTCAAGTTCCATTGAATCTAAAACTTGTTCTTTCATTTCTCTTTTTGAAAGACCACTTGTTTCTTCAATAATACGATCTGATAAAGTAGATTTCCCATGGTCAATATGTGCAATAATACTGAAGTTCCTTATAAATTTTTTTTCCATTATTATTACCTATATAAATTTCTTATTTAATAGCTTTTGTTTACTATTGAATATATCTTTTTCTTTAATTATATTCTTACCTTCAAATTGAATTTGATTTAACAATAAATCATTATCAAAAGTTTTAACTAAAATGCCTTCTTTTGTTATTGAAATAATTTCACCTGGATTGTTTTTGGGCGAATTGCTTTGAGTTAATTTAGAACTTAAGATTTTTACTATTTTATTATCAAGTGTAGTGAATGATCCAGGTTTTGGAGACAAACCTCTTATTAAGTTATGAATTTTTATAGAAGAACTATTTCAATTTATTCTTTCATCTTCTCTTTTAATATTATATCCAAATGTAACTTTTGATTCATCTTGTTTTTCTCCAACTAAATTTAAATTAAATAAAGAATTAATTTGCTCATAGACAACCTTGTATGCAAGTTTTTCCATTTTAGTAAAAAGTGATCCTAAATTATCATTATCATCAATTTTAATTTTTTCCATATAAATTATATTACCTGAATCCATTGTTTTTTCCATAAACATAATTGAAATGCCTGTTTCTTTTTCTCCATTAATTAAAGCTCAATGAATTGGTGCTCCACCACGATATTTAGGTAATAAAGAGGCATGAATATTTATGCATTTATATTTAGGGATTTCAAGAATTTGACTATTAATAAATTGACCATAAGCACATGTTAAAATTAAGTCTGGATTTGCTTCTATAATTTCATTTTGAATATCTGAAATTTTTATTGGTTGAAAATATTTAATATTCTTTTCGATGCAAAAATTTTTAACTGGTGAAAAAATAACTTCCTTTTTTCTTCCAACTAATTTATCTGGTTGAGTAATAACAAATAATATTTCATATTTATTTATATCAAACAATGCCCTTAATGCTTCTGCTCCAATTTTAGGAGTTCCACAAAATATAATTTTTTTCTTTGCATCCATTTTTGTTTCTAATCTTTATTTATTTTTCTTATTATCACTATTTGATTTGCTATTTTTTTCTTTTGTTTTTTTTACATTTAAATTTTTCTCAATTTTATTATCAATTGATTTTTCATTTTTATTTTCTTTTAATTCATTTGAATCAGAACTAACTTTTTTCTTTTTTTTATCATCTTTTGATTTTTTAAATTTAAACTTAGATTTAATAGCTTTACTTTTTTCTTTTTTTTCTTTTTCTTTTTGGAATTGAGCTTCTTCTTTTTCTTTAATTGGAAGAATTCATTTTATTTCTTCATTATAGTCGACAGTTCTTGTAACAACTATTTCTCTTTCAAAGTTTTTTTTATCAACTTTTTTATTAACAACCTGACATTCAATTGCTCTTGGCTTATCTTCTACTAAAGTTTTTGGATTTCTTGTAGTGAATAAAACAACATATAATTCCTTTTGCTCTGGAGTAATATATCTTTTACCCTCTTTTTTAAGTTGCTTCTTTTTTTCTTTTTCTAAGTTATTTTTTTCTTTTAAAGCTTTTTTTTGTTTCTCAATTTCTTCTTTTGACAAGGATTTGTCAATAAAATCAGCTGGCGGTCTTTTTGCAACGAAAGATTCAATTATTTCTTTTCCAACTTCTGAATTTTTCTTAATGTATGATTTTAAAGTTTTTCAAACTTCATCATCATCTCTTCTCTTTCTTGCGACATTATTTGATGTATCATTTTTCTTTTTTTTAACAAAATAAATTAAAACTCCAATAGGAAGAATCAAAAGTAATAATGAGGTTAAACTGCTTCCATTGTCCATTTTTACCCTTTCGCAAAAAATATTATACTTATTAATATATTTTATATTATAATTTTAAAGTTATATATTGCTTTAAATTTTTTATAATTTTTAGCAATTTAGGAGAAATACATTGGCGAACATTAAATCTAATGAAAAAAATTATAAAAGAGATGGAAAAAGAAAAACTCAAAGACATAGTCAAAAATCTAATATGAAAACACAAATTAAAAAAACTGTCAAAACAAAAGATAAAGTTGACTTAAGTCAATCTTACAAAAAGATTGATAGTTCAGTGTCAAAAGGTTTAATCTCTAAAAATAAAGGCAATAGAATGAAGTCTAGACTTACTAACTCAATTAAAAAATAAAATGCTAAAAGCATTTTATTTTTTAAGTTAAATTTTATAAAGGAAATAAAAATGAAAAAAATAAATGTAAATTATAAAAACGAAATATTTACAAAAGAATCTTTAAGTAGAAATAAATTTTTAGCTGAATTTTTAGTTACATATTTTTTTAAATCTAAATTAAGTCTTATTATTTCGTTTTTACTACCAGTATTATTTATGGTTATGTATTATTCGCTTTCAATTGGTGATGATTTTGGTATAGAGCTATTTTTTGGTAGCTTAGGAGTATATATATCATTTTCAATATTACCTGTAACATTAATTTCATTACCACAAATTGTAGTAGAACTAAAAAACTCTATAATCCTAAGAAGAATAAAAAATTCAGGATTTACAAAAAATAATTTCTTATTATTGATATTTTTTCTTTACTTCTTCCTAGCATTATTTTTTACACTTTTTGTTATAGGATTGTTCTTCATATTCTTATATACTTTAGAAGACCCAAACGACATAAGGAAAGATTTAATTAATATTGATATTGGCGGATTTATATATACGATTTTTTTCTTTATAATTTCGTCATTATCTGCTGGAATATTATTAAGCTCAATTATAAAAAATGTTTCATATTCGTTACTATCAGGAATAATTGTAATAATTGTTACAACTATTTTTGCAGGACAGTTTATTCCATTAACAGTTATTGCAGGTAATGAAGCATTTAGATATATATCATTGTTTTCACCTCTTACTTATGGAGCTAGTTTATTAAATACAATACTTATGATGCCAGGCATACCAGAAAATGGAACAGGACCAAGTATCGAACAAATGCAAAATATATTTGATTTTTCAAGCGAATTTACTTTGCCATTAGTTACTGAGGATGGAAAAAATTTTATAGTTTATACTTCATGACAAAAAGCTCTTAATGTGATAATGCCTGTCGTTTTACCAATTTGTTTTATTTCATTAAGCGCAAAATTCTTTAAATGGTTTGGTAGATAATTATGATTAGTCGAGAATTCTGAAAAAAAATAAAATTACTAAAAATTAATAAACCTGTTGAAAATTTAGAAAAATTTATTGTAGATAAAAATAGAAATAATAAACTTGTTGAAGTAAAAAAAATAGCACAAGTTTATAAATCATTTAAGAGCGAAAAAGTTATATTTGAAAATTTAAGTTTTGATATATATGAAGGTGATAGACTTGCATTAATTGGGGCAAATGGTTGTGGTAAAACTACAATCGTTGAACTAATATGTGGTTTTAAAAATGCATCTGCTGGTGAAATTGAATATAATTTTGGTGCTGGTGTTAACCCTTATAAATCAATTGGTGTGCAATTCCAAGATTTATCATTCCCAAGAAACTTAACAGTTAAAAATATTATTGATTTTATTGTTAAGCTTGATGGAACAGCAATAGATGAAATAGAATTAGAAAAAATGTTAGTAATTTTTTCTTTAAATTCACTTCTTGATACAAAAGCTCACAAACTTTCAGGTGGACAACAACAAAGATTAAATGTTATCCTTTCTTTACTAAGCAAGCCTAAACTTTTATTTCTAGATGAATTTACAACTGGATTAGACATCGCAGTAAAGAAAAACATAAAAGATTTCATTATTTCTTTTTGCGAAAAATATAAAATAACTTATGTAATGATAAGTCATGATATTGAAACAATGAAACAAATGGTAAATAGAACAATTGTAATTCATGATAAAGAGATTTATGTTGATGCTTATATCGAAGATGTTAACAAAAAATTTGGTTCAATTTTTAAAATGGTTGATCAATATATTAAATAAAAAAATACTAAGAAGAACTTAGTATTTTTTTATTTAGTTATTTACAGTCGCAATTCATTTCGCATTCGCATTTTTTACAAACGCAAGGATTGCAAAGACATTTTTTATTGTTCATCTTTAACTCCCAATTCCATTATAACACTTTTTTTATTTTGTAATTAAATTTAATATTTTATTTTTAACAAAAATTATTTTAATAATTTCTTTATTTTTTAAATGAATTTTGATCTTTTCATTTGCTTTAGCTAAAATTAATAATTCTTCTTCTTTAATATTATTTTTAACTTTAAGAATATCTCTAACCTTGCTATCTATTTGAACAGGAATATTAATTAATTCATTATCTGAATTAATTTGTTCTATTTTTGGTCATTTTTCTTTGGTAATACTTTGGCTTGATTTAAAGAAATTTAAATTTATTTCTTCAGCAAGAAATGGAGCATAACAAGAAAGGATAATTAAAAAGTTTTTTAAGTATTCTTTTTTAATTTCAGATACCTTATAACAAGCATTAATAAAAATCATCATATCAGAAACTCCTAAGTTAAATTGAAGCTTTTCAATATTATTTGAAACATTACTTACAAACAATTGGTAATCTTTTAATAGTTCATCATTATTAATATTGTCTTTTATAATATCTTTCTTATCTTCAAATAAATTAAATACTTTTTCGATTCATTTTCTAGAACCCTTTAAAGAGTCATCATTTCATGCTAGCGAAGAGTTTAATGGACCCATAAACATTTCATAAATTCTTAATGAATCAGCTCCATATTCATTAATTACATCATCAACACTAATAACATTACCTTTTGACTTAGACATTTTTTGATTATTTTGATCCAAAATCATTCCTTGATTTACTACAAGTTGAAAGGGTTCTTTATTACTTATTACACCAATATCATATAAGAATCTATTTCAAAACCTTGCATATAACAAATGAAGAACAGCATGTTCTTGTCCGCCAATATAAACATCAACAGGTAATCATCTTTTAAATCTTATTTTAGCTTCTTCTGAATTTAGTGGTGTATATGTTCCATCATCATTCTTTAAAACATAAGCTAAGTAATATCAGCATGATCCTGCTCATTGAGGCATTGTATTTGAATCCCTACGATACTTTTTATTATTGATTTCTACATTAATTCAATCAGTTAGGTTTGATAAGGGGGACTTACCATCTTTTGAAGGAGTTATATTATTAGTTTTAGGTAAAACTAATGGTAGATCTTCAATTAATTCAATATTATTATTTTCATCATAAAGAATAGGGAATGGTTCTCCTCAATATCTTTGTCTACTAAATAATCAATCTCTTAGTTTATAGTTAACTTTTTTGAAACCAAGATTATTGTCTTCTAAATATTTAATAACTTTTAATTTTGCATTGTTAGTATTTAATCCATTAATAAAGTCTGAATTAATCATTTTGTTATCTTTTAATATTTCAATTATTTCTAAGTTATATTTTGATGCAACTCTCTTATCTCTTGTATCAAATGAAGGAACTCCCATTACTATACCAGAAGCGTATGACCCTATTACATAGTCAGAGATGATAATTGGAATTTCTTTTTTAGTAATAGGATGAATTGCTACTAAATTAGTATGAATAGCATTTACATCTGTATTTTCTTTTGTTCTTTCAAACTCTTTTTTATTTTTTGAAATTTCGATAAATTTTATAACTTCTGGATTTTTGTTTATATTTAATTCATCAATTTTTTTAGATTCAGGTCCAATTGCAATATAAGTAACTCCAAAAATTGATTCAGGTTTAGAAGTAAAAACATTTAATTCAATGTTTAAGTTTTTAACTTTGAAAATAATTTCAAATCCTTCAGATTTACCAATTCATTTTTTTTGAATATTTTTAAGACCTGATGGTCAGTCTATTTCATCAAGCCCCTCAATTAATTTATCAGCATATTCTGTAATTTTTAAAACTCATTGTTTCATTGGTTTTTTAATTACAGGATGATTGCCTCTTTCTGATAACATTCTACCAAAATCATCTTTAATAACTTCTTCATTAGCTAAGACTGTGCCTAAGTTTTCACATCAATTAACATCTACTTCTTTTATTTCTGCTAAATTTTTTTTATATAGTTGTATAAAAATTCATTGTGTTCATTTATAATAGTTTTCATCTGTTGTATTTACTTCTTTATCATAATCAAAGCTAAAACCAATTTTTTGTAATTGGTTTCGAAATGTATTAATATTAGATTCAGTAAATCCGCTTGGATGATTCCTTGTTTCTAATGCATATTGTTCAGCTGGTAAACCAAAAGCATCTCAACCAATAGGGTGAAGAACATTAAATCCTTTAAATTTTTTATATCTAGCAAGAATGTCAGATGCAACATAACCCTTTGGATGGCCAACATGCAATCCACTTCCCGAAGGATATGGAAACATATCTAAAACATAAAATTTAGGTGATAATTTATCATCAATAAATTTGTATGTTTTTTCATCATTTCATTTTTTTATTCACTTCTTTTCAATTAAATTATGATTATACATTTTTACTCTTGTTTAAAATTTTATGTTTTATTTATTATAAATATTTAAAATGAAAAATATTTATTAAAATAAAAATAGTACAAAGTACTATTTTTATATGTTTAATTTTAATTCATGAATTTTGATATCAATAGGACTTGGGATAGTATAATCTTTTTTTAAAATAATTCTAACAGTTGGTCCGTCAATATTTTCTTTTCCTGTTGGATCAACAATTTCTGAAGCAAAAATAACTTTTTCAACAGCATCATTTTCAGGTATTGGATTTTTATTAATATCATTAAATGAAATTATTTTAAATATTTCTGTACGAAGTTCATTTGGTACTGAAGAATTTCTTTTTCATTGTTTAATAAGATTCTCTTTAGCTTGTTGGTCTGGTTCATTAATAATTAAATCTTGTAAAATTTTGGTAGCAGCAGCATCAAGAGTTTTCTGGTCTTGACCTTGAGCATAAATTAGAGTTAGTAAATATTGGTTAGCTGAAGAACAACTAACAATTGGTAATGTAATAGCTAAAGCAGAACCCGCAATTAAAGTTGATAATAAACTTAATTTGATTTTTTTATTCATATTTCTGATTCCTTAATAATTTTCAATTATAATTACATACAATTATATTTGTATATACTTATATAAAGTATATAATACTTTGTTAAATTTTTAAAAATTATTTTTGTGTTTTTAAATAATTAAAGCAAATAAAAAAAGTGACTTAACACTTTTTAATAATTATTTAAATTATAGAGCTATACCAATAACAGTAGTACTAAAGAAAAGAATATCTTTATTTGGAGCAAATTGAGGTTTTAAATTAATTTTTAATTGAGGAGCAAAAACTATAGCTCCTTGGCCAGGTAATGTTTTTGGTTCGCTATTAAAAGTTATACTTTTAATTACTTGATTTGCAGTATATATATTAGTATCAACAGTGAATAATAAATTCTTTTTAAATTCATCTTGATATGAAGATTTGATTTCTGAGTCTTTTGCACAACTATTTAAAAAAGCTTGTTGTTCGTCTCTTGTTTTTAAATTACGAAACTCATTGACGAAATTTTCTTGCAGTTTTCTAATAGCTCTATCAAAATTACCATTACTATCATTTTCTGGAAATATATCACCTAGAGCCTTTCCTAGGGAACCAACTTGAATTAAGATATCAGAAGTTGAATTATATTCACTTTTAAGAACGACTTGTAATTCAGGCCCTTGAATATTACCACCAGGCCCAGGAACTGATCCCTTATTAGAAAAAACTATATTTTCAATAACATCCATACCACTAAAATTTATACCATCTGTATTTTTAAAGTTTAAGGTATTTTTAATTGCTACTATAGAAGCAGTAGGCAACTCTTTTCATTCGTTTACAATATTTTTTTGAGCTTGGTTAGTTTTTGCAAAAGATAATTCATCTTTTAATAGATTTGTAATAAATGATTGAGCAGTTTCTAAATCAGATTCATTTACAAATAATGTTTTGTTTGTAACTATTTGTTCTTCTTCTAATTCTGTTGATGAAGAACAACTAACAATTGGCAAGGTAATAGCTAGGGTTGAACTAGCAATTAAACTTAATAATAAACTTAGCTTTATTTTTTTATTCATAATTTTACCTTTTATTGATATTTATTTATATAGATATTATACATTTTTTTTATAAAAATAATAGTTTTGATATAAATAAATTTATGATTATCATATTAGAATAAATAGATAATTAGATTCATTATCTATCATGATAATTTAAAAGTTTAATTGAACTTGTTTTTAATAATCATAATATTATATTAGAAATAATGAATTATTTAATAGTTAAAATATCAAATTTATTATTTAAAATTTAAATTCTAATTTTAGCTTAATCTAAACTTAATTATATAAAAATAAAAAA
>JBOGBI010000032.1:0-3219 GCA_051656145.1 Mycoplasmoidaceae bacterium
TTTTGTATATAATAAAATTAAAAAACTTTAATTAAATAAAAAGGACTACATATGATTAAATTTTTAAATTCGAAAATTGGCTATGGAACTTATAAAGTTACAAATCAAGAAGAATTAAATAATTCAATTAAATGAGCAATACTTGCTAAATATGATTTTATAGATACTGCCGCTTTTTATAAAAATGAAACTCAAATAGGTAAAGCAATTATAAAATTTAAAAAGGAATTTCCTAAAAAAGAAATATTACCAATTCAGACTAAAATATTTCCTAACAACTTTAATAAAAACATTGTTTCAAAGCTTAATATATCTTTAAAAAAATTAGGTAATTTAAAATCAGTTGAAGCATGCTTATTACATAGACCTCATGTAGATAATACAATGAATGTTAAAGCATGAAAAGAATTAATTAAATGTCAAAAATTAGGATTAGTTAAATATATTGGTGTATCTAATTTTGAACCTGATATGATTAGAATTTTATACAATGAAACAGGTGTTATTCCTCAAATTGTTCAAGATGAAGCGAGTGTTAATTCAATTAGAAATGATAGAATAAAATTTTCTAAAGACAATAATATAATGATGCAAGGTTGAAGACCTATGGGATTAGTAGAAAAAAATATGAAATCTCAATTATTGAAAAAGATGGCCAAAAAATATAAATGTGATATTTCTGACATATTAATTGCTTTCTCTGTTTCTAAGGGTTATGTGCCAGTTGTTAAATCATCAAATGAAAAAAGAATTTATGCTAATATTAAGGCTTTAAAAATTAAATTAAAAAAAGAAGATGTTATTGAATTAGAACTTAATTTAAATGAACATCAATCAACTATTTCTTCTGGAACTGATAGTTATGCTTTTTTATCTTTAAAAAATAAGGCTTAAGACTAAAAGTGTTAATTAAATCATATTCAAAAGTTAATTTATTTTTAATTGTTAGTAATAAGAAATATAATAACCTACATAAAATAAAATCATTGTTTCTTTTAAATAAAGATATCTATGATGAAATAGAAATTAATAAATCTGATTCATTAAAAATAAACTATTTTAAGAACAATAAAAAAATATCTATTAACAATTGCAATGTTAATAGAATTCTTTTATTTATTAAAGAAAAATATAATGTTGATATTAATTTTGAAATCAAGATTAATAAAAAAATTCCTATTGGATCTGGCATTGGAGGTTCTTCTTCAAATGCTGCATATGTTGCTAAATACATTCTAGATTTAAATAATATTAATTACATAAATGATTATGAATCATTTATAGAAATAGGATCTGATATTCCATTCTTTTTATCATGCTTTGAATGTGCCTATGTTTCTGAATATGGTAATAAAGTAATTGAAAAAAGAAAACCTAAAATAAGTTATGAAATTATATTCAATTACATAGAAATATCAACAAAAGATATATATGATAATTTTTATAATAAGAACAAATTCAATATTTTTAGAAACTATTTTTTTCAAATGTTTTTTTTAAAATTTAAATTATTCAATTTATTAATAAATGACCTTCAATATTTTTGTTTAGATATTAATAAAAATTTAAAAAATAAATTCATTGAAGAAAAAAATAATAGCAAATATATTCTCTTAATTGGATCAGGATCAAGCTTCATAAAATTTCTAAAATAATAATTTTTTACTTGATATATTTACTATTTTAACTTGTATAGTTTTAATAAATTATATGTATAATGTTAATAATAAAATTTATAAAAGAGGGTTTATATTGTGAAGAAAATAAATATAGGATTAGATATTGGGATAACTTCTGTTGGTTGAGCTATTGTTGATGAGAATTATAAAATTTTAGATGCTGGAGTAAGACTATTTGATGATGTTTTAGATGGAAAAGGAAAATTAAAAAATGTTAAAAGAAGAGAAGCAAGGTCACTAAGAAGACAAATTAGAAGAACAAGAAATAGAAAAGATGATTTAATTAATTTTTTTATTGCTAAAGGAATTGTAAAAGATTCTAATGATTTTTATGAAAAAATTAATAAACCTTTTATTGAATTCAATGTCTCTACAATGTCAGAATTAAAGGAAAAAATGCTTAGTGAAAAATTAGATAACAATGCTTTGGTTTTTGTACTTTTTAATTACATACATAATAGAGGTTATTTTTATAAGGAAAATGAAAATGATGCAAAAGAAAAAAATCCTGAAACTAGTGAAAATAAGAATATCATTTTTGAAAAAACAAATGATTTTCCCTCTATTCAATTAAATAAATTTTACAAAAAATATGGATTTTATAAAGGTAGTGAATTATCTAGAAATTTTTCTAACTCAGATTGAAAGAATGAAATAATTCATTTACTTAAAACTCAAAAAAAAGATAATACATTCGTAGATGAATACATGGAATTACTTACTAGATTTAGAAAATATAGCGAAGGACCAGGTTCTCAAAAATCTCCATCTGAATATGGGTTATGAAAGATTAATCCAGAAACAAAAGAAGTTTTTAAAGATGGCGATAACCTTTGAGACAATACAATTGGAAAATGTACAATTTATCCAGATATTATTAGAGGTATGAAAAATTCTCCAATGGCTGAGATTTTTAATATTTTAAATGATATTAATAATATACATTTTGACAAAAAAAGAGAAAAATTATCAAAAGAAGAAAAGATTAAATTATTTGATAAATTTTCTTTGGATTTGGATGGCAAAAAAATTAATAGCATAACTGGTAAACTAATATCAAAAACACTTGATTTAAAATTGGAAGATATTTCTGGATGAATAGAAGATAAAAAAGTTTCTTTAAAAAACTATATATTAATTGCTAAATGATTAATTCAAAATAAAATTTACAATGGGCAAAAAAATCTACTTAATTTAGATCTCCTAGAAAAATGTAATAATATATTTAATGATCTTACAAAAATCAAAGATGTTGAAGAACAATCAAAAAAACTTGCTAATGATTTTCCTGAATCAACTAAGGAATCAATTGAAGAATTATTAAAGAAAATATCTGGTCTTTCTGCAACTCATTCTTTTTCATATAAAGCTATGTTAGAGTATATAAAAATTGGCATCGAACAACATGTCAATCAACAGGAAGTTTTTAGTGACAAAATTCTTGAAAATAGGAAAAATAAATTTAATACTTCTGGCAAATATATTACTAGAAATTTATTTGATGAAGAAATTATATCCCCTACTGCAAAAAGATCATTTA
>JBOGBI010000033.1:0-33394 GCA_051656145.1 Mycoplasmoidaceae bacterium
TAGGATTTCCTTCTGATCAATTCAAACAAGAATTTAAAAATGCAAGTGAAATTAAAAATTTTTGTTCAACAAAATATAATGTAACATTCGAAATGTTTTCTACATTAAAAGTTAAAGGAGAAGAAATATCACCTTTATATAGATGATTAATATCTAATTATAAAAATAAAAATGTTAAATGGAACTTTGAAAAATTTTTAATTAATAAAAATGGAGAAGTAATTGAAAGATTTAGCTCAATAGTTAAACCAGCTAAAATTGAACCAAAAATTAATATAGAATTAAAAAAAGATTAACAGCAATCAAGGCAAGTTAATCTTTTTTCTTTTCTGTTAATTGCATAGCATTTAATAGATTTATATTTATAAATAGGTTCTAGAGCATCTTTATTATTTGATTTTAAGATATCATTCATAAGTTTATTTTTACAATAAAAAACACCTATTAAAACCGTGATTAATGCAACTGAAGCATTAATTATTTGTGCAATTGCAAATCCAATCATACCTGGCAATTGTCTTTGCATAACAACTCCTAAGAAATAACTTGCAATACCTTCAATTATAAAGAAATTTAATAAAATAATTCAAAACACTCTTAGTTTTCTTTTAAAATTATAAAAAGCAGCATTTCTAGTATTAATTGCCATACTTTGAATTGTTTGAGCAGTTAGAGATAATAAGAATCCTTCATAAATAAATTTTTTAATTATATCAATGTATTTAACATTTTCAGCATGAGGAAATGGTATAGTGATTGCAATATCAGGCGGTATTACTTGTTGTGCTCAACTTTGATTAATAAAAAGAAAATCAGCTAAATATACTATGAATGTTGAAAAAATTAGTCCAACTAATAAAAATATTATTGTAACCTTTATAGCAAAGGTTATTGCTTCCTTAAATTGTTTTTCAGATTGTTTTAGATTTAATTTTGGTTGATCGTGATATAAATTTATTGCTCTTCCCATTGACCTAGAAATTGTTATCAATAAATTTATCATTGAATAAATAACAACTCTTGACATAATAATTAGATATTCACCATCTTTTGTATATAAGTAAACTAAATTTGGATCATTAACATTAATAAAGGTAATTAAAATCATCTGGGATATCATTGTTAAACTATAAACTAACATATATATTGATAAATTATATATCCCATTAATAATAGTTTTAAAAATTGCTTTATCAAAATTAAAATCATATATTTTTCAATTAGCAACATAAGAATAAAAAATAAATAGAATAATCACTACATAAATTAAATTTAATATTATTGATGATAGCGGTAATGATATTGCAGGTGATAAATCTGTATAAAAAAGAAATAAAACACTTAATGCAATACTAAGAAATGAATGAATTACTTGGATTAAAATTATTATTCTAAGGTGAAATCTATATTCAAGCAATATAAATGTGTAATATATACTTGCAGCAACTAAAAATAAATTTAAAATCATCATCGATGAATACTCATTAATAAATTTTGATATTTCAGCGTTGTGAGTATGTGAAGAGGCTGCGATAGCATATTCAGAATAAAGCAACATTGTTGATCCAAATATTATTGCAATACCAATTCCTACCATTAATAATGTAGCTGAACCTGTATTTATTATCTCTTTAAAATAATCTCTCTTACTATTACTTTTAAAATTATTTTTTGTTATTGTTAGTATCTGAACAGAAATCATAACAATAATTGTTATTGAAAAAAAGCTTATTGGTTGTGTATAGCCAATTGATTGAGAAACTAATCCTCCACTTACATTATTCACTGCATCAACACTGTTTATTGCCAATGGAATTAAATTATGAAAAACAATTGTAAGCATATATGAAAAATATACAAAAAAAATTTTAAAAAATTTTTTTATTAAAGGTTCACTATAATTTAAATTTTCTTTTAAAAAAAGAAATTTTCTTGTTTTTGAATTTTGATTGCTCATACTAATGTATTATAAAATAAAAATATTGGTTGTAAGAACCAATATTTTTATTTTATAACCCCAGTTCATAAAAGAACACCGATTATAACTAATATAAATGATAAGAATCCAATAATGCTAGTTATAGATTTAATGAATTTTCCAATAACAGGTATTTTAGATATTAAGAAAATTGCAGATGTATAAATCAAGAATATCGAACCAGAATAGACTACTAATTCAAATCCCTCACGTCCTCTAGGATTATTAGAATATGAATTTTCTATTTGCGGTAATAATTCTTGTTGGAATCATTCTCAATTTTGAAATATTGTGACTTCCTCTGGATAAAGTAATTCAGCAGCAAACAAAACTCAAACAATAGCTAACGCCAAGAATGCAAATGAAAACACAAATTTTAATACTTTTTTCATGTGAACCTTTCTAATAAACATTTTTTGATATTTATTGATCTAATTATACAATACTAAGAAAAATAATACAATTAAAAAATTTTTTGTATTTTTTTGGATTACATATATATAATAATTACCCAAAGGATTTAATTATGAAAAAAAACAAAATAGTAGATCTTGACTTAATTGTTCCAATAAAGGATATTAAAATATTTTTAGGAAAATATAATGGATTCCAACGTTACGATGTATATAAACATCCGTTTTCAATGGTAATTGAAAAGTCTATGAGACAAGCCTTTTGAACGCCAGAGGAAATATCAATGATTTCTGATCGAGAAAATTTTAAAGATTTACCAGATCATATAAAAGAAGTGTTTATTAACAACCTTTTATTCCAAACTTTTATGGATAGCGTTCAAAATCGTGGTTTAGATAGTGTAATGTCTGAATTAGTTACATCTAGTGAATGAGAGTCTGTTTTTAAATCTCAAGCATACTTTGAATTAATTCACTCACTATCTTATTCACATATTATTAGAGAAATGTTTTCATCAAATGCAACAGAAATATTTGACAGAATATACGATATTCCAATGATTAAAAATAGAACTGACAAAGAAATAGAAGCTTATTCGGTTGTTAAAAAATATATTAATAAAGAATTAACTTTTAGTGATGATGAAATAAAACAAAAAATTATAACATTATTAATTCATATTTTCTTTTTAGAAGGATTAAAATTCTATATATCATTTATGGTTACATATATGATAAATAATGCATACCAAGATGCTATTCCTGGAGTTACTAAGATTATTAAATTAATTAATTTTGATGAAGATATGCATGTTGCTGTTGTTGGTGGATTAATTAATATATTAAAAAGAGATGAATCAGAAGGTTTTACTCATTTATTTAAATCAACATGATTTCAAGATGAATGTTACAAAATAGTAGAAGAGATTGTAGAAGATGAAATTAGATGAGGAGATTATCTATTAAGTTTTGGACCAATTCCTTCTTTAACAAAAGAAGTGTTTGAAGTATTTATGAAATATTATGCAAATGATAGACTAAATAGAATAGGTCTTGAACCTTTATACAAAAATGTAAAAAAAATAGATATAATTGATTGATTTAACACTTATAAAGATATAAATAAAGATAACACCGCTCAACAAGAAGCTACTGCATTAAACTATAACATTGGTTCAATGGATATGGATTACGAAGATAAAGACTTAGAAAAACTATTAAAAAGATTATTTAAAAGAGAATCTGAATAATATTATTAAAAAAATAAAATTAAAAATTACAAAGAATTAAAATGAAGACAAAAACATTAAAATTATCGCAATTAGAGATTGCTGTTAAAGAACATGAAGAGATAGATACAAACTCTAAAAAAAATAGCCACATAAGTGCAGATGAAATTATTGTAATTAAACGTGATGGAAGAGAAGAAAAATACAATATTCATAAAATGAGGAAAGTATGTCTTTGAGCATGTGAAAATAATAAGGAATATTGTGATAATTTATTAAGCTCTACAAAGATAAAACTTTACAATAAAATCAATATTATTGAAGTTTATGATGAATTAATAAAAACTGCAGTAAATAACATAAGTAGAATTCATCCTTTATATGAAAAAATTGCTGCAAAACTTTATTTGTTGAAAATATATAGAGATTCATGACATATAAAAACAAATAAAGAATACCCTCATTTAAAAGACGTTATTGAAAAAGGCCTTTCTTACAAGCTATATTGAAATAATATTTATTCTAAATATTCTTGCGAAGATATTGAAAAAATAAATTCAGCAATTGACCCTGAAAGAGATTATTTATTTACATTTAAATCTCTCTATACTTTTTATAGTAAATATTGTTTGAATTATAATAAATCAAAAAAATTAGAACTACCTCAGCATTCATATATAAGAATTGCAATGTCACTTTTTATAAATGAAAAAAGTGATCGAATTAAAAAAATTATTGATTTTTACAATATGATTTCTCAACAATATTTTACTTTAGCAACTCCTATAATGTTAAATGCAGGAACTAAAAATCAACAGTTATCTAGTTGTGTTCTTTCAAAAATGGGTGATTCTGCAGATTCTATAATGGAAACTGCCCATGATGTAGCAATTTATTCTAAATTTAAAGGTGGAAATGCAATTGATATTTCTAGTATTAGATCAAGTGGGAGTTTCATTATGGGAAATTCTGGTTTTTCATCTGGGCCAATCCCATTTATAAAAATTATTGAATCAACTGTTAAAGCATTCAATCAAGGTTCATCAAGACCAGGAGCATGTGCAATATATTTTCAATGATGACATTATAATTTTGAAGACTTAATTGTACTTAAAAGTAATAGTGGTACAGAAGAAAATAGAGCAAGACAATTAAAGTATGCAGTTAAAATTAATGAACTATTAATTGACCGTTTATTAAAAAATAAAAATGTTACTTTATTTGATCCTGCAGATGTTCCTAAATTAAAATTTAAATTTGGAAAAGAATTCGAAAATATTTATGAAGAATATGAAAAGAAAGACAACATAAGAAAAAAAGTTATATCTGCTAGAAAATTATTTGAAATGATAATGAAGGAAAGAGTTGAAACAGGAAACATTTATTTATTTCATGAAGAAAATGTAAATTCTGTTTCTATGCTAGATAGATACATCAACTCTTCTAACCTTTGCACTGAAATTACATTACCATCAAGAGAATCTATAACAACTAATATAAAAGAAGTGAAAGAAAATGACTGATATAAAATTGAAAAAACTTCTGAAGCTGGAGAAATATCTCTTTGTAATTTAGCTTCAATTAATTTAAATGTTTGAGGCTATTTATCTAAAGAAGAACAAAAAAATGCTGTTTCTATTTTAGTGAGAGCAATGGATAACTCTGTTGATGTTGCGGTTTATCCTGTAATTGAAGGTTATTTAACTAATTTAAATTATAGATACTTAGGAATTGGTGTTTTAAATCTTGCCAATTTTTTAGCAACTAAAAAAATAGTTATTGATTCAAAAGAAGCTTTAGAAACTACCCATAAAATATTTGATGAAATAACTTTTCAAATAATTGAATCTTCAAAAGATTTAGCTAAAGAAAAAGGTCCTTTTGCAAAGTTTAAAGAAACTTTATGAGCAAAAGGTGATTTACCAATATTTAAAGCAAATAAAAGTGCATTAAGCTTAACTAAATACAAACCAGATTTAGATAAATGAAAAAAACTTGCAGAAGAAATAAAAAAATATGGAATTAGAAATGCTCAGTTAATTTCTATTGCACCAACAGCTACAAGTGGTAAAGCAATTAATGCTACTGAAAGTACAGAGCCAATTCAACACTTTTTCTACAAAGAAGATGGAAAAATAAATTTACCGACATTAGTACCAAATATTCAAAATTGAAAATATTATAAAATTGCTTCAGACTGCGACCAATATAGGCTTATTGAACTAGCTGCAATAAGACAATGTTATATTGATCAAGCACAATCAATAAATATTTATTTTAAAAAAGTAAAATCACTTACTGATTTTACTCTTCACCATTTATATGGTTTTAAATTAGGTATAAAAACATTTTATTATTGTAAAACTGAAAAAGATATTATTGATGAATTATGTGAAAGTTGCACGTAATTCTTAATTATTTAAATACTTTATTTTTTATTAAAAATTCATTTAAAGACTTAATATATTTCTCTGGAGTTTCATTATGTGGTGTATGTCTAGCTTCTTCTATTAGACAAAATTCAATACCTTTATTTAATTTTTTAATGCTTTTAAATGAAGCTTCTTGGTTTATTAATCTATCATTTTTTCCAAATATTACTAAAGTAGGTATATCAATACTTTTATAACAAGTACTTAAAAAAAGCAAAGTTTTTTCATTTGTAACATTTGTTAAAAGCGATATCATTTTTTTTAAATTTTCAAATTTATATTTAGTCATTTCTTTTATTTTTTTAATAAATAAGCTGACATCAAAAATATTTTTATCAATTTTGTTAGGATCGGGTCCTTGTAAAATTGAAGGATTAATTGGGTCTTCAAGCACTGCTAAATATTTATCTTCTTTTTTCATTCTAGAAATTAAACCAACCACAATAGCACCACCAAATGAGTGGCCTATTAAAATTGGTTTTTTTATTTTATTAGATTTTATAAAATTTAAAACATAATTAATATATGCATTTAAATTCATATCTATATCACCAAGAGGCTCTTTTCCATGACCGGGTAAATCAAGCGAATAATAATTAAATTTATTTTTTTCACAGTATTTTTTAAGTGCCTTATTTGAGTCTTTATTTGCTAACAAACCATGAATAAAAATTATATTTATTTGTTCCATATTAATAAATTATGAATTTTTTTTATTAAGTTTTTTTTCTTTTTTTGATTTTTTAATAAGTTTTTTAATTCTAGTTGCTTTTTGATCAGCTAATTTTTGCTGTCTTATTTTTTTTCTTTTTTTTGACATTTTGATTCCTAAAAATAAATTTAACATAAATTATTATACATTTTATAAATTATTTTTAATAGTGATATTTTGTTTTTTGTTTTATAATTAAATATATTGTGAAAATATAAGAATTTATTTTTAAATATACTTACTTAAATAATGTTATAATTTTATAAAAGTATATATATTAAATTCTTAAGGAGAAAAATATGATAAAAAATAAAAAGAAAAATAAAATAGCTAGAAGAATATTACTATCTACTTTAACTTTTTCATCTTTAATAGGTGTAGGGTTGTCTTTAAGTTCTATGAATGGCTTTAACTCAAAAGAAGAAAATTTAATTGATAATCAAAAAAATAATGAAATTATTGAAAATAACAATAATTTAATATCAACTCGTGTTGAAACAAATTTAATTCAAAGTCCAGGAGTAAATTTTGGCGATTACTATCCTTTCGAAATACCTATCCCAGCTATAAATACAAATGTGCTTGATAGTCACGAATTTTGAAACTTTTTTGATATAGCAGGTAGCGTTCAACCCAATAAAGACGGTGTAACATTTAGGGTAACTTCTGTATCTTTAACAAACAATGGTTCTAATGAAAGATCTGGAGTAATAACTATTCAAGCTATAATTAGTAAATGAACAGACGGTACTACAATTAGTAATAGCAATAAACCTTTGACTCTTGTAGTAAATAATTTAAGAAGTGTTTCAGGCCCTACAAACATTGTTGCTAATCCTAATCAAAAACCATTAGATAATGTAGAATATGCTTCTGACATTATAGAACAAGATAGAGCTATTGGCTTCTTAGTTCCAAGAAATCATATTGTTAATGCAAAAAATTCTATTTTTGATTCAAGATTTCAATTATCTACAACTAAAACTCCTTCATTTGATAACATAAGTGGAAACTTAACTATTCCAGCTACCATAGGAAATTATATTGATTCAAGCTTTAGATTTGTGCCTGAATCATCTGGTCTTTTTACTCGTGATGTTGTTATTGATGGATTTAAAAAAATTCCAGGTGAAACAAAATTTGTAGCAAAACAACCTTTAGCTTCTTCAACTACTCCTTCAGTATTATTAAGAAGTGCAGACTCTAACGGTGTTCTTAGTGAAAGACTTATAGAACAATATTTTGGTGAAATAGTGCATCCATTAACTATTAAAAACAATGTTGGTGGTTCATTAGACCCTCAAACAAAAGTAGCTCCTAATGGATTTGTTATTGAAGAAGCAATTGATGAAGAAGGAGCAATAAGAGTTCGACTTTCTGTTACAGGTGGTTATTATGGATTCGATAGTCAAAATAGACTAATTCCTATTAGACCTAATCCAGATGGTAGTGAACAAAAATTTACTATTACTATTGGTGGCTTTAGTAAATTTATTGAACCAGTAGACAATACTATGACTATAGTTATTGCAAGTATTGGTGGTGGTGTAGGATTAATTGCAGTAATTATCGCTTTAATATTCATAATTAGATTCCAGAAAAAGAAAAGTGAAGAAATTAAAAAGAAAAAAATGATGGATGATAAATTACATTCTATGTCTAGCAAACCTAAAAAAGGACCAGAAATTGCAAATGCTTCAGGAATGACTCCTGGTGGTGGAATGGCTCCTGGAAGACCAGGTGCACCAGGCGGACCTCAAGCTCCTGGAAAATATGTTCCTCCTACAATTTCAGTTCCAAAGAGTAATGCTCCTGTTGTAAAAAGACCGTCAGGACCAACTACTCCTCCAGTTAAAAAATAATTTTTAATTAAATAAAAAAACCACATTATGTGGTTTTTTATTTAATATTATTTAATACTATTAAAATTTTCTTTAATAGTTTTACATGACTCATTAAAGTTTTTTTGTTCTTCATCACTTAATGGTACATTAACTACTCTTTGTCATCCATCTTTATTTATTATTGCTGGAACTCCGATATAAACATCTTTGTTTTTATATTCTCCATCTAAATATGCTGATACTGTTTCAATTTCGTTTGAATCTCTAAAAACATGTGAAGCAAGTCTCATCATACATGCACCAATTCCATAATAAGTAGATTTTTTTCTATTAATTATTTCATAAGCTCTTTGCACTACATCTTTATGTAATTCCTTTAATTTATTTTCGCTAATTTTTCCTTCTGAAATTACCTTGCTAATTGGTTTAGTAAAAACTGATCCATATTGAATACTTGCAATTGAACTATCTCCATGTTCTCCCATTATACAAAGATTTATAGCTGAAGGATTTACTTTTAATTCTTTCCCAACTAAAACTCTAAATCTTGATGTGTCAAGCATTGTTCCTGTTCCAAAAACTTTATTCTTTGAATAACCAGTTTCTTTTTGATAAACCATAGTTAGCACATCAACTGGATTTGAAGATATCATTGTTACACCACTAAACTTAGTAGCTTTTACACTTTTTGCAATTTGTTTCATTATCTTTGCATTATCTTGAATCATTTCTAATCTTGTCTCACCTGGTTTTTGCGGTCTTCCTGCAGTTATTGCAATGATATCTGCATCAGAACAATCATTGTAGTTACCACTTCTAATTGTTGCATCACAATGTGGAAGTACACCAATAGCATCTAGTAAATCCATTGCTTGACCTTCTGCTAATTCATTGAAATGATCAATTAATATATATTCATCAGCTACCATATTATTAATAGCTGAATACAAGAAAGAGCACCCAACATTACCAGCTCCAATAAGAACTATTTTTTTTCTTTTCATTTTTTCTCCTTTTTAAACACTTATATTATAATAATTTTTTGTTAATTATATTTATTCATTGCTTTTAAAAATTTATTTCCCCATTATTTGAGTAGAAATTATAAATTTAATAAATTTATCAAACTTTATTTATATTTTTTAATGCTATTTATTTAAAAAAATAATATTTTAATGTATAATTATATTAGTTATATTTTTAATAATATAAATTTATTTTAAACATAGGAGTTTATAAATATGAGAAATAAAAAATTAAAAAAAGCAATATTAACTTCGTTTAGCATTTTTGCTTTTACGGGAACAATATTAGCTATAAATTTAGATAATATTTCAAATTTTCAATCTGGTCTTTCTAATGAATATTCATTAAATAATGAATTTAAAGCTACCAATGAAGAAATTGATATTGTATCAAATGATGTTTCTACATCAAACATAGAATCTAAAGCTACAACAACAATTACATTAAACTCTGATTCTAATTCAAATAGTATTATGGCTGGAACTTATCCTTTTCAACTTCCAAATAATAGAGATGTTTTATCTAAGATAATAACGATTAACAATACTCCGCCTAGTTTTAATCATGATAGGGATGTTTCTTATGAAGTTTTAGATATTAACAATTTGAATAGCTCATCTATTGTTGGTGGTAGGGCTTCTATAAATGTTTCTGTAAAAACTTATTATGATCAAAATGGTACAATTATTACTAATGGAAATCCATTATTAAGATCATTTATAGTAACAAGATTTAAATCTGTATTAGGTCAAACAAGTTTTAGTCAAATTGATTCATTTGATCCTGTTAATGTTTATGCATCTGATGTTGTATTTGGTACTATTCCTATAGGTAATGTTGTTGGATTAAGAAATAATATTACAAATGTTTCTACTAGTGCAAATACAAAGGTAGATATTGAATCTCTTGATTTTGATAATCTTGAGGGCCTTTTAATAATTAAATATACTTTAACAAACTACATTGATTCAAGTGGTAATTATATTAATACAAAATCTCCTGTTTTTACACTTAATGTACCTAACTTTATAAGAGTTCCTGGACCTACATCTTTAGGTTTGCTAGATTCAATTAATGGTAGCACTTTAATACCATCTACAATTGCTGAGCAAATAAAAATAGATCCTCAAAATTATAAAGTATGATTTTCTTTGAAAAATTTACCAACTACAGGTGCGCCTGGGGTAATTGATTCTTTTGATTCTATTGAAGCAAATGATAAAAATGGTACGATTAGCCTTACTTATACTATTATTGGGGATTACTTTGACAATGAAAACGTTCTTAGATCTACTTCAACAACAGGTGTGAAAATTCAAACAACAATTACAGGATTAAACTCAGAACTTGAAAAAGTTGATACAATCCCGATTATTATTGGTGCTTCTGTTGGTGGTATTGCTTTAATTGCTGCTATAGCATTAACTATCTTTTTTGTATCAAAAGCTAAGAAAAAGAAAAGCGAAAATTTAAGAAAACAAAAGCTAAGTGAAAAAGTTTCTCCTCCTTCAGCTGGTGTTTCTAAAACTTCAACTTCTCCTTCAGTTAGTGGTCCAACACCTAGTGGCCCTAAACCTCCAGTTGGTCCTCCTACACCAGGAAATAGACCAGTTCCACCTCCTGCTAAAAAATAAAGATTTTAATAAAAAACCATATTTATAATATGGTTTTTTATTTTTTATATCATTTAGCCTTTTGATTTTTTTAGTTCTTTTGATTACTTGCAATTAAAAAAAATGTAATTATAATAAAATAAATTTAATTAGAACAAAGGAATTTCAATATGATAAATAAAAAATTAAAAAAAGAAATAATAACTTCAATTGTCTTTTTTACTTTTGCAGGAATATCATTATCTACAAATTTATACAATACTTCAAAGCTAAATTCTAGTTTATACAATAGATCATCTTTAAATAATAATGATATTAAAATTACAAATGAAGATTCTAATATATTAACAATAAATAATTCTCCTAATTTAAATAGTATAACAAAAGCAAGAACTACAATTGAATTAAATACTAGTAATCAAAACATCATACTTAACACCTTCCCATTTCAAATTGAAAATAATAGAACAATTTTAGAAAGTATAATAAGAATAGGTGGATCTCTTCCAAGTAATTTTAGTGTATCCAGAGATGTTGTTTTTTTAGTACAAAATATCAATAATTTGGCACAAAGTGCTAGTAATCCTAAAAATAGTGGAGCTGCCGATATTGTCGTTACAGTTAATAACTATATCGATTCTAATGGTAATGTTGTAAATCCTAATACAGTTAATTTTAAACCGTTAGAAAATGTAATTAGAATAAGAAATTTTAAATCCGCAGAAGCTCACACATCTTATGATAAAATTTCTTCATTTGTTCCAGGAAACTTTTATGCATCTGACTATGCAAACAAAGAAGTTAGTCTCAACAATGTTTTTAAATTAAACAATGCTATTGAAAATATTTCTCCACAGGCAAATACAAGATTTATAGAAGTAAATCGTACTTTTGATAACCCTTCTGGTGTTTTAGAAGTTAGTTATGTTCTAAAAAACTATTTTGATCAAAATGGGAAATATATTTCTATAGATCGTTTTGCATCAAGTCAATTATCTGGATTTAAAAAAGTACCAGGCGCAACTTCTTTAACTTTAAAAAATAATATGAAATCAGTGTCCCCTTCTACAATTGCTGATGATTTAAGAAATGATCATAATTCTTACTTAAAATATTTTAATTTTATTAACTTACCAGGACCAACTCCAACTATTACTGGAATTAATAATATTTTTCCAAATGATGAAGAAGGAACGCTTGCCTTCAATTTCACTATTAATGGAAAATATTTCGATAGTTCATTTATAGAAAGAACAAGCTCATCAGAAGGAGATTTACTTGACACTACTATTATTGGATTTGTTGAACCTAATAATATGATTCCGATTATAGTTGGAAGTACTGTTGGTGGTGTTGCACTTATTGCTATTGTAGCATTAGCTATATTCTTTATGAATAGATCAAGAGAAAGTAAAAATAAAATTTCTAAAAATCAAAAATCAAATGTTAGAACTTCTAATCAAAAACAAAATTTTAAAACTCATAATAATGTAATTATTCCTGCTCAAAATATATCGCATATTAAAACACAAATGCCTTCGACTAGTTTTAGTAATAAATCATTATACACTTCTATTCCAAAACCTATTGGTGATAGACCTCGTCTTCATGCTTCTAAATCTTCAGAAAGACCAATGCCACCAAAACTTAAAAATTAATTTTTATAATAATTTAAATAAGGATACATTAATACAAAAAATCATGTTTAAAAAACTAATAAATATGGTTTTTTATTTTATAATAAATTATAAAAGGTGAAATATGAATGTAAACTTAAATGATATAATTTTAACTCAAATTCAATTAGATAATTTTATAGAAAAAAATCACAACCTATTAAAAAAAAATTTAGTATCAAGAAAAAGATTAGCTCTAATTATCGAATTATCTGAATTATGTAATGAAGTTAGATGTTTCAAATTTTGATCTTTGAAAAAAATAAGCCATAAAGATATAATTCTAGATGAGTTTGTAGATTGTTTACATTTCATAATTTCAATTGGTCTTTTCTATGGAATAAAAGAAATGAAATTTTCATTAAAAATACCAAAAAAGAGAAAAGATAATATTCAATTATCTAAATTTTTCATAGATTTAATTTCAAATGTTAACTCATTGAACAATGATAAAAAAGTTAAAGCTTTTATTAAAAAACTTTTTAAATTAGCAATTGATTTAGATTTAGAATTTAGTGAAATAAAAAAAGCTTATTATTCAAAAAATCAGATTAATATAAATAGACAAAAAGAAAACTACTAAAGAATTTAGTAGTTTTCTTTAAGCATTTTGCATACATAAAAAGATAACAATTAAAATCATATCTATGAACATAAATGCAGCAAATACTTGAAAGGCTAAGTATTTTCTTCTAATAATATTAATGTTAATCATTATTTGTTTTAAGACATCAATATCAATATCATATTTTATTTTAATTTCATTTTTGTTATAAGTAGTTCAATCTTGTCAACTATATATGCTAAAATTTTCATCAATTGATTTATATTTATGTTTTATTCTTTTATATTTAAATTCAGGTAATAAAAACACTACTATAAATAATATTTCTAAAATCATAAGAACAATTAGTGAAATAAAGTACATTCATCCTAATTGGTTAAATAAAGTAGCTACAAAAGTAAGAGAAAAGAATAATATCCCTAAAGATATGTTTAATTTGTCTTCGGCATGCGATCTTTCTTTTTTAAACATTAAAAGTAAATCAAAATGTTCTTTTTTTATTGTTTTCAATGTATACTTCTTTTATTTCTATTTATTAATTATAAATGAAAAAAATATAGATTTATAAAAAATACTTAATAATTAAATATATAATTTTATAAAATAGTTAGGGTGTTATAGATATGTCTAAAAAAATTAAAATAGAAATAAAAAACTTAAATAAAAATGAGTTTTTTTTGGACGAAGATGCAAAAAAAGGAGATTATTTTTGCTTAGAAGATATAGGAGCTTTTTCAATAGATTATATTAAGGAACAATTTAATGAAAAAATAGATAAAATTGCAAATGATAGATTTATTGAAAAATTATATATTGAAAAAAAAAATTGGGAAAATGAATTTAAAGCGTCAGAAGAATATTTAAAATTAATAAAAGAATCATCTTATCTTAAAGAAAAAATAGAATCTATAGAAGAAACAAACAAAGAAAAAGAAAAAAATATAATAAATGAATTTAAGACGTCAGAAGAATATTTAAAATTAATAAAAGAATCTTCTTATCTTAAAGAAAAAATAGAATCTATAGAAGAATCAAACAAAGAAAAAGAAAAGAATTTTTATGAAAACAAAGATAAAGATATTCAGTTATTGAAAAATCAATTTACCACTGAAAATCTACAAAAAATAAGTGATCTTAATGCCGAAATTAACTCACTAAAAGAAAAATTAGAAAAAAGAAATAATAAAAATATTAAAATTATTGGAGAAGGTTTAGAAAAATGAATTTTAGAAGAATTCGATAAATATTTTTCAATTAATGATAAAGTTGATTTAAAAAAAATAACAAAATCTACAAATCCAAACGATAGCACTATGGCAGATTTTGAATTTATTGTAACTGGTGAAAATAAAGAGATTTTAGGCTCTGCTGTAATTGAAGCTAAAACAGAGTCTGAAACTGGAAAAACTAAAAATGAAAAACACTATGAAAAATTAGAAAGACAAAGAAAAAAATTAAATTATGAATATTCAATTTTAGTTAGCGAACTAGAACCTGAAAATACTTTTTTAATTAAAAAAGTAACAGATTATAATAATATGTTTGTAATAAGACCATCTTATTTAATGACATTTCTATCATTAATAGAGTACATTTCTAAAGAAAAACAAGGTATAAAAAAACTTGAATTAGATTTTAAAAATAAGCAAGAAATTCAAGATGAATTTGAAAAAATGAAAAATGAAATATTAGAAAACTCTATAAAAAATATAAATAAAAAATGTGAAGAAATACATAATGAAATAATAAAAATAGAAAGCTCATCAAAAAAAATAAAATCCGCAATAGAAACAGTTATTGAAACACATATGATAACAATAAAAAATAAAATAGAGAAATTTAAAATAGAATCAATTTTAAAGAAAATTGAAAAAATTAATTAATTATGAATATAGCAATTATTTTGGCTTCTGGACTTAGTCTTAGAACAAAAACTAAAACACCCAAACAATTTTTAAAAATAAATAACAAAACTATTTTAGAACACTCAAGTTTAAAATTTATTAATAATAAAGAAATTAATAAATTAATAATTGTGATTAGAGAAGAGCATTTATTAAAAGCAAAATCAATATTTAAAAAATATAAATTTAAAAATAATTTTTTGCATTTTTGCATTGGCGGTAATTCAAGAAATCAATCAATAGTTAATGCTTTAAAATTTATAAATAAAAATTTTAAAATTAATGGAAATGACATAATTCTAACGCATGATGCTAACAGAATTTTTGTTAACTCAAAGATTATAAAAGATAACATAGTAAGTTGCAAAAAACATAAATGTGTTTTAACAGGGTTATACTCACCTGATACAGTTTATAAATATAAAAAGGAATATGTAACTAATGTTTTTGATAGGGAAACAATATTTTGTTCTCAAACACCACAAACATTTACATATGAAAAAATAAATAATATTATAAAAATAAAAGATAAAAAAATATTTAACAAGTCAGATCTTGGAACATTGGCTTTATTGTCAAATGAAAAAGTATTTATTGTTCAAGGAGAAAGCTTAAACTTTAAAATTACCAGTTATCAAGACTACATAATTGCAAAAAAAATTCTAGAATAATATTTTTAAAAAAGTAATTTTATTTTGTTATAATAATTTTAATTTTTAAATGAATTTAAAATGAAAGATAAAATGAAGAACATTAATAAAAAAGAGATAACACCCTCCGATAAAACTAGTTATTTAAACACAAATATTAAAGTTGGATTATCAAGCCAAGAAGTTTCAGAGAGACAAAAGAAATTTGGTTTAAATGCATTGAAAAAAGTTAAAAGAAAAAATATATTTTTTTTATTTTTTATTCAATTGAAAGAAATAATGTCTATTTTACTTTTATTTGCAGGTTTGTTTGCGCTAGGTTTAACAATTTATCAACATGTTGAAGACCCAAATAATCCCGATATTTTAGCATATTCACAATCACTAATAATATTGTTCATAGTTTTTATAAATGCCTTTTTTAGTGCCGCCCAGGAATATAAATCTAATAATGCTATTGAAGCTCTTCAAAAAATGTCATCACCAAAGAGTAAAGTTCTTAGAGATGGTAAAATGAATTTAATTTCTTCAAGTGAATTAACAATCGGAGATATTATTACAGTTGAAGCTGGTGATATGGTATCAGCAGACTGTTTATTAGTTGATTCTTCAAATCTAAAATGTGTTGAGTCTGCATTAACAGGAGAATCAATGCCAGTTGATAAAGATCACACAAAAAAATCAAATGCTTCTTCTCCTATCGGAAATAAGTTTGATCATATATTTTCTGGTTGCAATGTTATCAATGGTAGAGGAATTGGAATAGTAATAGGTATTGGTAATGAAACCGAAATAGGAAAAGTTGCCGATTTACTTGGAGACACTGATTTATTAAAAACACCATTGCAGCATAAACTACATAAATTAGGACAAAAGCTTGGTTTTTTTGGAATTTTTATTACATTCATATCTTTTATATTCTCTTTATTAGTTATTGAAGATGTTATTACTACTGGTTTTGAATCATTCCCTCCTTCAATTATTTTAGCTATATCATTAGCTACTGCTTCAATTCCTGAAGGTTTGAATACAGTTATTAATATAATTTTAGCAATTGGTGTTAAAAGAATGAGTGATCAAAACGGATTAATAAAAAAATTATCTTCTGTTGAAACGTTAGGCTCTACAGCTGTTATTTGTTCTGATAAAACAGGAACACTTACTATGAATAAAATGACTATTGTTAAAATGTGAGTTCCTAAATCAAAAATGGAAGATGTAAGCAGTGATAAATCAGAAAAATTATCTAAAGAACATTTAGACCTGCTTAAATATGCAACTTTATGTACTGACTGTGTAATTGAGGAAAGTGATGATGGTAATATCTTAATTGGAGATCCTACAGAGATAGCAATTGCAGAATTTGCAATTAAAAAAGGTTACGATGATGACAAATGAGATGAAGATCATAAAAGAGTACATGATATACCATTTGATTCAGATCGAAAAATGATGACATCAATTAATATTATAAATGGCAAACAAATTGCTATTGTAAAAGGTGCACCAGATGTATTATTTTCTAAGTGTAAAAATATTACTTTAAAACAATTAAAAGAAATTAATAATAGATGAAGTGATAATGCAGTTAGAGTAATTGCAGTTGCATACAAAGAAATAAAAGGTAAACTTCCAAAAGTAATTCATTCAAAAGATATTGAAAAGGATTTAAACTTTATGGGATTAATTGGAATGATCGATCCTCCTAGAGAAGAAGTTAAACATTCTATTAAAATATGTAAATCAGCTGGAATTAAACCAGTAATGATTACTGGTGATCATTTGAATACTGCAATTGCAATTGCTAAAGACTTAGGAATAATGAATGATAATGATCTAGCAATAACTGGTACCGATTTAGATGGTCTATCCGATGAAGATTTAATAAAAAATATTCAAAAATACTCTGTTTATGCAAGAGTATCTCCTGAAAACAAAATAAGAATTGTTAAAGCATGACAATCATTAGATCAAGTTGTTGCAATGACTGGTGACGGTGTTAATGATGCACCTGCTTTGAAAGCAGCTGATATTGGTTGTGCAATGGGAATAACTGGAACTGATGTATCTAAGGGCGCAGCTGATATGGTATTAACAGATGATAATTTCTCTACAATCGTTTCTTCAGTTAGATCAGGAAGAGGAATTTACCAAAATATTGTTAGAATAATAGAATTTCTAATCAGCTCTAATATTGCATCAGTGATATCAATATTATTAGGTATGTTTTTATTTTATATGATATTCGAAGATCCTAATATTGGTTTAGGATGAGGAAAGTTAGATCCAGGTTTATATGGCTCTTTTAATTTAACTGAAACAATGGCAAATGAAATAAACAAACAAATTAAATTTCAAACAACATTAACTACTATTCAAATATTGATAACCAACATTGTTATCGAGACCTTACCAGGAATTGCATTAGGAACGCAAAGAACTTCTGATGAATTAATGAAATTTAGACCACGTAGTAAATATGAAAGCATTTTTGCAAACGGACTTATTGGTAAAATAATTATTCTAGGATTTATAAATGGTATCCTAACTATTATTGCATTCACTTTAGGAGCATTCATAGCAATATCTACAGGAGTACCTGGTTTAAGATTCTATTATGGTACTATTGCTGCATTCTTAACTCTTTCTTTAGGCTGTGTTGCTAAATCTATTTCAATATCATCTCATAAGCTTATATTTATTGAAAAATTTAATCATATTAAATGAGTTCTAATTGCTTGTTTAGGCAGTGTAATAATTGTATTAATTTCTACTTTGATTCCTCAAGTTAGCTCATTATTTGCTGAAAGACCAGAATTAGATTTTAATAAAAAAGCATTAAAATCTTTAACACAATCTCAAAAAAATGATATTCTTTACGCTCTTTTTAAAGGTCAAACAAATAATGATAACGTTCACGGTTACATTTACTTAACTGGCTTTAGTTTAGCAGTAGTTCCATTTATTATTATTGAATTAGAAAAACTATTTAAAATGAAATTTCATAAACACAAAGATCTTGAGGATAACTCAGAATTTAAAATAATTCCAAAACCAAAAACAATATTTGAGAAATATACTTGATTAAGTGTTTTTAACTTTGACAAAGATAATAAAAAAATAAAAAATTAGATTAATTTTTTATTTTTTTATTTACTAGTAATCAAATTCTTCAGTTGAATTATCAATATCTTCTTTTTCGATTGAGTCTTTAATCTCGCTTATTAAGCTATCCATGTTTTTTGTGATTGCTTCTTCATCATCTAATGATGAAGAATCTTCTTCTTCAATTCCACTAATATCATTAATTAATGAATCATATATTAAGCTTTCTGTTTCATTAATAAAATTGTTTTCATCAGTTTCATTTTTTTTAGATTCAAAATCATCATCATTAATATCGACATTTTTATTTCAGAATTTTAAGTCTTCTTCAGTAAATGATTCATCATCTAATTTTTCATCATCGCTAAATAATTCATCATCACTAAATTTTGAACTATCTTCTTCATTAAGTCAACTATCATCGTCTGATTCTAATTCTTCATCACTAAATTTTGAGTTGTCTTTTTCATTAAGTCAACTATCATCATCTGATTCTAATTCTTCATCACTAAATTTTGAGTTGTCTTTTTCATTAAGTCAACTATCATCATCTGATTCTAATTCTTCATCATCACTAAATTTTGAACTATCTTCTTCACTAAGTAATCTATCACCATCTAATTCTAATTTTTCTTTATTAAAAGAAGAATTAGAATTAGATTTTGTATTTTCATCATTTTTATCTCATTCAATAACTTCGTCTTCTGTTTTTGGAATCACAAATTCTTCATAACTGTTTTTATAATCTGAATCACAATTTTCATTTGAGAAATCATATTCCTCAATTAAAATATCACTATTTTCTAAAACTTCCCCTGTGCTATTAGATCCATTAGAAATTATTTCTTCTTTAATTTCATTTTTTGGTAAAGAAATAGCTTTTAGTTTTTCAACATCACTTTTATCGGTGATTTTTATTTTTTTAATTTTTTGAATAAGTGATGCTTCTTTTTGCTTTTCTTTTTCTTCTCTCTTTTTCACTTCTACAATTCTATCTTCTTCCATTTTAATTTCATGGTTTTTTCATAGAACATCAATTGCAGGAATAAGCTCTGCAATTATTGAAGCAAATAAATTTTTAATTTCTTCCATTGTAAAGAATAAGAATTTTAAGAAGTCTTCTTTATATAAGAAACCATCGTTATCATATTCAAGTTCAAGTTTTTTTATTTTTTCAATAAGTTTTTTATCAGTTTCATAAGAACATAACTTAATTTTTTTAATTAGATCTTGTAGTTTAATGTTTCTTCCAAAAAGCAAGTCAGAAATCATTACTCTATCTTTTTCAAATTTTGCTACATATTGATCAATACTAATTGTCATTGCAGAAGACAAATCAAATAAATTACTTTCTATTATATTGAATAAATCAGACAGTGATAATATGTATTTTTCCAGTGTAGTTATTTTTTCATATAATTCAAAGAATTCTGTGTCTTCTAATAAAACTTTAAAATAATTTTTTTGTGTCTTGTATGTAAATTTATTATTTAAAAATTCAGTAATGGTTTGAAGTGCAAATAAATCTACTGAATTTATCTCAAAAAAATCATCCGATTTAACAATATAATTTTTATCAATAAATTCTTTTTTTAATTTTTTAAAGTATGGAATACTTTTTTTAAATTTATATAAAACTCCATTGCTTTCATTTTCTAAAAATGAGTAGCTATTTTCACATTTCTCAATATTCTCTTCATCATCTGTTAAAATTGATGAAGGAAGAAGAAACATTGTTATCAATGAATCTTTAATTTTTTTATTATTTATATTTGTTTTTTTTCTATTAACAATATTTATATTTTTATTACTCATTTTCTTACGCCTTTTTTAAAGTTATGTACTCATATTTATTATATTAAAAATTAAATGAATAAACAAATATAAATTAATAAAAAAAATAATTAAATAATAATTTTTTTAATATATTCTATATAATTAATTTAACTAGGAAATAAAAAGGAACAAAAATGTTATTTTGAAAAAAGAAAAAAAATCTAGAAACTTCTACTGAGAATAATAATGCTCAAGAAATGTCAAAGGAAGAAGAAAAAATAGATGTAACTGTGGAAGAAACTAAAGATTATTATAGTATTGAGAAAACAGCTTCTCAAAAACCAGCGTCTTCAAAAAAGTCTCCATCTAAAAAAACTTCTACTAAAAAGAAAACTACTAAAAAAGCTAGTTCTTCAAAAAAGAAACCTGCAAAAAAATCATCTTCTTCTAAATCTACTAGTACAAATAGAAATATTTATCATGTATCGCCAAGAAAAGACAAAGCTGGTAAAAAGATCGGATGAGAAGTTAAGCTAGAAGGTTCTAAAAAAGTTACATCTTTTTGCAAAACTAAAGATGAAGCTATTTCAAAAGTTAAATTATTTGCTTCTAATAAAGGTGCAACTATCATGATTAAAAAAGCAGATGGTTCTCACCAAGAAACTATAAAATTATAAAAAATAATGATTTTGAATCATTATTTTTTTTCATTTTCATGACCAGGATAATCATTTGGAGATTTTAAATCCTTAATTCAATAATCATAAATTATTTTTTTATTATGAGACTTAATTATTTTTGGTGTAACTCCAAAAATTTCTTCAATTGAATTTTTAGTAATAATATCATTTGTTTTTCCTTCGAGTGCTACTCTTCCATCTTTCATGATAACTACTTTATCTGAGAACTTTAAACCATGATTAATATCATGAATAACTATAATAATTGTTTTATTAAATCTATGATTCAAATCGTGAAGCAAATGCATAATTTCTAGTTGTGCTTTAATATCTAAATGATTTGTTGGTTCATCTAAAATAATTGTTTCTGTATCTTGGGCTATTGTTAACGCAATTAATGCCCTTTGTCTTTGACCGCCTGATAGTTTATCTATGTATTCATTTTTTAGATGCAATAGACCAACACTTTCTAAAGCATGATTTACTTTTATATCATCTTCTTTTTTGCTTGAAAAAAATAAGCTATTATATGGGTGTCTTCCTAACTGAACAAATTCTCAAAGAGTTACATCTTCAGGAAATGTTGAAAGTTGAGGTACAAAAGCAATTTTTTTCGAAATGTTCTTTCTTGATAATGATTTTAAATTCACACCATCATAAAATATTTCTCCAGAATTAAGATTTACCATTGAAAACAAAGAAAACAATAAGGTAGATTTTCCTGAACCATTAACACCAATTATTGAAACAAAATCACCTTGTTTAATTGATAACGAAACATCTTTGATAATATTTTTATCTTTCGTATATCCTAAACATACATTTTTAAAAACTATTTTTTCCATTATTTCTCCTTGGTAATTAAATATATAAAGTAAGGTATTCCAACTAAAGGAATTATTGCGGGTGTATTTATATTTGATTCAAATATATTTTTATTAATTAAGAATGCTAAACCAACTATTATTGATCCAATTAAACATGAAGCAGGAAATGAATATGCATAATTTTTTTTAAAAAGGAACGATGCAATATTTCCTGAAATTAAACCTAAGAATGTTAGATTTCCTACTAATGTAAAAGCTACGCCAGATAATAAACCGCATATTAATAATATTTGTAAATTAATTGAATTTGCATTTATTCCTAAAGATTTAGCTATTGAATAACTTGTGTTGCATATCTTAAATTTTTGAAATATAAAAGCTAATCATATTGTTCCTATTAAAAATCCTGAAAAAGAAACAATGATTGGTAAATCATGTGAGCTATCAATAAATCCATTTATAAATTGTTGTAATGAAGCGCTTTTTCCTGCTGGTAAAAAAATATCTAAAGATGAAGATATTGATAAAAAAGTAAAATTAAATATAACACCAACAATAATAAATTTTTTACTTATATTCCTATTTCTTTTATAACTTACTAGAAATATCATAAAACAAGCTAGCATAGAAAAAGCAATAAATAAAAATGGATAAATATTCATATAATTATTTACTGAATAATCACTATCAAAATCAACAACAAACATCAGGGCCATCAATGTAATTAGATTTATATTTCCCAATCCTAAAACAGAATTATCAGCTAATTTATTTTTGGAAAGTTCTTGCAATAATAGCGATGCAATTGACAAACTAGCGCTTGCTATTGGTATTACAAAAATTAAATTCTTATTTATCATAAATATTTTTTCTGAATCTTGAAAGCCATTTTTCCCCAAGGATAGAATTAATGCCATAATAAACATAAAAGTAGATATTAGAAAAAACATTATAAATATATTTTTTTTAGTAATTGAATTATTTGCAGCTATAAATTTTATTTTATTTTGTTTAGTCATCTTTGTTACCTTCTTTTCTTAAAATTAGAAAAATAAAAACTGGAGTAGATAAAATTGTTGTAAACAAATTAGGGCCAACGCTTCATCTACTATTAATCATTAATGCTGCCATTGTTATTGTTCCACATAGTATGCCAGAAAGTGGAGTTATTATTGAATAGTTTTTTGTTCTAAAAAGCATTCTAATTAAATGTGGAACAATAATTCCTATCATTGCTATTGAACCAACAAGTATTACTGATGAAACAGTTATTAATACTGAAGCGATTCCCGAAGTTCAATATATATGATCTATGTTTATTCCTAAACTTTTAGCTAAAAAGGGATCTTTTTCAACAATATTTAACTTTTTACTAATTAGAATAATTATTGTTACTCCTAAAATCATTGCTGGAAATGTATATGATGCTTTTTCCCAATTGTAATCAATATTTACTTGGCCAAGTCAAGGAATAAGAGATTCATTTAATTTAGGTACAACTGTATTTAATACTATTGATATTGATGAAAACAAAGCTCCAATAATCACGCCAATTAAAATAACCCTATAACCCTTAAAATCATTTTTATTAATTTTACATACAAAGAAATTTATAGACAAAATAAAAAGAGCAAAAATAAATGCAAATAAAATTAATAAAGGAATTGAAGGAAAATCTATTATTTTATAAATAATAATTCCAAATGATGCTGCTGGCAAAAAACCAAGTGTTGTTGGACCGGCTAATTCATTTCTTGTTACAGATTGCATAGCAGCTCCTGATGCTGCTAAACTAAAGCCAGCAGAAAATCCAACAAGGGTTTTTAATAATGTCTCATTTACAATATCATTAGGACTTATGAAGGACAACCCATTATTAAAAAGGCAAATAAAAAAAACAGTTATAAACGAAACAATAATAGCTATTAAAAAAATTATTTTCTTATAATTAAATGAACTTTTATAGAAAAAAAATTTATTTTTATTTTGCTTCATTTTTTCTTAACCTTTCTGATACAGGAACATCCCATATTAATAAAGGGTCATCTTTAATTACATTTGCATTATTTTGATTTAAAAAACTAACCATATATGTTAACAATTGTCTTTTCCCTATTATTCCTCATGCTGATGTATATCATTTGCCCCTTTTTCCAAATTCAATGTTTTTATCTGCTTTTGAAGGATCTTTTAATAAATTTATAATTTGTGATTTTAACACGTCTTCCTTATTATAAGTAGAGAAATCTGGTGCAGAATAAATAAGATAATCAAATTTACCTTTAAATTGTTCTAGAAGTTGTTTGCTTGTATCTCCAACTATTGTGTCACTTAAATAATGAGTAGTATTTAAAAAAGTTCTATCTTTGGGTTCTGGAAAATTCATTCCAAGCCCCTTCTCTTTATTATCATTTGTTCCATAAAAGAAGGGATAAATAGCTGGTGAATAAAAACGAAATGAATCAGAAATTGTTGCACCATCATCCCCTCCAGCTATTATTCCAATAGAAACAGATTTAAAATCGAATTGACTTTTATTAATTCTTTGTATTCTCTTTTTATCTTGTTCAATAATTTCCTCTGCTTTTTTTTGAAAATCATTTCTCTTATAAATCTTGTCTAAGTCTTTTGCTTGCATTAAAAAACCTTTATCAATGGAAACTTGTGTTTTATAAGTTCAACCACCAGTAACCATTGGTTCATTATAAGTTGCACCTGAGCTGTCTCCCATTGAAGTTCAAGCTACATTATTTACAACATCCTTAAATTTATATTCATCTGCTTTCATTCACTCGTTTAAAATTATTGTATTAACTTTTAGATTTTCAATTGGCAATCTATTTATTTCGTTACCATCCATTACATCAACTCTAACATATTCAGTAATTTCATCATTTGTAAATCCATCTAAGTATTCAGCATACTTAAGTCTTCCTGAAAATGAATAGTTATCATAATCAGGAGCAATCCCTAATGCAATTGAGTTATCAAGAGCATTATCATATGTAGTAAATAAATTAACTCTATAACTAGAAACATTTTTAACTGCGAAAACAGGCACTATTAAAGAAATACCAATAATTGGAATAGATAACATAGCAAGAAATTTGAAGTTAAATCTTTTTCTCATCTTTTTCCTTATTTATAATTTTTATAATTAATATAAATATAGCACATATTTATTTTTTAATATTTATTTTTTTTGAAACTCCAAAATATTTTTTTAATGTATTATTTAATTAGTTTATTTTATTGAGGAATTATGAATCAATCAAGAATTAAATCAATTATAGAAAAATTATCTTCTAAAGAGCTTCACAATGAAGAATCAATAAAATTTTGTCTTCTTGGTATTTTTTCATCATTACCTAATTTTATAAATTCATCTCCAACATGTATTGATGATATTAAATATTTACTTAAAGGCTGTAATGTTTATAAATATGATATTGAAGAAAATGAAACTGTCAAAGATTCAATTGTTAAATTTAAAAGTAATTGAGAAGAAATAATTAATGCAAACATTATAATAATTAATAACTTTACAAGACTTCCAGATATTATGATTCCTCTTAAAGCTCTTCTTCAAGAAGAAAATAAAAATTTATTTTCAATCATTGCAATTGATGAAGAAGGTTTTAATGTTACAAAGGATTATGACATTTTTAAAAATTTCTCATTAAAAACAAAAATTGATTTTTTTACATATAATGATCAAATTACAAAACTTGTAAATGATAGCAAAAATAAGAAATTATATTTACCTATTGAAGAATCATTTTCAAAAGAAGAATTAAGATATTTAATTAATAATGCTAAAAAAGTAGTTGTTACAGAAGAAGTGATGATTGCACTGAAAATGATATTTTCTAAATTAGAAGAATATAATGAAAATAAATCAGAATTCGATGAAGACATAATTTTAGAGAAAGACCGTTGAAAAGAATACATATCAATTTTAAAAGCAAGTGCTTTTTTAAATGGAAGAATGTCTATAAATTTATCAGATCTTTTTTTATTAAAAAAAATGATTTGATCTCAAAAAAATCAAATAGCTTATATTAATAAGGTTCTTTTAGAAGTGATAAATTCTATGGTGTATTCTGAATGTAAAAACTTAAAAAAATATAGTATGGAAATGGTTAATTTATTAATTGAAATGACTAGAAGTTTTAAACTAATGAAAAAGAATAATGATAATTCAATTAGAAATACAGATTTAATCGAATGAAACTCTGCTTTTGATAAAATTAAAAAAAATATAGTTGAAATAAAATATTATGCAAGAGATTTTTTTGATTCAGAAAACTTTTTTAACAATATATTTGTTGATGAAGAAGACAAAGAAAACTTTTTAAATATTTTTAAAATTGATGATAAATTAATTTTCGAATGATATACAAAACTAAAAACAATAATTAACTATATAAATAATGAAAAAAGCTTAAGTCTCTAATATGCAAAAATTAAGAGAAATAATTAATTTTGATAAACCTGTTGTTTATTTAGATATTGAAGCAACAATATTTAAAAAAGATCATAGAGTTTTGCAACTCTCAGCTATAGTAGTCAATAAAAATCATATTGTAGATGAATTTAATATGTGATCAAATCCTAATTGTCCTATATCTAAACATGTGCTTGATCTTCTTAAAAAAGACAATAATTTTTTTTTGAGTCAAAGATCAAACAATTATCTATTAAATGAGTTTATAAAATTTTCATCTAAATATGATCAATTTATTTGTTTTGGATCTTATGATCAAGAAATAATTAACTATCAATATTCTACAATTAAAAAAAAGCCTATTAAGTTAATTGATATTCAAGATAATTTTTTTAATAAATTATTAAAAAATAACAAATCGTCATTATCACTTAGTTTATTAGCTGAAGCTTTATCAATAAATAATACTCAAAGAAAAGAACATGATGCTCTCCTTGATGCAAAAATGCTTTTTAATGTTGTTAACTTTTCTTTAGAAATTGATAATATTGAAAATCTTAAAAAAATGATTTATGGAGAGCTAATTAAACCTAGAAGAAAAGTTTATAGAAAAAATTCTTCAAAGGAAACAAAAAAAGCCCTTTTGTTATCAAATGATTGAGATTATGTTTATTTTGATTTAAAAATAAATAAAAAAAATTTGGATGATACAACAAAAGAAAAATATGTTTCAAGCATAAACTTTATTGCTAAGAAGTTTTCAAGCAAAGGAGTTTTATTAAAAGAATTTAAAAAGGATATTTCATTTCAAAAACACGAACAAGATATTTTTGAAAAAAATATCAATTGAATATATAAAAAATTTCAAGATATATTTTTTGGAAATTCAATAATTATTGTTAATAAAAGTTTTAGTTTATTTTTAAAAAATTATTTTTCAACTAACAAACTTTTGCCATCTTATTATTATATTTCTTATGAAAATTTATTATTATATGTTTCAGATATTTTAAAAATAAACAATATTGATTTTATCAATGACAATGATTTAATGAACAAACTAATATCTATAATAAGACCAAAATGAAATAAAGCAATTATTTTAAATAAGGGTGTTAAGTAAAAAACCTTAACACTTTTTTTATTTTTGTATTATAATTTGTATGGTTTTCAAAAAAAGGAGAAAAAATGGTTAAAATAAGATTAACAAGAATGGGTAGACATAAATTACCATATTACAGAATAGTTGCTGTTGACTCAAGAACTAGAAGAGATGGTGCATTTATTGAATTATTAGGACACTATGAACCATTTAGTGGAAAAGTAGATGTTAAAAAAGAATTAATTTTTAAATGATTAAATGCTGGAGCACAACCCTCAGAAACAATTTTAGCAATACTAAAAGACAAGGGTTTATGAAAAGAATATCAAGATTCAAAGGTTAGAAAAGCAAAACCAAATAAAAAGAGAAAATTATCTTCAGCTAAGAAAGCAAAAAAAGCTGAAGGAAAAAAACCTAAAAAAATAGTTAAAAAACCAACTAAAAAAGTTGAGGAAATTAAGCCTGAAGAAGTAAAAGTTGAAGTTAGTGTCGAAAATACTCCTGCAACAGAAACAACTGAAAATAAAAGTGAATAATTTTAATCGTGAGAATAACTATATTAACATTATTTCCTAGCGTAATAAACGAATATATAAATTCATCAATAATTAAAAGAGCTATTGATAATGATAATTGTAAAATTGAAGTTGTTAATTTTAGAGACTTTTCAAAAAACAAACATAAAAAAGTAGATGACTACCAATTTGGAGGTGGAGGAGGAATGGTTCTTTCTATACAACCAATAGTAGATGCAATTAAATTTTATAAAAAAGAAAATTCAAAAGTAATTTTATTAACTCCAAGTGGTAATAAATATGAAAGTTCTTATGCAAAAAAGCTTGCACTAGAAAAGGATTTAATTTTTATAGCTGGTCACTATGAAGGTTTTGATGAAAGATTAAACAATTATATTGATGAAGAAATATCAATTGGAGACTATGTATTAACTGGTGGAGAATTACCTGTACTTGTAATTGTAGATTCGATAGTTAGATTGATTCCAAATGTAATAAACAAGGAAAGTTTAATTTCAGAATCATTTGAAGATAATTTGCTTGATTATCCGGTTTATACAAAACCAATAGATTTTGAAGGTTATAAAGTGCCTGAAATTTTAATTAGCGGAAACCATAAATCAATAGAAAAATTTAGATATGAATCTAAATTAGAAAAAACTAAATTAAATAGATATGATTTATACAAAGAACATATCAAAAACAAGAAAGGAATTAAAAATGAATAATTACAAAAAAATAAATAAGCAAGAATTAATCAAAGGAATTGAAAGTTTACAATTAAAAAAAGACGTTCCCAATTTTGGCCCTGGTGACACTATTGCTGTTTACAACATAATTAAAGAAGAAACTAAATCAAGAGTTCAAAAATTTGAAGGTGTTGTTTTAAGAAGAAGAGGTAGGGGACTATCTGAAAGTTTTAATATTAGAAAAGAAAGTAATGGGATTTGAGTAGAAGAAATTTTACAAGTACATTCTCCTTTAATTGAAAAAATAGAGATCGTTAAAAGAGGTAAGGTAAGAAGAGCTTACATTTCTTATATGAGAGAAAGATCTGGAAAATCTGCTAGAATTAAAGAAAAAAAATAATTTTTATTTATGCCAAATGTAAAATTTAAAAAATATTCAAAGCCTGATAGTACAAAATATGTAAAAACAAATTTTTCACATCCATTAGGTCCATTAACTTATGTTTTTTTAAATAAAGATATATGATGAAGATATACGATTGCTGTTATTGTAGGAATACTTACTGCTCTTGCATCTATGTTTTTAGTAAGAAATATGGGTTTATATAGTTTTGGACTTTCAGGTATATTTCAAGGTGTAGCAAGGATTGTTAAAGTAACTTCATCAAAATACATTACAGACCCACAAACAATAGAAAATATATATAATATTTTATTCTATGGATTGTATTTATTGGCAAATATTCCTTTAATAATATTTTCTTACTTTAAACTTGGAAAAAGATTTACATATTTATCAACAATAGTAATTGTTTTAGGTAACGTAATACCTATATTACTTGGTCTTATTCCTGGTATAAATGATATTTATTTATTTGGACATATTGAACCAAATGAAAGCTTACAAGCCAATGGTGTACAACTATTAACATTCTTTGGTGATGATTTAAATAAGTTTGGACCATTAATGATTTATGCTATTGTTAATGGTCTTATAACTGGAGGATATATCGCTTTAATACTAGCTGTAAGCGGCTCTACTGGTGGACTTGACTTTATTTCATTCTTTTATTCAAAGAAAAAAGGTAAACCAATTGGAACAATTCTTGCTTACTTTAATTTAGTTTCTGTGCTTGTTTCAATTATCATTGGGTCTTATATTGCTTCTGGTATAACAGATTTCAATTGAGTCAGTAATGATCCTAATGAAAATTTAGATTTTGCACCAACACCATTTTCATATGAAACATTATTTTCGCAAAACTTAGTTGCATCAATTGCAATGTCAATAATTTCGTCATTAACATTAAATTTTTTATTCCCTAAAGATAAAAAAGTTAAAATAACAATTTATAGTAATAAAATTAATGAGATAAGAGATTACTTTTATTCACAAAAATTTAATCATGCATTAACAATTAATAAAAATATTGGTGGCTATTCACTTGAAGAAAAAAAAAGTATTGAAATTGTGTGTTTATATATGGAAATTCCTATATTATTAGATTGAATAAAGAAAGTAGATGATCAAGCATTTACAACAATATCTTCTCTATTAGGTATCGACGGAACCTTAAGTGTTGAAGATTCTATAGATTAAACTGGAAAGAAAATGAATACTGAAAAAACTGAAAATAATATTTCTAATAAAAAAGAAGAAAAAATTCAAGTTAAAGGTAGCGCTGGTGCTAACTTTGAAAAAAAATTTTTTAAATCTTCTACTCTAAGATTATCGAAAATATATTCAATTACAAGCAAAAGACAAAAATACATAATGGTTATTTTAATCGGTATGATGATTGGTTTTTTAACACTTATTTTTCTTAAAAACACTGGCCTATATTCAATGGGTGTAACTGCGATAACACAGGGTTTATCAAGAATAATTACTTCAATAATGTTTCTTAATAAAGTTGATGAAAATGTTGTTAATATTGTATCTGATTTAACCTTTTGGTTCTTTATTCTGATTGTTAACTCTCCTTTATTATTTTTTGCTAAAAAACATATAGGTAATCAATTTACATTTTTAACACTTGCGTATCTTTTAACATCTTCAATTTTTCCATTTCTAATTTCACTTATTCCTGGAATTCAAAATGTGTTATTATTTGGGGATATTAAATCTGTAGAATTAACAAACTTACCTCCAAATATTACATTATTAACTTGAGGTTCTCTTGATTCTGGAAAAGTAATTTCGCTATTTTTCTATTCATTAGCATTCCCATTTTTAAGTGTATTACTTTATACAATAGTTTATGCAATAGGTGGCTCTACTGGTGGTAGTGATATTATTTCAATTTACTATTTAAAAATAAAATTAAAATCATTAGGTCAAATTTTAATAGTAATTAATTTCTTTTGTGTAATCACTGGATCGTTTATAGGATCTTATGTATCAATTGGAATACTTGAAAATGATTGACATTATCAAAACTTTTTTTCGCCAAACTTAGTTTGTTCAATTATTAACTTTTCAATTTTTGGTTTCTTACTACAAGTTTTATATCCAAGATTTAGAATGAGTTCAATTAAAGTTTTTGGAAAAAATATTGAAAAAATTAATGAACATCTTGACAGCATAAATTGTATACATTCAAGAACAATTTCAAAAGCAATTGGTTCATATTCTAAAAAAGAACAATACATTCTTGAAATGTATATAACTATTATTGAGCTTGGCCCAATTATTAAAGAAATTAGAAAAATTGACAATAACGCCTTTATTGTAATCAATAAAAATATTGAGATCGATGGAAATTTAAGCTTTCCAGTATTCTTGAGGTAAATTATGAAACAGAATAATGAATCAATAAATTGATTTCCTGGTCATATGCAAAAAGCAACGAGATTAATTAAGGAACAAATAAAAATAATTGATATTATTATTCAAATAGTCGATTCAAGATCAATTGTTAATTCTTCTAATGATGATTTGATTAATGAAATTGCTCCAAATAAAACAATTATAAAAATTGCTCTTAAAGGCGACTTATCTGATGTTTTTAATAATGATAAAAATATTATTCATGGTTCTATAAAAAATGAAGCTTTTAGAAAAACGGTTTTACATAGAATTAATACAATTGCAAAACCAAAAATTGATGCAATGATTAAGAAAGGAATTGTGAAACCAAAAATATATTTAATGGTTTTAGGTTTGCCAAATGTTGGTAAATCTAGCTTTATTAATTTTATTGCTAAAAAAAGTCAATTAATTACTAGTGATAGGCCTGGTGTAACCAAAAAGAACACTTGATTAAAAATAAATGATCAAATTCAAATAATGGATACTCCAGGTATCTTATTTAAAAAGATTAAAAATATTGATATAGGATTTATTTTAACCTTAATTAAATGTGTAAAATGGGATATAACACCAAAATATGAAGTTATTAAATTTGCATATAATTTCTATAATAAAAATTATTTAAATGAATTTAAAAAATATTTTAATACAGAAATAATTGATAATTTTGAAGAATTTTTAAATGAATATTGTTTTAATAAAAAAATGCTCCTAAATAAAAATGAATATGATATTGAAAAAAGTCTTGAAAAACTTTATAAAGAATTTTGTTCTGGTAATATTTGTAAAGTAAATTATGAAAAATAATATGAATAATTTTGAAAATAAGTATTTTCAAAAAGGTTTTAAAATAATTGCAGGAATTGATGAAGTTGGTAGAGGCGCATTATGCGGACCTATTGTTGTTGCTATTTGTATACTTCCTAAAAACTATGTAAACAATGAAATAAATGATTCTAAAAAACTTACTTCATTAAAGAGATATAAACTTGATGAAATAATTAGAAAAGATTGTATTGATTTTCATATTGAAGTAATTGATTCAAAAACTGTTGATAAACTTAATCCAAAAAATGCATCAATAAAAGGAATGCAAGATTGTTTAAAAAAAATTAAAACTAAACCTGATTTTGTTTTAATAGATGCTGAAAAAATAAATTCAAAAATTGAAAATTTATCAATAATTAAAGGTGATCAAAATTCTATTTCAATTGCATCTGCTTCAATATTAGCAAAAGTATACAGAGATAAATATATGATAAAAATGTCTAAAAAATATCCTAATTATTTTTTTGAAAATAATAAAGGTTATGGAACAAAAATTCATTTAGATGCGCTTGATAAATATGGTCCAATAAAAAATTTTCATAGATTTACTTATAGACCAATAAAAAAATAA
>JBOGBI010000034.1:0-1798 GCA_051656145.1 Mycoplasmoidaceae bacterium
TCTAAAAATACTTTTGAATTAACAAAAAAAACTAATGTACAAGTATTTTGAGGTGCTACAACTGCCCAACTTTCTTTACACATTGATGTTTTCTTATTTCAAGGTTTCATAATTAATGCAAGATATATTCCAAATTCTGATCAAATTCAGATTGGTAACTATACTTTTGATGCAAAAACAGGTATTGGTACTCCAATTACAGGTACTGATAAAATTGAAAATACAGTTCTTAACCAACTATCTACTCAATTGTTATTAAATGCAACAGCTCAAGTTGCTAAGTTTAATCCATTACTTACTATAATTAGCTTCTTGCCAATGATGCTATTAATCGGTATTTTATTTTGATCAATGAAAAAGATGTCAGGCGGTTCTTCTTCAAATGAATCCGTATTCAATATTGGTAAATTCCAACAAAAGGCATATGATTCAGAAGTTAAATTTAGTGATGTTGCTGGTATAGAAGAAGAAAAATTAGAATTAATGGAAATTGTTGACTATTTAAGAGAGCCAAACAAATATGCAACAATGGGAGCTAGAACTCCAAAAGGTGTAATGCTTTATGGTCCTCCTGGAACTGGTAAAACACTATTAGCTAAAGCTGTTGCTGGAGAATCTAATGTTCCTTTCTTCCAAGCTTCAGGTTCTTCATTTGAGGATATGCTAGTTGGTGTTGGTGCTAAAAGAATTAGAGATTTATTCTCTAAAGCTGCTAAAGCTGCTCCTTCAATAATTTTCATTGATGAAATTGATTCAGTTGCTTCCAAAAGAGGTAAATTTGATAGTTCAGGTGGCGTTGGTGATCAAACTATTAATCAATTACTTTCTGAAATGGATGGTTTTCAACCAAATAATGGTGTTGTTGTTATGGCTGCAACAAATAGATTAGATGTTCTTGATCCAGCAGTTATTAGACCAGGTAGATTTGATAGACATATTGCTGTTAACCTTCCAGATATTAAAGAAAGAACTGAAATATTAAAAATTCATGCAAGAAACAAAAATATATCAGCGAATGTTAATTTAGAAGATATTGCAAGAAGAACACCTGGTTTCTCTGGAGCTCAATTAGAAAATGTTTTAAATGAAGCAACTCTTTTAGCTGTTAGAGAAAACAAAACTGTTGTTTCAACAAAAGATATTGACGAAGCTATTGATAGAGTTATTGGTGGTCCTTCTAAAAGATCAAAAATTATTACTGATCATGAGAAAAAACAGATTGCATACCATGAAGCTGGACATGCTTTAGTTGGCCTTCATACTCCTGGTTCAGATGTAGTACAAAAAATTACTATTATACCAAGAGGAAATGCAGCTGGATATACATTATCAACTCCAGAAAAACAAGAATTATCTATTCAAAGGAAAAGTGACTTACTTGGAATTATTGCAAGTACACTAGGTGGTAGAGCAGCTGAAGAAGTTATCTATGGATCAATGAGTGTATCTACAGGTGCATCTAATGATTTATACAAAGTTTCGAATATTGTTAGATCAATGGTTACTCAATTAGGGATGAGTGATTTAGGTATGACACAATTCATTCCTTCAGAAGGTACATCTAACCCTTATCAAAATAAATTATATTCAGATGATACAGCTAAATTAATTGATAAAGAAGTTGAAAAAATTATTTCTTCTCAATACGAATATGCAAAAAATATTATTAAGAAAAATAAAAAAGAATTAGATTTAATCGTGGATTCTCTTATAATTTTAGAAACAATAACAAAAAACCAAATTGATTATATTCATAAAGAACTAAAACTTCCTAAAGAAGCTTTAGAGAAACAAAGAG
>JBOGBI010000035.1:0-6417 GCA_051656145.1 Mycoplasmoidaceae bacterium
TTGCTCATTTAATTGAATTATTTAATTCTTCTTGATTTGTAACTTTATAAGTTCCATAGCCAATTTTCGAATTTAAAAATTTAATCATATGTAGTCCTTTTTATTTAATTAAAGTTTTTTAATTTTATTATATACAAAAAATAAAATTATTGAATTAATTAAATAGAAAGAACAAATTTTTATAATCCTTTAATGATAAAGTTTCAGGCCTTCTATTTTTATCTATTTCTAAATTTAATAAAGCACTAGTAATATCTTCCTGATTAAAAAATTCTTTAAGATTATTAAAAATTGTTTTCCTTTTTTGTCCAAAGCATTTTCTAATAAATTTTTCCATTTTATCAACATCAAAATCTAAATTATCTTTTCTAGTTAATTTAATAACAGAAGAAGTAACATTTGGTTTAGGAAAAAAAACAGTATTTGGAACATCAAACAATTTTTTTGAATCACAAACTAATTGAATGAAAACGGAAAAACCATTATAATTTTTTGAACCTTCTTTAGCTACAATTCTTTCAGCAACTTCTTTTTGAATCATTAAAATAGATGATTCAATATATTTGCATTTAATAATTTTTATAATTGCCTTAGAAGAAATTGAATATGGTAAATTAGAAATGATTTTATTAGGTTCATCTTTAATACAAAGATCATCAAAATTTAAATCTAATACATTATTATTAATGATTTCTATTCCTAAAAAATTTTCTTTTAAATGAGCATGAATTCTTTTATCTAATTCTACTAATTTAAGTTTATTTGTTTTATTGAGTATTAAAGAAGTTAGTGCTCCAAATCCTGGACCAATTTCAATAATATTGTCTTCTTCTTTAATATCTAAACTATCAACAATTAAATTTTTATAGTTATTACAAATTAAAAAATTTTGTCCCATCTTTTTAGATGGAATAAAATTTGTTTCTTTTAAATGTTTAATTAATTCTTTATTGTTCATTAAGTTTGGATACCTAATTCTTCAAGAATTCTACTTGTTTTTTTATTTTTCTTTTTACCATTCATAATTAATTTGTGTAAGAATAATGTTTGTAAAATACTAAATACCGAACTCAGGAATCAGTATAATCCAATACCTGTTGCAGATGTTACTAAAATGAATGCCATGAATACCATCATTACTGTTTGAATAGTTTTCATTTTTTTCATTTGGTCATTACCCTTACTACTAATAGCTTTAGCAGAAGAACTTCTTTTCTTAGATAAAATTTGAGGTAATTTTTGAGAGAATATTTGTACAGGTACTACAAGTAACAAGAAGAAAATATATACTCAGCCACCATCTGCTATATTACTAAAGATTTGCTCCATAGGAGTTTCAGATAAGTTTCAAATATTAAACAAACTAGTATCTTTTAAAGGTCTTAATATTGTAATAACTCTATATACTATTAAGAATATTGGCATAGTAATAAATATTTGCTCAAAAGCAGCAAATGGTTTTACACTATGCTTTTTATAAATTGCAGAAACTTCTATTTGTTTCTTTTGCCTTGATTCAGCATCTTTTTGATCTTTATATTTTGCATTAATTTCTGCAACCTTGCCTTGGATTTCTTGCATCTTTTCATTTTGAATAGTAGATCTAATAGAGATTAAAAGCGTAATTACTCTAATTATTAATAGTAATAAGAAAATTGCTAGTAAAGCATTTAATCCACCTCATGCATCTTTCATTGAATACATGATAGTTAGAACTAATGAAGCCCCAGGAAAGACGAACAAGGCATAAAAGGGGCCATAATTAAAGTTAAATTGATTTATTGCATATATATAATAATTAGCATCCAACCTACCGCTTAAATCATATCTAACATCTCCTGTAGTTCCAAATAAATAACCAAACTCTAAACCATTACCAAGAATAACACTAGTTTGTGTTTCACCTTCAGCAATAGTTTGAAAACAACCTCAAAGACCCATAAGTAATAGAAAAGAATAAATTAAAAACTTAAATGATTTTAATATTATTTTTAAAACTTTTTTAACATCATTTTTTGATTTTTCTTTTGTATCAATAGTTCTACTTCAAACAGGAGAAGAGACAAAAACAGAGTTATTAACTATATTATTATTTTTAAGTATAAACTCTCTCATTTTTTACCCTTTCCTAATTTAAAATATTATTTTTTTTAATTAAAGATATTAACTCTTCTTTTTGTTTTTCATAAGAATTAATATTGTATTCCTTTTTAGCAATAATTACTAAATCAAAGTTTTTCATTTGAAAAACAATTGGTTGTAACATTGATCTTATTTGTCTTTTAATTTTATTTCTTAAAACAGAACTCTTAAAGAACTTTTTTGATGTAGATATTCCAACCCTAGCTTTTTGTTCTGAATTATTTCTAAATTTAATTATAAAATTATCAGAATGAGAAACTTTGCTAGACTTAAAAACATCATTAAACAAAACTTTATTTAATCGATATTTTTTATTCATCTGAAACAGTTAAGTTGTGTCTACCCTTTTGTCTTCTTCTGCTAATTACATTCTTACCAGCAGTTGATTTACTTCTAGATAAAAAACCATGTTTTTTGAATTTTCTTCTCTTATTAGGTTGATAAGTTCTTTTCATTTTTTCCTCTATAAGCCCATTAAATATATATGTATGTTACTAAATAACAAGCATTAAATATTTTACCACATTATAGGTTATAATAAAACTAATTATTTATAATACTTATAATAGGTTAATAAATGCAAAATAAAGAATTTTTAAAAAAAGTTTGGGTTAACATTCAAATTAAAATGCAAAATTTCATTGAAAATCAAAATTTTTATGAAAATTTTTTTTTAAAAACTAACATAACAAAAATTGAAAATAATAAAATTGTTATTGAAGCACCAAATGAATTTTCAAGAAAAATAATCGAAGAAGAATTTGCAGAAAAAATTTATGAATTATTTCTTGAATCAACAAATCAAAATATGATAATTAAATATTCATATAAAGGCGAAATAAAAAAACAGGAAGAACAAAAACCAGAAATTATTAGAGACTCAAAAGATAATCTTAATTACAAATTAACTTTTGATAATTTTGTGGTTGGAAAATTTAATAAAAAATTATTTAAAGCAGCAAAACAAATTTGTGAAGATGAACAAAATAAATATAATCCTTTCTTTGTATATGGAGACACAGGTTTAGGAAAAACTCATATTATTAATGCAATTGGAATTGAACTTAAAAAAGAGAAAGATTTGATAATAAAATACATGAATATTGAAGACTTCGTAAGAGAGTCTTATGAAAATATTTCATACGGAAGTAAAGAAATAGAAGAATATAAAAAATCATTTGATATGTATGATGTATTAATAGTAGATGATATTCAATTTTTATCTAATAAAGATAAAATGAATGAAATATTTTTTAATATATTTAATTACTATATTAAGAATAATAAAAAAATTATTATAAGTTCAGATAGAAATCCAAATGAGCTTAAAATTGATAATAGAATGATATCCAGATTTAATTCTGGATTAACAATTAAATTAGGAAAACCAGATTTAGAAACAATTTGTGAAATAATAAGACACAAAATTGACAAGGATGTTAATGGGATAAAATTTTCAAATAACTCAATTAAATTTATTGCAAATAGATTTAATTCAGACATAAGATCATTAGAAGGAGTTATAAATAAAATAATATTTCAAGTAAGTATTGAAGAAGATGAAAATTTTACGATTAATGAAGAAAAAATAAAAGAATTATTAGACATAGAATTAGACAATGGATTAATTAATTCTGGATACAAAGTTAGTCCAAATATTATAATAGAGACAATTGCAATGAATTATAGTGTAAGTAAAGAATTAATTGTATCTAAAATAAGAACAAAAGAAGTAGCATTCGCAAGACAAGTATGTATATATGTTTTAAGAGAAAAAATGAATATGTCATATGCTGAAATAGGAACATTTTTTTCAAATAGAGATCATTCAACTATTTTAGAAGCATATAGAAAAATAAAGAAGATAATACAATCTGATGATGATTTAAATAAATTCATTAATAATTTAATAAACAATATATAGTTTCCCACAAATATAACAGTTCCAACGATATTAATAATAATACAATTTAAATAAATAATAATAAATACATAAAGGTTAAAAAATGAGAGTAATAGTAAAAAAAGATAAGATATTAAATGGAATTAAATTTTGTAATAGCATAATTGGACAAAATATTATCTATCCTGTTTTACAATCAGCATTAATAGAAGTGAAAGACAATAAAATTAAACTAAAATCTTCTAATGGCACATCCTCTTCTATATATAAAATATCTGAAGGTATTCAAATATTTGAAGAAGGAACTGTTTTAATAAAAGCAAGAACTTTACTGAACATAATTTCTAAACTTGATGGTGAAGATATATTATTAGAAAAAATAGACAATTCATTACTTAAAATCAAATCAGGAAGATTTGATTCTAATATAAATATCATGAATGTAGAAGAGTATCCAAATTTAAAATTCGATAATAGTGGATGAGATACAATTGTATTATCTGCTAAACAATTATTTGAAATAAGTAAAAAAGTATCTCCTTCAGTAAACACAAACATTGAAAAAGAATCTATATTTAATGGTGTGTTAATTGATTCTGAAACAGAAGAACACATATTAAGAGCAGTTGCTTCAGATACATTTAAATTATCGTTAATTAAATACCATTTTAATGGAAGTAGAATTAAGATGGTGATTGAACCATCAATTATTAGAACTATTCTAGATATTGCTAGTGATACACAATTCCATTTTTTCAAAAGAGACAACAAAATAATTATTAAATTTAATAATGTAATAATATCTACAAAAAATATTGAGGGTAATTTCCCATCAATTGATAAGATAATTCAACAAGATTATATTAGTAGTCTTAAAGTCGATAAATATAAATTACAAAACGTTTTAAATAGAGGTTTATCATTAATTATAAATGATAACAAACCAATTGCTAATTTTAGGATAAGCAGAAATGATATTCTTATATCATTCAAAAGCAATGAAATTGGTTCAGCAAGTGAAACAATAGAAATTGAATCAAATAACATAGATAGACTTGAATTTGAAATCAATGTCGCATATCTAATTTCGTTATTAAAACCTTTTGAAAAAAGCGAGATAACATTTTATATTTCAGACATAAATAAACCAATAATGTTGAAAGATGAAAATGATGTTAAATTTACACAAATTTTAGTACCTTTAAGAAAAAACTAGTTAATTGAAAACTAGTTTTTTTATAAACATAAAACACATTAAAATGTGTTAAAATTAATATATTAATTATGAACGAAAAAAAACTTATTCCAATAACAACCGAATATATAAAATTAGGTCAATTTTTAAAAGTTATTGGAACCATTTCATCGGGTTCAGATGCTAAGTTTTTTTTAAGTGAAAACGTAATTTTAGTTAACGGTGAAAACGAAAACAGAAGAGGAAAAAAACTATACAAAAATTATACTGTTGAAATTAATGGAATAATTTTTGTTATAGCTTAAAAAAGGTATCGATATGAGTAATGAATATAATTCTGATAGTATAGTCCAGTTAGAAGGACTTGAACCTGTAAGATTAAGACCAGGTATGTATATTGGATCAGTTGATGCAAGAGGATTACACCATCTTATATGAGAGATAGTTGATAACTCTATTGATGAAGCTATGGCTGGTCACGCAAAAAAGATTATTGTAAGAATAAACAAGGATAGCTCTTTCTCTGTAATTGATGATGGTAGAGGTATTCCTGTAGGAATAAATTCTAAAACTAAAAAGAGTGGTGTAGAAATGGTTTTCACTGAACTACATGCTGGTGGTAAGTTCAATAATAATTCTTATAGTGTATCTGGTGGTTTGCATGGTGTTGGTGCATCAGTTGTTAATGCTTTATCTTCTTGATTAGAAGCTAATATTTGAATTAATAGTAAAAAATATAATATTAGATTTGAAAAAGGTGGAGCTGTTGCTTCTCCTTTAAAAGAAGTTGATAATGTTGAAAAAATAGAAAAAGGAACTTCAATTACTTTTTTTCCTGATTTTACTATTATGGAAAAACATGATTGAGATGAACCAAGTATTGCTTCAAGACTTAAACAATTATCTTACTTAAATAAAGGTTTAGAAATTACTTTTATAAATGAGTTAAATGATTCAAAACATGAATTTAAGAATGATGGTGGTTTAAAAACTTGAATTGAAGAATTAAATAGTAAAAAAGAACCTTTAACTAATAGTATTATTTGTGGTGAAGTTTCTAAAAAAATTAAAATTCAAAATAAAGAAGATCATATGAACATTATGGTCGAGTTAGCTTTTCAATATAATAAGACTTACAACATGTCTATTTTTTCATTTTGTAATAATATTAATACTA
>JBOGBI010000036.1:0-1055 GCA_051656145.1 Mycoplasmoidaceae bacterium
TTTTTTCAAGAAATATTTTTTCTTTCATGTTATGACTATACAGAAGTTGACTTTTGACCAAATGAGTGTTTCTCAAGCCAAAGTGTCCAAAACAGCTTTCCAGCTAATAATCAGTGCTGCTCATGTTAAATCATTCAATTAGTACTCCAGTATAGTCAATTGAGCCCCTTTCTGGCAGAAGAGACTTCTAATGTTAAGTTACTATACATACTGATCAAGTTAACCTCTAATCAACATTTCTTGTCAAATGGTGTAAAAAAAATTGTTTTCAAGAAATATATATTTTTTTCATGTTATGACTATACAGAAGTTGACTTTTGACAAAATGAGTGTTTCTCAAGCCAAAGTGTCCAAAACAGCTTTTCAGCTAATAATCATTGCTGCTCATGTTAAATCATTCAATTAGTACTCCAGTATGATCTATTGAGCCCCTTTTTCTGGCAGAAGAGACTTCTAATGTTAAGTTACTATACATACTGATCAAGTTAACTTCTAATCAACATTTCTTGTCAAATGGTGTAAAAAAAATTTTTTTTCAAGAAATATATATTTTTTCATGTTATGAGTATAGAGAAGTTGAGATTTGGCTAAATGAATGTTTTTGAGGCCAAAGTGTCTAAAACAGCTTTTCAACTAATAAGCATATCTGCTTATGTTAAATCATTCAATTAGTACTCCAGTATGGTTTATTGAACCCCTTTCTGTCAGAAGAGCCCTCTAATGTTAAGTTACTATACATACTGATCAAGTTAACTTCTAATCAACATTTCTTGTCAAATGGTGTATAAAAAATTTTTTTTCAAGAAATATCTATTTTTTCATGTTATGAGTATAGAGAAGTTGAGATTTGGCTAAATGAATGTTTTTGAGGCCAAAGTGTCTAAAACAGCTTTTCAACTAATAAGCATATCTGCTGATGTTAAATCATTCAATTAGTACTCCAGTATGGTTTATTGAACCCCTTTCTGTCAGAAGAGCCCTCCAATGTTAAGTTACTATACATACTGATCAATTTAACCTCTAATCAACATTTCTTGTCAAATGGTGTAAAAAAA
>JBOGBI010000037.1:0-6490 GCA_051656145.1 Mycoplasmoidaceae bacterium
CTCTTGTAGTTAAAAATCTATATTTCGCTTTTGATAAGTCTTTACATTCTATTTCTGTACCTCTTAAGTCTATTACTCCAGAATTCGGATGTCTATCTTGTCTAGTTGTTAAAGTTCTTGCATATTTATGTTTTTTAAAATTATTTAAAACAAAGTTTTCATTAAACATTCTTTCTCTTGAAATAGTTCTATTTGGTGTTGCCTTTAACGCTTCTTCTTTATATTTTCGAATTGAATAATTTTGTTTTATGATATCCTTTAATTCTTTTTTCTTAATTCGATCTTCTTTTGGAAGTTTATTTGGTAAAGCATCACAGTCTTTTATCTCATATTCTTTTTTATCAAATTGTAAATTTGAATCTAAAATCGAAATTGCATAAACTCTTTTTCTTATTTGAGGAATACCATGATCATATGCTGAGTGTTTATAAGTTTTTGTCTTATAACCAAGATCAAATAAAAATTTCTTTCATTTAATGTATTCTGGCATATGCCTTGAACTAATCATGTTAGGAACATTTTCTAATAATAAAAATTTAGGTAATTTATTTTTCTCTTTTAATTCAGTTAATATTCTTCCTATTTCTCATAGTAGACTTGATCTTGTATTTGAGTTTTTTGACATTCCCTTATTAAATCCATAAAAAGAACCTGCAACTGATAAATCTTGGCAAGGGAAAGAATATGTTATTAAATCAACTTTTTTATTGTTATTGATTTTTAAAAGATCATCAGCACTTATTTCTAAGATGCTTCCAATATTTTTAGAAATTTTATGAGCTTTATATAATTTTATTTTTTTATCTTTATCAAGGCTTTTAAATTTATTTTTATCTAAAGGTTTTTTACCATCAAGGGAGAATGTGAACTTTGAAAGATAGCTCTCTCTCTCTCTCTCTCTCTCTCTCTCTCTCTCTACTGGTTTTGACCTAGAATAAAAATTAGGATAATGGATTGAAGCATATGCTATTATTGCATCTATGTCTCATTCACTTGTGGCAACAACTTCATAATCATAACCATATTCTTTTTTTAAGTATTCAAGAGCCTTATGTTGAGAGCCAATACCTGCAAATGTTTCAAAAACCTTTAACTTCTTCATAAATACCTTAATATATGTTTTTACATTAATAATATTTTAATCAGTAATGATAAAATACTGCAGATTATTTTATAATTAAAAAATATCTTAATTTAATAAGATGTGTAAAAAATGTATTTTATAGTTCTGATTTAACCTTCATTAATATTTTATTAAAAACTTCTTCATCATACTTTTTCGCTTTATTTTCTCATTTATCACAATGTCAAAAATTTAAATTATGTTTTTCTTTTGAAATTTCATTAATCTTTTTTCATTTTATAATATCTTCTTTATTTTTATATGAAATAAAAATACTTTTTTTATTATCTAAACTAGCGATAGATTTTATAAGTCTTTCTTCTCCATATGGGCTGATACCAAATAAAAAAATATCATCTCCTATATTGAAGTCATTTTTTAATTTTTCATAATTCTCATTTATATTATCTCCAATTATTGGGCCAGTATATTTTTCATATTCACTCTTCAAAAAACCTAAATTATCAGACAAAATTTTTCCGTGAAGATATATAACTTTATTTTTATATTGATTAATATTTGGCCGAGTTATTAAATCTTTTATCATTGAATAGTTTTTTTCAATCCTTAAATCTTTCATCATTAAATCATCAAATAAATAATTAAAAGTATATCAATTTTCTATACTTAAATTTGTAAATATATTTAAAAATCCTTCATCACTTTTTGAATTAAATTTAAGCATTACATTAATAAGTGAAGAAGTAATAAAATAGCTATATAAATATAATGAAAATTTATTAATTTCATTTATTAAAATATCATCTAAACGAAATTTTTCCAAACGATTCAATTTAGATCTTTTATCTTCAAAATTTAAAATTTTTTTAAAAATTATAGTTTCTTTGAATATTTCAATAAATTCCATAGAACCTTTAATAAAGGGATTTTCATTAAAATTATTTAAACTTTTTTTAACATAATTAATATCAATGAAAATTTTTTCTTTTTCTATTAAATGTTCATAATAGATTATGTTTTTGTTATCTATTTCTTTTTTTCACTCCTTTATTTTTAGATACAAAATTCCAGAAAAAAAATTAATTTTATAATTATCATCAGAAGAAGAAAAAATTTCTTCTAATCTTTTTCATTGACATTCATCATTTGATACAAAAAAATTACTAAATTTATTTAATTTTTCTAGACTTGATGAATTCAAAAATAAATTTAAATTTATTCCATCTAAATCAAATGCATTTTTGCTTTTATGAATTTTTGACAAATATTCATCAATAAGTTTTTTAAGTTCTTTTTTATATATTTCATCTAATTTTATTTTCTCACACTTCTTACATCTATTATCATCGCTTTTTTTTATGCATTCATCACACTGAAAATCAAAATAGCCATATTTATAAAAAATACCATTTCCAATTATTATTGTATTATTCATAATAATCCTTTTTATTTTTATATTTTGAATTATTTTAGCTTTAAACTATAATAAAATATATTTACCTATATACTTCTTTTAAAGTTTTACCATTCTTATTTTTGAATGTAGTTCATCCATCAGCAGTATATAAACCACTTACAATTTTTGCTGCTTGAGATGGAGAATTTAATTTAATGTCCTTTAACAAAATATATTCATCATTATTATTGGTTTTTTTAATTCAATTATTTAAAATTCAATTTTCTATTAAATTTTTTCTTTGAATTACAGAGTCACTTAATCTTTCCCTGTATTTTTCTTCAACTTTTGATTTTTCCATTTTAGAAGAACCTTTTATTACACTATTCTTAAGTAAAAAAGAACCCTCTGAAGAATAAACAAAATGAGCTCCTTTAAAAGTGAAAACTTCATCAGAAACTTCTTTTTGTATTTCAATGGGTTTTTCCATTTCAATAATCTTCTTGCTTTTTTCAATTTTTCTTGTTTTATCTTTTAAAGTTATTCTCAAAAAAGATAATAAGCAATCTATGTTTTTTATTAACTTAGTTAAATTAACTTTTTCAATAGGTTTTAAATTAGGGATTTTAACTCTTAAATCTTTGTTGTATAAATTTCAATATTCTGATTCATTCAATTTTTTAATAAAGTAATGCTCAAGATAATCAATATAAGTTTGTGACATTGAATTACCTTTTGTAGTAAATGCATAAACATAGTCAAATGTTTTTTCTGAACCTCTGCTGTGCTCTCTAATTCTTTTTAATAAATTATCTGTTTTACCAATATATAAATTTTGTGATTTTATATCTACTAAGAAATATACTCCATAATTATCAATCTCATCATGTTCTTCTGTTGATAACAATCTAATTTGATTTCTTGGTATAGTAAATGAAATTATATTATCTAAGTAGCTAATAGATATTTCTGTTTCTATGCTATAAACTACTTCAATACCAAACTTTTCATTTGAACTCATATTAATCCTTGCGCTTTTTAATTATTATAATAAATTTTTTGATTATATAAGTAATTTTTATATGCTCAGGAAGTTAACTAAATGATCTATTAAAGAATCAATACGAGAGTTGTAACTATTCTCATCTCATTTTTCATATTGAGATAAATTGGTGTTAAGTTTTAGCTTTGATTCATTATAAAAAATTTCTTTTTTATTTGATCAAGGTTTATTTTTTAATTTTTTATTTGCTTCAGGAGTAACAAGTGTTAGATTTCCTAAAGTATGTCTAATTCTATTGTAAAAATCTTTAGCATCATCTTTATTTGTAAAGTATTCATAATATTCTTTTTCTGCTTCTGATGATGGACTAACAGGAAAAATATGTTCAACTTCATAATCATCTAAAAGTTCATTTAAAGATGTTTCGAAATTTGTTGAATAACCTTCTATAGCTGCTAACATTATTTTAGCTTTTGATTTAGATGTCTGATAAATATTAGATGTTCTTATCATATCTCTTAATTTATCTTTATTAAAAGCTGAAATTTGAACATCATCTTCTTGCCTTTTTTTCATTCAATCTCAGAATAAAATTTCTTCTTTACTATCTTCCATTTCTTTTTGGTATCTTGAATAAAGAGTTGCTGGTCCTCTTGTTAGATTTTTTTGTTCGCTACCATTTAAAGTAGTATGCATAACAAGTCTTGCTACATTATTAATTTCTTCAATTACTTTTTTCTCGTCGGTGCAAATGAATTCATTTTCGTTATTTTCATCTTTAACAAAAAGATCCATTACTAATGAATGAATTAATGGGTAATATGTACTTCATGCATTTTCTATTATTTTATTGTAAATAACTTGTTTATTTGATGCTTTATCTGATTTTATTTTTTCATAAACAAAAGTAGTTATTTTTGCATATTTAATTAGTATTTGAACAATTTCTTCTGTTTCCTCAAAATTCTCAAAATTAAAAGATCTATTGAAAATGTTTTTATATTTTTCAATATTTTGCTCATTATTAATTGCATCTTTAAATCCATAGAAAATATCTAAACCATTGTTTTTTGTTTTTGAATAAAGATGATGTTCTGAATGGAATACTGATATCATATGTCTATACCATTCTGATAAATCATTATATAATTTTAATTCATTTATTTTGGATTCAACATGGCTTATGTAAAATTCAGATAAAGATATCATTTCATCATGAGCATAGAAAAATATATAACTCTTAATTAAATCAGATGATTTTAATTTTTTGCCAGTAGTATTTACAGTTTCAAATATTTTACTTGGTTGGTCTCTTTCTGCAAATATTTTAATTAATGCAACTAAGGTGTGTGAAAATGATTTAATAACATCTTTTTTAAAAAAATTAATAACTTCTTCTAATTTGTTGTAATTAAGACTCTTTATTTTACTTAAAAAATAATTTGTCATTTCATTAAAATTACAATAAATATTTGATGATTTTCACTTTTCATTACTTTCGATAAAACTTTTTTTATTTTCATTTCAGAAACATAATTTTTCAAGTAATTCATCATGTTCAAGACTAGTTAATTTTATCTTTGTTTTATCTCTAATATTTTCAGAAGTTACTTTTTCAATACTGTACATCAATTCATCAAATTCCTCTTTAAGTTCTGAATCATCATTTTTATTTAAATCATATTTGTTTTTTAATATTCTTCTCATTGATGCAAAAATAATTATTGTAGAAGTTATTCTTTGTTGACCGTCTACAACCATTAAGATATCACTGTACTGTTTTTGGTCATCATAAACAATAATATTACCTACATAATATTTTGCATCATCACGACCATATTTTTTTTCTTGGTGTCTCTCATAATTTTCATAAATATCTTTAAAAAATTTTTTAATATCTTTTTTATTTCAATCATAATTTCTTTGATAAATTGGTATTTTAAAACCTTTTTTGTTAGCAATTAATTCATACAAATTAGCTGGTTCTAGCGCTGCCATAATGCTCCTAAAATGTTTTTTACAGTATAACAGATAAAATTTTAAAAAAGATAAAATTTATATATATGAAATTTTAAAAAAGTATAAATTTTTGAAGCCATTTTATTTAAAAATAAAAAATTATGTTATGATTTATAAATACAAGTTAAAAGGGAGTATTGTGGAAGAAAATAAAGAAATAAAAGTTTATGTAGATGAAGATTATATTAAAAATAAACAAGAACAAAAGGATGAGCAAATTTTTATTGGGGATCAAAAATTAAAGGTATATTATGATTTTTCAAAAAAAAGTGTTAAGTATCAAATCATTTCTTTTGCATTATTTTTTTTAATAATTCCATTATTTGTATTAATTGTATTAGACATAATTTGAGCAATTAAAACATTAATAGTTAACTTAGACGATCCTGATTTAGCTAATTCTGCTACTTTGATGGGAGTACTATCTCTTTTCTTAGTACCTGCTTTTATTTGTGGATTAATTTTAAATTCAAAAATAAAAAATAAATATCCTACTATAGATAGTTAAAAAAATAAAAGTTCTAAGAACTTCGTTATTAACATCGTTCTCAATATCTGTGAAATTTTTTGTTTTTGTTTTTAATTCATTTTTTAAATTTTTTCTTATATTTTTTTAATTTCTTTTTCATATTCTTATATTTTCTTTTTAAATAATTATAATGATTTGTAAAATTCTGCTTAAATAGCTTAGATATTATGATATTTAAACAATTTAAGTAATCTAAATAATATTATATTTTTTATCTATATTCCGATTATTTCTCCACCGCCAAGACATATGTCATCTTTGTATAAAACAACATATTGTCCAATAGAGATAGACTTAACTTCTTCATCGATGTTAATTATCACTTTATCATTATCAATTGTAAAATTAGCATTATGTAGTTTTCCACAATGACGATATCTTATTTTTACATTATTATCATTAGGAATTTTGTTTATTCAATTAAAGTTATTTAAAACACATTTATTACTATATAAGTAT
>JBOGBI010000038.1:0-1101 GCA_051656145.1 Mycoplasmoidaceae bacterium
GTGTGGATTTTAAATTCTGAACTTTTAAAAGATGAGAATTACAAATTAGGTGTATATGATTTAATAGAGAGTGAAAAGAAGAATGGGATGTATTTAGAAGATAAGCGAATATGGTGGGAAAATGTAAAATATGAAATAAAAAAATATTCAATTAAGTGCAGTAAAGTTATGAGAAAAGCCAAAAATGCCAGAGAACAGGGAATTAGAGACAGTTTAAGAAAAGAAACAAAAGAAAAAGAAATTGATGTTCAAAAAATAATAGAGTTAGAAGAGAAGCTTAAGAAAATAGAAGAAGAAAAATGTCAGGGAGCAAGACTAAGGAGTAAAGCTAAATACACAGTAGAAGGGGAAAAATGTACAAAATTTTTCTTTGACCTGGAAAGAAGAAAGGGAAGAGCAGAATCAATAAAAGAACTTAAAAATAAAGATGAGGAATGTATAAAAGGAACAAAGTTAATTTTAAATGAAGTAAAGACATTTTATGAAGAGTTGTTTAGAGCGGAGGGGATAGAAGAGGAGAATAAAAGTTACTTACTGCAACATATCAAAGCTAGAGTAGATAAAGAAGATAAAAGAGACTGTGATGAGGAAATAAAGGAAGAGGAGATAATACAAGCGATAGAAAGTTTAAAAAGTAAAAAAAGTCCAGGAATAGATGGAATAGTAAATGAATTTTATAAGACTTTCAAAAAGGAAATAAGTAAGATCCTAAAAGAAGTGTATAATGAAATATTTAAGAAAAAAGAACTAGATCAAAGAATGAGTATGGGATTAATGAAGTTGATTTATAAAAGAAAAGGTGATAAAAAGAGTCTGAAGAACTATAGACCGATTACAATGTTAAATGGAGATTTGAAGATTTTAGCTAAAATTTTATCGAATAGATTGAAGAATGTGCTACCAAAAATAATTGAGACAAACCAAGCTTATGGGGTGATAGGGAGGGATATTGCAGACACAACTAGTAGTATAAGAGATATAATGAGTATTTTAAAAGAAAATGAAAGGAAAGGATATATAATTAGTCTAGATTTCGAGAAAGCATTTGATAGAGTGGAACATGATTTTTTATTTGCGATTTTAGAACATTTTGGGTTTGGA
>JBOGBI010000039.1:0-2238 GCA_051656145.1 Mycoplasmoidaceae bacterium
TTTAAAAAACATAAATATGCAAGAACTTTAACAACTAGACAAGATAGACATCCGAATTCTGGAGTAATAGACTTAAGAGGTACAGAAATAGAATGTAAAGACTTATCAAAAGCGAAATATAGATTTTTAACTACAAGAGAAGCATATTTATTAATGGGTTTTGATGAAAAAGATTATGATAGAGTAAAAAAACAAAATTTAAAAGAACCAAAACTTTATCAACAAGCTGGAAATTCAATTGTTGTAAATGCGATCATACCCGTTATCAAAAAAATTCAGGAGTTGAACAATGAGTAAAGATTTGATAGAAAAAGTAAATTCTATTATGAACTCTTTTTTTAATGGTGATCTTAATTACATTGAAGATTTTGAAAAAGTTGAAAGATATTTTAAAAAACCAATGATCTGAAATATGGATACTGATATTTTTAATATGATGAAAAGGCTTTATAAAAATATTAAGGATTTTGATAAAGTAAGAGAAATAGAAATAAGAAATACAAAAAATAATAATAAAAATGGTAACAATTTATATTCATTAATGGTAAATGGAATAAATGTAACTCCTGCAAAAGCTCAAAAAGAAGTTGCTCAAAGTACTGCAAGACAATACTGTCAAATACTAACTGCGTTAGATATTGTTATGTTTAGTAATTTTAAAAAAGAAGGATTTATATTGGAATGTCATGGTATTAAAGATAAATTAGAAAAATTTGAAAATATGGGATTATCTATTGTATTTAATGGACAGAAAAGTGCAATAAGTTGAGTAAGAAATTTAGGTTTTTCTTTATTTATGTGTTTGCTATATTACAAAAATTTTAATTTTAAAAATTTTGATGAAAAATACGAAATAATAGAAAAAAGAAAAAGAAATAAAAATTCTGGCATAAAATTTCTTTCTATAAAGGATAGCAAAAAAGAAATTGAACAAATGTATAATGAAACATATAAAAATTTAATTATTAATAATTTTAAAGATTATGATTTAGAAAAAATAATTAATTCGATATGCGAATATATGGACGAAAATAATAATAATTATGAACTTATTAAAAAAGTAGAAGAACTAAATAAACAAAATGCAATTTCTGCAGAAAGAAGCAAATTCAAAAAAATGATTCTTGAAGATAGATTATCAAAAAATTTAATTCATGATAAAAATGATATTTATTCTGATTTAGTTGATTACAAAAATAGTAATGATAAACTAACTGCAAGATTCAATGATCTTCATGCTTGTCATATATATGAAGTTAAAAATATTAAAAGAGAAAATGATGATATTTATCATGTTTCAAATCCTAGTAATGGAATAATGATGAAAAGCGAATATCATTGAGCTTTTGATAAAGGATTATTTATCTTTAATGAAGATGGTGAATTTAGATGTCGAGAAGAAGAAGAAAGCTATCTATTTGACATATTAAAGTTAGAAAAATGTAGAATTAGAAAAGAAGTTTTTGATGAAAGTATGAGACAATATTTAAAGAAAAGAATTTCATCATAAAAAATAATAAGTAATATTAATGTATAATTACAATAAATATATTTAGGTTTGCTATGGAATTTATTAACATATTATGAATTTTTTTAATAAGTTTTGGGATAAACTACTTTTTCTTTATATTTGCATGAATTTTTAAAAGTGATGTTTTTACAGATATTACATATGCATTATCTTTTTCTGCATTAACAATAATATTTTTTGCTTGAAAACAGAACTTTCATATTAATCAAATACTAGTTTTTGTATTAATGAATCTATGAGCTTTAAGACTAGGAACATATTTGTTTATGAGAATTATAAAAATAAAAGTTGATCATAGATTTGATAGTATGAGAAATTCATTTTTAAAATTTGGAGGTTTTTGAACTTTGCAAGCATTTATTGTCTTTTTGACTTCGTTACCTGGAATTATGCTTTTAAACTATGATGCTAGTTTAATTATAAAAAATAGTTCAACTAATTTTGCTTCATTAATACTTTTAGTTTCGCTATTTGGATTGATATTTGAAACTATTGGTGATTATCAAAAAAATGTTTTTTATAATAATAAAACAAAAAATAAAGAAAATATAAATAATGCTTTTATTCAAACAGGACTATGAAAAATATCAAGACATCCAAATTATTTTGGTGAATCATGTGTTTGATATGGAATAGCATTCACAATGATTGCAACAATTTTAATTTCAGATCCTAAATTATCTCAAAATTATATTTACATTGTTTTC
>JBOGBI010000040.1:0-11396 GCA_051656145.1 Mycoplasmoidaceae bacterium
TTAATTTAATTAAAACAGAGTTTGATGCTTTTTTCTCAATTCCAACTTCTAAAATTTTAGGGTTAGTACAATATAAGTCATCACCAACAATTTGAACATTTTTACCAATTTTTTTATTTAGTTCAATGAATCCATCTCAGTCTTTTTCAGATAAAGCATCTTCAATAGAAATAATTGGGAATTTTTTAACTAATGCTTCTCAGTATTGAACCATTTTAGCAGATGTAAAAGTTCCTTTTTCTTTTGTTAAGATTTTTGCTTTAATTGCTTTTTCAAATATATATGTTCTTGATTTAGGATCATATAGTTCAGAAACAGCTGGATCTAGTGCAATTGCTACACCTTTATTAGTTCCTGCAGTATATCCTGCTTTTTTAATAGCTTCCATCATTAATGTTAAAGCTTGGTTTGCATCTTTTAATCTTGGAGCAAATCCACCCTCATCACCTTTATTAGTGTCAAATTTTTTCTCAGCTAATATTTTTTGTAATGCATGGAAACATTCAGAAGCTATTTGACAAGCTTGATTTAAAGTTTTAGCGCCAACAGGCATAAACATAAATTCTTGGAAATCAATTGTATTGTCTGCATGAGCTCCACCATTAATTACATTTAACATTGGTACTGGCATAATATATTCTGTTTGTGGCTCTTGTACAATATCTTCAGCAATATATTTATATAATGGTTTTTTGCTAGCTTTTGCTGCAGCTTTAGCAACTGCTAAAGAAACAGCTAAAATTGCATTAGCACCTAATTTTGCTTTGTTTTCTGTTCCATCTAATTCAATCATGATTTCATCAATCATTGATTGTTTTCTTGAATCTTTACCGATTAATGCTGGTGCAATAATATCATTAACATTGCTAACTGCTTTTAAAACACCTTTACCATTGTATCTATTTTTTTCGCCATCTCTTAATTCAACAGCTTCTCTTTCACCAGTTGATGCTCCTGATGGAACCATAGCTTTTGCTACAACTCCCTTACTTAAAAAAACATCACAAGCTACAGTTGGATATCCTCTTGAATCTAATACTTCATAAGCAGAGATATTTTTAATATGAAATTTACCCATTTTTTATTCCTTTTTCTTTAAAAATTATTTATTTATTCACCAATAATGAACTTGATGTCATTTCTTTTGGTATGTCTAACATTATATATTGTAATATAGTACTTGAAATATTTGACAAATTTCCACTTTTTTTAAGCAAAATATTTTTATCAGTGCAAACAAAGGGTACTAAATTAGTTGTGTGAGCAGTAATTACGTTGCCTTTTTCATCTAACATTGATTCAGCATTACCATGATCAGCAGTTAAGAACATTGTTCCATCTAATTCATTTATTTTGTCTCAAATTCTTTTAACTTGTTCATCAATTCACTCAATTGCTAAAATTGTTTTCTCCATATTACCAGTGTGTCCTAACATATCTGGATTTGCAAAGTTTAAAATGATTAAATCGTAATTTTGCATTACTTCTAATAATCTATTTGTAATGCCTTCAGCTGACATTTTATATGCTTCATCATATGTATTTACTTTAGGAGAGTCAATTAAAATCTTATCTTCTCTTGGGAAATCAACTTCAACTCCACCATCCATAAAGAATGTTACATGTGCATATTTTTCAGTCTCAGCAATTCTTAATTGAGATAAACCATTGTTTGCAATTACTTCTCCAATTGTATTTTTAATTATTGTTGGAGGGAATAATACAAAGTTTGGTTCAATCCCTTCATATTTCATCATTGTTGCAAAAAATAAATTTGTTTTTTTATTTTTGTTTTCATAATCATAATAATTTGATCCAATTATTAAATGAGCAAGTTCTCTTGCTCGATCTGGTCTAAAGTTTGCAAAGATGATTGAATCATTATTATCTATTTTTACTTTGTCAATATTTACATTTATTGTAGGAGTAAAAAACTCATCATTAATATCAGCTTCATATTGTTCGTCAATGTATTTATTGATGTCTGTAAAAGTTGTATTAGTTTCGCCAATTAAAACATCATAAGCTTTTTGAACTCTGTCTCATCTTTTATCACGATCCATTGCATAGTATCTTCCAGCAATTGATCCAATGATTCCATTAGTTTCTTTTAAAACAGTGCTTAATTTTTCAATGCTACCTTTAACTGACCTTGGTGGAACGTCTCTTCCATCTGTAAATAAATGAACAATTGGATGTAAGCCATTCATACTAGCAATTTTCATTAAAGCAAAGATATGATCTTCATGTGAGTGAACTCCTCCAGGAGACATTAATCCCATAATATGAAATTTAGAATTATTATCTTTTGCATTTTTAATTGCTTTAATTAACCCTTCATTATTTTTTAAATTATCATCTTTAACATCTTTATTGATTAAAGAAAGTCCAGTATAAACTACTCTTCCAGCACCAATGTTTAAGTGTCCAACTTCAGAGTTTCCTATTTGACCTTCAGGAAGTCCAACAGCATTCCCAGAAGCTTCTAATTCTGCATATGGATATTCTCCACTTAACAATTTATCTAAAGTGGGTTTTTTAGCAAGAGAGATAGCATTCATATTTGATTTTGGTGCTATTCCATAACCATCTAAAATCGCTAATAAAACTGGTTTTTTCATTATGCAACCACTTTTAATAAGTTAACAAATAGTTTTGCGTCTAATGATGCTCCACCAACTAAAGCGCCATCAATATTTTCTTGTGATAAATATTCTTTACCATTTTTTTCATTAACAGATCCACCATATAAAATAATTATTTTATTTGCAATTTCTTCACCAAATAAACATTTTATTTTAGTTCTTATTTCAGAGCACATATCTTCTGCATCTTGTGAAGTTGCGCTTTTACCAGTACCTATAGCTCAAATTGGTTCATATGCAATTACTAAATTTTTAATTTCGTTTTCTTCGATACCAATTAAAGCCATTTCAAGTTGTTTTGTTACAATAGTATTTGCATTGCCTGATTCTCGATCTTCTAATGATTCGCCAACACAAAGAATTGGAACAATTTTTTCTTGTAATAATTTTGTAGTTTTTTTATTAACAACAGCATTAGTATCGCCAAACATTTCTCTTCTTTCAGAGTGCCCAATAATTGAATATTTAATCCCAATATCTTTTAATTGTGATCACGAGTTTGCTCCAGTAAATGCACCTTTTTCTTCAAAGTGTGCATCTTGAGCAGAGATAATAATTTTATTATTGTCTTTAAATGCCTCTTTAGTAAACTCTAAATATATTGATGATGGAGCAACTCCATAATCACAATTTAAATTTAAATTTTTTATTTCATTTTGAAAATCTTTTACAAAGTCTAAAATTTCTTTTTTAGTTTTGTTCATTTTTCAATTTCCGATAATTAGTTTTCTTCTCATAAATTTCCTTTTGAATTACCTTATAATTTTACTACTTTTTTTATACATAATAAAAAAAACTAAAACAAAATGTTTTTAGTTTTAGTTTTTAAAAATTATATTTCTAAATTTTCTTTTATATTTATATCAATTTCTTTTTTACTTGAGCCTTTTTTCTTAGCAATGTAGTCTTCCACAAATGTTGGAACAAACATAATTGCAAAGAATAATAATAAAACAACAACAAGCATTATTCTACCAAGTAAATCTTCAGGTGTTTGTACATATGAAGGTACATATATCAACATTAAATCTATTATTGGAGTTAGCACTGTAAAGAATAGAGTAATTGACATTATAAGAACAGATGATATTGCAAATGGCATAAAGTTTTTATATTTTTGCGTTTTTATCTTTTCTGTTTTTCGATTTCTAATCCCACCATAAATTGCAGCTACGATAAATGCAAATGCAAACACAGCAGTTCAGTTAGCGACAATATCACAGAAACTATATAATGCTCCCATTTTAGATCCATAGAAATCATCTCCATATCCTACAGTATCGTCAAAACCTAATGCACCAATAATGCTAAATAATATTATTATTGGAACACTAGCAATTAATGTATATGCAATACCAACTACTGGTTTATTTGCATTTAGTTTGTTAACATATCTACTTGATAATGGTAATTCATTTTCTCGAATTAAATCTTCTGTAAATCTTGGAGCTCATAATGAGAATCCATTTATTATTCCTAGAATACCAATTGCAATTAATATGTTAACTATTCCAAATAATCAATCAAGATTTTCTGAAACTAATCATTCACCAAATCCAAAGAAACTTCCACTACCATTTAATGACATTGAAATTGCAATTGCTAAATAAATACCAGTAACAATAATTAAACCAAATAAAATAGCTTTTGGAGTTTTTTGGGGTTCTTTCATTTCAGTTTGTAATCCAGCAGTTACATAGAATCCATCATATGCAAAGAAAATTCCTGAAACAGCTAAGAACATTCCAAAACCAGGACTAAATGTCGAGAATCTTGTAGGATCATAATTATCTTGTGGATTTGGAGCTGCTACAATTCCTCCAGTTCCTTCCATAGATATGAATGCATAGCCAATAAAAGCAGCAATTAATAATGGTATAAATTTAACAAAACTTATTGCTAAGTTTTGAATATTACCTATTTTAGAAGATAAACCAGCTGAGAAAATAAAATATATACTAATTACTAAAGAGATTGAACTTCATATAAGTCAATCAACCTGAGTCCCAAACGAATAAGGAACAAGATTAACAACACCATCTGCATCAACTGTTGTATGAGTTCACACTCCTATTCCATCTTGTAATTGTATTAATACATACATGGGCATAAAGAAGTATGTAAGTGGTAAGTAGATATAAAACATAAAGTTTTTAGATGCTTTATACATTATTCTACTATTGAATGTTTTACATCATCCAATTAATGATAGGTTATCATTTCTTGCACTTGCAATTTCAATTAAACTAAGTGCCATAGCAATAACTGCAAATGCAGCAACTAATCAACTTAAAATAGCTAGTGGTAAACTTCCTTGAGCATGGTCAAGGACAGAAGCAGATCTTAAGAAGATTCCAGCACCTACTGATGAACCAACGACAACTAACATTGCTGAGAAGAATGATATTTTTTTAGATGTTGAAGCTTCAGAAATAGGTTGAACTTTTGGTTCGCTACTAGAATCTAACTTATTAGATTTGTTTTTCGCTTTTTTCATTTTTATTTTCCTTTCTTTTTGAGTATAACATATTAAAGAATTAATAAGAGATTATAAGTCAGTTATTTGTGTCCCTGATTCACCTTTTAATGCTTCTTCCATTTTATCTAAAGATGCAATAATAGCTTTTCGATTATTATTACCTTTTACAAATTTTATTGAAGCTTGAACTTTTGGAAGCATGCTTCCAGGTGCAAATTGATTTTCTAGACAATATTTTTCTAATTGTGCAACATTAACCTTTGTTAAAATTTCTTGATTAGGTTTATTAAAGTTAATATAAATGTTATCAACAGCAGTCAAAACAACAAATATATCAGCATCAATTTTATTTGCGATTTCGCAAAGAGCAAAATCTTTATCAATGACACCATCAACACCAACAAACATGTTATCTTTAAAGATAGTAGGTATTCCGCCACCACCACCAAAGATAACAACAGAATTTAAATCAACGACTTTTTTAATTGTCTCTATTCCAATAAAATCAATTGGTTTAGGACTAGCTACAACTTTTCTAAAACCTCTTCCAGAATCTTCAACAATTGTGCTATTAGGATTGTTTTTTTCTGCATCTTCTTTTGTTTTATAAAATGGTCCAACAGGCTTTGTAGGATTTTTAAATCCTGCATCGTTTGCGTCAACAATTGTTTGAGTTAAGAAGTAAAGTACATCTTTATTGATATTTGCCTTTTTTAATTCATTCGTTGTTGCAGTGATCATATGATATCCAATGTATCCTTGACTCATTCCTCCAGCTTCTGCAAATGGAACTAAAACATTATTTGGATTATTTTTTCTTGCATCAACAAATGAATTAAAGATCATTCCTACTTGTGGACCATTTCCGTGTCCAACAATTACTTTGTGATTATCTTTAATTAAAGAAACAATTTTTTTAGCAGGAATTTCAATTAATTTTTTTTGTTCATCTGGATTATTACCAAGAGCGTTGCCACCAAGAGCTACTACTATTTTTGACATATTAATATCCAATTGTGCTTAAAATAATAGCTTTAATTGAATGCATTCTATTTTCTGCTTGATCAAAAGCGTGATTTTGTTTTGATTGAAATACTTGATCAGTAACTTCCATCGCACCATCTTTTACTTGTGGAAATTTTTTACCAAATTTATCTGCTATTTCTCTTGAGAATTCAGTGTGTTTATCGTGAAATGCAGGTAAGCAATGTAAGAATATTGCTTCTTTGTTTGCAGCTTTCATCATTTTTTCACATACTTGGTAATCTTTTAAATCATCAATTCTTTTTTCGAATAAAGAAAAATCTTCACCTAAAGAAACTCATACGTCAGTATAAATTACATCTGCATCTTTTGCAGCTTTAATTTTATCATCTGAAAATGATAAAGATCCACCATTAATTTTAAAAAGTTCTTCACATTTTTTAATATAGTTTTTATCAACTTCTTTTGCATATGATGCTGGGCCACATAATGTTATATGCATTCCCATAAAAGCAGCACCAATCATACATGATATTCCCATATTATTTTTAATATCACCAATGAAAACCATTCTTCTATTTTTTAAATCTCCAAATTTTTCTTTCATTGTCATAAAGTCAGCAATTATTTGAGTTGGATGTTCAGCATCTGTTAAACCATTTCAAACTGGAACACCTGAGTATTTAACTAGTGCATCAATATCAGATTGTGCAAAGCCTCTAAATTCTATTCCATCATAGAATCTACCTAACACTTTTGCAGTATCTTCAATTGATTCTTTCTTTCCAAAGTTAGAACCTTGTGGACCTATATAAGTGACACCAGCTCCTAAATCAGATGCTGCAACTTCAAATGAACATCTTGTTCTTGTAGAGTCTTTTTGAAATAATATAGCAATATTTTTCCCAACTAAAGGCCTATTGTTAACATGTAGTCCTTGTTGCTTACTTTTTTTTAAATCAATACTTAAATCGATTAAGTAATTAACTTCTTTTGTAGTGAAGTTTAGCATTGTATCTAAACTTCTTCCTTTTAAATTTAATGGCATATTTTTTTCTCCTATTTTTAATTAAATATCATCTCTTTTTAATGGCATAGACATGCACCTTGCAGAACCCATACCAAGAGATAACTGATTACCTTCAAAAGATAATACTTTAACACCAACTTTTTCTAGTGCTAATTGAGTTTTTTTGTTTCTACTATACCCAACAACAACACCTGGGCTAATAACTAAATAATTTGTAGCATCAAAATGAGTTTCTACATCAATATCTAATTGTTTTGCATTTTTACCTGCAACAGGAATTAAGATTGGCTTTCTTTTTGTAACTTTTTTTAAAAAAGCTTCCAATGTAATTTTTAGTTGCTTCATTTCATTTGGTTTTTTTATATCAATTTTATAAAATTTGATAGTTGAATTCATATTTGGCGAATAAATAAATTTATCGTAATCAACCATTGTTAATCATGTATCTAAATGCATTAAATTTTTTGCTTTTGGAACATTTACAGCATAAATTGTTTTAAATTTACATTCTTTATTTTTTTTAATGTTTTTTGCAATTTGAATAATTGCTTTTTTAGATGTTCTTTCTGAAATACCAATTACTAGTGTTTCAGAGTTATAAATGAATATGTCTCCGCCTTCAATAGTTCCAGAAGCAGTTCTATTATAATACTTCGGAGTATCTTTATAAGATGGGTGATTGTTAAAGATAAAATCTGAAAAAATTGTCTCTCTTCTTCTTGTATCATATTTCATTCTATTAATACTTACACCATTACCAATTGATGCAAATGGATCTCTTGTAAAATATAAGTTTGGCATCGGATCAATAACAAAATCAAGTTTTGATTTTTCTTTTATTTCAGAATAAAAGATACCATGCATCATTTTTAAAATTAATTCATTAACTGATTTTAATGACTTTAAATATTTAATAATTTTTAATCTAATTTTTTCACTTCTAATTTCTGGTTTTGCTTCATTTATTCATTTTTGAATAAATTGAGCTTGCTCTTTTTTAGAACAAGCGTTAAAAGTTTCAGCTAATAGATCAACTAATTGAACTACTTCAACATCATGATCTTTTAAAATCTTAGTGAACCTTTCATGTTCTTCAATAGCACTTCCTGGTTCTATTAAAGCAGACAGTAATAATTCATCTAATCTTTGTGGGCTAACATTTTCAATTTCCTTGCCTGGAGTATGAACAAGAACCTTTTTTAGTCTTCCTATTTCACTATAAACATTTATCATTTTTGATACCTTCTATGGCATTAATAAAGCCATTTTTTATTTGATTATAGTAAAAAACTAAAATAGCTGTATATTAATATTTAAATATTTATATATATAAATATATTTTAGCAATTTTAGTTTTTTGTGTTGTTTGATTTTTTGTTATCTATTTTTGGTTCTTCGTTTGTTGTTTCGCCTAATGATTCAGTTAATTTTTTAACTAAATCATTTAGATCAATATTGCTAAGATCCATATTAGAAAAAGCATTTTTTTGATTTTCTGATAAATTTTCAAATTGCTTTGAACTTGCATCAAAGTTTTTTAATACGTATTCAATAAACTCCTCAACATTGTTAACATTAATAGCAACAAGAGATAGTTTTTCTTTTTCATATCTATTTAGAAGACTATCATATAAGTCTTTGCTTATTTCAATTTTAATTTTTTTTGACATTTTTACTCCTATTTGTATTTCTCTGGGTGTTCAATCATCATTTTTTTGACAAAATCTTTTTTTGGAAGGTCTTTATATTTATTCATTAGTTGAACGCATTCATTATATTCCTGCATTGCCCATTCAATTGAATTATATCCTTTTATTTCAACAGATTTAGATTGAAGGTTTTTATAATTCTCAAAAAAATCTTTTATTTCTAGTAATAAATGTGGTGAAAGGTCTTCTAAATTATTTATATGTTTATATCTTGGATCACAATCAATTACAGTAATTAATTTTGTGTCAGTCTCTCCGCCATCGATCATTTCCATAGCACCAACAATTCTTGTAGGAACAACACATCCTGGAATAAATATTTGATCAGAAATAATTAGCGCATCTAATTCATCACCATCTCAATCTAAAGCCTCTCTTATGAAACCATAATTTAAAGGATATGAACTAGAACCATACAATATTCTATCAACTATTATTTGATTTGTTTTTCGATCATATTCATATTTTATTTTCGAATCTTTAGGAATCTCAATTACAACACTAACTTTATTCATTTTATTTTATCCCTGCTTGTTCTAGAAGTTCTTTTGTTGTAATAAGTTTTTTATTACCTGTTTCACCTTTAGCATTAAATATGTTTGACTCTAAACCATAAATATCTTCAAGTCATTTTTTATCTTCTTCAGTTACTGAAATTTTTATAATATCATCAACTCTACCATCAGCATATAAGAATCATATTATTGTTGAAAAAGCAGAATAAAGTTTTACTTCTTTGCCAGTTAATGGATCTGAATCAAATATTCCACTAAATAAATATAATTCATAAGGAATTAAAGGATCAACAATTTTTAATTCTGGAACTTCATCTGGTTTTAAACCAAGATCAGCAGCAGTCTCTTCAAATGCTTTTTTAATTGTAGCAATATCTTTATCTCTTGGATGACCTTTATAAATTATTTGAATGTCTTTTCCAGGATTTTCATCTTCAGTAATTTTCTTTATGGCTCTTAAATTATTTAATTCTGATTTTCTTACAACCCTTTGTTCTTCAGATGATATATGTGGGTTGTTTAATAAGGTACCTGAATAAACAACATTTAATTTATCATTCATTCCTTGTGAAAGAGTAGGATCATCTAAAATATTTTTTGCTTTTAAAATTGCTGATAATTCATTAAATTTTTTATCATCTAAATATTTAAATGATTCTAAAAGATCTGCTTCATATGAATTATAAGGGTTTAGATAATCACCATCATTTGTTTTTAAAAATGTAGAATCTTTTCTATTAACATCGTCAATAAATTCAGTTGTTGGAAAAAAGAATTTTGAATCAGGATAAGAAATTTTATTTCCACCTTCTAATTTTGGATAGTAATTATCATTATTAAAATCTTTTGTAACAATTAAAGAAATAACATACAAAATTGCATTATTTTTTTCTAAAAATCTATGAGAGAAATCCTCTTTCTTTTTTTGGCTTTCTAAAAATTCTTTTCTAAAATTTGCTGCTTCTTTGTATTCTCCATTAAATTCACTTGTAGGATCTTTTATGTATTCGCCAATACCTGCTTTTGTTAAGAATTTATAAAAATCTGTTCCAAAAAATTCTATTGAAGCACTACCATCTGCAAAAACATTAAATGATTCAAATTTATTAAACAAGCCTCAAAAATCATGTATGTTTTTCTTTAATAAAGGTATATTAGAGCCATTAAAGTAATTTTTGATAACAAAAGAAGCTGTAAAATCAGCAAAATATGCATGGATTCTAGGTAATTCTTTAGTTTCTTTATCTGTATTTTCTTCATATATTTTATTAAAAAAATCAATTGGAGTAATAAATCTATTTGATAATAATCAAACTCCATCAGTGCTATCAAAACCTGGAGCTGATTCAAATATTTGTACATTTGGATATTTTCTTTGTCCTGTTTTTTCATCAATTGCTAGTAGTGTTGAATAATCATTAATTCCCGAAGTTTCCATTAAATATATTTTTTGATTTGGATTGATAGACAAAACTGACAATATGTGTGAAACAAGTCCAAATCTGTGAAACACAGAAAATCAATAGATAGAATATACTAGTATACTATCTGGATCATATGTAGCTTTTTCATATGCATCTTTGTAAATTGCATTTTGAAATTTTTCTTTTGCTAAACCATCAATATTTGGAGTTACATCTTCCTTTTTTGTATTAAATGATCTAGTATTAACCGTATTAACAGAAATATTGTTGTTATGAGCGAAAAGACCTAAAAAAGGGATGGCAATTAAGGGCAGGACGCCTGTTAAACCAATTAATATGTATTTTAGGTTACTTTTTTTTATTTTCTTTTTCATATTTTTCCTATAATTTAATTTAGTATTTAATAATTAATTATATATTTAAATTTGTAATTTTTCCAAAAAATATTTTTTGAATAAGATGTATAATAAATATATAATTATTTTATAAAGGAGTAGAACATATGGCAAATTATCAAACAACAAATAGTCAACAATCAAAAAATAAAATATATTCAAAAAGACAAGTATCAATGTTGTCAAATGCATTATTTGTTGCAGGTATTGGTTTC